>JAKFYK010000015.1 GCA_021730905.1 Betaproteobacteria bacterium | reverse complement strand
GCCGCCGTCACCATCTTTGCCAGATCCTGCGCCGTGGACACGTTGCCACTGGACAAACCCGTGCTGTCCACAAACGACGTCTGCATCATGTCAAGCGCAATGGCCTTGAGGTTCATTTCGCGGAGAAACGCAGTCATGCCGCCGGGATAGGCACGCGCCAGCGCCGACGCTGCTCGATTCTCCGACGACATCAACGCAAGCCGCAGCATTTCATCGCGCGTCAGCACCGTGCCCAGCTGCAAACGAGACCCGGTATTCTTCAGGTGATCGAGATCCTCGTCGGTCAGTACTATCTGCTCATCCAGCGGCAATTGAGCGTCGAGTACCACCATCGCTGTCATCAGCTTGGTGATGGAGGCTATCGGCGATACGGCATTCACATTTTTGTTGTAAATCACGTCACCGCTTTGCAGATTGACTACCAGCGCGGCGCTCGATTGCACGTCCAGCACGTCCGGATTGAAAGGCTCTGGCGCGGGCGGCGCGGCACGCTTGACCGCGCGCATGTTTTTGCCGTAACGCACGGCTGTGCGCGGTGCCGGCTTTGCAGCGGGTTTGGCTGCCGGCTTCGCCGCTGACTTGGACGCCACCGCCGCAACGGCGGAACGACCGCCAGTGTGGCCTGGCGCAGCATGGCTGTAGGCCACAAAAGCGCACAACAGTAGTGCAAGGCAATACCTCACCTTAACCTCCAATATATATTTTCCTGTAAAAATACAGGGTTACGAGGCTTTTTTCAAGTATTTTCGTGTTTGGCCAGCGTCCTGTATGGCAAGACGCATTCGAATCTGCCGCCAAACGATATAAACGCGTTAGCGTGCAACCGGACTACCGCGTCAGCGACAGAGCCGCGTGTTCCCGGCTGTGCCAAAAAAAACTCCGCTCAGGAATCCCGGCGGAGCTTAAAGAGGCCAT
The DNA here is from genome assembly GCA_021730905.1 of Betaproteobacteria bacterium. Classification (GTDB taxonomy): domain Bacteria; phylum Pseudomonadota; class Gammaproteobacteria; order Burkholderiales; family SG8-41; genus UBA5216. The sequence continues at coordinate 32,476 of JAKFYK010000015.1, read as the reverse complement.
ACAACCACCCGCTCAGCACAGGCGACTGCAACTACCGGCCTCCGAGGAGGAAAAACTTACGCTTGCAGCAACCACATATCCCGAAGCTGCCGTTTGCGACTATTGCAAATTATCAGCGCATCCTTACCTCAACCTTACGGGCTTCTACTCGCTGCGGCATCGATTTCACATGGTGTTATCCTTGAACAATGCGTATCCTGATTGCGGAAGACGATCCCGTACTGGCCGATGGGCTCACCCGCTCATTGCGGCTGAGCGAGTACGCGGTTGACTGCGTGCACGACGGACTCGACGCGGATCATGCGTTGTCGTCGCAGTCGTATGACCTTGCAATTCTTGATCTGGGCCTGCCCAGGCTGGACGGGTTCGAAGTATTAAAGCGGCTGCGGCGGCGCTCGTCGACGATACCGGTGCTGGTACTGACCGCGCGCGACGCACTGACGGATCGCGTTCGCGGACTCGACCTTGGCGCCGATGACTACATGACCAAACCGTTCGAACTCCCCGAACTGGAAGCGCGCGTGCGCGCCCTTATACGGCGCGGTCAGGCCGGCGGCAGTTCAACGATAGCGCACGGAAAACTGAAACTGGACACCGTAGGCCGCCGTGTCACAGTGGAAGAACAACCACTCGATCTCTCGGCGCGCGAATTGGGCGTGCTTGAAGTACTGATGATGCGCAGCGGCAGAGTGGTCAGCAAAGACCAGTTGGCGGAGAAACTCTATAGCTGGGACGACGATGTGGGCGCCAACGCCATCGAAGTCTGCGTACATCGCTTGCGCAAGAAGATCGAGCCTGCTGGAGTGACGATACGTACCATACGCGGTCTTGGCTACCTGCTGGAAAAAGAACACGCATGAGCGGGCACAGCACGCTACGCCGCCAGGTGCTGGCATGGGTGTCCATTCCTATGGGCATCCTGTGGGCGATCAGCGTCTATATGGACTACGATATCGCCAAGCGTTACGTCAATGTAGCCTACGATCGCGCGCTGCTGGAATCAGCGCTCGACATCGGACGGCAGGTGCGCGTATTGCGCGGACGCATCTATGTAGATCTGCCGGAGGTCGCCATACAAATGCTGCGCACGCGCGAAACCGGCCAGCTCTACTACATGGTGACCGGCCCGGATCGTGAATTCATCACCGGCGAACCGGACATCAAACCTGCGCCGCCCTCGGAGAACGGGCAGGCCAATTATTACAATGAAACCTATCGCGGTCAGGCGGTACGGATTGCGGCCATCCAGCTACCCGTGGAGACCGAAGACGTGCGCGGACAAGTTACTGTTCATGTCGTTGAAAATCAGCGTGCGCGCACGGAACTGATACGCGAACTGTCCATCGGCTTCGCGCTGCCGCAGGCATTGGTGGCGTTCTGCGCGTTTATCGTCATCTGGTTTTCGGTCACGCGCGCGCTCGCGCCGCTGGCGGCTTTGCGGCATGAGATTGAACAACGCTCGCACCGCGACCTGTCGCCGCTGCCCATAGCCCGCGTGCCTTCGGAAGTGCGCCCGCTCATTGAATCGATGAACGCCCTGCTGCACCGGCTGAGCGCCGTACTGTCGTCACAGCAGCGCTTTATCGCAGACGCCGCACATCAATTGCGCACACCCATCGCGGGCTTGCGCACACAGACCGAGCTTGCACTGCGGCAATCCGCGCCGGAACAGGTACGCGCCACCCTGAACCAATTGCAAACCGCAGCAGAGCGCACCACCCATCTGGTCAATCAACTGCTGTCCCTCGCCCGTGCAGAGCCGTCTGCGGAACGCACACAGGCGATGGAGAAGCTCGACGTGGTTGCGCTGGCAAGAGCCACCACCACGGAATGGGTGCCACGCGCCCTTGCGCGCGGCATCGACCTCGGGTTTGACGGCCCCGATACCTCCGAGCATGTCAGCGGCGACGACTTTCTGCTGCGCGAGATGCTCGGCAATCTGATCGACAACGCGATACGCTATACGCAGAATGGCGGCCACGTCACGGTAAAGCTAACCCGCATACGCGATGACATCGAAGTGGATGTCGAAGACAACGGCCCCGGCATACCTGAGAACGAACGTGACGCCGTGCTGGAGCGCTTCCACCGCGTGCTGGGCACGGGCGTGGAAGGTTGCGGGCTGGGTCTGGCCATCGTGCGCGAAATCGTTCTGCGCCACGGTGGACGCATCCGGCTGCTTGCGGGTACGGCAGGACGCGGTACGCTGGCGCAGGTGTTGCTGCCAGCGGCAGCCTGAAACTTACGTGCCCTTCGCTTTCTTTTCGTCTTCTTCCTGCTGCAGCGCCCACATCTGCGCATACGTGCCGGCGCGATCCAGCAGTTCGCGATGCGTGCCGCGCTCGATAATGCGCCCGTGATCCATCACCAGAATCTGGTCGGCATCCATCACCGTGGAGAGGCGATGCGCGATCACCAGCGTGGTGTGTCCGCGCGCGATGCGTTCGAGTTCCTCCTGAATCGCCTTTTCCGATTTGGAATCCAGCGCCGAGGTCGCCTCGTCAAATATCAGAATACGCGGATTTTTCAGAATCGCACGCGCGATCGCCACGCGCTGTTTTTCACCGCCGGAAAGTTTGAGCCCACGCTCGCCAACCGGCGACTCGTATCCGTCCGGCAGGCTGACGATGAAATCGTGTATATGTGCCGCGCGCGCTGCTTCCAGTACTTCGTCATATGCCGCATCGGTACGCCCGTAGTGAATGTTGTAATAAATCGTATCGTTAAATAACACCGTGTCCTGTGGCACAATGCCGATCGCCGCACGCAGACTGCCCTGCTGCAGGTCGCGAATGTCGGCGCCATTCACACGAATCGCACCACCATCCACGTCATAAAACCGGTATAACAGCCGCGCCAGCGTTGATTTGCCGGAACCGCTGTGGCCGACCACCGCCACCTTATGTCCTGCTGGAATATCGAAACTCACCCCGAACAAAATTTGCCGCTCGGGTTCGTAACTGAAATTCACGTTGTCGAAGCGCACCGTCGCAGACCCGCCGGGGAGCGGCCGGGCGCCGGGCTTGTCCTGAATTTCGCGGTTCTCTTCAAGCAGCCGGAACATGCGATCCATGTCAATCAGCGACTGCTTGATTTCGCGGTACGCCATGCCGAGAAAATTCAGTGGAATATAAAGCTGGATCAGCAGTGCATTGACCAGCACCAGATCACCCAGCGTCAGATGCTTCGCAGCTACACCCTGCGCCGCGAGCACCATCAGTGTCGTCGCGGCAATGGCGATAATAGCGCTTTGACCAATGTTGAGAATGCCGAGTGATGACTCGGTTTTTACCGCGGCAGCTTCATAGCTGACGAGATTGGCATCGTAGCGCTTCGCCTCGAATTCCTCATTGTTGAAATACTTGACGGTTTCATAATTGAGCAGGCTATCGATGGCGCGTGTGTTGGCTCTTGAGTCGAGCTCGTTGGCGCGACGCCGGATTGCCGTGCGCCATTCAGTAATGGAAATCGTGAAGATGATGTAGGCAATCACTGCGGCAAACGTCACCGCGACAAAGCGCCAGTCGAAGCGCGCGAACAACACGGCCGCCACCAGCAGAAACTCCAGTACCACCGGAATGATCGAGAACAGCATGTAGGTGAGCAGCGTGGAAATACCGCGCGTGCCGCGCTCGATATCACGCGTCATTCCGCCGGTCTGTCGATTCAGGTGAAACCGCAGCGACAGACTATGCAGATGACGAAATACGTTCAGCGCGACGCGGCGCACCGCGCGCTGCGCCACGCGCACAAACACCATATCGCGCAATTCGGCGAACAGCGTGTTGGCAAAGCGCAGGAATCCGTAGGCTACCAGCAGCGCAAACGGCACCGCGAGTATCTGCTGCGTCGGTGTCAGATCATCGACGATACCTTTCATCAGCAGCGGCACGCCGACGTTGGCAAGCTTGGCGGCGACCAGGAAACTCAAGGCAATGGCAACGCGCCCCTTGTATTCCCACAAGAACGGCAGCAATGTGGGCACGACACGCCATTCGTTGCGCGTCACTGGACTGGCGCTGCTGGTCGCAGCCAGATCTGCGCCGTTGGCATGAATTTGGGCGCTCAAGCGCACCACCGTCTGGTTTTGTCTCGGAACATCACGTTCAATATTTAATCAATTAAAACATATAGTTATATTAATATTAGATCGCAGGTCAACGCTCGGTGATCGGAACTGTGACGCCAGCCCCGGCCACGCTGCACGTTCGCATCGCATACGCGGAAACCGCGAACATAGATGCGGTCAAGACGCAGCAAAGGCAATAGGGACGGGTAACTGCGCGCCGGCCTGCCGCCATCCGACTCGAACGCCTCATGCATGTTAAGCGGATGCGCGAATTCGTGCGTCGCGCGGTGCCGCCAGTACCAGTCGTTAAAATCGCCCGCCACGATCAACGGCGCATGAGCGGGTACCATGCGCTCGACCCGCTGGCGCAGACGTTCCAGTTGGCGACCGCGCCCGCGCGCGGTCAATGCAAGATGTACGCAGACGCAATGCAAAGGCTGAGACCAACCGGGAATATCAATCTCGGCATGCAGCAGCCCGCGGTTTTCAAAACGGTGAGATGAAACATCCTGATTTTCCCAGCGTAATATCGGGAAGCGCGACAGTATTGCATTGCCGTGGTCGCCGCCATCATCCACTGCGTTACGGCCGTAAGCATGATCCTGCCACACCAGATCGGCGAGAAACTCATGTTGCGGCTCTCGCGGCCAGTTGCCGTGGCGCCGCGCGTGACCATCATGCCGGCCTGCAACCTCCTGCAAAAACACAAGATCGGCATCGAGCGCGCGCAACTGGTCGCGCAGCGCATGAATCACCACGCGCCTGTTGAATATCGACAATCCTTTGTGGATATTGAAAGTGGCAACGCGGAGTTGTCCGGCGGACTTGTGTTGAATGCTGTTCATTCAAAAAAAAGGCGTGCCGCGCTTGCGGCACGCCGCTACGGAATCAAAAAAGTCAGGATACTGCCAGCATGCGATCCAGCGTGATGCGTGCAAGGTCGGCTTCGCGTTGCGGCACCTTGATCTGGTTGACCACTTTGCCTGCCACCAGATTTTCCAGTGCCCACGCCAGATGTTGCGGGTCGATACGCGCCATGGTCGAACACATGCACACGGTGGGCGCCATAAACTGCACCACCTTGCCCTGCGGCTTGAATTCTTCCGCGATGCGGTTCACCAGATTCAACTCGGTACCCACTAGCCAGCGCGTGCCCGGCGCGCTCGCGGCAATAGTCTTGATAATGTAGTCGGTGGAACCGACGTAATCGGAGAGTTTGCACACCTCGAAATTGCATTCCGGATGACTGATCACTGCGCCCGTCGGGTTCTGCTGGCGCCAGCGCAAAATGTGCGACGCCTGGAACATCTGATGCACGGAGCAATGCCCCTTCCACAACAGAATTTTCGCCATCTTTATTTGCTGCGGTGTCAATCCACCCATCGGCAGATCGGGATCCCACACCAGCATTTCCGCCAGCGGGATGTCCATCAGATAACCCGTCCACCGGCCCAGATGCTGGTCGGGGAAGAACAGCACTTTCTTGCGGCGCGCGAAAGCCCACTGCAAAATCTGGCGCGCGTTGGTTGACGTGCAAACAATGCCGCCGTGCTCGCCGCAAAACGCCTTGAGATCAGCTGCCGAGTTGATATAGGTAATCGGCGTGATCAGTTCATCGGGATCGAGTACTTCGCCGATTTCGCGCCATGCGCGTTCGACCTTGGCCAGATTGGCCATGTCAGCCATCGAGCAGCCCGCGCTCATGTCCGGCAGGATCACCGTTTGCGTTGGCTTGGAAAGAATATCAGCCACTTCTGCCATGAAATGCACGCCGCAAAACACCAGGTAATCGGCTTCGGTGCGCGATGCGAGTTTCGAAAGCCCCAGCGAATCACCCACCAGATCGGCGTGACGGTAAACGTCGGCGCGCTGGTAGTGATGGCCGAGAATCACCGCGCGCTTGCCCAACGCCTTTTTAGCGGCAAGAATGCGCGGCAGGCAGTCTTCATCGGCCAGCGGCTTGAAACGGTCAAACTTGATCGCACTGGTTTCCATAACGCCCTTTCGCTTTCCTTGGACTCAGAAACGTCGAGATAACTTGGAAAGATATCATATTAAGACCCAATTTCCAGCGCAGAATTCCCACAACCGGAATCGCAACAATGCCCGACGGGGCGTTTGGTTTACCGGAAACTCAGCGGATTGTGCGATTTAACACATTGTTTCAACGCATTCTTCCCGGAAGCTCGCGAATCGCCGCCGCATTGCTCCAGGAAAACGCTTTTTCGGCAGCTTGCCTCCATGGCAACCACACGTACTGCAGGTGTTCCTTCGGGGCCAGCGTCACTGACAGCGCCGTTGGCAACTCCAGGCTGAACACGTGTTCCGTATTGTGTGTAGTGCCGGGAGCGTAGCGTCCGCTCCAGCGCGAGAATATCTCGAACTGATTCTGCTTGTTCCAGTTGCGCAACGGGAAGAGCCGTGCGTCAAGGCCTGTTTCCTCGCCCACCTCGCGCACAGCGGTGGTTTCGAGCGGCTCGTCTTCAGTTTCCACGCTGCCAGTCACCGATTGCCAGAAACCAGGCCGGTCAGCGCGTTCCATCAACAGGACTTGGAGATCGGCAGTATGCACCACCACCAGCACGGAAACCGGAATTTTGTAGACCACGCTTTGCCACCTGACCGTCTCTGATCGTTCAGTAGGCCGGCAAATCCTTGGCCCCGTCCACCAACACGATGAACGGCGCGCCCTTGTCTTTCCAAAAGGCCGCCGCTTCAGTCAGCACGGCGAGCGCGGTTTGATAGTCGTCAGGTGCTGCCTTGGCGAATTTTTCACTGCCGCTAACGTGCAGCGTATAACCCTTACCCCTCAACCCATAGAGATCACGCACGCAATCGGCCAAAGCATCCCAGTTGCCGCCAAAGTACGGCGGCAGCTTTAGCTGTTTCGCGCACACTGCCAGAAACTGTTGTTTGTTCGACACGGCTTGCAGTGGCAAATCAACCCACACGAGCCCGGCTTCGCTGGCCGCCTTACGCACGGTATCCAACTGCGCCGGGGCGTGGTAAACGCCGGAACGTTTCGCCTCTATCGCAGCTTTCGCACTCATGGAATTATCCGCTTGAAGGTTTTATAGTGATCGTCGCTGTAGTATTTTTCGCCGCCTTTTCCGGTGACGATGCGCCGCGCGCCGCGATGCTTGACGCCGGGCGTCTTGACCGTGAATTCGTGGTAATAGCCGCGATCCTTGATCGGGAGACGCTTTTCGAAATTGCCGAACACGATGCCGTCGCGATCAAACGGGTACGGTCCGCCTTTTTCAACCAGCCTGAGCGTCTCGCGCGCTTCCGCCGGCAAAGCATTGACGCTGATGTCGGCAAGGCTTGCCTGCACGCGCTCACGTTGCTGCGTACCCTCACGCTGCGCTGACACGCCCGCCGGCGCCAGCAGCATCACGGCCAGAATTGATACTAAGTACATGTTTATATTTAATATTTTTTTCACGGTTTTAAAGCCCGTTCTGGTCATTCCACCGTCTAACGCACGCCCGCTGCTGCGGGATGACCCGCGACTCACGCAGTCGTTTCAACCTTGCGCAACCGGATATGCAATTCGCGCAACTGCTTTTCGTCCACTGTGTTCGGCGCTTGCGTGAGCAGGCATTGCGCACGCTGCGTCTTAGGAAACGCGATCACATCGCGTATCGATTCTGCGCCCGCCATCAGGGTGACGATACGATCCAGGCCAAACGCAATACCGCCGTGCGGCGGCGCACCGTATTGCAATGCTTTCAACAAAAATCCGAACTTTGCCTCGGCTTCTTCGGCACCGATGCCCAATGCGGTAAACACTTTCGACTGCACATCCTGACGGTGTATCCGCACTGACCCGCCGCCGATTTCCCAGCCATTGAGTACCATGTCATGCGCGATGGCGCGCGCCATACCTGGATTGGTCGCAAGCAAATCTTCATGCCCCGCGGCGGGTGATGTGAACGGATGATGCATCGCGTTCCAGCGCTTGCCTTCTTCGTCCCACTCGAACATCGGGAAATCAAGCACCCACAATGGCTTCCACGCTTTCTCCGCAAACCCGCGTTCATGGCCGATTTTTGCCCGCAGCGCGCCCAGCGCTTCGTTGACGACCTTGGCCTTGTCCGCGCCGAAGAAAATCAGATCGCCGTTTGCGGCACCTGAGCGCTCGATGGTCGCTTTCAGCGCTGCTGCGGAAAGATTTTTGACAATAGGCGACTGCAGGCCTGTCTCGTTTAACTGCGTCACATCGTTGACCTTGATGTATGCCAGCCCCTTGGCACCGTAGATTTTGCTGAACTCGGTGTAAGTGTCGATCTCGCCGCGCGTGAGTGCCGCGCCGCCTGGCACCAGCAGCCCAGCGACGCGTCCGCCCGGCATGTTGGCCGGGCCGGAGAATACCTTGAACGCGACCTCCTTCATCGCATCAGTCAATTCGGTAAGCTTCAAGGGCACGCGCATATCGGGCTTGTCGGAACCATACAACGACATCGCATCATCGAACGACATGCGCGGAAACGGCTGCGGTAAATCGATGTCCAGCACTTCTTTGAACACGCTGCAAATCATCGATTCCATCATGCCGGTAATTTCCGCTTGCGTCAGAAACGAGGTCTCGATGTCGATCTGCGTGAACTCCGGCTGGCGATCAGCACGTAAATCCTCGTCGCGAAAACATTTGACGATCTGATAGTAGCGGTCAAAGCCCGACACCATCAGCATCTGCTTGAACAACTGCGGCGATTGCGGCAGCGCAAAGAATTCACCGGCATGCACCCGAGACGGCACCAGGTAATCGCGCGCCCCTTCTGGCGTGGAACGCGTCAGCATTGGCGTTTCAATGTCAATAAAACCCAGTTTATCCAGATGATTGCGCACTGCCATCGCGGTGCGGTAGCGCAACCGCATGTTCTTTTGCATCTGCGGACGGCGCAGGTCGAGAAAGCGGTATTCGAGACGTACGTTCTCCGACAACTGCTCATCATCCATCAGGAATGGCGGCGTGAGCGATGGATTCAAAATTTCAATCGATTGCGCCAGCACCTCCACTTCACCGCTGACAAGACCGGCGTTCACGGTACCCTCGGGGCGCGGCCGCACCTTGCCGCTGATGCTCACCACGAATTCGTTGCGCAGCGTCTCCGCCGTTTTGAAGGTATCCGGATTGTCCGGGTCGCAGACAATTTGCAGCAGGCCCTCGCGGTCACGCAAATCGATGAAGATGACGCCGCCGTGATCGCGGCGGCGATGCACCCAGCCCTGCACCGTCACCACCTGCTCCAGATGCTTGCGGCTTATCCTTCCGCAATATTCACTACGCATGTTTTAGCCTGAAATTTCGCAAGAGAACTACGGAAAAACGTCGTGCTACTCGTTTGCTGCGCGCGGTTGCACCGTCGTGGAGGACGTGTCCTGCAGCAGCGCGTGGGCGGCGGCAACTTTACGATCCCTTGCGACACTATCCGATGTCACCACACCCATGGAAATAATATATTTCAACGCCTCATCGATGCTCATGTCGAGCTCAATGACTTCCTTGCGCTTCACGTAAAAATAAAACCCGTTGACAGGGCTGGGCGTTGTCGGAATAAACACCGCCACGTGTTCCTCGGAAAAACGACTCAATAACTCACTTGGCACATTGGTCTGAAATGCCAGCGACCAGGCTTCCGGATGCGGATAACGAACCAGCAGCACCTTGCGAAACGCATGCCCCGATCCGGAAAACAGCGTGTCGCTGACCTGCTTCACTGCCTTGTAGATGGAATTCACCACGGGAATGCGCAGCAGCACGCCCTCCCAGAACATAACCAGCTTTTGGCCAATGAAATTCGCCGCCAGCACGCCGGTGAGAAACACCACCGCCAGCGTCAGTATTACGCCCAGCCCGGGTATATGCATGCCGAGCCAACTTTCGGTACGCAGCGCCTGCGGCAGCAATAGCAGCGAATGATCCATGGTGCTCACCAGCAGGTTGAGCACCCACAAAGTGATCACCAGCGGCACCCAGATCAGCAGACCGGTAATTAGGTAACGCTTGAAAAAACTCTTCTTGGGCATGGCTATCAATACGGAACTTTATTCGAACTTTTTTGCGGAATCATGAACGGCGCCGACACATTCAATGCCCAGCCCGTGCAAGCCACACAGCGGATAACGCAAACCCGCTGTAATCGTTACAGAATATCGGGGCGTCCTTCGGCCTTTCACTCAACTACTGCTTGAAGGCGTGGGCGTGCCCGCAGACGGCACTGTGCTGGAAGAACCCGCTTCCGCCTTGGGTTTTTCGGTCTTGGCAGGCTCAGATTTGGCAGACGTATCCACTTGTTTTTCTTCTGTTTTTTTGGATGCGCCTGCCGTGTTACTGCCGCCACTCTTGAAATCCGTCACATACCAGCCGCCGCCCTTCAAGTGGAACCCGGCAGCCGTGACCATCTTGCTGAACGTCGCTTTTTTGCACTCAGGACAATCGGTCAGCGTCACGTCGCTCATGCGCTGAATGTATTCTTTCTGGAACCCGCAACTGTCGCAACGATACTCGTAAATCGGCATGATAAAGTACTCTGAAAATAACTGAAAACGTGAAAAAAGTATTATACACCAAGTGCTTAGCGTGAGCTGACACCCTGCAAGCAATAGCCGAAAACCAAGCTTAAGCCGGCCCAATGGTTCTGTGGCGCGCATAATACGCCGCTCGGTTTTTACGCCGCTAGATTTCGCCCCTTCGATAGAAAGCACCGCAGATTTCATGCGCCCAGTGTCATGAACAAACTCATCCTGGTACTGAATGCCGGCTCATCGAGCATCAAGTTCGCGCTGTTTGACGCGTTGACGCAATCGCAGGTTCAATTGCAGGGAACAATTTCCGGACTGGGTGGCATCCCGGCTTTCAAGGCGCGCAACTACGCAGACATCGAGCTCGCAGGGCATTTACCGTCGATCGTCATGACGCATGAATCCGCGCTGACATGGCTGCTCGATTGGCTACGCGACCATCAAGACGGGCAACTGGTCGGGGCGGGGCATCGCGTGGTGCATGGCGGCGAACATTTCGCCGAGCCCGCGTTGATCGACTCGACAATATTCACTGCACTGGAGCGCCTCGTGCCGCTCGCGCCGCTGCACCAGCCGCACAACCTCGCGGCGATCCGCGCGCTGATGACACTGCAACCGGCGCTGCCGCAGGTCGCATGTTTTGATACTGCGTTCCATCGGACGCAGGACAGGCTTGCACAGAGCTTCGCCTTGCCGCGTGAACTCACTGGGGGCGGGATCAGGCGTTACGGTTTCCACGGGCTGTCCTATGAATATATCGCCGGCGTATTGCCACAACATCTAGCCGAGCGCGCGGACGGCCGCGTCATCGTCGCGCATCTGGGCAACGGCGCAAGCCTGTGTGCGATGCGCAACCGCAAGAGCGTGGCCACCACCATGGGCTTCACTACGCTCGACGGCCTGATGATGGGCACGCGTTGCGGTTCCATCGATCCCGGCGTACTGTTCTACCTGATGCGCGAAAACGCCATGTCGCCGGATCAGGTGGAGGATCTGCTCTATCGCCGCTGCGGGTTGCTGGGCGTTTCAGGACTGAGCAGTGACATGCGCGAATTGCTGGCGGCCAACACCCTGGCAGCAAAGGAAGCCATAGACCTTTTCTGCTACCGCGCCGTGCGTGAAATCGGTTCGCTCATCGCGGCGCTGGGCGGTCTGGATGCGCTGGTATTCACCGCCGGCATTGGCGAACGCGCGCATGAAGTACGCGCGCGCATCTGCGAGCAGTTTGATTGGCTGGGGCTGGAAGTCAATACCGACGCCAACCGCGCTCACCAGGCCTTGATTCATGGCGCAGGAAGCCGAGTTGCGGTTTGTGTTATTCCCACGAACGAAGAGGCAGTTATCGCGAGACACGCGGCGCGCGCGATCTGGCGCACCCGACCCCAGCGCTCTTCGCGCTAAAACGGAATATCGTCATCCATTTCGTCGAACCCGCCACCCTTCTTTGCGGGCGGGCGTTTTGGGCTGCCCGATGCGTCACCGCCGCCTGCACTGGCTGTCGCCGGTTCGCGCGCCATGTTTTCCGAACCGCCGCGGCTGCCCAACAACTGCATGCGGTCACCGACGATTTCAGTGGTAAAACGATCCTGCCCTTCCTTGTCCTGCCATTTACGCGTACGGATACGACCCTCGATATAAACCGGTGACCCTTTTTTCAGGTATTCACCGGCAATCTCCGCTTGCCGCCCGAAAAATGAGATGCGATGCCACTCTGTGTGTTCCTGCTGCGCTCCGCTCTTGTCCTTGAACTTCTCGGTGGTAGCGATGCTGAAATTGGCAACCGCATCACCGCTCGGCAGATAACGCGTCTCCGGATCTTTTCCGAGGTTGCCGATAAGGATGACTTTGTTCACTGATGCCATGATTGACTCCCGAATAAATTATCGCGCCGGTTCGCCTGCGGCTTGCGACGCAATCGTGTCTCCCTTTGCACGCGGCGCCGGCGCCTGCATGCCCATTGCGAGTATAAGCCAGATTGCCAGCAGCAATGCACCCGGAACCACGATGCCCACGATGCCCCAGCGGCTGTATAGAAATCCCCCTGCCGCGGCGCCCGCGAACGTGCCGAGAAACTGCACGCTGCTATAGACGCCGATCGCCGCGCCTTTCAGTTGCGGCGGCGCAATGCGCGACACCAGCGACGGAAGCATTGCTTCGAGCACATTGAAAGGTGTAAAAAATATCAACAAAAACAAGGCGATTGGCCACACGCCCCCAGCGAGCCACGGCATAGCCAATTGAACCGTCAGCAGCAGCGCTACCGAGGCCACGAACCAAGCCTTGAGCCGGCGCGGACCATGCGCCCCCATTATCGCGGGGAGCATCAGCACAAACGACGCCAGCATCACCGGCAAATAAATTTTCCAGTGTTGTGCAAGCGGCATGCCCGCACTACGTAGTGCAAAAGGCACGGCGATAAACAGTGCCATCAACACTGCATGCAGTGCAAAAATACCCCAGTTCAGGCGCGCGAGTTGCGGGTCGGCGAGCACGCTCTTAAGATCACTCATCAGGCTTGAGTCGCGTACCGGCGGCTTGTCGGTCACCGGCGGGACGACACGCCACACCACACCCATCGCGCCCAGCGCTAACACGCCCGTCAACGCGAATATGCCAGGCACGCCGATCAACTGGTTAAGCCACGGCGCCGCCACCAGCGACAGCGCGAATACCACGCCGATGGTGGAACCGATCATCGCCATCGATTTGGTGCGATGCTCCTCGCGCGTGAGATCGGAAGCAAGCGCAATCACTGCGGCGGAAATGGCACCCGCGCCTTGCAGTATGCGTCCCACGATCACGACGTAGATATCGGGTGCAGCAGCGGCTATAAAACTCCCTACCGCAAACAGGATAAGCCCCAGATACATCACCGGTTTACGGCCGATGCGATCCGACCACCAGCCGAAGGGAATTTGCATTATCGCCTGCGTCAGGCCGTAAGCACCGATGGCGATCCCTACAAGGGTGAGACTACCCCCTCCCGGCAGCGTTTCGGCGTAGATCGCGAATACCGGCAAGATCACGAACATGCCGAACAAACGTAATCCAAACACGCTGGCGAGCGCAAGGCTCGCACGCATTTCCAGCGCGCTCATGCGATTGGACAGTGACATGGGTAAAACGGATTGGGAATTGAAACGAAAGGCGGGTATATTAGCAGGTTTACATTCGAGGACGGGTCGCCCCCCGTTTTGTCCATTGGCCGCAAGCTCCAATATCAGTCCTAACGTCATTCATCTGCCGCACAGCGGTCTGGACGCCGCCACGGACCTGCCCGCGAAAGCCGGCGAGTACATTCGAGTACGCGGCGCGCGCACGCACAATCTGAAGAACATCAACCTCGATTTGCCGCGCAACCAGCTCGTGGTCATTACCGGGTTGTCGGGTTCCGGCAAATCGTCGCTCGCGTTTGATACCCTCTACGCCGAAGGCCAGCGCCGCTATGTCGAATCGCTGTCGGCCTACGCGCGGCAGTTTTTGCAGATCATGGAAAAGCCCGATGTGGATTTGATCGACGGCTTGTCGCCGGCGATTTCCATCGAGCAAAAAGCTACCAGCCACAACCCGCGCTCCACTGTCGGCACTATCACAGAAATTCACGACTACCTGCGCTTGCTGTTCGCGCGCGTGGGTGACCCGCATTGCCCCGACCACGGCAAGCGCCTCGAGGCACAAAGCGTCGCCCAGATGATCGATCATGTACTCACGCTGCCCATCGACACGCGGCTGATGATCGTGGCACCGCTGGTAGCCGGGCGCAAGGGCGAGCAGGCCGATCTTTTCGACGAGTTGCGCGCGCAAGGCTTTGCGCGGCTGCGTATCGACGGTAAGGTGTATGAAATCGACGAGTTGCCCAAGCTGAAAAAAAACTTCAAGCACACGGTTGATGTAATCGTTGACCGGCTCAAGGTGCGCGAAGATGCCAAACAGCGGCTAGCCGAATCATTCGAGACGGCGTTGCGTCACGCCGACGGCCGCGCGCTTGCGGTTGAAATGGATAGCGGCAAAGAACATTTATTTTCGGCGAAGTTCGCCTGCCCCGTGTGCAGTTACAGTCTACCGGAACTCGAACCACGTTTGTTTTCATTCAACAATCCGATGGGTGCGTGTCCGCGCTGTGACGGCATCGGCACGATAAGTTTTTTCGATCCCAGGCGGGTGGTTGCGTTTCCTGATCTGTCGCTGGCTTCCGGCGCGATCAAGGGTTGGGATCGGCGCAATCAGTTTTATTACGAGATGCTGCAAAGCCTTGCGCAGCACTACAGCTTCAATCTGGAAGCACCGTACAATGAACTGCCCGACGCGGTTAAGAACACCATCCTCAACGGTTCAGGCCACGAGAAAATCAGTTTTAACTATGCGGGCGAGCGAGGAAAAAGCTTCGTGCGCGAACATGTGTTCGAAGGCGTGCTGCCCAATCTTGAACGCCGTTATCGTGAAACGGATTCAGTGCTGGTGCGCGAAGAACTCGCCAAATATCTGAACACGCAAGCGTGCCCGGAGTGCGCGGGCACGCGGCTGCGGCGCGAAGCGCGGCACGTGACCGTTTCAAATAAAAATATACATGAAATCAGCAACTTATCTCTTGATCAGGCCATGGCGTTTTTCGCCGATATGGATGTCGCTGGGGCGCGCCGCACGATTGCCGACAAGATTGTGCGTGAGATTTCCAACCGTTTGCAGTTTCTGGTCAACGTCGGCCTTGACTATCTTTCG
The DNA here is from genome assembly GCA_021730905.1 of Betaproteobacteria bacterium. Classification (GTDB taxonomy): domain Bacteria; phylum Pseudomonadota; class Gammaproteobacteria; order Burkholderiales; family SG8-41; genus UBA5216. The sequence goes on along the minus strand of JAKFYK010000015.1, from coordinate 17,160 downwards.
CTCGACCGCGCTGCAGATACATTGTCGGGCGGCGAAGCGCAGCGAATCCGCCTTGCCAGCCAGATCGGTTCGGGCTTGACCGGCGTGATGTATGTGCTCGACGAGCCGTCCATCGGACTGCATCAACGCGATAACGCGCGCCTGATTGAAACGCTGAAACGCCTGCGCGATATCGGCAACTCGGTTATCGTGGTCGAGCACGATCAGGAAGCGATCATGCATGCCGATTACGTGGTAGATATGGGTTTAGGCGCAGGCGTGCATGGCGGACGCGTCGTCGCCGAAGGCACGGCTGCGGAAGTGAGTGCGCACGCGGAATCACTGACCGGACAGTACCTTTCCGGACGCCGTCGCATTGACACGCCTGCGTTGCGCCATCCATTCAACGAGAAACGACAGCTGGTGGTGCAGGGCGCCAGCGGCAACAACCTCAAGAACGTCACCGTGGGGATTCCCGTAGGCCTGTTCGTCTGCATCACCGGCGTTTCGGGTTCCGGCAAATCCACGCTGATCAACGACACGCTCTACACCGCCGCTGCGCAGCATTTGTATGGCAGCGCCGCTGAACCTGCACCGCACGAGAACATCATCGGACTGGAATTCTTCGACAAGGTAGTCAACGTCGATCAAAGCCCCATCGGCCGTACGCCGCGCTCCAATCCAGCCACGTATACGGGCCTGTTCACGCCGATACGCGATTTGTTCGCCGGCGTTCCCGCCGCGCGCGAACGCGGCTACGGCGCCGGGCGCTTTTCATTCAACGTCAAAGGCGGCCGCTGCGAAGCATGTCAGGGCGACGGCATGTTGAAAGTCGAGATGCACTTTCTGCCGGACGTCTACGTGCCGTGCGATGTGTGTCATGGCAAACGCTATAACCGCGAGACGCTGCAAATTCTCTATAAAGGCAAGAACATCACCGAAGTACTGGGAATGACGGTCGAGCACGCAACGGAGTTTTTCAGCGCAGTGCCGGCCATTTCGCGAAAACTGCAAACGCTGCTGGATGTAGGTCTCGGTTACATCAAGCTCGGCCAGAGCGCGATTACGCTGTCAGGTGGAGAGGCGCAACGCGTGAAACTCGCACTGGAGCTCTCCAAGCGCGATACCGGGCGCACGCTCTACATCCTCGACGAGCCCACCACGGGACTGCATTTTCACGACATCGATTTGCTGTTGCGCGTACTGCACCGGCTGCGCGATCACGGCAATACCATCGTCGTCATCGAGCACAATCTCGACGTGATCAAAACCGCGGACTGGATTATCGACCTCGGTCCCGAAGGCGGCAATGGCGGCGGCCGCATACTCGTCGAAGGCACGCCCGAAGAAGTAGCACGCCACGACGGCAGCCATACCGCACGCTACCTGAGGACAGTGTTGCAATGATAGCGTCGCGTGAGCTGCTGCTCGGCAGTTTTCAGACTGCGCTGGCGGCAGCCGACCCGCTGAAGATCGTCGGCGCGCATTTGCCCAAGCCCCCAAAAGGTAAAACGCTGGTAGTCGGCGCGGGCAAGGCCGCGGCATCCATGGCGCTGGCCGTCGAACAACAGTGGCCCGACAATGCGCCGCTCGACGGGCTGGTCATCACACGCTATCAGCATGGACTGCTCACCCATCGCATCACGGTTGTCGAAGCGGGACATCCGGTGCCGGACGAGTCCGGCGAAAAAGCCGCGCAGGAAATCCTGCGGCGCGTGAAAGCACTGACGCCGAATGATCTGCTGCTGGTGCTGGTGTCGGGCGGTGGTTCCAGCCTGCTCACCCTGCCCGCCGAGGGCATTGCGATTGAAGACATAAAAATTATTACAAAACAATTGCTGATGTCGGGTGCGCCGATACAGGATATGAACATCGTGCGCAAGCATCTGTCGGCGATTCAGGGCGGCAGACTGGCTGCAGCGTGCCGCGCGCCGGTGACGGCACTGGTGATTTCGGACGTGACGGGCGACGATCCGACGCACATTGCGTCCGGTCCGTGCGCGCCGGATCCAACCACGTACCGGGATGCGCTCAACGTGATCACCAGGCACGGCGTAAACCCGCCTCAAACGATAACAGCACATCTCACGCGCGGCGCTGCAGGCGAGATCGCCGAAACGCCAAAACCCGGTGATCGCATTTTCGCGCGCGTGGAAAACCGCGTCATCGCCACCGCGCAGACCTCGCTGCAAGCGGCAGCAGAATTTTTCAAGGCCCAAGGTGTTCAACCCGCGATTCTGGGTGATTCGGTTACCGGCGAGGCACGTGAAGTGGCCAAGGTCTATGGCGCGCTCACGCGCGAAATTCGGCAGCATGGCGCGCCGTGGCGCGCGCCGGTGGCACTTATTTCCGGCGGCGAATGCACGGTTACCGTGAAAGGGAAAGGTCGCGGCGGACGCTGCGCGGAGTTTTTATTGTCGCTTGCCGTTGATCTGAACGGCGCGGAAAACGTCCACGCGCTGGCCTGCGACACCGACGGCATCGACGGCTCCGAAAACAACGCCGGCGCAGTGCTCACGCCCGATACGCTCTACCGCGCACGTGAAAAAAATATCGATGCCGTAAAGCTGCTCGACAACAACGACGGCTACAGCTATTTTCACGCACTCGACGATCTCGTGGTTACCGGGCCGACACGCACCAACGTCAATGATTTCCGCGTGATTTTAATATTATAAAAATCATTTATAAAACATGCACTTAATCTATTTCTCTCTCGCAAAAAAAGCCGGCACGAGGCCGGCTTTGAGTCAGCGTAGCGCAAGCACTACGCCGTAGCCTCCTCCGTCTTGGCTGATTCGATTTGTACTACGGGATCCGGGCGATCGACCAGTTCGACAAACGCCATCGGCGCGTTGTCGCCTTTGCGGAATCCGAATTTCAGTATGCGCAGATAACCGCCATTGCGCTTGGCGTAACGTGGGCCGATTTCCGCAAACAGTTTGGTAACGTTGTCACGGTCGCGCAGGCGATTGAACGCCAACCGGCGATTGGCAAGCGACGGCGATTTACCGAGCGTAATGATGGGCTCGACCACGCGGCGCAATTCCTTGGCCTTGGGCAACGTGGTCTTGATGGCCTCATGCTTGAGCAGCGAGTTTGCCATGTTGCGCAGCATCGCGAGGCGATGACTGCTGGTGCGGTTAAGCTTACGTAATCCGTGACCGTGACGCATGATAATTCCTTGTTATTCCAACCAGCGCGTGCCGCCGCCTAGAGTTTTTCCAGTCCTGCGGGCGGCCAGTTCTCCAGCTTCATGCCCAGAGTCAGGCCACGCGAAGCCAGTACTTCCTTGATTTCGTTGAGCGACTTGCGGCCCAGGTTGGGTGTCTTCAGCAATTCGGTTTCGGAACGCTGGATAAGATCGCCGATGTAATAAATGTTTTCGGCTTTCAGACAGTTGGCCGAACGCACGGTAAGTTCCAGGTCGTCTACCGGGCGCAACAGCACCGGGTCAACTTGCGTCGCACGCTTCTCTTCGATCAGCGCCGGCGTGCCGGTGAGATCAGCAAATACCGAAAGCTGCTCAACCATGATGCGCGCGGCATAGCGCACGGCTTCTTCAGGATCGATGGCGCCGTTGGTTTCGATGTCCATGATGAGCTTGTCGAGGTCCGTACGCTGCTCGACACGCGCCGATTCCACCGAGTAAGTCACGCGCCGCACCGGGCTGAACGAGGCATCCAGCAAAATATTACCAACGCTGCGGCCTTCCTCCTCGAGTGCCTTGCGGCTGGTCGCGGCGATATAACCACGGCCTTTTTCGACTTTAATCTGCAATTCGATCTTGCCGCCCGCCGCAAGACGCGCAATCACATGATCCGGATTGATGATTTCGACGTCGTGAATTTGCTCGATATCGCCGGCAGTTACCGCGCCTTCACCGGATTTCTTGAGTATCAACGTTGCCTCATCGCGGTTGTGCAGCTTCAGCACCACGCCTTTGAGGTTAAGCAGAATATCGACAACATCTTCCTGCACGCCGTCGAGCGTCGAGTACTCATGCAGTACGCCCGAGATGCTGACTTCCGTCGCCGCATATCCCGGCATGGACGAGAGTAGCGTGCGCCGCAGCGCATTGCCTAGCGTATGGCCGTAGCCGCGCTCGAACGGCTCCATGGTGAGCCGCGCATGATGCGTCGAAAGGTTCTGAACGTCGATGATACGAGGCTTCAGAAGTGCAGTGCTGGACATAATAAGGGCGCCCCTTCGGTAATTTCGCTACTATCGTGATTACTTGGAGTAAAGCTCGACCACGAGCGATTCGTTTATGCTGGACGGCAGTTCCGAGCGCTGCGGACGCGCTTTGAACGTGCCTTTTAATGCCTTGGTGTCGACTTCCAGCCATTCCGCACGGCCACGCGATTCGGCGGCCTCAGCGGCCGCTTTTATGCGCAACTGCGCCTTGGAGGCCTCGGCGACTTCAATCACGTCGCCAGGGCGGCACAGAAATGACGGGATATTCACCCGCTTGCCATTTACTAGTATGGCGTTGTGTCGCACGATCTGCCGCGCTTCGGTGCGCGATGCACCAAAGCCCATGCGAAAAGCCACAGTATCCAGACGGCTCTCAAGCATCTGCAGCAGCGCTTCGCCGGTAACGCCTTTGCTGGCGGCCGCTTCTGCATAGAACTTGCGGAACTGGCGTTCGAGCAAACCGTAGATACGGCGGATTTTCTGCTTTTCGCGCAGTTGCACGCCATATCCCGACAGACGTGCCTGTTTCTGGCCGTGCTGTCCGGGCGGGTAGTTGCGGCGCTCAATGGCGCACTTGTCGGTGAAACATTTTTCGCCCTTGAGGAACAGCTTTTCACCCTCACGGCGGCATTGCCTGCACTTCGCGTCGAGATTCCTTGCCACGTTGGGATCTCCTTAAACTCGTCTCTTTTTCGGAGGACGGCAGCCGTTATGCGGCACCGGCGTCACATCCGAAATACTGGTGATTTTGAAACCCACGGCATTCAGCGCACGCACCGCGGATTCGCGGCCTGGACCGGGCCCTTTGATACGCACTTCAAGATTCTTTACGCCGCACTCCACCGCAAGCTTGCCGGCGTGTTCAGCCGCCACCTGCGCCGCAAACGGCGTGGACTTGCGCGAGCCCTTGAAGCCGTTGCTGCCGGACGTCGCCCAGGCCAGCGCGTTGCCCTGCCGGTCGGTAATCGTGACGATAGTGTTGTTGAATGACGCGTGCACGTGGGCGATGCCCTCGGCGACATTCTTTTTGACCTTCTTGCGCACTCGCGTGCTGACTTTTGCCATATGGAATCGCTACCTATGAAAACTTAAACGGTGGTGCTCTTTTGCAACTTAACCGCCGCTTTGCGCGGCCCCTTGCGCGTGCGCGCGTTGGTGCGCGTGCGTTGTCCGCGTACGGGCAGACCAGCACGGTGCCGCTTGCCGCGCCAAGTACCCAGATCCATCAACCGCTTGATGTTCATCGATACTTCGCGGCGCAAGTCGCCTTCGGTCGCGACCTTCGCGACCTGCTCGCGCAGCTTGTCCATTTCGCTATCGGACAAGTCTTTCATCTTGCGGCTGGTTTCAATGCCGGCCGCGACGCAAATCTTGCGTGCGCGGCTGCGACCCACGCCGTAAATCGCCGTTAATGCGATTTCAGCGTGCTGATGATTCGGAATATTTACGCCACCAATACGGGCCATGCGATGACTCCACTAACCTAAGTATATGTTTTTAAAACAATTATCCTTGGCGCTGCTTATGGCGCGGATCTTTGCAAATCACCCGCACCACGCGCTTGCGTTTCACAATCTTGCAATTGCGGCACATCCGTTTTACCGATGCCTGCACTTTCATTTTGCAGCTCCCAGTCTTCTTTCACTTCGCGCGGAACACGATCCGTCCGCGCGTTAAATCGTAGGGCGTCAATTCCACTGTTACTTTGTCACCGGGCAGTATGCGAATGTAGTGCATGCGCATCTTTCCGGAAATATGGCCCAGTACAACGTGGCCGTTTTCGAGTTTCACTCTAAAGGTTGCATTCGGCAGGGTCTCTTCAATCTCGCCCGCCATCTGTATGGTTTCCTCTTTTGCCATTCTAGCGCGTCGGGAACATTCCACCCTTGAAGTTGGCTTTTTTCAACAAACTCTCATACTGATGCGACATGATGTACGCCTGTACCTGCGACATGAAGTCCATCGTCACCACCACGATAATCAGCAACGAGGTGCCGCCGAAGTAAAACGGCACTTTCTTCCAAACAATCAACAATTCCGGCAACAAACACACCAGCGTGACGTAGATCGCGCCTGCCAGCGTCAAGCGCAGCGTGATCTTCTCGATATGACGCGCGGTCTGATCACCGGGACGTATCCCCGGCACAAACGCACCGCTTTTCTTGAGGTTGTCCGCGGTTTCCTTGGGATTGAACACCAGCGCCGTATAGAAAAAACAGAAAAATATGATTGCCGAAGCGTATATCAACGTGTAAATAGGCTGCCCGGGTTGCAACGTTGCGGCAACGTCCTTGAGCCAGGTCAGCCCTGATGCACCATCGCCGAACCAGCCCACGATAGTCGCGGGAAACAGAATAATCGACGACGCGAAAATCGGCGGAATCACGCCCGACATGTTCAGTTTCAACGGCAGATGCGAGCTTTGCCCGCCATAGACCTTGCGTCCCACCTGGCGTTTCGCATAATTCACCAGTATCTTGCGCTGGCCGCGCTCCACGAAACACACGAATGCGGTAACACCCACCACCAGCGCACCAATAAACAGCACCACCGGAATCGACATGGCACCGGTACGAACCAATTCAAGCGTGCCGCCCACCGCCTGCGGAAATCCTGCGGCGATTCCGGCAAAGATAATCAGCGAAATACCGTTGCCGATGCCGCGCTCGGTAATCTGTTCGCCCAGCCACATCAGGAACATCGTTCCCGTGGTCAACGTAACCATCGCCGTCAGGCGAAACGCCAAACCGGGATCAATCACCAGCCCGCGCTGACTTTCAAGACCAATCGCGATCGCCACGCTCTGGAAAATTGCCAGTCCCGCCGTACCGTAGCGCGTGTACTGCGTAATCTTGCGGCGACCTGCTTCGCCTTCCTTTTTAAGTGCCTCCAGCGTCGGCGAAGCCACCGTCATCAACTGCATGATAATCGACGCCGAGATATACGGCATGATGCCCAGAGCAAATATCGAAAATCGCTCCAGCGCACCACCCGAAAACAAATTGAACATGTCGAGCACACCGCCGCGCTGCTCTTTGAAAAGATCAGCGAGCACGGCCTGATCGATCCCCGGAACGGGAATAAACGACCCGATGCGGAACACGATCAACGCGCCGATCAAAAACAGGATTCGGCGCTTCAGATCGCCCAGTTTTCCCGACGCCAGCAGTGAATCGTTAACGGCCAATGCCTGTTCCTCTTACGCCTGCGCTGCTGGAGCCGGAAGCTCCACGCTGCCACCCGCCTTTTCGATAGCCGCGCGAGCGCCCTTCGAAACGACCAGCCCCCTCAAAGCCACTTTGCGTTCAATCGTACCCGCCAGGATTACTTTCGCCCGCAGCGCGCCGGTATGCGCCAAGCCTGCCTGCTTCAACGCGGCGAGATCGATGGTTTCGGCACTTAATTTCTGAAGGTCGCCCAGACGCACTTCAGCAGTATCACCTGCCAGCGGCGAACGAAATCCGCGTTTTGGCAGGCGGCGATGCAACGGCATCTGACCGCCCTCGAAACCGATTTTATGAAAGCCGCCCGCGCGCGCTTTTTGCCCTTTGTGTCCGCGGCCCGCGGTTTTGCCCAGCCCGCAGCCCGTACCGCGCCCTACGCGCTTGCGCGAGTGCTTGGAACCGGTGGCTGGTTTAATCTTATTCAGTCGCATTGCATAACCCTTCGAACTTAAGCTCCGACCTTCACCAGATACGACACCTTGTTGATCATGCCGCGATTGGCCGGTGTATCAATAACCTCAACCGCATGGCGAATGCGGCGCAGCCCCAGACCGCGCACGCACGCACGATGCTCCGGTTTGGTGCCAATCAGGCTTCTCACCAGTGTTACCTTGATTTTCTTGAGTTCAGCCATGATTACCCCGTGATTTCTTCTACCGATTTGCCGCGCTTGGCGGCAATTTCAGCGGGCGTGTTCATATTAGTCAAACCGTTGATCGTGGCACGCACAACGTTGTATGGATTGGTTGAGCCCAGGCATTTCGCCAGAATATTGGTGACGCCCATCACTTCAAGTACCGCACGCACCGGTCCGCCAGCGATAATGCCCGTGCCTTCGGATGCCGGCTGCATATAAACCTTGGACGCACCGTGGCGACCAATCACCGTGTGCTGCAGCGTGCCATTCTTGAGCTGCACCTTGACCATCTTGCGGCGTGCCTCTTCCATTGCCTTCTGCACGGCCACCGGCACCTCACGGGACTTGCCCTTGCCCATGCCGATGCTGCCGTCGCCATCACCCACCACGGTCAGTGCGGCGAAACCGAGTATGCGGCCACCTTTCACCACCTTGGTCACACGATTGATGGCCACCATTTTTTCACGCAGACCGTCGCCACGTTCTTCGTTGCCGGTCTGCATTTTGGATGCTTGCATTTTCGCCATGGGGAATTCCTGGTCCTGATCCTAGAACTTAAGTCCGGCTTCGCGCGCGGCTTCCGCCAGCGCTTTGACACGGCCATGAAAACGATAGCCCGAACGGTCGAAAGCGACGGTTTCGACGCCCGCTTTTTTTGCCTTCTCGGCGATCAGCTTGCCGACAACCGCAGCAGCCTTGATGTTGCCACCGTTCTTCAATTCGGCACGCAACGCTTTTTCCGCAGATGACGCACTGGCCAGCACTCTGCCGCCCGACGCATCGATCACCTGCGCATAGATATGCGTGTTCGAACGGTTCACCGTCAGCCGCACTACCTTGAGCTCGGCAATTTTCGCGCGGGTTCGGCGCGAACGGCGCATACGTGATTGTTTCTTTTCTATCATGGCTTACTTGACTCCTAACCGCCTACTTCTTCTTGGTTTCCTTGAGCACAATTTGCTCGCCAACGTAGCGCACGCCCTTGCCCTTGTACGGCTCGGGACTGCGACAGGCCCGAATATCTGCCGCGACTTGCCCCACCTGCTGGCGGTCTGCTCCCTTGATAATGATTTCCGTTTGTGTCGGCGTCTCTGCTTTCACACCCTTGGGCATCTGATGCACCACCGGGTGGGAGAAGCCGAGCGTCAGGTTAAGTTTGTCACCCTGCGCCTGGGCGCGATAACCGACACCCACCAGCGCCAGCTTTTTCTCGAAGCCTTCGGTTACGCCCGTCACCATGTTGGATACCAGCGCCCGCAAAGTGCCGGACATCGCATTGGCCTGGTTGGAATTATCATTCACCTTGAATTCAAGACGGTTCTCTACGCGCTGCACCAGCACGTTCTGGGACAGTTTGTGCGACAAAGTTCCCAGCGGCCCTTTGACGGATATTTCCGTGGCATTGAGCGTGACATCCACTTTTTCCGGGATAATCACTGGATTATTTGCAACTCTGGACATAGCTACTCCGCTCCCGGTCAGGCCACGATGCAAAGCACTTCGCCGCCGACGCCCATGCCGCGCGCCTTGCGATCGGTCATGACACCCTTGGACGTGGACACGATCGCAACGCCGAGCCCGTTCATCACCACCGGAATCTGCGTGCTCGGCTTGTAAATACGCAACCCGGGACGACTCACGCGCTCGATTTTCTCGATCACAGGACGACCCGCGTAATATTTGAGGCTGATATCAAGGTGTGACTTACCATCCTGGTTACGGATGGCGAAGTCCTCGATATAGCCCTCGTCTTTAAGCACCTTGGCAATCGCTGCCTTGAGCTTGCTCGTCGGCATCTCTACCGATAATTTCTCTGACTGCTGCGCATTACGAATGCGCGTCAGCATATCGGCGACCGGATCACTCATACTCATGCAATCTTCTCCTGCTTCCTGGCGTTAAACCATCACCAGCTACGATTACCAACTCGCCTTGATGACACCGGGGATATCCCCGCGCATCGCGATATCACGCAGTTTCCCGCGCGCCAACCCGAATTTACGGAATACGCCGCGCGGACGCCCTGTCAGCGCGCAACGATTGCGCACTCTCACCGGGCTCGCATTACGCGGCAGCTTTTGCAACTTTAAACGCGCCTCATAACGATCTTCCTGCGACAACGATTGGTTGTTCGCGGCATCCTGCAATGCCTTGCGCTTGGCAGCAAATTTTTTCACCGTTTCGCGACGCTTGTCGTTACGGTTGATCACTGACAGCTTTGCCATAAGAAATTCCTAATTCCTGAACGGAAATTTAAACGCGGCCAGCAATGCCTTAGCTTCGTCGTCAGTCTTGGCCGTGGTCGAAATAGTGATGTTCATGCCGCGAATCGCGTCAATCTTGTCGTACTCGATCTCGGGAAAAATAATCTGTTCCTTGACGCCCATGTTGTAGTTGCCCATGCCGTCAAAGCTGCGCCCCGAAATACCGCGAAAGTCGCGGATACGCGGCATTGCGACATTCACCAGCCGGTCGAGAAAATCATACATGCGCGCACCGCGCAACGTAACCTTGCAACCGATGGGGTAGTTTTCACGAATCTTGAAAGAGGCAATCGCCTTGCGAGACTTGGTCACCAGCGGCTTCTGCCCGGCGATCTTGGTCATGTCTGCCACGGCGTTGTCCATGATCTTTTTGTCCGCAACCGCTTCGCCGACGCCCATATTGAGCACAATCTTGTCGATACGCGGCACTTGCATCACGCTCTTGTATCCGAATTTCTGCGTCAGATCCCTGGCTACCGTGTCGCGGTAGAAGGCATGCAGACGTGCAGGGCCCGCCGGCTTGGTGTTAGCCTTGGCGACAGCAGGTTTGGATGCCGCGTCTTTGGCCGCAGGCTTGGCCTTGGGTTCGCGGACGGGTTTCGCCTTCTTCTCTTGTTTCTGTTCGCTCATACGTCAATGACTTCGCCATTGGACTTGAAATACCGCACGCGCTTGCCACCGTCTATTTCCTTGATGCCAACGCGGTCGGCTTTTTTCGTCGCCGGATTGAATAACGCTACGTTCGAAATATGCAGCGGCATTTCCTTGTCGATAATGCCGCCGGTTGTGTTCTTCATCGGGTTCGGACGCTCATGCTTCTTCACCTTGTTCGCGCCCTCGACCAGGACATGGCTGTCATCCACCAGACGCAGCACCGTACCGCGTTTGCCCTTGTCGCGGCCTGTGGTCACGATAACGTCGTCGCCCTTTTTGATCCTTTTCATATCACGCTCCTCAAATCACTTCAGGGGCCAGTGACACGATTTTCATGAAACGCTCAGTACGCAATTCGCGCGTTACCGGTCCGAATATGCGAGTGCCGATCGGCTCCAGCTTTGGGTTCAACAACACCGCAGCATTCGAATCAAATTTCACCAGCGAGCCATCCGAGCGACGTACGCCTTTGGCCGTACGCACTACCACCGCATCATAGACCTCGCCCTTCTTTACACGACCGCGCGGCGCAGCGTCCTTGATGCTGACCTTGATCACATCGCCAATACCGGCATAACGCCGTTTCGAGCCGCCCAACACCTTGATGCACATTACGGCACGGGCACCGGTGTTGTCAGCCACATCCAAAATGGACTGCATTTGAATCATGATTTGCTTCCCGCTTTAACTCATCTCCAACTTGGCGCCGCCGCTAGCAGACCCAACAAAAAGTCCACGCGCCACGCCAGTATTGGAGCCCGTAAGGGCTGAATCGCCAAGGCATACGTAGGAATTACGTAAAAATCGCCAGTGACGGTGAAAACCAGTAATTATAACTTATTTTCAGAGTTCCGCAAACTAAATCAACGCCGCGATTACCCTATACCGTACGTGCCTTTTCGACCAGGCGGATAACCCGCCAAGCCTTGGTTTTGGCGATAGGACGGCATTCTTCTATCGTCACCGTATCGCCTTCGTGAAACTCGTTTTTCTCATCGTGGGCGTGGTATTTCTTGGAACGCGTAATCACCTTGCCATAAAGCTCGTGTTTTACGCGACGCTCCACCACCACGGTGACGGTCTTGTTCATCTTGTCGCTGACCACGCGGCCAGTCAGGGTACGCTTGTTGGCAGTTTCACTCATGCTGTTCTACCCGTTTCCTTTTTCGGTCAGCAAGGTACGCACGCGCGCGATGTCTCGCCGCGTCTTGTGTATCTGGCTGGTATTCGACAACTGCTGCGTTGCCTTTTGCATGCGCAGCGAAAACTGTGCTTTTAGCAACGACTGCAGTTCCAGTTTCAGTTCGTCCACGGACTTGCCGCGGAGTTCGCTTGCTTTCATGACTTAACCTCCGACCTGACGATGCACAAAGGTGGTCGCAATCGGCAATTTGGCAGCCGCCAGCCGAAATGCTTCCTTCGCAGTCACTTCGTTAACGCCGTCCATCTCGTACAGCACCTTGCCCGGCTGGATTTCGGCGACCCAGTACTCGGGATTGCCCTTGCCGTTGCCCATGCGAACCTCGGCAGGTTTGCGCGAGATTGGCTTATCCGGGAATATCCGAATCCAAATCCTGCCGCCGCGCTTGATGTGACGCGTCATGGCTCGGCGCGCCGCTTCGATTTGACGCGCGGTCAACCGGCCGCGACCCGTTGCCTTCAGCCCAAAGTCGCCGAAGCTGACCTTGGCGCCACGGGTCGCAATGCCTTTATTGCGGCCCTTTTGTTCTTTACGATACTTACGTCTGGATGGCTGTAGCACGTTTCACTCCTGGCTTGCGCGGTTTCCTCGCTGGGGGTGGGGTATCAGACGGTGCCCCACCCGGTACGGCCACCGGCTGTTCGTTCTTACCCAACATTTCGCCCTGATAGACCCAAACCTTGATGCCGATGACGCCATAGGTGGTCTTTGCTTCGGCAACGCCATAATGAATACCGGCACGCAGCGTATGCAGCGGCACACGGCCTTCGCGATACCATTCTGTGCGGGCAATCTCGATACCATTCAAGCGGCCCGCGCTCATGATCTTGATACCCTGTGCACCCAGGCGCATGGCATTGGTAATGGCCCGCTTCATGGCTCGACGGAACATGATCCGCTTCTGCAATTGCTGCGAAATAGAATCCGCAATCAATTGTGCATCAAGCTCCGGCTTGCGCACTTCTTCAATGTTGACATGCACCGGCACATGCAGCATTTTCTGTAATTGCGCCTTCAAGGATTCAATATCCTCGCCTTTCTTGCCGATCACGACGCCCGGACGCGCGCTGTAAATGGTGATACGTGCGTTCTTTGCGGGCCGCTCGATTACGACACGCGACACCGCCGCATGCGACAGCTTTTGCTTCAGATAATCACGAACTTTCAGATCCTCGAGCAGCATGCCGGGAAAGTTCCGGTTATTGGCATACCAGCGCGAAGCCCAGTCGCGCGTGACCGCAAGGCGAAATCCTGTCGGATGTATTTTTTGACCCATGACTAATTCCTTCCGTCGCCGAGCGTCAGATAAATGTGGCAGGAGTGCTTCAGAACGCGCACGCCGCGTCCCTTGGCCCGCGCATGAAAGCGCTTGAGCACCGGACCTTTTTCCACAAAGATGCTGGTGATTTTCAATTCATCGATATCCGCACCATCATTGTGCTCGGCGTTGGCGATCGCCGATTCGAGCACCTTGCGAATAATGGTGGCGCCCTTTTTGGGCGAGAACTGGAGGATGTTAAGCGCATTCTCTACGGCCTGCCCACGAATCAGGTCGGCTACCAGCCGGCCCTTTTGGGCGGACAGTCTGACCCCGCGCAGTTTTGCTGTTGTTTGCATGCTGTTCTCCGCTTGCTTGGCCGGTTATTTAGCCGGTGCAGGCGTTGGTGCGGCTTTTTTGTCCGCCGTCGCTGCGCCCGCCTTGGAGTGGCCCTTGAACATCCGTGTGTGCGAAAACTCGCCCAGCTTGTGTCCAACCATATTCTCGGTGATATACACTGGAATATGCTGCTTGCCGTTATGCACCGCAATCGTCAGCCCGACAAAATCAGGCAGCACCGTTGAACGGCGCGACCAAGTTTTTATCGGACGTTTGTCGGATGCCGCGCGCGCCGTTTCCACCTTCTTCATCAGATGGTGATCAACGAACGGGCCTTTCTTGATCGAACGTGCCATGTCTACCCCTTATCCTGTTACGCCGTGGCCTTGGAATTGCGCCGGCGCACAATCATACTGTTGGTGCGCTTGATTTTGCGGGTCTTGTAGCCCTTGCACATCACGCCCCACGGGCTGACCGGCGCCTGCGCGGCCGCCGTTCTGCCTTCACCACCGCCGTGCGGATGATCAATCGGATTCATCGCCACGCCGCGCACCGTCGGACGCACACCGCGCCAACGCACACGGCCGGCCTTGCCGATGGATTCCAGCGAATGCTCTTCGTTGCCCACTTCACCGATCGTGGCGCGGCAGTTCACGTGCACTTTGCGAATTTCACCTGAGCGTAAACGCAATTGCGCATAATCACCTTCACGCGCCAACAACTGCACCGAAGTACCTGCGGAACGCGCCAACTGCGCACCCTTGCCTGGCAGCATCTCCACACAGCAGATCGTGCTGCCCACGGGGATATTGCGCAGCGGTAGCGCATTGCCGGGCTTGATCGGCGCCTCGGATCCCGACACCAGCTGCGTGCCCGCGGTCAATCCTTTGGTCGCGATGATGTAGACACGCTCACCATCGGCATAGCACAGCAGCGCCAGATGCGCGCTGCGGTTCGGATCGTATTCAATGCGCTCGACTTTCGCAGTGATGCCATCCTTATTGCGGCGAAAATCAACCATGCGGTAGTGCTGTTTGTGACCGCCGCCTTGATGACGCATAGTGACGCGGCCGTGCTGGTTCCGACCCGCTTTTTTAGACTGGCTGTCGAGAAGGCCGGTTACCGGCTTGCCTTTGTGTAGGCCCGGGGTTACCACCTTGACCAGACCGCGGCGGCCAGGAGAGGTTGGTTTGACTTTGATCAGCATTATTTGTTCTCCCCTTCAGCGAAGTTGATATCCTGCCCCGCTTTCAGGCACACATAGGCTTTTTTCCATCCACTACGACGGCCGCTGAACTTGCCCATGCGTTTTTCCTTGCCCTTGACGTTGACGATGCGCACACCTTCGACTTCAAGTTTTTTATCTTTCGGACTGAAAAGGAGCTCAACTGCCGCCTTGATTTCCGGCTTGGTAGCATCGGGCACAACGCGAAACACGAACTGATTGTTCTTTTCGCCAACGAAAGTACTTTTCTCCGAGACCACGGGTGCGAGCAGCACTTGCGTCAATCGTTCTGGGCTATAAGTCTTCATGCCAGCATCTCCTCGATCTTGGCAATCGCATTCTTGGTCACCAAGACTTTCTCGTGACGGATCAGCGTGACCGGGTCAGCCCCGCTTACCGAGGCTACGCTCACGTAATGCAGGTTACGTGATGACAAGCGCAGATTGTCATCCAGCGCATCAGTAATAATCAGCACGTCGTCAAAACCCATGCCTTTGAGCTTTTGCTCCAGCAGTTTGGTCTTCGGTGCGCTCAGCGTAAAGGTATCCACTACCACCAAACGATCTTCGCGCGCGAGCTGCGACAGGATCGCGCATAGGCCCGCCCGGTACATTTTACGGTTCAGCTTCTGGCTGAAATTTTCGTCGGGGCGATTCGGGAAAATACGCCCGCCACCGCGCCACAACGGGCTGGCAGTCGTACCCGCACGCGCGCGGCCGGTGCCCTTTTGCCGCCACGGTTTTTTGGTCGAATGCTTGACTTCGCCGCGATCCTTCTGCGCGCGAGTGCCGCTGCGGCCATTCGCCAAATACGCCGTCACCAGTTGATGCACCAGCGCTTCGTTAAATTCACGGCCAAAAGTAGCGTCGGAGGCCGACACCTTCGCTGTCGCTTTGCCCTGGTCGTTTATCAGATTAAGTTCCATGATTCACTCGGCCTCTACTTCTTGGCTTCGGCAGCCGGGGCTGATTTTGCTTTAACCGCGGGTTTCCTAGCACGCTTGGCAGGAATCACCACGACGTCACCACCGCGTGATCCCGGCACTGCGCCGCGGATCAGCAGCAATTGACGGGCTTCATCGATGCGCACGATTTGCAGGCTCTGCACGGTGCGCTTTACTGCGCCCATGTGGCCGGCCATTTTCTTGCCGGGAAATACACGTCCGGGATCCTGCGCCATGCTGATGGAGCCGGGCGTGTTGTGCGAACGCGAATTGCCGTGGGTCGCGCGATTGGACGAGAAGTTGTGGCGTTTGATGACGCCCTGAAACCCTTTGCCCTGCGATACGCCGGTCACATCAACCATCTGACCAACCTGGAAAACGTTCGCACCAACGACACCGCCAACCTTGAATTCGCCGAGTTTGTCGGCGGCGACACGGAATTCACGCAGAATGTGCCCCGCCTCAACACCCGCTTTGGCAAAGTGTCCGGCTGCGGCTTTAACCACACGGCTCGCGCGACGCTTGCCGAATGTCACCTGCACGCCAGCGTAGCCGTCGGTATCAGGTGTCTTAAGTTGGGTGACACGATTGTTCGACACGTCGACCACGGTCACCGGAACGGTATCGCCGTCATCGGTGAAAACGCGAGTCATGCCGACCTTACGGCCAACAAGTCCTAAGTTCATGTTTTATATACCTTTTTTAAAAAGGCGCCAGTTACAATTGACCGGCCACTCATTATTCATCAATCAAACACGTCACGGCCCATCACCGCAACGCAGCTACACATTACAACTTGATCTCTACATCCACACCCGCGGGCAAATCGAGCTTCATCAGCGCATCCACTGTTTTGTCCGTCGGGTCAATTATGTCCATCAACCGCAAGTGCGTGCGTATTTCCAACTGATCGCGCGACGTCTTGTTGACGTGCGGCGAACGCAGCAAATCGAAGCGCTCTTTACGCGTGGGCAAAGGCACCGGGCCTTTGACCACCGCACCGGTGCGCTTGGCGGTATCCACAATCTCCAGCGCCGACTGGTCGATCAAACGATAGTCGAACGCCTTCAGGCGGATACGAATTTTTGAACTTTTCAAAGCGGCCATTGATAATTACTCGATAATTTTAGCGACGACACCGGCGCCAACCGTTCTACCGCCCTCGCGTATGGCGAAGCGCAAGCCCTCTTCCATCGCAATCGGCTGAATCAGGGTTACGGTGATGGAGATGTTGTCTCC
>JAKFYK010000033.1 GCA_021730905.1 Betaproteobacteria bacterium | reverse complement strand
TGCCCGTGTCGCACGGCGGCGAGGTCCGTGACGGGAATGGTGTCTACCCATGCCTGATCCAGGACGTAAGCCGCAGGGGTTTGCTGATTGCTTGCAGCAAGAAATTCGCAGTCGGGCAAGTGCTGGAACTGGTGTGTCCCCTGTCGCCGGAGATCAAGCTCGAATGTAAAGTTGAAGTCCAAAACACCGAAGACGACTTCGTCGGCGTCAAGATTCTCGAAGTCAGCCCCCAGACCGCGGCGGATTACCAGCGATATGTGTTGGGCTTTTACCGGGATAAACCACCCCCTGGCGATTGACGCGCCTGCCGGCAGGCCGGGTTGTCGACAGGCGCCAGATTAGGAACGAGATTTAAAGCTAAGGCTGCCTGACGCTCTTGGGCGCATCGGGTGGCAATAGCGGGGCCAGTGTCTTCCATACCGTTTCCAGCATTACGGGCTGCGCACGTATTGCCGGATGTATGCCGTCTGGCTGAAACCATTCCGGCTTGTCGCCAAACCCCTGCAGCAGAAACGGCACCAGCGGCAATTTGTGGCGTTTTGCAATTTCAAGATAAACCGCGTGGAACTTGTCGGCGTAGGCGCTGCCGTAGTTGGGTGGCAGACGCATGCCGATCAACACTACTTGAGATTTCGACTTGCGGCACGCATCTATGATGGCTTCGAGATTGTTGCGTATGGCCTCCACGCTTTGCCCGCGCAGGCCGTCGTTGGCGCCCAGTGCCACCAGCACGATGGCGGGCTTGTGCCGTACGAGCGTGGCATTAATGCGCTGCAATCCGCCGAACGTGGTTTCACCGGAGATACTGGCGTTGGCTACCGTATAATCGATCCGTTCCTGCTTCAGACGCTCGGCGAGCAGACTGACCCACGCCGTGTCCTGCGGCAGTCCATAGCCGGCCGACAGACTGTCACCGTAAACGAGAAGCGTGCGCGCTATGGCCTGCTGTGCGCCAAGCGTAAACACGGCGCATAGAACCATAGCCCACAACAGACGACGCATCATGCCTGACACTTCCATAGCTCCTGCGATTGAGGTTTCCCTGCTCGGAAAGGAGGTTACCACCGGCAGCACTGCATTGACCATTTTGCGCGACGTGAGTTTCAGCGTCGCGGCGGGCGAAGCGGTATCGGTGGTCGGCGTTTCGGGTTCCGGAAAATCCACTTTGCTGGCGCTGATGGCGGGTCTGGACACACCCAGCACGGGCAGCGTGCATATTGCCGGGCAAAATCTGTTTGCGCTGGACGAGGACGGCCGCGCAGCCTTGCGCGGACGCAGCATGGGATTTGTGTTTCAGTCGTTTCAGTTGCTGGCGTCGATGACCGCGCTGGAAAATGTGATGGTGCCGCTGGAACTCGCCGGCGCGGAAAATGGCCAGGCGGCTGCCACGGCACTGTTGCAGCGCGTGGGGCTGGGCGAGCGGCTCTCTCACTATCCCAAGCAATTGTCCGGCGGGGAGCAGCAGCGGGTGGCGATTGCGCGGGCGTTTGTGACCTCGCCCTCGCTGCTGCTGGCGGATGAGCCGACCGGCAATCTTGATGCCGTCACCGGCGCACAGGTGATCGACCTCATGTTTGAACTGAATCGCGAGCGCAACACCACGCTGGTGCTGGTGACGCATGATGAATCGCTGTCAGCACGCTGCGGGCGCGTGATTCGGCTGGCCGGGGGCACGCTGCAGCAGGGTGCATCATGAGACTCTTGCGGGAATTGCGTATGGCACTGCGGCTGCTGGCGCGCGATTTGCGCGCGGGCGAACTGACGCTGATCGGCATTGCCGTGCTCATTGCAGTGGCCGGCGTGACCACGGTGGGATTCTTTACTGACCGCGTGCAGCTTGCGCTGAACCGTCAGGCGAACCAATTGCTGGGTGCTGATCTGGTGGTGTCTCACGACCGCGCGTTGCCGGCCGAGATGGTGCAGGAGGCTCGGCGCCGCCAACTTGCCGTAACGCAGATGCTGCGCTTTCCCAGCATGGCGGTGCGCGGTGAAAAAAACGTGCTGGCCGACATCAAGGTCGTTGCGGCGGGCTACCCGCTGCGCGGCGAAGTGCGCATCGCCGACAAACTCTATGGCGAGGATCGCCGCGCGCAATCCATTCCGGCACCGGGAACCGTGTGGGTGGATGAGCGGATATTGTCGCAGCTTAATGTTTCGGTGGGAGAAAAAATATCTATTGGAAACAAAAACTTAGATATTTCCGCCGTGATGACGCAAGAACCGGATGCCGCTATCGGCTTTATCAATGCCGGGCCGCGCGTCATGGTGAATGAAGCCGACCTCGCGGCCACCGGGCTGGTGCAAACCGGCAGCCGCATTCGTTATCGCCTGCAGGTTGCAGGTAGCGCCGAGGCAATTGATGAATATCGCGATTGGGTCGCGGCACAGTTGCAACCCGGCCAGCGCATCGAAGGCATACGCGATGCGCGTCCCGAAATCCGCTCGGCACTGGAGCGCGCGGAGAAATTCCTCAACATCGCGGCGCTGGTGAGCGTGATGCTCGCTGCGATGGCGATAGCATTGGCGGCGCGGCGCTTTTTGCAAAGGCATCTCGATACCTGCGCAATGATGCGTTGTCTTGGCGCGAATCAGGGCCAGTTGATGCGCATGTATCTAGCACATTTCACGATACTGGGTCTGGCGGCGAGCCTGATCGGCTGCGCTATTGGCGTGCTGGCACAGCAGGCACTTGCCCATTGGCTGGGCACGGTCGTAGCCGTCGATTTGCCGCGTCCCGGTGCGTTGCCGTTCGTGCAAGGGCTGGTCATCGGCCTTGCTTTGCTGCTGGGCTTTGCATTGCCGCCGATCATTGCGCTGGGGCGCGTGCCTGCCATGCGCGTGTTGCGCCGCGATCTGGGCACGCCGGATGGGCGCGGCGTCGCCGGGTATGCGCTCGGCTATTTGATTGTCGCGGGTATGGTTTTCTGGAAAGCCAGTGATCTGCGTCTGGGCGCTTACGTCGTGCTCGGATTCACCGGCGCGATGCTGATCGCTGGCGTGCTGGCGTGGCTGCTGCTCAAAGCCGCTTCGGGATTGCGCAACGGCGGCATCAGTTGGCGCTTTGGCATTGCCAATCTGCGCCGGCGGCCGCTCGGCACCATCGTACAGGTGATTGCGCTCGGTCTTGGCTTGATGGCATTGCTGACACTGACGCTGATCCGCAACGATTTATTGCACGCATGGCAAACGAGTTTGCCGCCGGACGCACCGAACCGTTTTCTGGTGAATATTCAGGACGATCAAGTGGCGCCGCTGAAGATGTTTTTCGCGGAACGCAAAGTAGCCGAGCCGCTGATGCATCCGATGATACGCGGACGGCTGGTCAAAGTTAACGAGCGCAGCGTCAGCGCCGCCGATTATGCCGACGAGCGCGCCAAACGCCAGGTCGAACGCGAGTTCAATCTGTCGTGGGCAACTCATCTGCCGAAAGACAATCGCATCACGGTGGGACAGTGGTGGGATTCCAGCGGCGTGCCGCGCGAGCAGTATTCAATGGAAGACGGCATTGCGCAGCGCCTGAGCGTCAAGCTTGGCGACAAGCTGACTTTCGACATCGCGGGCACACCGGTAAGCGCGACGGTGACCAGCTTGCGCAAGGTGGATTGGGACGGTTTCAATGTCAACTTCTTCATGATTGCACCGCCGGCGTTGCTCAAGGGCCAGCCGGTGAGTTATGTCACCAGTTTTCATCTGCCGCCGCGCAATAACGAGTTGCTCAACGTGCTGATCAAGCAGTTTCCCAATCTGCTGATCATCGATGTGGCGCAAGTTGTGGCGCAAGTGCAGAAAATGATGACGCAGGTGTCGAAAGCCGTGCAGTTCGTGTTTCTGTTTACGCTGCTGGCAGGCCTGGTGGTGTTTTACGCCGCGATTGCCAGCACGCAGGACGACCGCATCCAGCAGGCCGCGGTGATGCGCACCCTGGGCGCCAGCCGCGCGCAATTGACGCGCGCGCATCTGGCCGAGTTTGCAGTGATCGGCGCGCTCGCCGGATTGATCGGTGCTGCGGGGGCAAGCGGTCTGGGATACGTGCTGGCAGTAAAAGTGCTCGGCGTGAGTTACAACTTCAGCCCGCTGGCGTGGCTGGTGGGTGTAGTGTGCGGCAGCGTGGGCATTGCGCTTGCGGGGTATCTCGGCACGCGGCGCGTGCTGGCGATGCCGCCGATGCTGGTCCTGAGAGAACTTGCCTGAGCGGCGCGGTATACTGCGCTGATGATGGATATCGTTCTGGTTGTGTTGTTGGTTACCGTGCTGGTCACGCTGGTGCTGGTGTACCTGCGCATGCAGTCGCAGACGCGCACGCTGGAAACACTGTCCGCGCAACTCGACAGCGGTCTCGAAGCCAAGCACCGCGCCATGCTCGTCGATCTGCACAGCGGTCTCACGCAGCAGGGTGATCGCTTGGGCAGCCATCTCAGCGACACCAGCGACCGGTTGCGTGGGTCGGTAGGCACCGAATTGAAGCAAACGCGCGACACCTTGCAGGCGCTGCAACTGGCGCTGATTCAGAGTATGGCGCTGCAGAGCGCCACCATGAACGAGCGGTTGGTGGAAACCACGCGCTCGCTCAACGCCAAAATCGACGAGCGGCTGGACCAGATTTCCGGCAAGGTCAGCGAACGTCTGGATGAGGGGTTCAAGAAAACCAACGAAACCTTCGTCAACGTGATGACGCGGCTCGCCACCATCGACGAAGCGCAGAAGAAAATCGAGGGACTCACCGGCAGCGTGGTCAGCCTGCAGGAGTTGCTCGGCGACAAGCGCGCTCGTGGGGCGTTTGGCGAAGTGCAACTGGAGGCGCTGGTGCGTAACGTGCTGCCGACCAGCGCATTTGAGATGCAGGCCACGCTGTCGAACGGCACGCGCGCGGATTGCGTGCTGAAACTACCGCTGCCCACTGGCCTGGTGGCAGTGGATTCCAAGTTTCCCCTCGAAAATTATCACCGCATGTTCGCGCCGGATACCAACGACGTGGACTACACGCTGGCGCAAAAGCAGTTCAAGGCCGACGTCAAACGCCACGTCGATGCTATCAGCAGCAAGTACATCATTGCGGGCGAAACGTCCGATGGTGCAGTGATGTTCATACCGGCGGAGGCAGTGTTCGCGGAAATTCATGCGCATCACGCCGAAGTGGTCGAATACGCCAATGCGAAACGGGTGTGGATCGTGTCGCCAACCACGCTGATGGCGGTGCTCAATACCGCGCGCGCCGTGCTGAAAGACGTGGAAACGCGCAACCAGATGCACGTGATTAAGGATGAATTGGTGAAACTGAGCCACGATTTCGCGCGCTTCGACGACCGCATGCGCAAGCTCGCCGATCACGTGCGCCAGGCGCACGAAGACGCGCAGCAGGTGCAGATCAGCAGCAAAAAAATCTCGCAGCGCTTCGCGCAAATCGAAGGCGTTGAACTCGAGGAAACACCCGCGCCGCTGCCCAAGGTGGTGGACCGCCGTGAAGACGGCGGCCGTGGCGGCTGATCAAGCTGTCTTCACGCTGCGGCCAGAGTATTTGTTTATGTTTGGTTTTTTTACGAAGCGCCGGCGTGAACGCATGTTGCGTGAGGCGCAGATTGACGACGTAACGTGGAACCGCGCGCTCGAAGATTATAGCTTCAGCCGCGTGCTCAGCACTGACGAACGCGCGCGCCTGAAGCAACTGGTGATCCTGTTTTTGGCCGAAAAGCCAATCAACGGTGCGGGCAAGTTGAACATCGACAACGGTGCGCGGCTGGCCATCGCGATCCAGGCCTGCATGCTGATCCTCAATCTTGATCTGGATTGGTACAAGAGCTGGACCGAAGTAATCATTTATCCCGGGGAGTTCGTCGCGCGCCATGAGGAAGTGGACGAGGCGGGCGTGGTGCATATCATCGAAGAGCCAATGAGCGGTGAGTCGTGGGAACATGGCACGGTGATTTTGTCGTGGGCGGATGTGCAACAAGCCGATCAAGGTGATGGATACAACGTGGTGATCCACGAATTTGCGCATCAGATCGACATGCTCAACGGCGATGCCAACGGTTTCCCGCCGCTGCACAAGGGTATGGATCGAGCGCAGTGGGCATCGGCGTTCAGCAAAGCCTACGAGCATTTCTGCCGGCGTGTCGATAGCGGCGAAGAAACATCTATCGATGAATATGCCTCGGAAAACCCCGCCGAGTTTTTTGCAGTGATCAGCGAGGCGTTTATTGAGACACCACTGGTGGTGCGTGGCGAATATCCGGAAGTTTATGCGCAGCTGGCGCAGTTTTACCGGCAGGATCCCGCGCAACGACTATCAATGTTGTAGGGCGCGACAGGATCGCGCCTTACAAAAGCCGAATTCAAAAGCAAGACTCGGAGTGCGCCGCTTTGCGAATATCGTTACATTGCAACCGTCATCAGACTTTTGCATGAAACGACCATGAAAACCTTAGCCAGCATCAAAACGCTTGCAGCTGCCACGACGAGTGATCCCCGCTGGAACGCTGTAGTGACGCGAGACCCTGCCGCAGACGGAAATTTTTTCTACTCGGTCAAAACCACCGGCGTCTATTGCCGTCCGTCTTGCGCGTCGCGCCCCGCCCGGCCGGAAAACGTGCGTTTTCACGCCACGCGCACGGACGCTGAAAAAGCGGGCTTTCGTCCATGCAAACGCTGCAAGCCCGACCAACTGTCGCTGGTTGCGCAACATGCGGTAGTTGTAGCCAAGGTCTGCCGGTTGATTGAGCGGGCCGAGACCGTACCCGGCCTGGTCGAATTGGCCAGCCATGCAGGCATGAGTGCCTCTCACTTTCATCGCGTCTTTAAAGCCGCGACGGGTTTGACGCCCAAGGCTTACGCGGCGGCGCATCGCGGCAAACGTGTCCGCAACGAACTGGATCGAAGCAGCACGGTAACCAAGGCGATCTTCGATGCGGGTTACAGTTCCAGTGGTCGCTTCTACGAAAAATCGACTGCGCTGCTGGGCATGACGCCATCGAAATACCGCGCAGGCGGTGCGAACACGAAAATACGTTTCGCTATCGGTGAATGTTCTCTCGGTTCGATACTGGTGGCGGCCAGTGAACGCGGCGTGTGCGCGATTCTCATGGGCGACGATCCCGACGCCTTGGCGCGTGATTTGCAGGACCGGTTCCCGCGCGCGCAGTTGATGGGCAGCGACAAAAAGTTTGAGCGGGTAGTGGCGAAAGTGGTGGGCATCGTGGAAGCACCTGCGAAAGGCCTGGAACTGCCGCTCGATGTGCGCGGCACAGCGTTCCAGCAGCGCGTATGGGAGGCGCTGCAAAAGATACCCGCAGGCTCAACGGTGACATACTCACAGATCGCCAAGCGCATCGGCGCGCCGAAATCGGTGCGTGCGGTGGCCAGTGCCTGTGCTGCGAATGCGCTGGCGGTGGTGATACCTTGTCATCGCGTGGTGCGCAATGACGGCGGGCTGGCGGGTTATCGCTGGGGCGTCGAACGCAAGCGGGCTTTACTGAAGCGGGAAGCGCGTAGATGAGGCGATGTGTATAAAAATATCAATAAAAACAAATACTTATTATATAATCACGCATTACTCAATACCAGTCAATGAGTTTCACCATGAATATCACTGCTGATCGCAGCATCGCCGTCAGGCCCGCGCCGTGAATGCCGTTGTAGTTGAGCCCGGCCGTTACCGCCATTACAAGGGCAACGAATACGACGTGATCGGCATGGCGCGTCATTCAGAAACGCGCGAAATGATGGTGGTTTACCGGCCGCTGTACGGCGAAGGAGGGCTATGGGTGCGGCCTGCTGCGATGTTTGTCGAAGACGTCGTGATCGACGGCAAAACCCTGCCGCGTTTCGTTCGTCTGTAAAGGTCCGACATGTCGATCAACTGGTTTCCCGGCCACATGGCCGTCGCGCTCAATGAAGCCAAAAAGGCGATGGCGGAGCACGACGTGGTGGTCGAAGTGCTCGACGCGCGCTGCCCGATGGCGAGCGCAAATCCGCTGGTCGAAACCCTGCGCACGCACCGCCAGCGGCCGTGCCTCAAAGTGCTGAATAAAATGGATCTGGCCGATCCGGCGGTGACGCAGGCGTGGCTCGCGTTTTTTAACGCGCAAAAAGATGTCACCGCGATTGCGCTGTCATGCAAGAAGCAGGGCGAGGCGGCCAAGGTCGTGAGCCTCGCCAAGAAACTTGCGCCCCATCGCAACGACAATCTCAAACCGCTGCGCATGATGGTGATGGGCGTACCCAACGTCGGAAAATCGACGCTGATCAACGCCTTGCTCAAGCGGCGCGCCGCCAAGGTGGGCGACGAACCGGCGGTGACCAAGGCGCTGAATCGCTACGATTTATCGTCCGACGTGATCCTTACCGACACGCCGGGCCTGATGTGGCCAAAAATTGAGCATGAAAGCGACGGCCTAATGCTGGCCGCCAGCCACATCATCGGCACCAAGGCTTATCACGAATCCGAAGTGGCGGTGTTTCTGGCGGAGGTGTTGCTGGAGCGTTATTCGCAGGCGCTGGCGGCGCGGTATAACTTTTCGGCAGACGTGACGAAGGGAATGGACGGGGTCAGCGTGGTGGAAGCCGTCGCCGCCAAACGCGGCTATCGGCTCAAGGGCGGGGCGTTCGACTTTGAGAAGGCGGCTATTACGTTGTTGACCGATTACCGCAGCGGCGCGCTCGGGCGGGTGAGTTTGGAGACGCCGGCGTCATTCAAAGCCAAGGTGGGCACGCAGGCCGGGACTGCTCTACCATTAGTGGTTTAGCAAACGATGCGTGAGCTACAAAACTGTAGGGCGTCAATAAGATCGCCGAAGCGCCAAAGGGGTTGCGCGTTCAGTAGCGCCGTCGACCAGCAGCACTTCTTGAAATGGAACCGCGGATAGCAAGCTTTCCACGTTTTCAGCAAGGATTCGCCATTCTTCAGGCGTGTAAAGGCTATTTAGGTAACACTCGACAACAAGCGAAGTGCCCTCTGGATAAATGATCTGGGCTTTCCTTTGGATAGCGGATGCGACGATTGGCGCGAACCCGGATACGTGCTCAAGATTTGAGAACACGACTGGCTCGGACTCAACCGGTTTACCTTTCTCCTTCCGAATGCCTTCCGGAGCGTATACCCCACGCCCTTGCCCAAGCAATTTCCATATCCAGTGTTCGTGTTCGTGCATTGCGCAGGTGGCTTCCAAGTAGACTATGGCCTTGTAATAGCCTTGCGAAATGTAGTCCCCTTTCTGGTGAAGTTCCGCGTCGAATGATTGACTCCCGTTTATCCAGCGCACAGAGATATATCGTCCAGGGCGATAGTACGTTTGGACGTATCTGCATATAGGGAACAACTCCTCAAGCAGTCTCTTTTCGGTATTGCCGGAACGAAGTCGTAAACGCTCGATACCTTCGGGAGTGCTACGGACTGACTCAAACAAAGCATACGTAGCAGCGCAGAACTCCAGTCCATCCAAGAGCCGTCCGTTAAGGTCATCGAGAGTGATAATATTCATGACACCCAACGTAATGTAGACCGCACCAATTTGCGACTTAACTTGATTGCCTGCGGTCTAACATGGCGGGCATAAGGTCTAAAAAAAGTCATTTAAAACATGATGCTATGTGATATTAACTGCATACTCAACGGCACTAAAAACCCGTAAAAAGAAATATCGAGAAAAGTTATTTTTTCAGCCTTCAAACGTCCGCAATTCCTCCACGGTATTGATATTACTAAACGCATCCGCCTCATCATCAAACAATACTTCCGTCACTTTGAGCGCTGCATACCACGCATCAATCTTGCGTCCGCCGCTTTCTAGAAACGCAGTCAATCCCGGCAGCACCGATTTGCGGCACAGGCAGAACACCGGATGCGGCTGATCGCCGGTGCGCGCCACAGCAAGATCGGCTTGTTTGTCGTCCAGCGCTTCGTATAAACGCGCGATCAAATTCAGCGGCAGGAAAGGGGAGTCGCAGGGCGCGGTGGCGATGAGGTCATGTTTGGCCGCGGATAGGCCGCGATGCAGGCCGGCCAGCGGGCCGGCAAAGCCGCCGATCTCGTCCGGCACGACTTGGCAGCCGAATTGGGAGTACGTATCGAGATTCTGGTTGGCGTTGATCAGTACTTCATCGACTTGCGGCGCAAAGCGCTCCAGCACCCATTGCACCATCGGTTTGCCGCGCAGCGGTTTCAACCCTTTATCGACGCTGCCCATGCGTCGGCCTTGTCCGCCGGCGAGGATGACGCCGGTTATTCGTGAGGCGCGAGGCGTGAGGCGTGAGGCGGTCATTTCGACAGCGTTAGGCCAACATTGTCGGTATCGTCGTCTTCACGAAACGATGCTTGCCGGCAAACAGCAGGTAATGCTTGTTCACCGCGCGGCCGATCATGGTGATGCCGGTTTTGACGGCGATATCGTGGCCCATTTGTGTGAGGCCCGAGCGCGACACCAGACACGGAATCTGCATCTGCGCGGCCTTGATCACCATTTCCGAGGTGAGCCGTCCGGTGGTGTAAAAAATCTTATCGGAGCCGTCGATACCTTCCAACCACATGTTGCCGGCAATGGCATCCACCGCGTTGTGGCGGCCCACGTCTTCGACGAATATTAATATGTCGCCATTGGCATCGGCCAGCGCGCATCCATGCACCGCACCGGCGCTTTTGTAGATGGTTTCGTGGCGGCGCACTGCGTCGAGCAGGGCGTAGAGTGTGGTTTCGCTGAGCGTTACGTCGTTGCGGAGCTTGATGGAATCAATTTCTTCCATCAGATCGCCGAACACCGTGCCCTGTCCGCAGCCGGTGGTGACGGTGCGCTTTTGCATTTTCTCATCGAGGTTTTGCAGCGCCGTGCGCGTGGTAATGGCAACGGCGTTGGTGTCCCAATCAACCTGCACTTCGGCGATCTCATCAATCGAGCGCACCAACCGCTGATTGCGCAGATAGCCCAGTGCCAGCGCCTCTGGCGCCTGGCCCAGCGTCATCAGGGTGACGATTTCGCGCTTGTCGATGTAGAGCGTGAGCGGATGTTCGCCGGCAATCGGCGTCGGCACGCTCTCGCCGCGTTCGTTGATGGCCTCGACCTCGGTGGTGAGGGGACGCGTGGCATGGGTGATTTTTATCGCGTGAGGCACGCCATCCGCTTCGCTTTTCACCTCGCGCCTCACGCCTTACGCCTCACGTTCTAGCCTCCGATGTACGACATCTCAATCTTTTCCAGCTTCACGGTCTTTTCGCTGCGAATTTCCGAGTAGCGATCAGCGCGCTTCGTCCATACGGCGCTGATGGCAGCGTAGAGTTCTTCATCGCTTGCGCCGCCACGCAGCAACGCGCGCAGATCGTGGCCGCTGGTAGCGAACAAACAAGTGTAGAGCTTGCCTTCGGTGGAGATGCGCGCGCGCGTGCAGTCGCGGCAGAAGGCTTGCGTTACGGAGGCGATGACGCCGATTTCACCGGAGCCGTCCTTGTAGCGCCATCGCTCGGCGACTTCACCGGTGTAGTTCGGATTTGCCGGTTCGAGCGGCATTTCCTTGCTGATCATGTCCACGATTTCGCGCGCGGTGACCACGTCGTCCATGCGCCAGCCGTTGGTGTGGCCGACATCCATGAATTCGATAAAGCGCAGGATGTGGCCTTGCTGTTTGAAAAAGCGTGCCATCGGCACGATGCTGTGCTCGTTGACGCCACGCTTGACGACCATATTGATCTTGATCGGCGCGAGACCGGCAGCGGCGGCGGCATCGATGCCTTCGAGCACTTTGGCCACCGGGAAATCCACATCGTTCATGCCCATGAATACGGCGTCGTCCAGTGAATCGAGGCTGACGGTGATACGTTGCAGGCCGGCCGTCTTCAGCGCTTTGGCTTTTTTTGCCAGAGACGATCCGTTGGTGGTCAGGGTTAAATCCAGACCGGGAATTTCGGCCAGCATGGCGATCAACTGCTCGATGTTGCGGCGGATCAGCGGCTCACCGCCGGTGAGGCGGATTTTTTCCACACCGTGCCGGGTGAACGCGCGCGCGAGCCGGGTGATTTCTTCAAAACTCAGCAGTGCGCTGCGTTCGAGGAATTGATAGTCCTTGCCGAACACTTCTTTCGGCATGCAATAAGTGCAGCGAAAATTACAGCGGTCGGTGACCGAAATGCGCAGGTCGCGCAGCGGCCGGCCGAGGCGGTCGCGTGTGGCGGTACTCAAAGCGGTAATAGAAGGTGCGGTCATGGCCAGACTGCTAAACAGGGGTGCTGATTATGGCAAATGAAGCGCAGCCAACGCAACTTAAAAATGTCTTCAATTCAAGTAGTTGCATTCACAACAAGGTTAATTGATCTGGGCCTTCACATCGCGTACCACTTTGCCCCACTTGGCGAATTCAACTTTGACATATTCGCCGAAGGCAGCAGGATTGGTCGCCGCAACATAGCTACCCGCCTTCTCGATAGTGGTCTTTACTTCTGCCTGCTGAAGCAGCGTAGTCACGTCGCGATGAATACGGTTGATCGCCGCCGCTGGCGTGCCGCGCGGCGCGAGGAACCCGACCCACAGTTGCGCATCGTAGCCCGGCACGGTTTCGGAAATGCTGGGTACGTCCGGCAGCTCCGGCGAGCGTTTGGCACTGGTCACCGCGATAATACGCACTTGCCCCGCCTTGTGATTATTGAGGACACTTGAAATGCCCAGGCAACTGACCGGAATCTGCCCACCCAGAAGATCGGCCCGTACCTGGCCGCTACCCTTGTAGGGAACGTGAACCATGTTGATATTGGCCATATGGACGAACATCGCCTGGAACAGGTGTTGCGCGCCGCCGTTGCCGGATGACGCATAGTTGATTTTGCCCGGCTGTTTTTGCGCCAGCGCGATCAGTTCCTTGACCGATTGCACACCCAGCGAAGGGTGCACCGTCAGCCCGTAAGGCTGGCTGGCGATTTGCATGATCGGCGCAAAATCGTTGATCGTGTCGTAATTCACTTTTTTGTACAGGTTCGGGAAGATCACGTGCGGCGTGCCAGTGGCAAGCAACGTATAGCCATCGGCAATCGCACCGGCGGCCAGTTCGGTGCCGATCATTCCGCCGGCGCCGGCCCGGTTGTCGATGACCACTTGCTGGCCCAACAGTTCGGGTAGCCTGTTTGCCACAATGCGCACCACGACATCCGCCGCGCCGCCCGCGGCGAAAGGCAGAATCATGCGTACGGGTTTGTTGGGATAGCCCGTCGAAGCGGTCTGCGCGAAGGCTGCTGCCGACACGACCAACCAGCCTCCGGCTGTCCAGGGTAATGCTTTGAGAAAAATGCGCTGCATGTCTCCTCCTATTGTGTTTTACCGATGAAAACGGTTAGCGGTCTCAGTGCCGCATTTGATAGATGATGGCCGCGATGAACAACGACATCAGTGCTGCTATACCATAACACATTAGCCAATTGTCCAGCGCCACGCGCAGGTTTTGCCGGGATGCGTCTTTCACAAATAGGTTAATCTGTGCGACGGCGGTGCCCACCGTGGTGTCGCTGTTGCCGCTGCTGGATATGATAGGCCCACGGCTGGTGTTCACCGCGAGATAAAAGTGATCTACAAAACTGCCATCATTGTCATAAACGCGGTTTTGTTTGACCTCTGCACCGGTCAGCATGCCCGATTCAAGTTTGGTGGTCGTGGTTTTGCCGCGTTTCGCAACGCTCAGCTCGCACGCGGGTGCCGTATTGCCGGCGCGCGCGCACTCCAGCACGAACACTTCATGCATCCAATAAGCGATGCCGAAAATAATCAGCACGCACAGCGCGGTGAAAGCAATGCGGAAGGCCGTGTGCATGGTCGGAGCATTTCGGGTGGCTTGTGCAGCAACAGTTTAACCGTTCCGTTCAGCAGGGTTCAGGCATTGCTTGCGCTGCAGGGGCGTGGTTGTGGGTGCCTGCGGCGTGCGCGCCGCGCTGAGTGTGGGTGCACAGTCCGCGTAGAAGCTGTAGCGGCCGTCGCGATAGGGCGAGAAATCCTCATCTTTGACCCACACCTGATACATCGGGCGGGTCGTTGGCGCGGTTTTCGAAGTAAGTGTGACCCAGCCATTGCGGGTTTTCGGAAATCCGGAGCGAACATAAGTGATGCGCATCTCCCGGCCCACCCGGGAGCGCGGGAATACGATAAGCAGACTGATGCGCTCGGCTTTGGGATACGCGCGTGCGGCATTTTGCAGCAGGTCAGCGAGCACGGGCGTGGATGGCCCCCAGCCCTCCAGGTCCCCGCTTTTTCTGTCATGTTCGATGCGATAGCGCGTGTTGTAAGTCAGCGGTCCGGTCATCCAGCCGAAATCGAGTTCGACAGCTTCCTTGGGCGGATTGCCCGGGGTTATGCGGCTGGTAACGACCGGCTTGGCGAAGCGTGCGGCGATGCGTGCTTCCAGTGCTTTCAATCCGTCTGGTTTCTGAAGGCCCAGCCGGTAGTACGTGACGGCGTTTTGCTTGGCGCGGGTGAACTCTGCCGGTGAGAGCGGTTTCGTAAAGTCGAGACGCAAGTACTTGAGTGCCTGATCGAGCACAGGCTCGATAAACGCGGGATCGGTAACGACGTATTCCGGCTTGCGGTCGAGACTGTATTCGGGATTCCTGAGGTGTTCGCGCAGCAGGGCGCGTATGTCTGCGTCCGCGGCCAATGCGCTGCACGACGCAAGCATCAAACCCGTGGCTAAACTCCATCCAATTCTGCGGGCAGCGGGACGCATCAGCCGGGCCGGCAAACTACATCAAGACGCGGCCGCCGTTGATATCGAGCGCCACACCGTTGAGATAGGCCGCGCTATCCGATGCCAAGAATACCATGGCGTTGGCGTGATCTTCGGGGTCGGGCAGGCGGCGCAGTGGAATCTGCGCGGCGATGGCTTCGATGTTGGCTTCGGAGCGCAGCGCGCGCACGCGCGGCGTGAGCGTGGTGATCGGCGCAATGGAATTGGCGGTGATGCCCGACGGTCCCAGTTCAATCGCGAGAAAACGCGTGAGCTGGATCACGCCGGCTTTCGATGCGGCATAGGCGGGCGAGGTAGAGCCAAACAGCGTGCGCCCCGAAATCGACGACACGTTGATGATGCGCCCGGCTTTGGATTTTTTCAGGTACGGAATCGCACGCTTGCACATCAGAAATGTTCCACGCAGATTGAGCGCCACGGTGCGATCCCAGTCGTCGAGTGGCAATTCTTCAACGCTGGTGAGTTTGCCGTAGCCGCCGGCGCTGTTGACCAGAATATCGAGACCGCCGAACTCCGATGCAACGCGCGCCAGCGCATCACTGACGGATTGGTCGTCGGTGACGTCGGTGTGCAGCGACATCACGCGCGCACCGGTGCCCTTGATTTCGCCCGCTACTTTTTGCGCGCCGACTTCGTCGATGTCGAGCACTGCCACCAGTGCGTGCTGCTTCGCGAATTCGCGCGCGGTGGATGCGCCTATGCCTTGCGCCGCGCCGGTGATGACGGCGATGCGGCCTTTGAGTTCGGGGTAAATAGCCATGTAGTGTAAGTGTTTGTTATTAAGGGATAATTTTTATTGAATGAAAAATGCGAAAATGGGTTTTCCACCGCGTCATCTTACACGAAGGAAAAAATTTGGATCGCGCCATTCGCGTTGTGTGGTACGACTTACCGAAAGCCGGTAGCGAAAATTATTTCGCATGGCTGCATGGCGAGCACCTGCCTGCGGTGCTCAAGGCGCCCGGCTGCCTGTGGGCTGCGCACTATGCCTGCGTTGACAATCAAGTGCCGCCGGGGCGAGTACGGCATGTCAGCGATGTATCCATTCCCGCAGGCAATGATTTTGTTTTGATTGTCGGTGCAGAGGACGCCCACGTTTTTGCGCATCATCCGATTGTTGAACCGCCTGGCACAAAGGCTCTGAGAAGCAGTGAACGCACGCAGATATTCACTGAAGAAGCCCGCGTTGATGGTCCGTCAGCCACGCGTCGCGAAGGCCCATGGACACCGGCGCCGTGCATCCAGATCGGCAGTTTCAGCGCCGAAAACTATGCGGATGACGAAGGCGTGCTCGACTGGTATGTGCATAACCGCATGGCGGCGATGCGTAATTTGCCTGGTTGTCTCGGCGTGCGGAAATACGTGTCGGTGACAGGCTGGGCAAAGCACGGCGTGCTATATGAATTTGAGTCGCTGGCATTGCGTAATGAACATTTCATGCGTCACGCCAATGCCAACGCGGATAACAAAGCGTGGTCCGACAAGCTGGTGCCGTCGCTGATACACGCGCCGGGTTCGCCAAATGTGGCGTGCCGGCTGTGGCCGCCAGTGGCGTAGCGGCTTTAGAACCTATTTCATAATTATTCGCGTGATGCGTTGTGGCCCAAACACGATGGATCCAAGGAGCATGGCAGTCCCAGCTTCGAATAGGGGCAAGCCGTGCGACGCTGCGTCCCGCGCAGGGCGGAGCAGGTTCCAGGCCCGCAGGGCCTGGATGCGACCCCGCAGCGGGACACGGGCGCGCCATATCTCGCAGGACTTGTGCACGCCTGCGCGGTCGCATCCCCGCAAGCGGGGCCCCTGCTCCACGCTCCGGCGCGCCGCGTGTTTCGGCCACAACCCTTCGGGACGGGGCACTGCGGGCGCGCTGCTTTGTCGGCCTCGCTTGCCATATTCGCGATATGGCTGCGCGAGTCCTTCTCGCATCGCATCCCGCATTGCCGCCGTCGCACACGTGAATAATTATGAAATAGGTTCTAGTTGGGTTTGATGCCCGCGCGCTTGATTACCGCGCCCCATTTTTTGCGTTCACTGTCGAGCGCGATTTTGAATTCCGCGGGCGTGCTGGCTACCGCAGTCGAGCCATCACTGGCGAAATGTGCCGCCACTTCGGGTTGTTTCACGGTACGGGCGATATCGCGTTGCAACCGTGCGGTGATAGCTGCTGGCGTGCCGGAGGTGATCAACATTCCTTGCCACTGCGTGACGTCATAACCGGGCACACTCGCTTCGATCATCGTTGGCAAATCGGGCAATGCGGGATTGCGTTCGCGCGTGGTTATTGCTAACGCCATCAGCGTTTTGGCACGCACCTGCGGCGCCAGTGCGGAGAGGCTCGACATCATGATATGCGTTCTGCCGGAGAACAGATCGGGCAATGCCGCCGCGACCCCTTTGTACGGCACTTGCAGCGCCTGAATATTCATCGCCTGCAGAAACAGCTCCATCGACAAGTGCTGTAATGTGCCGTTGCCGGCGGAGCCATAATTAAGTTTTCCGGGATTGGATTTTGCGTAGGCCACGAGTTCCTTGATGCTGCGCGCGGGCAGGTTCGGATACGCGACAAATACATACGGCGTAGCGATCACTTCAGACACTGGCGCGAGATCGCGAAAGAAATCGAAATTCCCCATGCCCAGCACGGCTTGTATCACGTGGCTGGCGCTGACCATGACGAACGTGTGGCCATCGGGCGTGGCGCGCGCTGCCATTTCAAGTCCGATGGCGCCGCCCGCGCCGGGGCGATTATCGATCACCACTTGTTTGCCCAGCGACTGCGCCAAGCCGGGCGCGATTAGACGCGCGGTGATATCCAGTCCGCCGCCGGGCACAAACGGCACAATAAAGCGCAGCGGGCGGGCCGGGTAGTCCTGTGCCAGTCCGGTGCCACCGCCGGCCATGCCCGCGATCAGTAAAATGCCAGGCAGAGGTGTTAGACGAAATTGCATACTCACTTGGCTACCACGTTGCCGAGATTGGGCAGCCAGGTGGCGAGTTGCGGGAATGCGGCGATCACCACGATCACGCCCAGCAGGCAGAACCAGTAGGGAATAGCGCCTCTGAATATATCGCCAAGCGAAGCCTCTTGTGGCAACGCCGCTTTCACGGTGAATACGAGGATGCCGAACGGTGGCGTCAACAGCCCGGTTTCGATCGCGAGTATGCCAAGGATGGCGAATGCCAGCGGGTCCATGCCCAGCGCCAGGGCTACCGGTGCGAACACCGGCACGGTGAGCAGAATGATCGAAATCGAATCGATCAACATGCCGAGGATGAACCAGATCAACACCATTACTGCCAGCACGCCCCAGATGCCGAGGCCGGATGTGAGAAAAAATTCTTTCGCCATGCCGGTGATGCCGGTCATCGACAACACACGCGAATAGAGTTGCGCACAGAACAGCAGGATCAGCAGCGGGGCGGAGGTGCGACCTACCGACAGCACCACGTCAAACAGTTCTTTCGGTTTCATGCGTTTCCACATGGCCAGCAGCAACGCCAGCGCCGCGCCTACGCCCGCGCCTTCGGTCGGCGTAAAGAAACCGAGCCAGATGCCGCCCAAAGTGATGCCGACCAGCAGAAACACCAGTGCCGTGCTGACCAGAAGTTCGCGAAACTCGGCATCGGTGATTTCAACTTCGCTTTGCACTTGCTTGAGCTTTGTTCCGGCGCCGACGAGCTCGGGCTTCAGGTACGCCGCGCCGATGATGTAGGCGCAGTAGAAGAACACCAGGATGAAGCCGGGAATGATGCCGGCGATGAAAATCTTGCCAATGGCCTGTTCGGTCAGCACGCCCCATACGATCATCAGCACGCTGGGCGGAATCAGCATGCCCAGACACGAACTGCCGGCGATGCAACCCAGCGCGAATTTACGGTCGTAGCCGTAGCGCTTCATTTCCGGGTAGGCAATGCGCGAGAACGCTGCCGCCGCGGCGATCGACACGCCGGTAACGAATGCAAACACCGCGTTGGCCAGCACGGTGGCGATGCCGAGTCTGCCGGGGATGCGCCTGGTAAGCCGGTTGGTGAGCGCGAACAGATCGCGCGCCGCGCCGCACTTCGCCAGAAAGTCGCCCATCAGCATGAATAACGGAATCACCGCGAACACATAGTCGCGTAATGCCTCGTATGCGGTGTTGGCGATGAAGTTGCGCACCACGTCCATGTCGCCCTGCATCAGGTAAATGCCGAGTACGCTGGCGATGCCCAGTGACACCGCGATGTGCACGCCGGCGAACACCATCAGCAGCAGTGCCGTGAGCAAAATCGCGACTTCTGTTGATCCAAACATTATTTTTTAAAAACAAATAGTTACAATTACCTAGCCGGCCACTTCATGCGGACTTCCGGGACCGCGCAGTGGCTCGCTTAGCGGCGCACGCAGCCGCTCGACCATTGTCAGCAGGTAATTGAATGCGGCAAGAAAGGTGCCGAGGATGATGATGAAACGTGCCGGCCATACCGGCACGCGCAGCGCGCCTTCGCCTTCAAATTCATTCGATGTCCACGCATGCATGGCGGGATCAAGGCTGCCCCAGCACACCAGCGCAAAGAATGCGAGGCCGAGCAGATAACCGATGATTTCAAGGATGCGTTGCGGCAGCGGCGGCAGGCGCGACGTTACCGCGTCGACGAATATCATGCCGCCGGAACGGATGGCGAATGGTGCCTGCAAAAAACAAATAACGACGATGGAAAACGACACGATTTCCGGCGTGCCTTTGACCGGGCTGTTGAACACCACGCGGCCGATCACATCGGCGCATACCAGAAAGCAGATCAGGAATGCGAGCGTCGCGGCGACCACGAGCAGGGCGCGGGTGACCCATTCATTGAGTTTGGTGATCATCGTGAAGGCGGGCGGCCGCTGTTGCGGCCGCCCGCTTCGCAAGGGCGAAACTTATTTGACAGCGTAACGCACCGGCCACTTGTGGCCGAGTTTTTCCGCTTCCTGCAGTGCGAGCTTGAGTACCTGGCTTGCAGGCAGGCCTTGCTTGTCGAGTTCGGCGGCCTTGTCCTGCGGCCAACCTTTCAGCGAATTCGCCCATTCCAGTTTGACGGAATCGGGAACCGTATTCACCGTGGTGCCAAATTTCTTGAGCTGATCGAGCTGCTTGGGATAGTTTTCCTTGTTGACTGAGCCGGTTCTGGCTTCATATTCCTTCGCGACTTCGACGAGGATCGCCTGCACGTCCTTCGGCAGCTTGTTGAACCTCGCCTGATTGATGGTAAGGCCGTGCCAGGTGATCGAACCGAATCCGATCTCGGTGTAGTACTTGCCGACTTCGTACAGCTTGAAATTTACCCAGCCCGACGGAAACATGATCCAGCCGTTGTAAACGCCTGTCTGCATCGAGGTGTAGGCCTCCGGCAGCGATGATTGCACCGGCGTGGCACCCGCGTATTCGAGCCATTTCAGATTCAGGCCCGCGCCCGCGAGTTTGCGGCCCTTGAGGTCAGCCACCGTTTTCCACTCGAACGAGGTGCCGAGGTTGTAGCCATTGTCGGCGATCAGCGCCAGCAGCTTCTGCTTGAACTTGTCCTCGAACACTTTGGACATGTAGGGCACCTTGTCGTACACCGCACGCGCGAGCTTCACGCTGGTTTCCGGATCCATGGTGCCGAACGGCAGCATGACCTGAAATGCATGCAGCGGCAGATTGGAAGGCTCGAAGCAGAAGCAGTAGCCGCCGATGTCGATGATGCCCGACTGCACGCCTTCGAGCGTGTCGGCGACCTTGACCATTGAGCCGCCGTAGCCTTCGATGAATTCGACCTTGTGCTTGGTTTTGGCGGCGACGCGCTTGGTGACTTCGGGCACGAAGAAGTTCTGCATCAGGTTGACATAGGTATTCGCTGCGGGGTGACCCGAGGCGATACGCAGCTTGATATCTTCGGCCTGTGCTGCGACGGTTCCCAGTGCCGCGACAACAGCACCGACCAGCAAGTGACTAAGCTTCATGAAAACTCCTCCTGCAGATTATTTGGGTTAGGTGGACAACGGGCGGAATCCTAACATGCTGGCGGGCAAGACAATCAATCCGGAAAATCGAAATCTTCTTTCCGGTTTGGCGCGAATCAGAGAACCATCGTCAATGAGATAGGATATCGCCTCATGGCACGCCGGGGAACGAGGTGACGTACTGTACTTTTACATCGGGGAATGACGAGACGATCTGCACCTTGGTGTCGGGGAATGAGGTCACGATCTGCCACTTGCCGCACTTGTCGGGAAAGGAGTTTACTTTCTCGACCTTGAGATCGGGAAACGAAGTGACTTCCTGCACTTTGATGTCGGGGAACGAGGTAACAATCTGGATTTTGCCGTAGAGTTTTTTGCCTTTGAAGGTGCAGGCGTTTTTGTTGATGTCCGCGGCAGGCGCGGGCAATGACAGGCCCGCCACCAGAGGGAGCAGCAAT
The DNA here is from genome assembly GCA_021730905.1 of Betaproteobacteria bacterium. GTDB lineage: Bacteria > Pseudomonadota > Gammaproteobacteria > Burkholderiales > SG8-41 > UBA5216. The sequence continues at coordinate 13,504 of JAKFYK010000033.1, read as the reverse complement.
GCCGCACAGGTTTTTACGATGGCGAATCGGCTATTTTTCATTTTCCACCTCCCTTGGTTCTTGCAATAATCCAGTGACGGCTGACAGGCTACCCGTACGCCCCTGTTTTGTCAGCCGGTGAAGCGTATTGCACCGAAGGTAAAATACGTTAGCAACTGCGGAAATTACAGCTTGCAACCGCCGATAAACCTACCGAGGAATCGCCATGCCCGAGGCAACCTGGAACAATGCCGTCATCGCCGAAACGGATGCTTTTGAGACAGTCGAAAACAACATTTATTTCCCGCCCGCCGCGTTGCGCATGGCGAATTTTCAGCCGAGCGCGACCCAAACCACTTGCGGTTGGAAAGGCGTTGCGAGTTATTACGATGTGGTGGTCGATGGCAAGGTGAACAAGGACGCGGCCTGGTACTACGCCGATCCCAAACCGGCGGCAAGAAACATCAAAGATCACGTCGCGTTCTGGAAAGGCGTGATCGTTGAGAAATAAAGCCGGACAGACATGTGTAAAGTGAATTCCCGCATTGCTCGTATCTGCGCCGCGCAGTGCAGCGTTAAGCGCCACTGCTCGCGTGGCGGAAAATTGAAGTGATGCTCAATGCTTCGGTTGTAAAAATTTAATAAAAACAAATACTTATACAATCCCTTCCATCAGCTGCACTTCCACTAAAGCCCCTGCTACAACGTTCCCCTGATCGGTGGGTAGAATAATGAAGCAGTTGGATTCCGACATCGAGCGCAGAATGCCGGAGCCTTGTTCGCCGGTCACGCGCACGCTCCACGCGCCTGAAGCATCCTGCGTGAGGATGCCGCGCTGAAACTCAGTGCGGCCGGGCGCTTTTTTAAGCACGGACGTGCAAGGCACTTTGAAGGTGGGCAGCGGTGGCACTGGGTTTTGTCCGGAAAGCACCAGCAGCGCGTCGCGCACGAACTGGTAGAACGTGACCATCACCGACACCGGGTTGCCGGGCAAGCCGAAGAAATGCGCGCTGCCGATTTTGCCGTAGGCGAGCGGGCGGCCGGGCTTCATGGCAATTTTCCAGAACAGCACTTCGCCTAGTTTGTTGAGCATGTCTTTTACGAAATCGGCTTCGCCCACCGACACCCCACCGCTGGTGATGACCACATCGGCGTTGGCGGCTGCGGTGGCAAAGGCGGCTTCGATCAGCGCGGGGTCATCACGTACCACGCCCATGTCGAGCACCTCGCAATTCAGGCGCGTCAACATGCCGTGGATGGTGTAGCGGTTGCTGTCGAAAATCTGGCCTGCACCCGGCACGCTGCCGATGGAAACCAACTCGTCGCCGGTGGAAAAGAACGCCACGCGCAGCTTGCGGAATACCGTGACTTCACCAATGCCCAGCGACGACACCAAACCGACTTCGGCGGGACGCAGCGACAGGCCGCGCTTTAATGCGACTTGTCCGGTGGCGAGATCTTCGCCGGCGCGGCGCAGGTTCTGGTTGATGCGATGGCCGCTGCCGACGGTGACTAGACCGTCTTTGGCTTTGGCGTGTTCCTGCATGACGATGGTGTCGGCTTCAGGCGGCATCACCGCGCCGGTCATGATGCGCACTGCTTCACCCGCCTGCATTTTCCCCGTGAAGGGTTTGCCGGCGAAGGACGAACCGGCAACCTTTAACGTAACTTCGCCGTCGGCTTTGAGATCAGCAAAGCGCACGGCAAAACCGTCCATCGCGGAGTTGTCGTGGGCGGGTACGTCGATGGGCGAGATCACATCGGCTGCCAGCACGCGATTTAGTGCGCTTCGTATAGGTACGCGCTCGGTGGCGGTCACGGGTGTGAGAAAGCGCGCAATCAGTGCACGCGCTTTATCGACGGGCATGGAATTCGGGTCGTAGTCGTCGGCGCAACTGGCGTCGCGCAGGGTAGTGATAGGTTGGGTCATGTGGGCGTGTAAGGATTCGTTGGGGATCGGATAAGCGAGGATTTTAGCCGACAGCTTGGCAACTCCAATGAAGATGTTTAACTATTTGTTTTAATTGACTATTTACACTATGAGCAAAAGCATCGTCCGGGTTCCGGGTGTGGCGTATTTTGATCCAATGCGTTGTTCAGTGATTTTATGGAACCGTTGTTCTTCGGTGGCAATGGCAATCTCAAAATCGGCTACAGGCGATTCGTGCAACGCAACATCAAAATCTGGTTGTAAAGGCTGGCGGATATGTTAGTTTACGTTTGTCCAATATCTGGGCGGTGGCGCACAACGATGGGGCGCGCCAAGTGCCGGAAAAATAAGGTGGACACGTTGTACTTCAGCAGCACGCAGGCCTTGAGGGGGGCCAGCAGTTGCTCCTCTCTTGGTTTTGATTGCAGTTTTGCCAGGAGGGGCATCTCATGGACGTGAAAGTTTCCCGACGACAGTTTTTCAGAATCTCTGCAGGCGGCATGGCGACGTCAAGCCTTGCGCTGATGGGCTACGCGCCCAGCGCGGTGGCCGATGTACGCAGCTTCAAACTCTCGCGCACGACGGAGCATCGCAGCACCTGCCCCTATTGCTCGGTGAGTTGCGGCATGATCATGTACACGCTCGGCGACAAGTCGAAGAACATCAAGCCCGTGATCATGCATGTCGAGGGCGACCCCGATCATCCGGTGAATCGCGGCACGCTGTGCCCCAAGGGCGCCGGCGTGCTCGACATGATCCACAGCCCGAACCGCGTGAAATATCCCGAAGTGCGCGCGCCCGGCTCGAACGAGTGGAAACGAATTTCGTGGGACGAGGCGATCACACGCATCGCCAAGCACATGAAGGATGACCGCGACAAGAATTTCATCGAGAAAAACGCCGCGGGCACCACTGTCAATCGCTGGACCACGCTGGGTTTTCTGGCGTCCAGCGCTGCCTCCAATGAATCCGGTTATATCAGTGTCAAGACGATGCGCGGGATGGGCATCGTTGCGCTCGACACGCAGGCGCGAATATGACACGCACCGACGGTCACCAGTCTGGGGCCAACGTTCGGTAGAGGTGCAATGACCAATAGCTGGGTCGATATCAAAAACACCGACCTGGTTTTGATTATGGGGGGCAATGCGGCGGAAGCCCATCCCTGTGGATTCAAGTGGGTGACCGAAGCGATGCAGCATCGCAAGGCGAAGCTGATTGTCGTCGATCCGCGCTTCACGCGTTCGGCGGCGGTGGCTGATACCTACGCGCCGGTGCGCGTGGGCAGCGACATCGCTTTCCTCGGTGGCGTGATCAATTATTTGTTGTCGAATAACAAGATACACACGGAATACGTCAAGGCGTACACCGACGCCACGTTTATGACCAAGGAAGGCTACAGCTTCGACAACGGCTTTTTCAGCGGTTACAACGCGGAAAAACGTGTTTACGACAAGGCCACCTGGGGTTACGAGCTCGGCAAGGACGGCTTTGTCGTTGTTGACGACAAGATGGAAGATCCGCGCTGCGTGTTCCAGCAGATGAAGAAGCATTATTCGCGCTACACGCCGGAACTGGTGAGCAAGATCACCGGTACGCCGAAGGATGCCTTCCTCAAAATCGCCGCACAGATGGGCGAGACGTCCGCGCCGAACAAGGTGATGACGATACTGTATGCGCTGGGCTGGACGCAGCACACGGTAGGTTCGCAGAACATCCGTACCATGGCAATGATCCAGTTGCTGTTGGGCAATATGGGCCGTCCGGGCGGCGGCGTGAACGCGCTGCGCGGCCATGCCAACGTGCAGGGCATCACCGATATGTGCCTGTATTCGGACACGCTGCCGGGGTACATGGGGGCGCCGCTAGATCGCGACACGTCGCGTGAAGAATATCTGAAACGCCTCACCGGCAAGCCGCTGCGTCCGAATCAGATGGCGTTCACGCAGAATTTCCCGAAGTGGCACACCAGCCAGCAGAAGGCGTGGTGGGGCGATGCCGCTAACAAGGGCAATGATTTTGCTTTTGATTACCTGCCCAAAAAAGACGCCGCCTACGACGTGCTGCACATGTTTGAGTTGATGCATCAGGGCAAGATGAGCGGTTTCGTCTGTCAGGGCTTCAACCCGCTGGCGGCACTGCCGAACAAGAAGAAAATCTCGGCGGCGATGGCCAAGCTGAAATACCTGGTGGTGGCTGATCCGCTGGAAACCGAAACCTCTGAGTTCTGGAAGAATTTCGGGCCGCTCAACGATGTTGATCCGAAGCAGATTCAGACTGAGGTGTTTCGCTTGCCGACCACCACGTTTGCCGAGGAAACCGGCTCGTTCACCAACTCCAGCCGTTTGCTGCAATGGAAGGAGAAAGCCGCGGATGCGCCGGGCGAAGGCAAACCGGATTCGGAAATCATGGCGCGCATTTTCGTGAAAATTCGCGAGATGTATCGCAAGGATGGCGGCAAGGTTCCCGATCCGATCCTCAAGCTCAGTTGGCCGTATCAAAACGCAGAGGCGCCCAGCCCGGCTGAAATCATGCGTGAGTTTTCGGGACGTGCGATTGCCGATCTGATGTCGCCGATTGATCCGAAGAATCCGAAGGAACCGCAGAAAGTGGTCGTTCCCGCAGGGCAGCTTTCGAGCTTCGCGCAACTGCGCGACGACGGCAGCACTGCTTGCGGCAACTGGTTGTATTGCGGATCGTGGTCGCCTGCGGGCAACCTCACGGCGCGGCGCGACAATTCCGATCCGAGCGGCCTGGGGGTGTTCCCGAACTGGGGTTATTCGTGGCCGGCTAATCGGCGGATTTTGTATAACCGCGCCTCGGCTGACCCGGCTGGCAAGCACTGGGATGCGTCGCGCAAGTACTTGTCGTGGAACGGCAAGGCGTGGTCGGGTGTGGATGTGCCCGATATGCGGCCCAACGCCGCACCTGAGGAGAACGTTGGCCCGTTCATCATGAATCCTGAAGGCGTAGCGCGCCTGCACGCGATCGGCATGGCGGAAGGCCCGTTCCCTGAACATTATGAGCCGTTCGAGACGCCGGTCGCTACAAACCTGATGAACACCAACCCCAAAGCCATCAGTAATCCGGCGGCGCGGGTTTACAAGGGGGATATGGAGGCGTTCGGCAAGGCGTCGGAATTCCCCTATGCAGCCACCACCTACCGCCTGACCGAGCATCAACATTTCTGGACCAAGCACGCGCGTTCGAACGCGATCACGCAACCCTCGCCGTTTGTGGAAATCGGTGAGGATCTGGCGAAAGAGAAGGGCTTCAAGAACGGCGAGATGGTGAAGGTGAAATCGAATCGTGGCGAAGTAAAAGCAGCCGTGGTCGTCACCAAACGTATCAAGGGCTGGGACGTGAATGGCAAGAAGGTGCACATGGTGGGAATCCCGATCCACTGGGGATTCAAGGGGGTGACGCAAAACGGCTATCTGGCCAATGCGCTAACACCTTATGTCGGCGACGCGAATTCCCAGACACCGGAATTCAAGGCGTTCCTCGTCAACATCGAAAAAGCCTAAGGGGAAGCCACCATGCCATCACTACAATCACTGGACATCTCGCTGCGGTCAGGAACCACCACGCCGTCGCCGAGTGTGCGTACCACCACTGAAGTCGCCAAGCTGATCGACGAATCAAAATGCATTGGCTGCAAGGCGTGCCAGGTTGCTTGCATGAACTGGAACGACTTGCGCGACGATGTCGGCACCAACGTTGGTGTTTACGACAACCCGTCCGATCTCACGCCGAGCTCGTGGACGCTGATGCGTTTCTTCGAGGTCGAGGTCGAAAAAGACAAACTGGAGTGGCTGATCCGCAAAGATGGCTGCATGCATTGCGCGGAACCCGGCTGCCTGCAGGCCTGTCCGTCGCCGGGCGCCATCGTCAAATACTCCAACGGTATTGTCGATTTCATTTCCGAGAACTGCATCGGCTGCGGCTACTGTGTCACCGGTTGTCCGTTCAACGTGCCGCGTATTTCCAAGGTCGATAACAAAGCCTACAAATGCTCGCTGTGTTCCGACCGCGTCGCGGTGGGGCAGGCGCCGGCGTGCGTGAAAACCTGTCCGACCGGCGCCATCAGCTTCGGCAGCAAAGAGGACATGAGTATTTACGCCGAAAAGCGCGCGGGTGAACTGCGCGAGCGCGGCCACAAGGACGCAGGGGTGTACGATCCGAAAGGCGTCGGCGGCACTCACGTCATGTACGTGCTGAAACACGCCGACCGTCCTGAACTGGTGGGCCTGCCCAAAAATCCGTCAGTAAGCACGATGGTCGCGCTGTGGAAGGGCGTCACCAAGCCCATCGCCACGGCGTTGATGGGTATGGCTGCGTTTGCCGGCTTCATGCATTACGTGATGGTCGGTCCCAAGGAAGTTGAAGAAGAGAATAACGAGAGCGCGAAGGAGAAAGCATGAGCGGCCCACAGTACGTAGAGCGTTACACCTCGAAAGAGCGCGGTAACCACTGGATCGTCGCGATCTGCTTTATCCTCGCGGCGCTGTCGGGGCTGTCGCTGTTTCACCCATCGCTATTTTTCTTCTCCGGCTTGTTTGGCGGCGGGCCGTGGGCGCGCATTTTGCACCCGTTCATCGGCGTGGTGATGTTCCTGTTCTTCTGCATCACCATGGTGCGCTTCTGGAAGCTGAATCGCATGACCGACGCCGACCGTAAATGGATGAAGCAGATCAAGTCTGTGATCATGAACCGTGAAAAGGATTTGCCTGAAATCGGCAAATACAACGCGGGTCAGAAATACGTGTTCTGGATTACAGTTATCTGCATGTGGCTGCTGATCGTGTCGGGTATTGTGATGTGGCGGCCGTATTTTGCCGGTTCGTTTCCGATAGACATCAATCGTATTGCGGTGGTGGTGCATGCGGTTTCCGCTGTAGTGCTGATCATCAGCATCATCGTGCATATCTATGCGGCGATCTGGGTCAAAGGGACCATGCGCGCCATGATACGCGGCAACGTCAGCACGGCGTGGGCCAAGCATCATCATCCGGGCTGGTATCGCGAGGTCAGTGGCAAGTGAGCGGCGGCAAATAGCAGATGAATTGATGACGCGCCCGCCCGCAGTACCGATCAGGATTGTTCCCCAGGGCGAGATAGCCGGCGGTTTAAAAGAACCGCCGGCTTTTCGTTTGCCCGACGTCCACAGCATTTTTACCGACCGTGCCGCACGCTTCGAGTCCCTGGCGGCATCAGGTGTTGGCGAACCCGCGTTTCTGCGACTGATGGCGCACCTCGCGCGAGCGCAGCAGACTGCTCTGGACGCCCATCCGGCGCCAGCCGCGCCGGAGAGCCGGCACCTCGAACGCTGCCGCATGCATGGCCTGCCGCCTTTGGGTACAGATACACCCTTGGATGGGTCATGGCGTGATGCACTAAAAAGCATTACTCAAACCATACGTGCCGATGTTCCGCCGGCGGTACAGCATGTTCTGGCCGATCTTGAAAAGATGGCTGTCGCGACGCTGGACGCGCAGGCAAGCCGCTTGCTGAGTCTGGATTATCCGGCGCTGGACGCCGCCGCCGTGCCGTTTTTGGGCGCGGCGTTACAGGTGCATTGGGTAAAATGCGCCGCCGCTTTGGGTGAGGCCGAATTCAGAAAACTTGATGTGCCCATCGTGTGTCCGGTGTGCGGCTCGCCACCGATCGCCAGCGTGCTGCGCATCGGCGTGCCTGTTCCGGGCACGCGTTACCTGCATTGCGTGCTGTGCTCAACCGACTGGTACATGGCCCGCGGCTATTGCAGCCAGTGCGAAACGCAGGAAAAACTCGCCTACTATCATGTTGAGGGCGGCAACGACGCCGTGCGCGGCGAGGCGTGCGACGAATGCCACGGCTATATCAAATCGCTCAATCAGGAAAAAGACCCGCTGGCCGATCCGGTGGCCGACGATCTGGCGACGCTGTCGCTGGACATCCTGATGGATGAATCCGGTTATCAGCGCGCCAGCCCCAATTTTTTCTTTGTGCCGGGACAAGGCTGACAGGTCCGGAAGCCCGCCAGGCGCCCGCGTTGATCCGAGGTTGAGATGCCGTCCAATTCATCTCAGTCATCCGGCCGCGGGTTGTGGCGCAATCTGCATCGCTGGCTGGGCCTGTTCATCGGCGGCTGGTTCGCGCTGGTCGGTCTGTCGGGCAGCATTCTGGTGTTCGAAGACGAGATCGATGCGGTTCTTAATCCGCGTCTTCTGACCGACACGCGCAGCGGCCCGCATGTGCCGCCGCACGACATGTTGGAGCGGGTGACCGAGGCTTTCCCGCTCGCCAAGACCGAACGCATACGTCCGCCGCGCCAGCCTGGCGAGGTTTACCGCGTTACGATACGCGTCGCGCCCCACATGCGCACCGGCTCGCCGCGCGCCGAGGCAATGTTCAGCGCGGTCAGCGGCGAACTGCTGGGCGTGCGCGAAGCCGATACCATCGGCATCACACGACCCTACTGGATGCGCACGCTGTATGAATTCCATCGCAATGTGCTTCTCGGCAACTTCGGCTCCAACATTGTCGGCATCGCGGGATTTCTCCTGATGACCTCGGCGCTGAGCGGGTTTATCGTGGCGTGGCCGCGCAAGCGTTCCGGCTGGCGGCGGCTGATCGGCATCAAGCTGCGCGCGGGTCTGACGCGTATTCTGTTCGACGTGCATCGCTCCAGCGGCGTGATTCTGTTCGTGCTGTTGATGCTGGCGACGGTGACTGGCAGTACCCTGGTGTATGTGAATGTGGCGCGGGAAATCGTGAGCGCATTTTCGGAGGTAGCGCCGTTTCCGGTCATCCCGTGGCGCGAAACACCCATCGAAAACTGGCCGAGCTTCGCGCAGGTGGCGACGCAAGTGCGTGCGGAATACCCGCGGCACGACGTAGTGGAAATTCACATCCCGTCGAAGCCGACCGCCGGTTACTTGTTCTATCTCAAGCGCGACGGCGACGTGCATCGGCTGGGTGATACAATCGTCTGGGTGCATCCGGGATCAGGTGAAATTCTTTTCGAACGCAGCGCACGCAACCGCACCAGAGGCGAGAGCGTGATGCATTGGCTGTTTCCGCTGCACAGCGGCACGGCCTTCGGTATCGCGGGAAAAATCGCCATGTGCATGACGGGGCTGGCCATGTTGGTGATGTTTCCGACAGGCCTGTGGGTTTGGTTGCGCAAGCGGCGCGCGGAACAATTCGAAGCTTCGCGTCGCGGGCGATTGCGCGTGCAGCATGCCGCTCTGGAGATTCGCCGATCTCACGATAAGGCGCTCGAATGATCGTGGTGCGCGGCTGTGAATTCCCGCAGGATCGCTGTTACCACGTTGAATACAATGTATGGGTGCAGCGTGCTGCGAAGGGGCGGGTGACGCTGGGCGCAACGTCATTCGGCGTGGCGCTGGCCGTCGAGTTTTTTGCGTTCATGCCCAAGGCTGTGACGACAAAAATAGCGCCGGGTCGCGCGGTGGGGCTGCTGGAGCTTTCAAAAACCGTGGTATCCGTGCGCAGCCCTGTCGAGGGTGCCATAGTCGAAGTGAATACCGCTGCGGTTGGCAAACCATCGATGATCAGCAATGATCCCTACGGCTCTGGCTGGCTGGTACGTTTGTCGACGAACTCAGATCTGGATGCCGACCCGCAATTATTGACGGGTGATGCATTGATATCGGCATTTGAAGAGGCAATGGCGCTGGAAAATTTTGAAGGCTGGGAAAAATCTTGAAAAGCCGTGTGGCCATTTTGCTGTGGGCGGCTGATCCGGATCAGCCGCATTTGTGTGCGACGCCTTTTTTTCATGCGGCCGCCGCTGCCGCAATGGATGCCGAGGTTGAAATTTATTTCACCAGCCGTTCGGTGAAACTGCTCTCCAGGGGCGTGGCCGAGTCATTGCATACAGGGCCGCGCCAGCGCGAAACGGTGTACGCTTTTATGCAGCGCGCGGCGGAGCATGGCGCGAAGTTTTACGCTTGCAGTCATGCGATGGAAGAACACGGCGTCGCGGAAAGGGATTTTGTCCCTGAAGTCACGGGTATCGCCGGTGCGGCGGTGTATATGGCGCGTTGTCTCGACGATCAGTGGGTTGCGATAACCTATTGATTTTATTGTATCTTTAGTAACGCCTTATGAACGACATTTCCGCTGCGCTGGGTGAGGCGCTGCGACTCATCGCCAGCGCCGATGCGCAGCTTGCGCAGATCGTGTGGCTAAGCGTGCGCGTGAGTTGCATCGCGGTTGCCATTTCATCGCTTATCGCCTTGCCTTTGGGCGCGCTGCTCGCGATTACGCGCTTTCCGGGGCGTCAGGCGGTGGTTGCCGTTCTCAATGCATTGATGGGTTTGCCGCCGGTGGTGGTGGGGCTGTTGATCTATTTGATGCTGTCGCGCGCCGGACCGCTGGGGCAGTTCGGTCTGCTATTTACGCCGACGGCGATGATCATCGCGCAGGCGGTACTGATCACGCCGATTATCGCCGCGTTGTCGCGACAGGTGATCGAGGATGCGTGGCGGGAGTACGAGGAACAATTGCATTCTCTGGGTGCCAGCACACTGAGTGCTGCGCAAACGTTGTTGTGGGACACACGCTTTGCCTTGATGACCGTGGTGCTGGCAGGTGTCGGACGCGCAGCGGCAGAAGTCGGCGCGGTGATGATCGTCGGCGGCAATATCGATGGCGTTACGCGCGTGATGACCACTGCGATTGCACTCGAAACCAGCAAGGGTGATTTGCCGCTGGCGCTGGGATTGGGCGTAGTGCTGGTGGCGATCATCATGGGCGTGAATTTGCTCGCGCATGGCGTCAAGCTGACTGCACAGCGTTATTACGGCTAAACCTAGAAACGGAAGTTGACCGCTTGCTGAATGGCTAACTCTGTGACGCTGAAACACTTTCGCACGATGCGGCTTTTCATCCATTTGGCGAGATCGCTACGAGGTGGATTACACGGCTCTGGTGGCGCATGGCGGCGTTGCAACTCCTTGGAATGGAACAGCCATTCCGCGTCGCTGCGCCTTGCCCTGCGCCCCCATAACCGCATACTCCGTCTCGTCCAACTACCGTTTCTAGGTTGAATGCGATGCTGCCGCTGACATTGGAAAATCTGGGCTTTGCCGCTGGAGGACGCGAGATCGTCAAGTCGATCTCCTGCGAAATTCCGGCGGGCACACGAACGGTGATTCTGGGGCCGAACGGCGCGGGTAAGAGCGTATTGATGCGCCTGTGTCACGGCTTGCTCAAACCAACTACGGGGCACGTCAGGTGGCGGCAAGATGGCGTGACGCGCCGTGCGCGCGGGCAGGCGATGGTGTTCCAGCGGCCGGTGATGTTGCGCCGCTCGGCCATAGCCAACGTGATTTACGCGCTCAATCTCGCGGGTATTGCGCCAACGGAATGCCGGTTACGCGCGGAAGACGTGCTCGAAGCTGTAGGCCTCGCGAATGTGGCCGGACGTCCCGCGCGCGTGTTGTCCGGCGGCGAGCAGCAGCGTCTCGCGCTCGCACGCGCATGGGCGCTGGGGCCAGAAGTTTTATTTCTGGATGAGCCCACGGCTAACCTCGACCCGAATGCAACCCGCGATATCGAAAGTATAATCAGCGCCATCCACGCCAGCGGCACCAAGATCATCATGACCACGCACAGCCTTGGACAAGCGCGCAGGCTCGCCGATGAAATCCTGTTTCTGAGCGACGGCCGGCTGGTAGAGCGCGCGCCGGTGGATGAGTTTTTCAAACAGCCGCAGTCTTCAGAGGCGGTATCTTTCTTACGAGGGGAATTGCCGTGAATTTATTTAAAAATATGTTTAAAAACATATACTTAGTATTTTTTGTATGGATGGCATTGAATGTGCAGGCGCAGGATAGATTCATCACCGTGGCGTCCACTACATCCACCGAACAGTCGGGCCTTTTCAAACATCTGCTGCCGGTATTCGAGAAAAAAACCGGTATTCAGGTGCGCGTGGTTGCGCTCGGCACCGGGCAGGCGCTGGACATGGCGCGGCGCGGCGATGCGGATGTAGTGTTTGTGCATGATAAGGTTGCCGAAGAAAAATTCGTATCCGACGGCTTTGGCGTCAGGCGTTTTGAGGTGATGTACAACGACTTTATTCTGATCGGCCCCAAAAGCGATGCGGCCAAAGTAGCCGGCGGCAAGGATATTCTCGCCGCCTACAGGAAAATCGCTGAGGCGAAAGCACCGTTTGCGTCGCGTGCTGACAAGAGCGGCACGCATGCTGCTGAACTGCGTCTATGGAAGGAAGCAGCTGTTGATCCACAGTCGGGGAAAGGCACCTGGTATCGCGAAACCGGTTCCGGCATGGGGCCGACGCTCAACACCGCATCCGCCATGAATGCTTATGCGTTTACCGACCGCGGCACGTGGCTGTCGTTCAAGAATCGCGGCGATCTGGTGATCGTGGTCGAAGGCGATCAACGGCTGTTCAACCAGTACGGTGTGATGCTGGTGAATCCCGCCAAACATGCGCACGTCAAAAAGGATTTCGGACAGGCGTTTGTCGATTGGGTGGTGTCGCCCGAAGGTCAGCAGACCATTGCAGGCTACAAAATTGGCAGCGATCAGTTGTTCTTTCCGAATGCAAAAAAGTGATTCCTGTTCTATAAGCGTGGGATTCAAGGAAAATTGCAGCTGGCTTTAAAATTGCCTGAACCATCATGAACTTTCCTGCGCTTCGTGTCGCATCCTGCATGGCGCCTAATGCCGACGATACCTGCCGCGCCATCGCGCGCTATCTGGAACGAAAGCTCGGTATTGCGACGGAATTCGTTGATGATGTCTCATGGTGCGAACGCGAGCGCCAGTTCGACGCAGGGGAAATCCAGTTGTGCTGGCTATGTGGTTTGCCGTACGTGTGGAAGGCCGACCGCCCGGCGCCGTTGATTGAATTGGTGGCCGCACCGGTGATGGCTGCGTTGCGTTATGGCGACCAGCCCGTGTATTTTTCCGACGTGGCAGTACACAAACACAGCCGCTTTGTCTCGTTCGACGATCTGCGTGGTGCATCGTGGGCGTATAACGAACCGAATTCGCACTCCGGCTATAATGTAGTACGCCATTACCTCAGCCGAATGGGCGAAACCGGTGGTTATTTTGGCGAGACAGTGGAATCGGGCGCGCATCAGGTTTCACTCAGAATGATTGTCGATGGAGAAATCGATGCATCTGCAATCGACAGTACGGTGCTGGAAGCCGAGTTTGCACGTGATCCACAATTACGCGGCAATATTCGCGTGATCGATACGCTGGGCCCCAGCCCGATACCGCCGTGGGTGATGCACAAGGACTTGCCGTCTGCCCTGAAGCAATCGTTGCACTCGCTGTTCGTGGGTATGGACGATGATGCCGAGGGGCGGGAAATACTGCGAACCTGGGGTATGGCTCGCTTTGACCCGATTGACGATGCCGCCTATGATCCAATACGCACGATGTCTGCTGATGCTGCAAGCGTGCGGCTGTCGGCACAGGATTGAAACGGAGGAGACATGCCACGCAATGCCACGTTTGCGAGAATCCGGCCGGTACAGCAGTCCGAGGCGGAAAAAGCGCTTGAGGAAGGGCGCTCGGAAGCATTGAGTAGCCACTACACGGTGG
>JAKFYK010000065.1 GCA_021730905.1 Betaproteobacteria bacterium | reverse complement strand
CTGCCGGATTCGCCGGTCACATGTACCGGCGCCTGGCTGCGCGCAAGCTTGTCTATCATGCGTCGCGCCTGTTGCATCAGCGGCGAATTCCCCACCAGCACAGGGCCTTCGGCGGCAACGGCACTGTCGGTACGCCGCGAGTGGCCATTGCGTGGCAGATTAAGCGCCGAGCGAATTAACGCACGCAACTGATCCAGCGACACCGGTTTGGCCAGGTAATCAAATGCGCCCGCTTTCAGCGCCGCCACCGCGTTTTCAGTGCTGCCATGCGCGGTAATCACCGCTACCGGCACCTGCGGATGATTTTTGGCTACGTAGTCAAGTACGGCGAGCCCGTCGCCATCCGGCAAACGCATGTCAGTCAAGCACAGGTCATAACTGTTGGCGGTGAGTAGCGCCAGCGCCTCTCCCTGCGTCGCAGCGCTGTGCGCTTCCACGCCCATGCGCGCCAGCGTCATACCAAGCAGTTCGCGTATGTCCGCCTCGTCATCCACCACCAGCACACGGCTCTTTGCGTTCATCAACCCACCCTGCATGTCAATGTGAACTGTGCACCCGCGGAACTCTCAACATAATCCAGCGTGGCGCCATTAGCCGCACATAACTCCCTCGCGATATACAAGCCGAGCCCCGTTCCACCCGACGCCGCAGTGACGAACGGCTCGAACAGTCCGCCGCGCACCGCCGGCGCCACACCGGGACCGTCATCGATCACATCCAATTTTACAACACGGCTGACGCGCACCCTATGCGCGACGACGCTGATGCTGCCGGGCTTGCCGCGGCAGTGCCGCAACGCGTTGCGGCACAAATTCCACAGAATCTGATTCAAATGCGTGCGATCAAAAGTCACCAACAGCCCCGCGTCGGCCCGCACCGTGAATATATGACTGTCGGCACCCTCGGTTTCTGCAAACTCGGTTACGAATTGCCGCACAAAATCTTCTATTGCCACTGCCTCCAGATGCGCCACCTGCCCCCGATTGAGGCCCAGCACGTCGTTGACCATGCGATTCAGCCGTTGCGTGTTGTCGTGGATGATGCCGAGCAGGCGCCGCGTGGTCGAGACGCCTTCCGCCTCCTCATACAGCAATTGAGCTGCATGGCTGATCGAACCCAGCGGATTGCGGATTTCATGCGCGATGTTGGCTGTAAGCCGCCCAATCGCGGCTAGCTTCATCTGTTGCGCCTCTTCCCGCACGCGACTCAGATCCTCGAGAAAAATAACCGTGCCGGCGTCCGGCCGGTCGCTCACCGGCACGAACCGCAGCCCGTGCCGTTCGTCCATCGACGCGGCATATCCCGATGCAACGCCCGCTGCACCAGAGCGCCACCGTGCAAGATGCGCCGCCAGACCCGGCGAGTAATCCACCAGCATGACGCCATCGCGTTCACGCAAAGTACCCAACAGCGCTTCCGCCTGTTTGTTGATCTGGCGTATGACACCGGCGCCGTCCACCACCACGACACCGTCCGGCATGTCCTGAATGACCAGCCTGTTTACCTCAGACAGATTCGCCAGATCAATGCCGCGTTGCGCCGCGATCTGTTCGCTCTGCTGTGTCAACCTTGCCAGCGTATGCGCCACCAGCGCTGTGGCAAAGTAGCCGATCGACAGGAACCCGGCTTGTATGTATTGCGAAGCGCCGTCCTGAAAAACAATCACTTCGTAGGAATGCTCGAGCAGCACGGCAATGCTGGCGAGCGCCGCGTAGAACAAGGTGAGCCGTCCGCGGCTGATCAAACCGGCGCCCGCCAGTGTCGTCAATAACAACAAACCCAAACCACTGGTAATGCCGTTGCTTGCATAAATCAGGATCACAATGAAACAGATATCGGCAATCACCTGCGCCGCCAGTTGCACGCTGAATCGCCAGCGCGTCCTGATCACGCCCGCGCAAGCGATACCGAATAACAAGTATCCCACCGACACCTGCATGAATAGTGTCCGGTCGTAGGAGCCCAGATGAGAAGTGGCCTGGCCAAACAACGCGCCCATGAACAGCACCAGCGCGATGATCAGGCGATAGATATTGAAGAAATGCAGCGAGCGCCAGTACGATTCCGGATAGCCCGGAGGAATCGCCGCACCGTCGGCGTTCAGAAGCACTTGCCTTTCCGCGAGCGCCGCCATTGGGGATCAGGCGCCCGGATCGTGCCGGCGCTGATGTTCGACACAGCAATAAAATTGCCCGCCAACGGTAAGGCTTTCGCCGCGCGGCAGGTGTGTACCACAAACGGTGCAACGCACCATGTCTTCGGGCGCGGCTTTGTCCTGTCGTTGCGCAATCTCGCGGCTGCGGCGCCGCAGCGCCGCGCGCACGATCCAGTAGACCAGAATGGCGCCACCTATCAGCAACAGGTATTTGCCCATGAAGGCATCGCTATTTAAAGAGACCGGGGAAGTCTGCCGCAATCCCGCGTCGGCGTCGAGTACGCGGCATTCGCATGACTGTGGCAAGAAGCAGACCTACAAAGGATCTACAAGGAATTGGTCGGGGTGAGAGGGTTCGAACCTCCGACTCCTGCGTCCCGAACGCAGTACTCTACCAGGCTGAGCTACACCCCGAATGAAAGCGGCCGGCAAAAACAACGCTGCCATCCACCCACAGACAAAACACGCGGCCAAGCCGCGTCGGTAACTAAAACAGGCAAATCATACAACCCGAAACTCAATAACTTCGCGTCACCGAGAAGTCCGCTAATTGTAGCAGAAATTCACGTTGCCTGGTGTCAGGCAGCCCCGACAATTCGGCACGCGCCAACTGTGCTTCAGCACCCGCGCGATTCCGCGCATAGTCCAGCGCGCCTGTTTCACGGATTGCGTCAAGAACCGCCGTGAGTTCATCAAGGCCTCCCGCCTCGATCGCGCGGCGCACGGCGGCCACCTGCGCAGCCGTACCCTGCCGCATGGCATGAATCAGCGGCAACGTCGGCTTGCCTTCAGCCAGGTCGTCACCGACGTTCTTGCCGATGACCGTGTGGTCCCCGCTGTAATCAAGCACATCGTCAATCAACTGGAACGCGGTTCCCAGATGCGCGCCATAACGCGCCATCGCCGCCTCGGCGTCCGGCGATGCGCCGCCGAGCAATGCGCCGATGCGTGTGGCTGCCTCGAACAGCTTCGCAGTCTTGCAGCGTATCACCTGCAAATAGCCTTCTTCCTCGATATACGGATTGCGGCAATTCATCAGTTGCAGCACTTCGCCTTCCGCGATGACATTGGTCGCTTCGGCCAGCACTTCGAGGATACGCATATCGCCGGCCTCAACCATCATCTGAAAAGCGCGCGAATAGACAAAATCTCCCACCAGCACGCTGGCGGCGTTTCCAAACAGAGAATTCGCGGTGGGCTGCCCGCGGCGCAGCGCCGACTCATCTACCACATCGTCATGCAACAGGGTCGCGGTGTGGATGAACTCAATCACCGCGGCAAATTCACGGTGCCGCGTACCTGCGTAGCCGAACGCACCGGCCGATAACACCACCAGCGCGGGACGCAGGCGCTTGCCACCACCGCCGATGATATATTCCGCGACTTGCCGAATCAGGGGCACATCGGAATGCAGGCGGGAACGAATAACGCGGTCTATTGCCTGCATGTCCGCGGCAATAAACTCGCGGATGGCTTCTATGGACACGCTATAAGCAGGATAGGCACAATCAGAACCGCGAAGATTGCGCATGATACCGCAAGCAGGCTAGCACCGCCCGCATCCGGTATCGGCCAAAGCACTGGAACTTGTTGAAACCCAAGAATTATTCCCGGTTTGTTCTTTGCGTATTGGTTTTGACTAAATGCCTCATTTTTTGTAGAATACTCGGTTTTCCGAAGTGGGCTTGTTGCTGGCGGTATTGCCGGTGCCGAAGCCCATACAGAACGGGGTCTACCATGTATGCGGTCGTAAAAACGGGCGGCAAGCAGTACCGCGTTAGCGGCGGTCAAAAAGTCAAGGTAGAACAACTACTTGCAGATGTTGGCGCAGAAATTGTTCTGGACCAGGTGCTGGCTGTTGGCGAGGGCGAAGCAGTCAAATTGGGTACGCCGTTGGTGACGGGCGCTTCAGTCACAGCCAAAGTGCTCGCGCACGGTCGCGGCGACAAGGTGCATATTTTCAAGATGCGCCGCCGCAAGCACTATCGCAAGCAGCAGGGGCATCGTCAGAACTACACCGAGATCGAGATTCTCGGCATCACAGGGTAAGGACACACATGGCACACAAAAAAGCCGGCGGCAGCTCACGTAACGGCCGTGACTCGGAATCCAAGCGCCTCGGCGTTAAAGCCTTCGGGGGCGAACTCATTCCGGCGGGCAGCATCATCGTGCGTCAACGCGGCACGCGCATGCACGCAGGCGACAACGTCGGCATGGGCCGCGACCACACACTGTTTGCGAAAGTCACCGGGCGCGTCGATTTCTCGCAAAAAGGTCCGCAACGCCACACCGTGGTCAGCGTGATTGGCGTCGGACCGGCCTGAGATTCGCGCAGATATTGGCAACAAGCCCTGTCGCCGACAGGGCTTTTTTGTCTCCGATGCCTGATGAATTTAAACGTAACTACGTGTTTTTAAAATGAAGTTTATAGACGAAGCGCTTATCGAAGTTCATGCCGGCAATGGTGGCGATGGCATGGCCAGCTTCCGTCGCGAAAAATTTATTCCGCGCGGCGGGCCCGACGGAGGCGACGGCGGTCGCGGTGGCAGTATTTATGCCATCGCGGATGGCAACATCAACACGCTGATCGACTACCGCTATGCGCGCATTCACCGCGCCAAGAATGGCGAGAAGGGCCAAGGCTCGGATTGCTACGGCCGTGGCGCCGAAGACATCGAACTGCGCATGCCTGTGGGCACAGTGATCGCCGATGCGGAAACCGGTGAATTACTCGCGGACCTGAATCACCATCAGCAGCGTGCGCTTATTGCGAAGGGTGGTAAAGGCGGCATCGGCAATCTGCATTTCAAGTCGAGCACCAACCGCGCGCCGCGCCAGTTTACTCGCGGTGAAGAGGGAGAGAATCGAAAGCTCAAGCTCGAACTGAAAGTATTGGCCGACGTCGGCTTGCTCGGCATGCCCAATGCCGGAAAATCGACACTGATCCGCGCCGTTTCCGCCGCCAAGCCCAAAGTCGCCGACTATCCGTTCACCACGCTGCATCCTAACCTGGGCGTGGTGCGCGCCAACATGAACCGCAGTTTCGTCATCGCCGATATTCCCGGCTTGATTGAAGGCGCCGCAGAAGGCGCTGGACTCGGGCACCAGTTTCTGCGCCATCTCGCGCGCACTCGGCTATTGTTGCATTTAATCGACGTCGCCCCGCTCGACGAGGACGCCGATCCGGTAACAGACGCCAGGGCCATCGTCGCCGAATTGCGCAAGTACGACGAAGCGCTGTATAAAAAGCCGCGCTGGCTGGTACTCAACAAAATCGACCTGCTGCCGGAAGAAATGCGCGAGAAAACCACCAAGGACATCGTCAGACGCCTGCGCTGGAAGGGCAGGGTTTTCGCCATCTCCGCGATCTCGGGCAACGGCTGCCCGGTGCTGGTACAGGAAATCATGCGTCACCTGGAATCGCTCGCGCCCGACAGGCACGCCGCAATCGACACCAGTGTGGATTCTCCTGCGTCAATTTCCGTTTAACACGGTCAGTTTCACCCCATGACATCGCCCCTGAAAACCGCTAAACGTTTCGTGGTCAAGGTCGGCTCCAGCCTCGTCACCAATCAGGGCCAGGGGCTGGATCACGCCGCGCTCGCGCGCTGGGCGGCGCAAATCGCGCAATTGCGCAAACTGAACCGCGAAGTCGTGCTGGTTTCCAGCGGCGCCATCGCCGAAGGCATGCAGCGGCTCGGCTGGCGCAAGCGCCCACACGCCGTGCATGAATTGCAAGCGGCAGCGGCCGTCGGCCAGATGGGGCTGGTGCAGGTTTATGAATCATGCTTTCGCGTGCATGGCCTGCTCACCTCGCAGATTTTGCTCACGCACGACGATCTCGCCGACCGCAAGCGTTATCTCAATGCGCGATCCACGCTGCGCACGCTGCTGGCGCTTGGCGTCATCCCCATCATCAACGAAAACGACACGGTTGCCACCGATGAAATCCGCGTCGGTGACAACGACACGCTGGGATCGCTGGTCACCAATCTCATCGAAGCCGACGTGCTGGTGATTCTTACCGATCAAACCGGTTTGTTCGATGCCGACCCGCGCACGCATCCGCAGGCCAAACTGGTGACCGAGGCCGACGCTGGCGACCCGGCTCTAGAAAAGATGGCGGGCGGCGCGGGCAGTCACATCGGCTTGGGCGGCATGATCACCAAAGTCGTTGCCGCGCAGCGCGCAGCACGCGGCGGCGCGCACACCATTATTGCATCGGGCCATGAGCCCGAGGTGCTGGTGCGCCTCGCGCAAGGCGAGCGCATTGGAACACTGTTGCTGGCGAAATCCGCCACGCTTGCCGCGCGCAAACAATGGCTGGCCGATCATTTGCAAACGCGCGGCAGTCTTATGCTTGACGCAGGCGCGGCGCGGGCGCTGACGGCCGATGGCAAAAGCCTGCTGCCGATCGGCGTTTATGACGTCAGCGGCGAGTTTGAACGCGGCGAGGCGGTGAGTTGCCACGATGACTCCAATCGCGAAATCGCGCGCGGGCTGGTCAATTACAGCGCATCGGAAACGCGGCGCATCCTGCGCACGCCGTCGAGCGAAATCGAAGCCAAGCTGGGGTACGTCGACGAACCGGAGCTGATTCATCGGGACAACTTGGTATTACTGTGAAATAGCACTGGCAGCTTGCGGCATAGGCAACCTGCGCTTTCGCGAGTTAGGGGTGCGACACAGATACCCGACTACAAGCGCTTGCTATTCTCCCGGCTGCCGTGGCGCCGCTGGCCCATACCTCAACGTTTGAACGATTTGCTTCGCTGGCGCAGCCCATTTTCTAGCGGGGCAAAAATACTCGCGGTGCAGCGTAAGGTGATGATTGCTGGCAACCCGGAATTCTATGCGTTTCCATTGCGAATCACGCGCACGCGACCACTCGCTGTTGGGCCGGCCAAAGGCGTAAACCTTGACCTCGCGTGCCTCGCAGCGTATGCCCTCAAATGATACATTGGTCGCGCCACCGCCAGTCCTGATCATCAGGGTGTAGCGCACCACCCCGTCGTCGCCCACCGACACCGACGTGCCGTCGACGAAATAACGATGCAGCGAAGCTTCTCCCACATCGAATTTGAGGAGGTTCTCGGGTTTGGGATAAGGCGGAATTTTCGCCTGCAATTCTGTCCAAGGCTTCTTTTCCTGATCAAGATCGTAGTCCCAATCTTTCCACTGAGCCGCAACGGGCGCCACGATGAATAGCGCTCCCACTGTCGCCGCTGCGATAGCGTGCCAACACCGGCGAAGCGAGGTTTGCTCAACTTTGAGCATATTTCACTAAAATTACCAATGGAAACATATGCTTAATGTAAATCGGCCAGCAACGCTGCGACGATGGCTGCTGGCATCGGGTCAACTGACACTCGGTACCGCGGGTGATCCACGCCGGCGGCCAATGCCTCCCCCGACGCCAATGATTGTTTAAGTTTGCCATCAAGCTCAAAGCGCAGGAAGTGCACTGCAGAGGTTTTTTCATCCGTTGAGCGATCCAGATCCTCATCGGCGATCGCAAACACCGGCGCGAAACTGGCGACGCGCACCCACACGCGGTCTTCGATGCCGATCAGTTCGCCCAGCATGCGACTTCGTTCTTCGACATCCGGGTATTCGATCATCATCGTCGCTTTCCAGTTGCTGCCGTCGGGAATCATCGGGTTATACGCTTCCAGCTCGCTTTGTATACCCGCCTCTTCGAAGATTTTTTCAACACGCAGCATCTCCTGCACCTGATAGCGCATGGTGAGTTCATCCTCGAAAATCAGTGTGACGTTCTCACCCAGAGGCACCGTGCGTGTTTTCTTGTGCGCCATCACGCGCGCGCGAAAATCGTTGCGCGCCCTCGCATAGGCTTCAAGCGTCATCAGGCTATCACGGGTAATTTTTGGCATTGTTCTACAGTCCGTAAGCGATGCGCAACAGCGTCACCGGATGCTGCTTTTCAACTTCGCTGTTGCTCCTGCTTTCGTCCTTATTTTCGTTCATCCCCTGCTGAATGTGGCGCCCGGCAATCGCGCAATCCGAGCTGATGTAATCGGGTTGTGCCTCGCTCATCAACCTGAACACCGGGCGGCCAATTTTCATCGAATTATCAAAATACTCGCGCTTCACGCCCCAAGTGCCGTCGTGCCCTGCGCAACGCTCAACCGTTGTGACCTGGGTTCCTGGAATTTTTTCCAGCATCTCGCGCGTTTTTTGTCCCATATTCTGCACACGCAGATGACACGGAATGTGGTACGACACCTTGCCCAGCGGTTTTTTGAAGTCGGTTTTCAGCAGCCCGTCTTTCCGGCGCAGCACGAAATACTCGAATGGATCGTACATCGCCTCGGCCACCGCTTTCACATCGGCATCGTCCGGAAACATCAATGGCAGTTCCTGCTTGAACATCAGCGCGCAAGACGGCACGGCAGCGAGTATCGCGTAACCCTCGCGCGCAAGCTTCGCCAGCACCGGTATGTTGATATCCTTGTTGCGCGCCACCGCCTCAAGATCACCCAGTTCCAGCTTGGGCATGCCGCAGCACGATTCTTTGTCCACGAGTTTCGCGGGAATATGGTTGTGTGCCAGGATTTTCAGCAAATCGTGACCAATGCCCGGCTCGTTATAGTTGATGTAGCAAGTTGAATAGATCGCAACCTTGCCCGGCGTTTGTGCGCCGTCACGCACCGCGAAGCTGGCATCGGCGTGCGCTGTGCTGCGGAACTTTGCACTGTCGTATTCGGGCAGCACGCGATCCTTGTGGATGCCGAGCATGTTGTCCATCAGCCCGCGCGCCGCATTGTTCCTGTTGACGGCATTCACCACCTGCGCCACCACGGGAATCGACGCAAGTTTGCCCATGGCATCGGTGCTCGACAGCAGTTTGTCGCGAAAGCCCACTTCCCCTTTTCGAAATTTCACCGCTTTGGCGCGCAGCATCAGATGCGGGAAATCAACATTCCATTCGTGTGGCGGCACGTACGGACATTTCGTCATGTAGCACATGTCGCACAGATAACATTGGTCAACCACCTTGCCGAAATCCGCTTTCGCCACGCCATCGACTTCCATTGTTGCACTTTCATCGATCAAGTCGAACAGCGTCGGAAACGACGTACACAAACTCACACAGCGGCGGCAGGTGTGGCAGATATCGAACACACGCTCCAGCTCCTGGTTGAGCGACGATTCGTCGTAAAACGCCTGCGACTTCCAGTCGAGTGGATGCCGCGTGGGTTTTTCCAGACTGCCTTCTTTAATGCTGACGGCCATGGCGATAATCCAAGCGCAAAATTATGTACCTCAAAAAGAAAAGGCGGAGGCAGTGTTCCGCGCTCCGCCTTCGTTGTCCATCGAACGATCAGTCTGCCAGTGCGTCCAGTGCTTTCTGGAAGCGATTGGCATGGGAGCGCTCGGCTTTAGCCAGCGTCTCGAACCAGTCGGCAATTTCGCCGAAGCCTTCCTCGCGCGCGGTTTTGGCCATGCCCGGATACATATCGGTGTACTCATGTGTCTCGCCGGCCACGGCGGCTTTCAGGTTGTTGCGCGAACTGCCTATCGGCAGATCGGTGGCCGGGTCGCCTATGGCTTCCATATGCTCCAGATGCCCGTGGGCGTGGCCGGTTTCGCCTTCAGCCGTTGAACGAAACAGTGCAGCGACGTCATTCTGGCCTTCCACGTCAGCTTTCGCTGCGAAATAGAGGTAGCGGCGGTTAGCCTGGGATTCGCCCGCGAAAGCGGCCTTCAAGTTGCCATGGGTTTTGGAGCCTTTGAGCTGCATATAAATCTCCTTTATAAACAAATACTTACAATAAATTCGTCAGTCATTCCAGCCAATTGATAGAGAACCGTTCGAGCAAGAAATACAGGAAATTACTAAAAATATTACCGGATTGGACTAAATCTAAACCGTGAATTGAATATAAAAGGTCAGTGAATATTTGTCAAATCGGACAGAGGTCATCGCGACAACTGTGCTTCGATTTCCGCAAACGTGCTGGCAACGCCGCTGGGCTGAATGTTCATGCCGAGCTGGCGAACAATCTGCGTGGTGGAAAAAATTCCACGCAGCCGGCGGTCGCCCCGCTCGCTCCGATCCACCACCAGCGTATGCTGGCGCCCAGCCTGCTTGAGGGTAGCGACGATGTGTCCGACTTCGGCTGCTCGCACCTGTTCCATATCCAGCACCTGCAGGCTTGCACAGGGCGTCATGATGTTCCGTACCAGTACTTCGTCGCGGTGTAAGCCCTGTTGCACCGCGATTTGCACCGGCTTCTCGCCCACTACATCGTTGGCGGTAATCACGCCCAGCACCTTGCGATCCTGATCCACCACCAGCAACAGCCGCACCCCGCGCTGTATCATGCGCCGGTGCGCTTCATCGACGGTGTCGCCGCCGAGAACGATCACCGCTGACACGCGCGTCAGATCGGTCATGACGTCGATAGCCGGGCTGTCGATCTGCACGCGGTCCAGCGCGAGTTGCGTCGGTTGCGCGTAACCCGTGCCGGGAGGCAACAGCACGAATGGCAACGGCTGGTAGCTTCTGAGCATGCTTCCCTCCCGGGTGAGCCCAAAAATACAGTATAGATCAATCCTGCCGCATGCATAGCGCGCAACATCTAGGCGCACGGCCTTGAAAAGCGGAACTCGTATTAGCCGCGTTCCTCTGCTGCCCCTTGCGGCCCGTCTTCGGGCGCAACCGCCCCGCCGCGGCGGCGCGAACGCACGCTGTTCTGACGCTCCAGATAGCGCGCCAACTCCGCCAGCGCCCTTTGATACACATCGCGCTTGAATTCGACCACGGCCTCGGTCGGCACCCAGTAGTCGTTCCAGCGCCATGCGTCGAATTCCGGCTTCTCCGTCGCGCGCAAGCACACATCGGTATCGCGCCCCACTAACCGCAGCAGAAACCAGATCTGCTTCTGGCCGCGGTAATTGCCGCGCCACTCACGGCGTATCCAGCGATCCGGCACTTCATAGCGCAGCCATTCGCGCGTGCGACCCAGCACTTTGACATGCTGCTGGCGCAGCCCGACCTCTTCATGCAGTTCGCGGTACATGGCAACCTCCGGCGACTCGCCCGGGTTGATGCCGCCCTGCGGGAACTGCCAGGAGTGCTCGCGCACCCGTTTGCCCCAAAAAACCTCGTTCTTCGAGTTACAAAGAATGATGCCTACATTGGGGCGGTACCCATCGCGGTCTATCACGATCACGACCCCATCAATGCGTTAATTGAGTCGATTCTTCCACAATTTGAGAGCGAATGAAAGCGAGGCAGTACTTAAAAAAGCAATTGTTTTTCATCATGCCGGTTCATCCGGCGCAAACCTTCGACAAAGCGGGAAAATCCCAATTCATAGCACGGTTCCAGCGCCGCGGCGCGCTGCTCCAGCACCGCCCAGTCGATATTGCCGGGCGCGCTGCGAAAGCCGAAAACGATAATGTTTCCGGGCTTCTCCGCCGGCAGGCACATGGTTCCCGCCGGGAAGGCGGTTTCGATGCGTTTCAGCGTCTCATGAAACTCCCGGTCGCCGCCCCACAGATTGACCACCAGCATGCCGCCCGTGTTCAGCCGGTCATGGCAATCGCGGTAAAACGCGACCGTAGCCAGGGCCTGTACATGCGATTCGCCGTCGTAGCCGTCAACCACAACCAGATCCGCGCACACGGTTGGCCGGCTCGCGAATTCCACGCCGTCGCCGATGATCACCTCCAGGCGCTCGTCGTTCGGCGGCACGTCAAAATAACGCCGTGCCACCGTCAACACGCGTTCGCGCAATTCGATCGCGCGTATCGTCGTCCACGGCATGCGGTGATAGATAAACTTCGCTACCGACCCGCCGCCCAAACCGATCATCAATACCGCTTTGGGGTGGTCGTTAAACAGCAGAAAACCCATCATGCTGCGCGTGTACGACAACTCCAGATCGTTCGGTGCGGCAATGCGCATGGCGCTTTGCACGGTGTCACTGCCAATATGCAGTGAGCGCACGCCGAATTTTTCGCTGATGTAAACCGTCTCGGCATCCACCGCCGGCTTTCTGATACGCCAACTGCCCTGCAGGTCCATGATGGTATGAATGTCCCGAAAAATTTACCTTGTCCGGTAGAATACGTTTTTTTTCGATCCTTGGCAGCCATGCGCGTCTCAAAATTCTTTATTTCCACGCTGAAAGAAGCGCCTTCCGAGGCCGAAGTCATCAGCCACAAGTTGATGCTGCGCGCGGGCCTGATCAAACGGCTGACCAGCGGCGTTTACACTTGGATGCCGCTGGGTCTGCGCGTGTTGCGCAAGGTCGAAAACATCATCCGCGAAGAAATGAACCGCAGCGGCGCGATAGAGCTTTCCATGCCGGCGGTGCAGCCCGCCGAGTTATGGATTGAATCCGGCCGCTGGGAGCAATACGGCCCCGAACTGCTGCGCATCAAGGACCGCCACGACCGCGATTTTTGTTTCGGCCCCACGCACGAAGAAGTCGTCAGCGACGTGGTGCGCCGCGAAGTCAAAAGCTACCGCCAGTTGCCTCTCAATTTTTACCAGATACAAGCCAAGTTCCGCGACGAAATCCGCCCGCGCTTCGGCGTCATGCGCGGGCGCGAGTTCGTAATGAAAGATGCATATTCGTTTCACACGAGTTACGAGGATTTGCAAACCACCTATCGCGAAATGTACGACTGCTATTCGCGCATCTTCACCCGGCTGGGCCTCAAGTTTCGCGCGGTGGCCGCGGACACCGGTTCGATAGGCGGCACCGGCTCGCACGAGTTTCACGTGCTCGCCGATTCCGGTGAAGACGCCATCGCGTATTGCCCGGATTCCGAATACGCGGCAAACGTGGAACTTGCAGAAGCGGTGGCGCCCGCGACGCCGCGCCCCCTCGCCAGCCAATCGCTAACCAAGATACATACGCCCGGCGTAAAAACCATCGCCGATTTGTGTGCCTTTCTGAAAACACCAGCCGAAAAAACAGCGAAAGCTGTTGTCGTTGATGGTGTCGACGACAAGCCGGTGCTGCTGATGGTTCGCGGCGACCATGAACTGAATCTGATCAAGGCCGGCAAACTCGATGCGGTGAAAAAGCCGCTGGCATTTTCGTCGCCCGCCAGCATACGCGACGCTTTCGGCGCCGATCCGGGCTCGCTGGGGCCTGTGGGCTTTAAAGGAATCGTCATCGCTGACCGCACGGTAGCCGCGATGACGGATTTTGTGATTGGCGCGAACGAAACCGATCACCACTACACCGGCGCCAACATCGCTCGCGACTTTGCCGAGCCACTGGTTGCCGACATACGCAACGCGGTCACCGGCGACGCCAGCCCCGACGGCAAAGGTAAACTGGAGTTGTGCCGCGGCATCGAAGTGGGTCACATTTTCCAGTTGCGCACCAAGTATTCAAAAGCGCTGAACCTCGCCTTCCTCGATGAAAGCGGCAAATCGCAGATCATGGAAATGGGCTGTTACGGCATCGGCGTCACGCGCGTGGTGGCCGCCGCCATCGAACAAAATCACGACGAGCGCGGCGTGATCTTCCCGCCGGGCATCGCGCCGTTCGATATCGCCATTGTGCCCATCGGCATGAAGAAAAGCGCACAGGTCAAGGAGACCGTCGAAAAACTCTACGCTGATTTGCACGCTGCCGGACTCGATGTACTGCTTGACGATCGCGACGAACGCCCCGGTGTGATGTTCGCGGATATGGAACTGATCGGCATCCCGCAGCGCATCGTGGTCGGCGAGCGCGGCCTTAAAACCGGGCAGGTGGAATACCAGCGACGCGCCGCTAATGTGACCGCAGCCGCTGCGGCAGTGGACTTGAAAGATATAATAAATCATGTAAAATCAAATACATGCGAGAACTGATCCAAAAGTATTTCGTTGCTGTTTCGCTGATTTTGTTGTTAGCGCATGCGCGGGCGCTGGCGGGCAACCAACTCTACGAGCCGATGTCCGACAGCGTACGCGCAGCGCTGCATAAAGCCGTTTCCGATCAATCCGTTCCCTTTCTTGCATTCTCCACACCCAGCGAAGCGCGTGCATGGCTCGATGCCATGTCGCACAAACTCGCGCGGCGCATACCCGATCGCACCCTGCGCGAGGAGTTTCTCGTCACCGTGCATTACGAGGCGAAGCGGGCAGGACTCGATCCGCAATTGGTGCTGGGATTAATACAGGTGGAAAGCGCGTTTCGCAAATATGCAGTGTCAACCGCAGGCGCGCGCGGACTGATGCAGGTGATGCCATTCTGGATCAACGTCATCGGCAATGCCGACAGCAACCTGTTTCATCTGCGCACCAACCTGCGCTTCGGCTGCGTGATCCTGCGCCACTATATCGATATCGAAAAAGGCGATCTTTACCGTGCGTTGGGCCGCTACAACGGCAGCCTCGGCCGGCCGGAGTATCCAAATATGGTGCTGGGCGCGTGGAAGCAGTGGGAATTCAACCCTGCGGCTTCGGGTGTGGTTAAGACGGGGAACGAGCGCTAATCCTGCGCCACCACCCGCTTCTCCTCCGACACACCCGCCTCAAACAAATTAGCCACCGACATTTCGGCACCATCGCCGATGCGATTGCCGAAGGCGCGCGCCAGCGACACCAGTTCAGGCTGCTCGTCCGGGCCCGGCACCGGTAATTCCGGATCAAATACAAACAGCTTGTATACATCCGCCACGGCGATGGTGGCGGGATTGCGATGCAGTATCCATCCCACCGGCACCGCGCGATTAACCCAGGACGCGCGCTGCATGGCCTCGAGGATGGTTTCAATGCGCTCGTAGCGTATGTGCAGATTGCTATGCAGTTGCGGTACGGTCACCACGCCGCCCCGCTGCTGCGCCTGCCACAGCACTTTGAGCACCTGCAACGCATAGACAAAATTGCTGCCGGGTGCCAAACGCCCCTGCACCGAATGCTGGCGCCACTCCGGCAGAGCCGCCACCACCACCGCACCCAGCAGCACCACCAGCCACGAGATATACAACCACATCAAAAACACCGGCACCGCGGCAAACGCGCCATACACCAGCTTGTAGGTCGGAAAATTGGTGATGTAGAAACCGAAACCCTGCTTGGTCAGCTCGAATACCACACCGGCCAGAATGCCGCCGATGAGCGCATCCTTGATCCTCACCTGACGATTGGGCATGGCAAAGTACAGCAGTGCCAACGCAACCGAGGTCAACGCGATCGCGGAAAATTTGATCAGCGTTACGTTGGCATAAGGGATGTCCTTGGTCCAGCCAGCCGAAGCGCTCATCAGCCACGAGCTCAGCGACAGGCTGCCGCCCATCAGCAACGGCCCCACGGTGATCAGCGTCCAATAAACCAGCACGCGCTGCAGCATGGGGCGCGGGCGCCTCACCCGCCAGATGTCGTTGAATGCATCGTCGATCGTGATGAGCAGCATGATCGACGTCACTGCCAGGAACACGATGCCCACCGCGGTCAGTTTTGCTGCGTTGTCGATGAACTGTTCGGTGTATTTTTCAATGAGTTCTGCCGACTCCGGCATCATATTGTCAAAAATAAAATCTTCGATGACGATGGACATGCCTTGAAATACCGGAAACGCCGATATCAACGTCAACGCCACCGTGATGATGGGCACCAGCGACAACAGCGTGGTAAAGGTCAGGCTCGAGGCGGTTTGCAGGCCGTGATCCTCGTGAAACCGTTTGGCCACCACGCGCACCAGCTCGGCAAGCCGTGAAAGCAGTTTACGCAAAGCAATCATCCGTTCGCGTTTATCAGTCTCGCTATAATACCTGTATGAGTGAAATCCTGGTTCTCTATTACAGTCATCACGGTGCCGTAAAGCAGATGGCGCAACTGGTCGCGCGCGGCATCGAACAAGTCGATGGCGTAGCCGCGCGCGTGCGCACCGTGCCGCGTGTATCCAGCGTGGCCGAAGCTATCGAACCGGTAGTGCCTGACAGTGGCGCCCCGTACGTGGAGCTGAAAGATCTTGAGGAATGCATCGGCATGGCGCTGGGCTCGCCCACGCGTTTTGGCAACATGGCCGCGCCGATGAAATATTTCTGGGACGGTACCGGCGGCTTGTGGATGAAAGGCGTACTGGCGGGCAAGCCCGCAGCCGTGTTTACCTCCACTTCATCGATGCACGGCGGACAGGAAACCACGTTAATGTCGATGATGCTGCCGCTCATGCACCACGGCATGCTGATCGTGGGCATACCCTATACCGAGCCCGAGTTGCTCAACACAGCCAGCGGCGGCACGCCCTATGGCGCGAGCCACACCGCGGGGGTTTCCAGCGACCAGCCCATCACCGAACACGAACGCAAACTGTGCCTGGCGTTGGGCAAGCGGCTCGCGCTTACTGCTGTGAAGCTGGCTCGCCCTTGAGTCTCGCGCGCGACGCACGCCGCTGGCTGCGGGCGCATCGCCACGGTTTGCTCTCCACTCATTCGCGCGCGGTAGAAGGCTATCCCTTTGGCTCGGTGGTACCTTATGTGCTCGACCACGAAGCCTGCCCCGTGCTGTTGATCAGCCGTCTGGCCGAGCACACCAGGAATATCAGTGCCGATGCACGCGTCAGTTTCCTCGTCCATGAATCCAGAGAAGACGTGCAGGCGCAAGCGCGCGTCACGCTGCTGGGCAAGGCAAAGCGCATTGAGCGGCCGGACTGCATCGAGCGGCGCTACGAGCGCTACTTCCCGGCCACGCGCGGCTATCGCAGCGACCTGGATTTTGAGTTCTGGCGCATCGTGCCGGTAACACTGCGTGTCATCGCGGGTTTCGCCAAAGCGCACTGGGTAAGCCGCGAGGCCTATGTGCCGCCGACCAATTCGCTGAGCGACGATGAAGCCGGCATTCTCGAACACATGAACAAGGATCACGCGCAGTCGCTGCGCGACTACTGCCGTTTGCAGAACCTGAACGGCGTTGCGGCGGGCACGATGATAGGTATCGATTGCGATGGTTTCGATTTGAACGCGGACGGCAAAATGCTGCGCTTTGATCTTGATGGCGACCAGCCGGTTACCAACGCCGAATTCGCACGTGCCGCACTCATCGCACTGGCGCAAAAAGCCAGAAGCACATGAGCCCACGGGTGTTCAATATGATCACCAGCGCCAGCCTCATCGCGCTGATCGTGCTATGTGTGGCATGGGAACTATGGCTCGCGCCGCAGCGCCCGGGCGGCTCATGGCTGGCGCTGAAAGTGCTTCCGTTGCTGGCGCCGCTGTTTGGAATACTGCGCGGCAAACGCTACACGCACCAATGGTTAACACTGCTGATCATCGCCTACTTTGTGGAGGGCGTGGTACGCGCGTACAGCGACAGCGGCTTGTCGGCACAGCTCGCCCGCATCGAGATCGCGCTGACGCTGGTGCTTTTCGCCAGCGCGATACTCTATGTGCGACGATCTAAATAAATACCTTTAAAAACAAATACTTACATTCCCTGCGGATTCACCCGCTCCAACTTGGACTGCAGCTTGTTGAGCGCATTGATGTAAGCCTTGGCTGACGCCACCACGATGTCGGTATCCGCGCCCTGTCCGTTGACGATGCGGCCTTCCCTAGAAAGACGCACCGTCACTTCACCTTGCGAATCGGTGCCGCTGGTAATGTTATTGACCGAATACAACAGCAGCGATGCGCCGCTCTTGGCAACCGACTCCAGCGCCTTGAACGCGGCATCGACCGGGCCGCTGCCCTGCGATTCGCACGCCCGCTCCTTGCCGGCTTCGGACACCACGATTTTCGCGTAAGGCGGCTCGCCGGTTTCGGAATGCGCGGTGAGCGAAACCAGCCGCCAGTGTTCGCTCTCGACATGCTCGATTTCTTCCTCGGTAATCAGCGCCTGCAGATCTTCGTCGAAAATTTCGCGTTTCTTGTCGGCCAGATCCTTGAAACGCTTGAATGCGGCATTTAGCGCTTCTTCCGAAGAAAGCTCGATGCCCAGTTCGTGCAGGCGCGACTTGAAAGCGTTGCGTCCGGAGAGTTTACCCAGGGTCAAACGGTTAGTGGCCCACCCTACCGATTCGGCGCTCATGATTTCGTAGGTTTCGCGATGTTTCAGCACACCGTCCTGATGGATGCCGGATTCATGAGCAAAAGCGTTGGCGCCGACCACGGCCTTGTTGGGCTGCACCGGATAACCGGTGATGCCCGACACCAGCTTGGATGCCGGCACGATTTGAGTGGCATCGATGCCGGTATCGCACAGAAAGATATCCTGCCGCGTGCGCACCGCCATCACGATTTCTTCCAGCGAAGCGTTGCCCGCGCGTTCGCCCAGGCCGTTAATGGTGCATTCGACCTGTCGCGCGCCATTCATCACCGCCGAAAGCGAGTTCGCCACGGCCAAACCCAGGTCGTTATGACAATGCACCGACCACACCGCCTTGTCGGAATTGGGAATGCGCTCGCGCAGCGTTTTGATGAGCCCGCCAAACTGCTCGGGCAGCGTGTAGCCGACCGTATCGGGCACATTGATCGTGGTGGCGCCGGCCTTGATCGCTTGCTCGATAATACGGCACAGAAAATCGATATCCGAACGCCCGGCGTCTTCCGGAGAAAACTCGATGTTGTCGGTATATTCGCTCGCCCATCGAATAGCCCGCACGGCCTGATCAACGACTTGCGTCGGCTCCATGCGCAGTTTCATTTCCATGTGGATGGGCGATGTCGCGATAAACGTATGCAGGCGCGGCGATCTCGCCACGCGCACGGCTTCGCCACAGCGGCGCACGTCTTTCTCATTGGCGCGCGCGAGACCGCAGATCGTGCTGTCCTTGATGGCACGGGCCACCGCCTGCACTGCTGCAAAATCGCCATCGCTGGAGGCGGGAAAGCCCGCCTCGATGACATCCACGTGCATGCGCTCGAGCTGGCGCGCGATGCGAATTTTTTCTTCCTTGGACATTGACGCACCGGGGCTTTGTTCGCCGTCGCGCATGGTGGTGTCGAATATGATGAGCTTTTCTTTAGCCATGATTTACTCCTTCGCTGCTTTCCGTCGCCCTATTCGTTATTTGCGTTTTACGCGTTCACCGTCAAGGCGAAAATACTGGGATCCTGGCGCTGGGCGCCAGACCGGGTACTGCAATGTGGGATAAGTTTATTTTGCGCTTGCGCGCAGCAGCAGGCCCGCCAGCAGAACGCTGGACAGAAGAAGCAGCGAAAACGGGAGCGCTGCAATGGCCTGTGTCAAGTAACTCATGCCGGTAAATATAAAGCGTTTTCCCGGATCGCGCAAGTCGGACTCAGGCTGGCGGAGCGCCGGGTGGAGTTTCCGATGGCGGCGGCTTTTTCAGTTTTTCCCAGATCCACAAGGCATAGCCGGAAAGGAGATAGATCAGGAACACCGCAAACAGCATCTCCGGCAGCGTGCTGGCAAATACGAACAGCGCGCCAACGCCCATGGCAATGCCAACCAACGCCGAAAATGGCACGCTTTTGCGCAGGTTAATGTCTTTGCCGCTGTAAAACTTGAGGTTAGTGACCATGGTCAGCCCGGTAAATACCGTAAGCCCCCACGCCAGCCATTTCACGTCCACGCCTTTAATCTGATATTCATTGATCGCCCATACCAATCCCGCCAACACACACGCCGCGGCAGGACTTGGCAAACCCTGAAAATAGCGTTTGTCGACGATATCCATGTTGGTATTAAAGCGCGCGAGCCGCAGCGCCGCGCAAGCGCAAAAAATAAACGCGGCAATCCATCCGAGCTTGGTCGACAGCCACGGCCCCAGCACCGGCACGGTTTTGGAAAACGCGAAGTCCCGCAGCGCCCATGTGTAAACCACCAGCGCCGGTGCGACACCGAACGACACCATATCCGACAGGCTGTCGAGTTCCGCCCCAAAATCGCTTTGTGTACGTGTCATACGCGCGATGCGTCCGTCCAGTCCGTCGAGCACCATCGCGGCAAATATGCCCATCGCAGCCAATTCAAAGCGCTCGTTCATGGCCTGCACAATCGCATAGAAACCGGAAAACAATGCCGCCAGCGTGAACAGATTCGGCAGCCAATAAATACCGCGCCGCCCGAAGCGCGACTTTATGAAAAGCTTGCTGTTTCTATCGTCGTAGCTCATGCCAACACTGCCAGCACGGACTCCGTTGCGTAAACCTTGTCACCGACCACCGCGCGCGGCGTGGCGCTGGTGGGCAGGTACAAATCCACGCGCGATCCAAAACGGATGAAACCAAAACGCTCGCCACGGACCAGTGTCTGCCCCGTCTTGGCGTAGCACAGGATACGGCGCGCAACGAGTCCGGCCACTTGCACGCACGTAACATCGGCGCCGTTGGACATCTTGATCCACAGCGCGGCGCGCTCGTTTTCAAGTGACGCTTTGGCCAGTGCTGCATTGAGAAAGCTGCCGGGGTGATACCAGGTATTGCGCACCTCGCCATCCACCGGGCTGCGATTGGAATGGGCGTTGAACACGTTCATGAACACGCTGATTTTCAGCGCATCGCGATCAAGATAAGGGTCGCGCGCACGCTCGATGGATACCACGCGCCCGTCGGCAGGTGAAATTACTGCCGAAGGATCGGATGGAACGACACGCGGCGGATCGCGGAAAAACTGAATCATGAACACCACCATAATCCAGAAAAACAGCGCCCATGCCCACCCCGCGTACGCATGCACGGCAATTGCCACCACCAGCGCCAGCGCGATAAACGGCCAACCTTCGCGGGCGATGATGGGGTGGGGGTAGTTCATCAGTTCTTCGACTGA
Organism: Betaproteobacteria bacterium; assembly: GCA_021730905.1. Taxonomy (GTDB): domain Bacteria; phylum Pseudomonadota; class Gammaproteobacteria; order Burkholderiales; family SG8-41; genus UBA5216. The sequence continues at coordinate 15,805 of JAKFYK010000065.1, read as the reverse complement.
TCTACCAAACGATTGCGCTTGATCCACGGCATCATGTCGCGCAGTTTGCCGCCCACCACTTCGATGGCGTGCTGCTTGCCGATACGGCGCAGGGCGTTCAGCTTGGTGGCGCCCGTTTGATTTTCGAGCAGGAATTCCTGCGCATAGGCGCCCGTCTGAATTTCCTTGAGAATCTTGCGCATTTCGTTGCGAGTTTCGTCAGTGATAATGCGCGGACCGCGAGTGAAATCGCCATACTCGGCATTGTTGGAAATCGAATAACGCATGTTGGCAATGCCGCCTTCGTACATCAGATCGACGATCAGCTTCAGTTCGTGCAGACATTCGAAGTAAGCCATCTCCGGCGCGTAACCCGCTTCGACCAGCGTTTCGAATCCTGCCTGCACCAGCGCCGTGCAACCGCCGCACAGCACGGCCTGCTCGCCGAACAGATCGGTCTCGGTTTCTTCCTTGAATGAGGTTTCGATAATGCCGGCCTTGCCGCCACCGATGGCCGCAGCATACGACATCGCCATGTCGCGCGCCTTCTTCGACTTGTTCTGATGCACGGCGATCAGCATCGGCACGCCGCCGCCCTGCGCATAGGTGCCGCGCACCGTATGACCGGGCGCCTTGGGCGCGACCATCACCACGTCCAGATCCTCGCGCGGCACAACCTGGCCATAATGAATGTTGAATCCATGCGCAAATGCCAGCGTGGCGCCCTTCTTGATGTTGGTCGCGACATCTTCGCGGTAAACCTTGGCGATATGCTCGTCCGGCATCAGCATCATCACGAAATCGGCGCCTTTCACGGCCTCGCCGACATCCTTGACCGAAAGACCGGCCTTGCGCGCCTTTTCCCAAGATGCACCGCCTTTGCGCAGACCCACGGTAACCTTGCCACCGGATTCTTTAAGATTTAGCGCATGGGCATGGCCTTGCGAGCCGTAGCCGATGATGGTTACTTTCTTGCCCTTGATCAGTGAAAGATCGGCGTCCTTGTCGTAATAGACTTTCATGTAAATCCCCTTCGTTGAATTTGCAAGACCAGCGGAGCAGGCTTGCCACGCTCCACCCTTTACTGGAACTAGACCGTAACTATCGGTTATCTAGACTTTGAGCACCCTGTCGCCACGGCCGATGCCGGAAGCACCCGTACGCACGGTTTCAAGTATCGCCGAGCTGTCAATAGCTTTCAGAAACGCGTCGAGCTTGGAACCGGTGCCGGTAAGTTCGACGGTGTAATCCTTGTCGGTGACATCGATGATGCGGCCGCGGAAGATGTCCGACATGCGCTTCATTTCCTCACGATCCTTGCCCACCGCGCGCAGTTTGACCAGCATCAATTCGCGCTCGATGTGATCGCCTTCGGACAGGTCGACCACCTTGACCACATCGATCAGTTTATTGAGTTGCTTGGTAATTTGTTCGATCACTTCATCCGAGCCGCTGGTGACAATAGTCATGCGCGACATCGTCGCATCCTCGGTGGGCGCCACCGTCAATGATTCGATATTGTATCCGCGCGCAGAGAAAAGCCCCGCCACGCGCGACAGCGCGCCTGCTTCATTTTCCAACAGTACCGAAACGATATGTCTCATGTCGATTACACCAAAATCATTTCCGAGAGTCCTTTGCCGCCGGGCACCATGGGATAAACGTTCTCGGTTTGATCCGTCTGAAAATCCATGAATACCAGATCCTTCTTGCGCGCGAACGCTTCCTTCAGCGCCGGTTCCACGTCCGCCGGCTTTTCTATACGCATGCCGACGTGACCATACGCCTCGGCGAGTTTCACAAAATCCGGCAATGCGTCCATGTACGACTCGGCGTAACGATTGCCGTGGAAGAATTCCTGCCACTGGCGTACCATGCCCATGTAACGGTTATTCAGATTGACAACCTTGATCGGCAATTTGTATTGCTTGCAGGTCGATAACTCCTGTATGCACATCTGTATCGACGCCTCGCCAGTCACGCACGCGACAGTCGCTTTCGGATTTGCCATCTGCGCGCCCATGGCAGCGGGCAGGCCAAAGCCCATGGTGCCCAGGCCGCCAGAGTTGATCCAGCGCCGCGGCTTTACGAACTTGTAGAACTGCGCCGCCCACATCTGATGCTGTCCCACGTCGGAGGTGACAATTGCGTCGCCCTTGGTGATCTCGTACAGCTTTTGCACTACATACTGTGGCTTGATGATGGCGCTGGTGCGATCGTACTTGAGGCAATCGCGGCCGCGCCATTCCTCAATCTGCGCCCACCATGATTTAAGCGCGGCTGCATCCATATGCGTCTTGCCGGCGTCGAGCTGCTTGTTGAATTCCTTGAGTACGTCGCGCACATTACCGACGATAGGTACATCCACCTTCACCCGCTTGGAAATCGACGACGGATCGACGTCGATATGGATGATCGTGCGCTTGGGATCGAAAAAATGCTTGGGGTTGCCGATCACGCGGTCATCGAAGCGCGCGCCGATAGCAAACAGCACGTCGCAATTCTGCATGGCGAGATTGGCTTCGTAGGTGCCGTGCATCCCCAGCATGCCGACAAACTGGCGATCGGTTGCCGGATAACCGCCAAGACCCATCAACGTATTGGTACATGGGAAACCCAGTGTTCTTACCAACTGGGTCAGCTCTGCCGCCGCATCGCCAAGGATGACGCCGCCCCCGGTATAAATCATCGGCCGCTGCGCGGTCGCCAGCAGTTGGATTGCTTTTTTAATCTGGCCGGGATGACCTTTGGTCACCGGATTGTACGAACGCATGCTCACGCTGGCAGGATATGAAAACTCCGTCTTTGCGGCCGTCACATCCTTGGGGATGTCCACCACCACCGGACCAGGGCGGCCGGTGGACGCAATATAGAACGCCTTCTTGATCGTGCCCGCGATATCCTCGACGTTGCGTACCAGAAAGTTGTGCTTGACGCAGGGGCGTGTGATGCCAACCGTATCGCATTCCTGAAACGCATCCTCACCGATGGCATGCGTGGGCACCTGCCCGGTAATAACCACCAGCGGAATCGAATCGGTGTACGCGGTGGCAATGCCGGTCACCGCGTTGGTCACGCCCGGACCGGACGTCACCAGCGCCACACCCACCTTCGTGGTTGAGCGCGCGTAACCGTCGGCGGCATGCAACGCACCCTGCTCGTGGCGCACGAGGATATGCTTGACCTTGTCCTGCTTGAACAATTCGTCATAAATGAACAGCACGGCGCCCCCGGGATAGCCGAACACATGTTCGACGCCTTCTTCCTGCAGGCAGCGCACAACAATTTCTGCACCAGTCAATTGCATGGCAAACGGAACCCCAAAAGAAACCCCAGCGAAAGCCCTAATAAACCCGGACTGTGCCCTGATAAGCACCCAGAAAGAGGGCAGGAAATGCGGAAGCCTGTAACCTTACCGTCTGCAGCGCTTTCGGTCAAGTAAAACTGTATTGTAAACAGCATGATAGCCGCACTCGCGGGGTTCACTTGCACGGTGCGGATGATTTGCTAAGATGCGTTCGAACGGTCTGCTCGCGATGGCAGCCCCACAGGGGAGGAAGGGCAATCACCGGATGGCTTTTAGTCCGCCGGTATCGCTCTACATTGCGGGAAAACAAAAGACAAAAGAGGCGACCGAACTGGCTACATACAAGGAACTGGCGGACTTCCTCGCCGAGGTGGAACGCCGCGCTTACAAGCAAGCAATGTTCGCCGTGCGGGATGAGCATGTCGCTTTGGATATTGTTCAGGATTCCATGCTAAAACTGTCCGAAAAATACGCCGGTCGTCCGAGCCTCGAGTTGCCGCCGCTATTTCAGCGTATTTTGCAAAACACCATACGGGATTTTTACCGTCGGCAGAAAGTACGCTCCATGTGGACCACGCCCATCTCGTCGCTGGTCAACAGCGACTCCGAGGATGAGCACGATCCGCTGGAGACGCTGCAAGTGGAAAATGAGTCGCCTTATGCGGCGCCGCCACTGAAGCAGCTAGAACGATCTCAAGTTCTTGAATCCATTGAAAAATTGCTGCATAAACTCCCCCCCCGTCAACGCGAGGCCTTTGTCCTGCGTTACTGGGAGGAAATGGACGTCGCGGAAGCGGCAAAAGTCATGGGTTGCTCCGAGGGAAGCGTGAAAACGCACTGCTCCAGAGCAACCCATACGCTCGCCGATGCGCTGAGAAAATTGGGAATTACGCTATGAACAATACACAACAAGACCATGAATTGGCGGAAAAAATTGCAGTGCTGCTCAATCAGGGCGCACAGCAAATCGATGCCCGTACAGCAGGTAAATTGCTGGATGCTCGCAAGCAAGCACTTGCCCACTTCAATGAGCAACCACAGCATTCTTGGACGCTGGAATGGGCTGCGCAGAGCGTTACGCGCATTGCCGAGCCGTTCAGTCATAACCTGCGTGCCTGGGTGGTGCTGCTGGCACTGTTGACTACACTGGCAGGCGCGGTCGCCTGGCAATCATTCAACACCCAGGGCAGTGAACTCGCGGATATCGACGAAGGCCTGCTCACCAGCGAACTGCCGATCAACGCCTACCTCGACCGGAGTTTTGACTCGTGGTTAAAACGGCCCTCTCCCTGATTTTCTCGCTGTTCGTCGCATTCGTTGCAACCGGCACGTTCGCCCAACAGCAGAATCAGCAGAATCAGAAAAAAACCGAGGCTACGAAGCCCGCGCGGCCACTGTGGTCGGAGTTGTCCCCGCAACAGCAGCATGTTCTTGGCCCATTGGCTGCGGATTGGGAAAACCTCGACACCACACGTCGCAAGAAGTGGGTCACGATCGCCAATCGCTATCCCAAAATGAAACCGGACGCGCAGCAACGCCTTCAGAACCGCATGCAGGCGTGGGCGAAGCTCACGCCCGAGCAGCGCCGCGTCGCGCGCGAAAAATACCGTTCGCTCAAGCAATTGCCGTCGCCACAGCGCCAGGAAGTCAGTCAGAAATGGCAGCAGCACCAACAGTCGTCCACGCCGGAAGCGGTGCCTGATGCCGCCGCACCCGACGCGACGGGCAAGTGACAGTACCGCTCGGTAATACCACGGGCGCCAGCGCCAGCCTCAAGCGGCGGATCCTGAGCCTCATCTACGAATCACTCTTGCTCGCAGCCTTGTTGCTCGCGGGCGCACTGCCGGTTGTTGTGCTCACGCGCACATGGGATCACGCTGTCGCCCGCACCGTGCTTCAGCTCTGGTTGCTGACGCTATGCGGCGTGTACTACGTGTGGCAATGGGCGGGCGCCGGACAAACGCTGCCGATGAAAACCTGGCGACTGCAACTCGTGACGCGCGACGGCTTACCTGTTACAGCGACACACGCAATCATCCGATACATCGCAGCGCTGGCCGGCACGTTGCTGCTGGGATTGGGCTTCCTGTGGGCGTTGATCGATCGTGACCGCTGTTTTCTGCACGACCGTTTAGCGGGCACCCGGATAGTCGCCACAGAAGACAGCGCACCTGCGGCCTGATCGAGACCGCGCTTCCCGGCAAAAGCTATCGACGCTCCTGCCACCAGATCATGGTCACAGCAATGCACAGAAAAACAATTGTCGGCATCAACGCGCTTGCCGCAGGCGGCCACTCATTCAACAGGCCCAGATGCGCGGAAAGCCTGCTGAGGAAATAAAAGGCAAGCCCCAGCATGATCCCGGTGAATATTTTCGCGCCCACCCCGCCCTGCCGCCGCTGAAAATACGCAAACGGCAGTGCCAGTATCATCATGGTCAACACTGCCGCGGGATAGGTTGCCTTGGACCACATGGCAATCTCATAGCGCAATGTCTTTTGCCGATTTTCACGCAGATGCTGGGCGTAGGAGTACAGGCTCGCGGCAGACATTTTCTCCGGCTTTACCAGCAGCACATTCAGTAGACTCGGTTCCAGCACGGACTGCCAGCTTGCCGACGGCAGTTTGCTGACTTCCGTACGCACATCCGTAAAAGTGGTTTGCACGATATCTTCCAGCAGCCAGCGGCGCTCGCCCTGATAACTGCCGCGCTTGGCAAAACTGACCAGCCGCAATTTCGCATCGCGGTCGAATTCATAAATGCGCACGCCTCTCAGATTCCCGTCCGGCGTGACTTCGAGCACATTGATGAAACTGGTATCGTCTTTCATCCACAGTCCGGAGCGGAATTCCTGCGCCACGATGCCAGTGATCGCCCGCGAACGCAGCCGTTGCGCGGCCTGGTCGGCTGCCGGGCCCAGGTACTCTCCAAAGATGAATGTCAATATCGCGAACAGCAGCCCCACGCTCATCAATGCCAACACCATACGGGTGACGGATACGCCCGCCGTACGCATCACCGTGTACTCCGAATTCGCGACCAATTGCGCCAGCGCAAACAGGGTGCCGATCAGCGCTGCGATCGGAAATAGCTCATACACGTGCGTGGGAATCGACAATACAACCTGCCGCGCAATGTGCCGCAAAAAATAGGTGCCACGGCCGAGGTCCTTGATCTCTTCGACCAGGTCGAAAAAGGCAAATAGCATCAGCAGCGCTGCCATCACCAGAGCGGTCGCCAGCATGATCTCGCGCGCCAGGTAGCGACGCAGCGTTTTCATCTGAAAAGACGGAAGATGGAAAACACGCTGAGCCTGCGGTAAAACATCAATAGCAGCAGTATCAGCATCATGGCATGCACCGCCAGCAATCCGGGCGCAAGGCTCACGCGCGACTGCGCGATAGACGCCTGCATGATCGACAGCAAATTGCTGTAGACCATGTACACCAGCAAGGCGATCACCAGGTTGATAGACCGGCCCGCGCGCGGATTCACAAACGATAACGGAATCGCCAGCAGCGACAACAACAGCGCACTGGCCGGCAGACCGATGCGCCACGACAGCTCACCCAGATTTCTGGGCTCGGGCAGCGCAATCAGTTCCGCCGTCGTCGCCGACTTGGTGTTCGGTGCGCGGATCGCTTCCCGCGTTTCGGTGCGCACGGCATAGCGTTCGAACTCGTAAATCTTGAAATCGGCATTGCCGGGCTCTCCTTCGTAACGGTGGCCGTTCTGCATCACCAGAAAGCGGTCGCCGTTCTCCAGCATTTCCTGATAACCGCGTTTTGCAACCATCACGCCATGCTTTCCGTGCTGCGTGGAACTGATGAACACATTGGCCACAAGATTGTCAGTGCCGGAGACTTGCTCCACGAAATAGACGCGTTCGGCCTGCCGCGACTCGCGAAATACACCGGGTGAAATAGCGGACGCGTCGTCGCGGCTGTCCATGACCTTGCGATAGTCCTCTGCCCGGCCGGCGGCCCACGGCGAAAGCCCCAGCGCGAGCACCGCAATGGTAAACACCAGCGGCAGTGCAAACATCAGCACCGGCTTTACCCAGCGCACCAGGCTCATGCCGCCGGCAAACCACACCACCATCTCCGAGTCTCGATAACCGCGGCTGATCGACATCAACACGGAAATAAACAGCGTCAGCGACAGCAGCGTCGGCAAATAACTGATGGCGGTGAATCCGAGCAGCGCAATAACGCTGGTCGAGGTAATCGTGCCACTGGCAGCCTGCCCGAGAAGCCGTACCAACTGGGTCGTCAGCACGATACCCAGCAGCACAAGAAATGTCGCCAACGCTGTACTGGTCAACTCGCGCAGCAGGGTCTTGTGGAATATCATCCGGGCGACAGTACGATTTTGCTTTTCGCGGAGAAACCATCGATAATCAATGCCCTATCGACAGTTTTCCGCACAGGAGTTCACCGTGGAATTTAGCACAAAACATAGTACGCCGGGTTCGGCAAAATCAGGCTGTGTCGTGGTCGGTGTTTTCGAATCGCGCAAGCTTTCCGTGCCGGCCGCCGCGCTGGATCGGACTGCCGGCGGCGCCATCTCCAAACTACTGCAAGCCGGCGATATGGAAGGCCGCGCCGGCACTACGCTGTTGCTGCAGCGACTTCCCCAACTCGCGTGTGAACGTGTGCTGTTGGTGGGACTGGGCCCGGAGAAATCGTTCGATGCAAAGGCTTACCGCAATGCATTGCAGGCCGCGCTACGTGCCGTCAAGACCACCGGGGCTGCGGATGTAGAGATTCACCTGACCTCGCTCACGGCAGCGGGTACACGCGGGCGCGATATCGCATGGCGCATGGCTCAGGCAGCCTGCATCGCTATCGAGTCGGCCTACCGCTTCGACCGTATGAAAAGCAAACCCGAAACGCCGGCAGCAACGCTCAAGCGGCTGGTGCTCGCCTACGCACGCGCCGGCGAGCGCCGCCTCGCGGAGCGCGGACTGGAACAAGGCCTTGCGCTGGGCCACGGCATGAGTCTGGCGAAAGACCTCGGCAATCTGCCTGGCAACGTCTGCACCCCCACCTATTTGGCCGATCAGGCAAAGGAACTCGCCCGGCGCTACCGCATGAAGATACAAATCCTCGACCGCACCGACATGGAAAAACTCGGCATGGGATCGCTGTTGTCCGTGGCGCGCGGCAGCGCCGAGCCGCCGAAGCTGATCGTGCTCGAACATCGTGGCGGCCCCAAAACCCAGAAGCCGGTGGTACTGGTCGGCAAAGGCGTCACCTTCGATACCGGCGGCACCTCGCTCAAGCCCGCCGCCGAGATGGACGAAATGAAATTCGACATGAGCGGCGCCGGCAGCGTGTTGGGCACGCTCAAGGCGGTGGGCGAAATGCGCCTGCCGATCAACGTAGTGGGTATTATCCCCGCCACTGAGAACATGCCGGGCAGCCGCGCTACCAAACCTGGCGACATCTTCACCAGCATGTCCGGGCAGACCGTGGAGGTTCTCAATACGGACGCGGAAGGACGATTGATTCTGTGCGACGCGCTCACCTATGCCGAACGTTTTGATCCCGTCGCGGTGATTGACATCGCCACACTCACCGGCGCCTGCGTGATCGCGCTCGGACATGTGGTCAGCGGCCTGTTCGCCAACGACGACGGACTCGCCAGGGAAGTGCTGGCCGCCGGTGAAGCATCACATGACCGCGCGTGGCATATGCCGCTGCACGACGAGTATCAGGAGCAGCTCAAGAGCAACTTCGCCGACTTTGCCAACATCGGCGGCCGGCCGGCCGGCGCAGTCACCGCGGCGTGTTACCTGTCGCGGTTCACCCAAAAATTCAAATGGGCGCACCTTGATGTCGCCGGTACCGCATGGAAGTCCGGCAAGGAGAAAGGCTCGACGGGACGGCCGGTGCCGCTGCTGACGCAATACCTGATCCATCGCGCGGGAAAAATAAAATAACCCATAAAAACAAATACTTATATACAACTCGGGACGTATGACGCAGATCGATTTTTACACTCACGTCGGCGACAAATGGCACACCGCGTGCCGGCTTGCTGCCAAAGCCTATGCACGCGGACTGCGCGTGGCGGTGTTGTGCCCCGACGCAGAATCCGCACAACGCCTGGACCGTATGCTGTGGACCTCGTCGTCCATCGGGTTTATTCCGCATTGCCATTCGCAGCACGCGCTGGCTGCACGCACGCCGGTTACGATTACTCACGAAGACAGCGAACCGCCGCACGACGAAGTGTTGCTCAATCTGCGCGAGTCCTGGCCACCGATGTTCAGCCGTTTTCAGCGGCTGATCGAGATCGTGAGCACGGACGACAACGATCGCGCCAGCGCGCGCGATCGTTTCAAGTTTTATCGCGACCGTGGCTATGAAATCCGCAGCCACGATTTGTCGAAAACCGAAGCGTAATTCGAGGGGCAATGGCGCAGGAGCCGGAGATTAACGACAGCGACGACAGCAGCGAACTCCTCGCACGCGCTGATGCGCTGCTGGCACGGCATCGCCGGTCACCACAAGCGGATGGCGCCACGATAGATTCCGCTCTTCAGGCAGCGGCAACCGCGCCTGTGCCGGACGATGACGTGCCCGAACTTACCGATGTGATATTGCCGGTCGCACTGGCCCGTGCGACTGATGCGGATTCGTCTGCCGGCACGGAAGTGATATCGCGCGTGCAAAACCAGAATCTCGAACACGCTGCGTATTTGCGCGTGATGTCGCAGGTCGATGAGCGCATCACCAGCGTGGTACAGCAACAAGTCCTGCCGGAAATCGGTTCCGCGCTGGATCAGGCGCTGGCGCGCATCACCGACGATCTCAAAACCAACATCGGCGTAATGGTGCGAAGCTCCGTTGAAGAATCGCTGCGAACGCATCTCGACTCATTTCGCGACTCCGTGCGCCCGGCTGCCGCCGCGCAAGTGGCGCCGGAGATCGGCCAAAGCGCCTCCGGTATAATGGCAGCTTCTTCCGCGCCACCCTCCACCTCCAGAAGTTTGTCCATGGAACTCGCCAAGAGTTTTGAGCCGGCGGCTATCGAAGCACACTGGTATCCCGAATGGGAAAAGAACGGTTACTTCAAGGCCGGCACGGACGCCGCGAAAACCGGAAATTTTTGTATCCTGCTGCCGCCGCCGAATGTCACCGGCACGCTGCACATGGGCCACGCTTTTCAGCACACGCTGATGGACGCACTGACGCGCTATCACCGCATGCGCGGCAACAACACGTTGTGGCAACCCGGCACCGACCACGCCGGCATCGCCACGCAAATCGTCGTTGAACGGCAACTCGACGCACAGAACATTTCGCGCCATGACCTGGGCCGCGACAAATTCATCGAGCGCGTGTGGCAATGGAAAGAAGAATCCGGCTCCACCATCACGCACCAGATGCGCCGACTCGGCAGCTCGTGCGATTGGGAGCGCGAACGCTTCACCATGGACGACGGCCTGTCGCACACCGTCACCGAAACTTTCGTGCGCATGCACCAGCAAGGCCTGATTTATCGCGGCAAACGGCTGGTGAACTGGGATCCGGTGCTGCAAACGGCAGTGTCCGACCTCGAAGTCGAGTCGATGGAGGAAGACGGCCAGCTGTGGCATATCCGCTATCCGCTTGCATCAGGTGCAGGTTTTCTGGTGGTCGCCACCACGCGTCCGGAAACGATGCTCGGCGACGTCGCCGTTGCCGTCAACCCCGAGGATGAGCGTTATCAGGCGCTGATCGGCACACAAGTCATGCTGCCGCTGACCGGGCGCACCATACCCGTGATCGCGGACGACTATGTGGATGCCGCGTTCGGCACCGGCTGCGTGAAAATCACGCCGGCGCACGACTTCAACGACTATCACGTTGGCGTGCGTCACCAGCTTGATCCGATTAGCGTCCTCACACTGGACGCAAAGATCAACGACAACGCGCCAGCGGCCTATCGCGGTCTCGATCGTTTCGAAGCGCGCAAACGCGTGCTCGCCGATCTGGAAGCACAGGGTCTGCTCGGCGAGACCAAACCGCACAAGCTGATGGTGCCACGTTGCGGCCGCACCGACGCGATAGTCGAGCCCATGCTCACCGACCAGTGGTTCATCAAAATGGAATCGCTGGCGCAGCGCGGGCTGGATGCCGTGGCACTCGGGCAACTCAAATTCGTCCCCGAAAACTGGACCACGACCTACAACCAGTGGCTCACCAACATTCAGGATTGGTGCATCTCGCGCCAGTTGTGGTGGGGCCACCGCATCCCCGCGTGGTACGACGCCGAAGGCAACGTATATGTTGCGCGCAGCCACGACGAAGCCCTCGCGCTATACGACGAAAAATTGCCCGAACGGCTCGAGGCCGGTGAAAAAGTCGCGCCCGTGTCACTGCGTCAGGACGACGACGTGCTCGACACCTGGTATTCGTCGGCGCTGTGGCCATTCTCCACGCTCGACTGGACGCCACAGTACCCCGGCAAATCCAATCCCGCGCTGGATCGCTATCTGCCGTCTTCCGTGCTGGTAACCGGCTTCGACATCATTTTCTTCTGGGTCGCACGCATGGTGATGATGACGCTGCACTTCACTGACAAAGTGCCGTTTCACGAGGTCTACATCACCGGCCTGATCCGCGACGCGGAAGGCCAGAAAATGTCGAAGTCCAAAGGCAATGTGCTCGATCCGCTCGATATCGTTGACGGCATTTCGCTCGACGCACTGGTCGCCAAGCGCACGGCCAACCTGATGGATCCGCGGCAGACGGAAAAGATTGAGACCATGACGCACAAGCATTTTCCCGACGGCATCGCCGCCTATGGCACCGATGCGCTGCGCTTCACGTTTGCCAGCCTCGCCTCGCCCGGCCGCGATATCAAGTTCGATCTGAATCGCTGCGACGGTTATCGCAATTTCTGCAACAAGCTGTGGAACGCCACGCGCTTTGTGTTGATGAACTGCGACGGCAAGGACACAGGGCTGGACGAAAAGGCGCTGCTGGAATTTTCCGCGGCAGATAAATGGATCGTCAGCCGCCTGCAGCGCGCGGAAGCCGAAGCAGCCAAGGCGTTCGGTGAATACCGCTTCGACAATCTCTCACGCACCATTTACGAACTGGTATGGGACGAATACTGCGACTGGTATGTCGAGCTCGCCAAAGTGCAAATGCAGGGCGGCAACGAAAACCAGCAGCGCGCCACACGCCGCACGCTGGTGCGCGTGCTCGAATCGACACTGCGCCTCGCGCATCCAGTGATTCCGTTTATTACCGAAGAACTGTGGCAGATTGTGGCGCCCCTCGCCGGCAAAGCCGGCGAACGTGATGATTCCGGCAAGGCCAGCAGACGTGATGATTCCGGCAAGACTGGTGATCGTGACACCGCCGGCAAAGCGGGGCCATCGATCATGCTGCAAGCGTACCCGGAATCCGACGCCACCCGCATCAACGAAGCCGCCGAGCGCGATATCGATACACTGAAGCAACTCATCAACGCTTGCCGCACGCTGCGCAGCGAAATGAATCTGCAGCCCGGACAGAAAGTACCGCTGGTCGCGCAAGGCGAAGCGGCGCAACTCACCAGATACGCGCCCTACATGGCGGCTATCGCCCGCCTCTCCCAGGTGGAAATTGTTGATACGTTGCCCGAAGCCGATGCACCGGTGTCCATCGTGGGTGCGTTCAAGCTGATGCTGAAAGTCGAGATCGACAAATCCGCTGAGAAAGCGCGTCTCGACAAAGAGCACGCACGCATTTCCGGCGAAATCACCAAGGCGCACGCCAAACTTTCCAATTCAAACTTCGTCGATAGAGCGCCGCCCGCGGTCGTCGCCCAGGAACGCGAACGCCTTTCCAGGTTTGAAGCGACGTTGGCCGACATCGAGGTGCAACTTGCGAAGCTTGGGTAGCACGAGTTATATAAGTATTTGTTTTAAATAATAATATATAGATGCTTCCACGCTAATTTCTTCTCGTGCATCACGTCCTGCGCGCTTTCCGTCATCCGAATTACCGAACGTATTTCACCGGTCAATCGGTGTCGCTGATCGGCACCTGGATACAGCAAATCGCCATCAGTTGGCTGGTGTACCGGTTGAGCGGTTCGGCGCTGCTGCTGGGCATTACCGGGTTCGCGGGACAAATCGCGATTTTTTTTCTGGCACCGTTCGGCGGCATCTGGGCTGACCGTTTCGACCGCTGCAAAACGCTGATCGTCACGCAAGTATTGTCGATCATACTCACCGTGATACTCGCGGGCGTGGTGTGGACCGGCGGTAGCAGCGTCGATGTCTGGCACGTAATCCTGCTCGCCATGCTGCTGGGCATCGTGCAGGCACTGGAGACGCCGGTGCGTTCGTCGTACACGCCCGAGCTGGTGGGCGTGAAATCCGATCTGCCCAGCGCCATCGCCTTCAGCGGCGGCATGCAGAACGCCGGGCGCATGATCGGCCCCACCATCGCCGGATTGCTGCTGGCGTATTTCAGCGAAGCGTTTTGTTTTGCGGTAAACGCCGTGACGAAATTCTGGCTGATCGGCAGCCTCCTGCTGATCCACGCTGTGCCGCAAGCCAAGTCGCAACCCTCCGCCAACGTTTGGGCAAGCATTACCGATGGCGCGCGCTACACCTGGAGTTTGAAACCGCTGCGCTATCTGCTGCCGATGATGGCACTGATGAGTTTCACCATTACGCCGTATCAGGCGCTGATGCCGATTTTCGCGGCGGAAACCTTCTCTGGCGGCGCATCCATGCTGGGATTTCTGGTCGGCGCTGCGGGCTTCGGCGGCATCATCGGCATGGTATATCTCGCAGCGCGCCCGCAGATACGCGGGCTGATGCGCTGGGCGGCCATCGGCCCCGGGATCGCCGGCATTGCGCTCACCATATTCACGTTCTCGCACCATCTCGTGCTGTCACTGGCATGCATGGTGGTGGTGGGCTTTGGCGTGATTGCCACCGCGATGACCGTCAACACCATCATCCAGACGGTGTGCGACGCCGACAAGCGCGGGCGCGTGACGAGTTATTACATCATCGCTTTCATGGGCATGCATCCGCTGGGCTGCCTGGCCGCCGGCGCTCTTGCCACGGCGGTGGGCGCGCCGTACGCGCTGGCGATATTCGGCGTGATCTGCGCGGCGGGCGCGGGTATGCTGCTCTACCGCATGCCGCTGTTGCGCGAATACATCCGCCCGCTCTATGTGCGCGCGGGCGTTATTGAAAAGTAAGTGAAAAATAACTTACGCAGGATAATAACGCGCTTTCATGCGCTGGCAATAGGCTTCCAGATTTGCGAATTGCTTCGCCTGTTCCCGCAGCGGTGATTCAATCGGTATCCATATCAAGTTTGCCACAAAGGCATACGCCGTCGCATCCAGCGATGAAGGTTCCGCGCCCATGAAATACGCCTGATCTCCCAGAAGTGCCGCCAACGCGGCAATATCACGGCAACCCAATGCGTAAATTTCGTCCCGGCTGTGCCGGCCCATGCCATGGCCGTGCATTTGCTGTTTCATCCCCCGGCGCGCGAGCTGCGGCACCAGTTGCCTCAGACCCGGAGGCATGTGCGAAAAGAATATCCGGCTGCTGACTTTAAATCCGGCATCGTCCACCCAGCGTGAATATACCGCCGCCCAGTACAGGTGTTCCTCGATCATGCGCTGAACGGAGAGCGCCATGGCGCGTTCGCGCTCACTCAGGTGCGCGTCCAGCTTGTCGCCATACGTTTGCTGCAGGTAGTCGATGATGAAACTGGAATCGGCAACGCGCCGGTCGCCATCTTCGATATACGGCATCTTGCCTTTCGGCGACTTTGTCAGACTGGCGCCGCGCGGGCAGTCATAAGGCAGTCCCGCCATGCGCAGGTAAGTTTCCACCTTCATGCAGAACGGACTTGCGTTGGGCAGGCCGAAGGCCGGGCGAAACTGATAGAGACTTATCATAAGTATTTGTTTTAAATAATTAAATTTTTCGGCACTGGCCACGGCTTGTGGCAATCGTCCAGCCACGACGACGAACACGATACTACGCTTGATAGTGATGCGGCCCGGTCGATAGCGGCTGAGGGACGCGGCCGCCATCGCGCGTAGCGCTTGCCCGTACACCGCGCTAGACTGCGCGCGTTGAGCGATTAATTGTTTGAGGAGCGCACGATGGAAGCCATCGCCTCGTTAGCAACCGCCGCCGGACTCGGCTGGGCCAGCGGCATACGGCTTTACGCCGTAGTGTTTTTTCTCGGCGTGCTGCAGCAATTCGGCATTTACAACCTGCCGGCCGATCTGCAAACACTGGGCAACCCGTGGGTGATGGGGGCATCGGGCTTCATGTTTCTGGTGGAGTTTCTCGCCGACAAGATTCCCGGCTTTGATTCGGTATGGGATGCCGCGCACACCTTCATCCGCATTCCAGCAGGTGCGCTGCTCGCTGCCGCCGCAGTGGCAGGCGGTGATCCCGGCATAAGCATTGCCGCAGGCATACTCGGCGGCGCGGTCGCCGCCGGCAGTCACATCACCAAGGCCAGCACGCGCGCGTTGATCAACACCTC
>JAKFYK010000091.1 GCA_021730905.1 Betaproteobacteria bacterium | reverse complement strand
GGCCGCCAAGGCCGGCGTCAGTGCCGCGTCCATCGAGACCATACGCACGGGGAAGACACTCACGTCACTCACTACCGAAGAACAACTCATCACCCGCTTCGCGCACCAACTGCTGCGCGACAAGAACGTGACGGATGACGTCTTTGCTGCCGCCCAAAAACTCTTGGGAACCCGTGGCGTTGTCGATCTGACGCTCACCTGCAGCTACTACACCGCGATCAACATGGCACAAGTCGCACTCAAACCAGAGATGGATCCCGGGAAGTCCTCGACTTTGTGATACCCGGACGCTTTCGCCGGTAGCACCAGCAAGATTGGACGATTATTGCGAACATGATTTAACTGGCTGCGTCAATCTCGCGTAAATGCGCTGTAACCATTGAGAGCCACGCCGGCGCCATGCAGGCTTCGCAACGACTGATGTTCGCAACCGTAGTCGTGACGGGTATTGCATTCGCGGGTGCACCCGGCATTCCGTGGGCGCAGCAGAATTTTCCGATGAAGCCGATTCGACTGGTGGCTTCAACCACGGCCGGCAGTCAGCCCGATCCGCTGGCGAGCATGATCGGCCAGAAAATGAGCGAGAACTGGGGCTACGCGGTGGTGATGGATAACCGCCCGGGCGCAAGCGGCACACTGGCTGCGAGTATGGTGGCCCAGGCCACGCCGGACGGCCACACGCTCCAGTGACGAACCCGAGAGCAACACAGCCGCAGAGGTAATTGCCTGGTGCGGTGGCACAGCGGACACCCCATTCCCCTCAGGTTTATAGCAGGCTCTAGCGGCGACGCGGAACCTTGCGTGCGGCGCGCTGATCGGCCTCGTATTCCTTGATCGCTTCGTGCGCTGTGGCGAATGCGCTCAAGCTCGCGTAAACACCGGCATAGACGTATACGTGCAGCAGTATCTCGCCGATCTCGCGCTTGGTCCAGCCGGTGCGCAGACAGGTTTTTACATGCAGCTTGACCGCGCCGGCTTGTGATTGCGCCGCCGTGGCGGCGAGCGACAACGCGGCGCGGGTTTTGTGGTTGAGTCCCGGCCGCGCCCATACCGTGCCCCAGCAAAATTCGTCGGTCACGTCCTCGAACATCTTCAGGAAGTCGTCGGCCTCGCGATAGCGGCGCTCGACATGGGCATCGCCATGTACCTTGCGCCGCACGATTTCACCTTTGCGCGCGAGCGCGCTGCGTTTTGCTGCCATAGTCGCTCTCCGGTTATTTCTTAGCCATCGTTGACTTGTTAAGCGAACGCGGATCACGTGCACGCCAGCGTCCGCTATCAACCTGCGCGAGAAACTCCGCAATCATGCTGTTAAACAGCACCGGTTCTTCGAGATTCACCGCGTGGCCGGTATTCGGCACCACGGTCAGCATCGCCGACGGGCACACGCGCTTGATGAATACACCGGGATCGAGACAGTTGTCGTCCTCGTCGCCGCTCATGATATGCAGCGGCACGCGGCACTTGCGCAGCGCGGATTCAAGGCTGTAAATCGTCGGACGCCTGCCCTGCACGCCGATCAGCGTGTTGGCGGAGCCGAGCGCGGAATGCTTGGCAAACTCGGCACAGAAATGCGCGAAGCCACGCGGATTCTTGTTCTGGAATTGCACGCGCGCCGGGCCGATCTGATACGGCTTGATCGCCTCCGCAGTGCCCAGCTCAAGAAAACGTTTGATCATCACCCGGTTGTCGCCGAGAAACTGCTTGCGCTTGTCGGGGTCGGAGCCGTAGCCCGCGCCGATGACCGTGCACGAAAGCGCCATGCGCGGATAACGCAGCGCAAAATGCAGCGTCGCATACGCACCCATCGAGCAGCCGATGATATGCGCCTCGCGGATTTTCAGATGGCGCATCACGTTGGCAATGTCGTCGGTAGCGATGGCCTGCGAATACTTGACAGCCGATTTCGGCACGTCCGAGGGCGGATAGCCGCGTGCATTAAAGGCAATGCAGCGGTAACGCCGGCTGAAATACTGCATCTGGCCTTCCCAGCCGTGCAGGTCATCGGCAAATTCGTGCACCCATACGATGGGTATGCCTTTGCCGGCTTCTTCGTAATAGAGGCTTACTCCGTCAGCATTGGCGTAGGGCATGATTACTCCTGTGCGAGTGTCAAGAACGAAGGGAAAGCGTCATGGTAGGGTCTGGTGCGGCCGCTTGCACGAACTTGGCCGCGTTGTTGAGACGATCCAGCGACCAGGCAATTTCGATTACGTCCCACGCATCACATTCGGAACGCGAGGATGCCGCGAGCTCATGGAACTTCTGTTCGATATCCGCATCGGTCATCGGCTTCTCGAGCGAGCCGGTGGCGTGCGCTATGTGACGCGCGAGCCGGCGGCCGTCCTTGAGCGCGATTTCAACATGCGCCTCGGCCTTGTCACAGGTCGTGTCAGCCTGTGTCGCAACCTTGCGGCGCAGTTCGACGATGGCGGGTTCGCGCACGCACGCGTCGGTAAATTGCACGACGCCCGCCGCGCCGTACACCAGTGCCGCCGCCACGGCATGGGCCACCGAGAGTTTTCCTTCGAGTCCGCTTGCCGGCGTCTCGCGGCCGGTGATTTCGAGCGCGAGCGGATTCATGCGCACCGCCACGCTGACCACGTCTCCCGGCGCAAAGCCCGACTCGGCACGCAGTTGCAGGCAGGCGTCGATTGCAGCGTGCAAAACAATACCGCACGGATAAGGCTTGTAGGCATTGGCGGCAAGTTCCCACGTTACACCCAAGCCGCTTGTGAGTTCGTCGAGATGAGGTTTATTGCCCAGCACCTGCGCGAAGCCTGCGGGCGCTTCAAGACCGCACACGGTGCTGGTGAAGTTGCGTTCGGCCAGCAATGCCGCGATCAGGCCGTTGCGCGCAGCATGCCCAAGGTTGTAGCTTTTACTCATACCGCCCATCATTTCGCGCACGCCGCTGGCCTGCGTGGCAGCGATGCCGAGCGCCCACGCAGTCTGCTGCGTGTTAAGGCCCAGGAGTCTGGCGGCCCCGGCAGCGGCTCCGAACACGCCGCATGTCGCCGAGATATGCCAGCCATGCGCGTAATGCCAGGGTGACACCGCGTTGCCAACGCGGCATCCGACCTCAATGCCGAGCACAAACGCCTGAATGAATTGCGCGCCAGTGACCGGGCGATATTCGGCGAGTGCGCACAACGCGGCAGCCACTGGCACCGACGGATGCATCACCGTGCGCAGATGCGTATCGTCGAAGTCAAGTATGTTCGATGAAATGCCGTTAAGCAGCGCGGCGTGCAATGCATCAAGTTTTTCATGGCGGCCGATCAGCGACGAGGTGCGCGGCCCGGAGAATTCGTTGAGCGCGGTGAGCGCGCGTTCAACCGTGTCATCGCGGCAGCCGCCGAGCGCACAGCCCATCCAGTTGAGTAGCGCGCGCTTCGCTTCGTGGCGCATCGCTTGCGGAAGGTCGCCCCAGCGCGACTCTGCGACAAAGCGCGCAAGCGTTTGTGTTTCGTTCATTCCGAGATAACAGATAAAATTTTAAGTATTTTTTTTATTGATATTTTTATTCTACGCGCAGACCGGCGTCGCGTGCTACTTGCGCCCATTTTTTTATTTCGGCTTTCACGAACGCGCTAAATTGCGCCGGTGCGCTGCCTACACCTTCCGCACCCATGCCCGACAGACGCTCCTTGATGTCGGGCAGCGCGAGTGACTTTACCGTCTCGGCGTGCAGTCGCGTCACGATCGTTGATGGAGTCCCGGCAGGCAGGAATAAACCGTTCCAGCCGACGATTTCATAACCCTTCAGTCCTGCTTCGTCGAGCGTGGGTACTTCGGGTACCAGCGTAGAACGTTTAAGTCCGCTTATTGCGAGTACGCGCAATTTTCCAGACTTTACGAACGGCAACGTGCTGGGGATATTCTCCAGCATCAGTTGCAACTGGCCTCCGACCAGATCGGCGAGCGCCGGCCCGCCACCTTTGTACGGCACATGCGTCATTTGCAATCCGGCCATCGACTTCAGCATTTCTCCGGCAAGGTGCGGCGTGGTGCCAGGGCCGCCGGAGCCGAAATTAAATTTGCCGGGATTGGCTTTGGCGTGCGCGATGAAATCCTTAAGCGACTTCACCGGCAGCGAGGGATGCACCACGAGTATCAGCGGCGCGGATGCGACCAGGCTCACCGGCAAAAGATCTTTTTCAGTGTCGTAAGGAAGCTTCTTGTAGAGACTGGGATTCACCGCCAGCGTGAGGCTCATCATCAGCAGCGTGTAGCCGTCGGGCGCAGCCTTCGCCACAATGTCGGTGCCGATGATACCGCTCGCGCCGCCGCGATTGTCGATGATCACCTGCTGCCCAAAACTCTCGGCGAATTTGTATCCGATGATACGCGCCATGATGTCATTCGAGCCACCCGGCGCAAAGGGCACGACGAGCCGTATTGGTTTGTTGGGATACACGCCTTGTGCGTGCACGGCCGAACTGACACATGCCAACAACGCAGCTGCCCACAATATAAGACGCGACATGGTAGTCATGGAAACTCTCGCAAGGTGGACGTAAGGTAGAACAATTCTACCCGCAAGACGGCAGCGGTGAGACGAAGTTGAACATACACCCTTCCCGCCGGATTAGAATGAGAAACGGGAGGAAACCAAAGTGTCTGAACGTAGCGCGCCGCATTATCTGACCACGCTCGCGGAATTCGCTGCCGGCACGCAGCTCAGCGACATTAGCAATGCTGCACGCGAGCGCGCACGCTGGGTGATTGCGGATTCGATTCCGGTCATCGCTGCGGGCTTGCAGCAGCCGGAAATGCAGGCGTTCGTCGCGCGCCACCTTGCGGGAGCGGCGCCGGGCAACGCGTGGGTTATTGGCGCTGGCAAGCGCGCCGGTGCGCTCGATGCGGCGCTGCTGAACGGCACCGCAGGCACCTGGCTGGAACTCGACGAGGGCAACCTGTTCGCGAAAGGACACCCGGGGATACAGGTAGTGCCTGCAGCGGTAGCACTCGCCCAGGAATCCGGCTATAGCGGCGCCGATGTACTGCGCGCGGTGGCACTCGGTTACGAGTTGTCGGCGCGGATCAGCCGCGCGGCGCAGATGCGGCTGACATTTCATCCACACGGCACCTACGGCGTTATCGGCGCAGCCATTGCGGCAGGCGTGCTGAAGGGCTTCCACGCCGCGCAAATGCTGGAACTCATCAACTGCGCGTCGACCATGGGCATGGCAAGCAGCCGCCAAACGCTGCTCGATGGCGCGACGGTGCGCAACATTTTTACCGGACATTCGGGATACATGGGCCTGACGGCGGCACGCCTCGTAGAGTGCGGGTTCACCGGTGAAATCGACAGCGTGGGCAATGTCTACGGCAAGGGCGTTTACTCGGATAAATTTGATCCGGCACTGGCGGTCACGGGACTTGGCTCCGAGTGGCTGATCGCGCAAAGCTACTTCAAGCTGCATCCGATAGGACGCTATGCGCACTCCGCGATCGACGCGCTTGAGGATCTGCTGGCGAAAGTGTCCGGCGGACGGCTTCCTGTAGATCAGATCGAGCGCATTGAGGTCAGGGCCTACATGCTGGCGGCGAGCCTTGCCGGCAAAAACATCGTCTCGAGTTTTGGCGCGCGCTTCTCTGTGCCGTTCGCGCTGGCGAGCATTCTCTATCACGGCCGTTCGGGATTAAAGAGTTTCGACGACGCAGCCGTCGCCAATCCGCAGGTGCAGTCACTCGTGCAACGGGTCGACCTGCGCGAGGAGCCGACGTTTACCGCGCGCTTTCCGCAGGAGCAGCCGGTAACCGTGCGTATCGTGATGAAAAGCGGCACCGTGTATGACGGACGCTGCTTGGTCACCAAGGGTGAACCGGCGAATCCACACACACCGGCAGAGCTGACCGGAAAGTTTTTCGAACTGGGCGAGCCCGTATGGGGCAAGCCTGCGACTCAAAAACTCTATGATCGGCTTATGCGTCTGGAAGACATCTCCGATTTCCGCGCTTTTGCCGGCGAGATGTTGTTATGACGGGGTGAGATTCAATCAAAGGTGAATACCATGAATATATTTCGATTGGGTGCGGCCATCGCAACGCTCGCACTCGGAGCCATCTCCACGCACAATGCCTGCGCGCAAAAATGGCCGGAAAAGACCGTGCGCATCGTCGTGCCCTTCACACCGGGTGGCGGCACAGACGTGTTTGCACGACTGTTGGGACAGCGGCTGTCCGAAGTCTACGGTCAGCAATTCATCGTCGATAACCGTCCCGGCGCCGGCTCGACCATAGGCACGGAGTTCGTGGCGCGTGCTACCGCCGATGGTTATACGCTGCTGATGACCTCAGCTTCGTTTTCCTTCACGCCCGGTCTTTATCCAAAACTGCGCTACGACTCGCTCAAGGATTTCACCACGGTGTCTCAAGTGGTGCGCGTTCCGCACGTGATTTGTGTGCTGCCGACACTGCCGGTAAAAGATCTGCCGGATTTCGTGCGGCTCGCGCGCGAGCGTCCCGGACAGGTGCTCTACGCCTCAGCCGGGCCAGGTAGTGCGATGCATCTTGCGGGCGCATTGTTCGCCGCGGTCACCAAAACGCAGCTTGGCCACGTGCCGTACAAGGGCGGGCCGCAGACTGCCACCGCAGTAATGAGCGGGGAAGCAACTACCGCGTTCAACACGCCGGAAACCGTGATGGGCCTGCTGCGCGCAAAGCGGCTGCGCGCGCTGGCAGTGTCGACGCGCGAGCGTGCGCCGGCGCTTCCTGACGTGCCGACCGCGATTGAATTGGGATTCAAAGACTACGAAGCCATCGGCTGGTTCGGCATGCTGGCGCCAGCCAACACGCCCGCTGCCATTGTTGAACAGTTAAGCGCAGAAATCGCCAAAACGATGGCAATGCCCACAATCCGTGAACGCGCAATGCAGGACGGTGCAACGCCGGTAGGCAACACACCGGCGCAGTTCGACCGTTTCGTGCGCGACGAAATCGCCAAGTGGACGCGCATCATCCGCGACGCGGGCATTAAGCTGGAATAAACCACTATGGGGCAACAGATCGAAGCGCTCGCGCGCTTTGCGGCGGAAACACGCTGGGAAGACATCCCCGCGCCGGTGCAGCGCCAAACCAAGCTGGTGCTGCTCGACACGCTGGGTGTCATCCTCGCGGGCTCGGTGCGGCCGGAGGTCGCGCAGTTGCGTGTGCGCATGGCCGCTACCGCGGGCACGGGTGCTACCGTGTATGCGCACGGCTGGCCTGCGCATGACCCGCGCACAGCCGCGCTGCTCAACGGCATTGCCGGCCGCGCCATCGAATTGTGCGAGGGACTGCGCCTCGTCACCGGTCAGGCTGCGATGCAAATTTTGCCCGGTATTCTTTCTGTGGGCGAGCATGCAAAAGCCAGCGGCAAGGAACTGCTCGCGGCACTGGTGCTTGGCTACGATGTCGCCGCCCGGCTCGGCATGGCCTTTACGCCGCGTCCGCTGGCACACCAGAACGGCCAAGCCATGTTGCTGGCGGCCGCAGCTGCTGGCGCGCGCATGCGCGGGCTGGACGCGGCGGGCGTGAGCCGTGCCATGCGCATTTCCGCGGTGCTGTTGATGACGCCCAGCTATATGAATACCGGCGCCGGCGCAACGGCACTCAACATCGCCGGCGGCATGAGCGGATTCGCGGGTGCGTTGGCGCCTGATCTCGCGCTTGCCGGCATCGAAGCACAGGAAAATGCCATCGAGGAATCATTGAGCCAGCTCGTCGGAGACGGTTTCAAGCCCGACCATCTGCTCGATGAACTTGGCATGCGTTGGGAAATCACGCGCAATTACTTCCGCATGTACGCCTGCTGCAATCCGATACACCCCGCGCTCGATGTGTTGAAAGCCGCGCTCGCCGAGTTGCGGCCACGCGCGGAGGAGATCGAGCGCATCGAGTTCGCGACCTATCGATTTGCCTCGTTGATGAGCAATCCGCATCCACCGAATTATTTTGCTTCGAAGTATTCGTTGCCGCACGCCGCGGCAGTGATGGCGGTGAGGGGCAAGGCGGAGCACGGTGACATAGACGACAGTGCGTTGCTCGACCCGGCGATAGCCGCACTGCGCCAGCGCGTGCAGGTGGCCGAAGATCCGGCGATGAGTGCGCTCGCGCCGCGGCTGCGGCCCGCGCGCGTCACAGTAACATTGAAGGATGGCCGCAAGGCCACGCATGCCTGCGAGAGTCACCAAGGCGACTTCAATCAGCCGTTTGAAGAATCGGTACTGCGCAGCAAGTTTCGCATGCTTGCGGGACATGTGCTTACACCTGAAGGCGTCGCACACGTTGAGCAAGCCGTTGATCGTTGCGACGAATGGCACAGCGTCGCGGATTTCACGGCACTGCTGCAGAAATATTAAAAGCCATCAAAACAAGAGGTTACAAATGTTCGATTTAGTGATTCGCAGTGACAGGGTAGTGACGCCGGCTGGCGTTGCCGCGTGTGATCTGGCGATTCAGGGCGAAAAGATTGTTGCGCTAGGTGCTGCCGGTTCGTTCGGTGCCGAGACCGCCAAGCGAGTGATCGACGCCAGCGGCAAAATCGTCATGCCCGGCGGCATCGATCCGCATGTGCATCTGAAGTGGTACTCGCCGCATCCCGACGGCAGCGTGACGGTTACCGATCCGCCGTCGGTGGTGGGCCGCGCCGCGCTTTACGGCGGCACCACCACGATGATCGACTTTGTACGCTGGACGCACGGCAAGACCATACAGCAGGCCATCGAAGACCGGCATAAGGATTGGACCGATCAGTGCCAATGCGATTACAGTTTTCATGTGATGGTCGAGGGCGCGCTGCCGCCGGAAATATTCGGACAGCTGGCTGAAGTACTGCGTGCGGGCTATCCGACGGTGAAGATGTTTACCACCGACATCACGCCCAGCCGGCGCGGACGCATGGTCGACTTCGGTGACATCTGGGAAGTTTTCAAAGTGGTCGCGCAGGAACATGGTCTGTGTGTCATCCACGGCGAGGACAACGATATCGTGATGCACATGTACGACAAGCTGATACGCGAAAACCGCGCGGGCTTTGAGAACATGGCCGAGGTGCATAACGCCATGTCCGAAGACCTGTCGTTTCGCCGTGTGCTCGGGCTGGCCAAAAATGTGCCGGGCATCGCGCTCTACTTCATGCATGTCAGCGCCGCGTTCGGCGTCGAAGCGATACGCGAAGCGCGCGCGCGCGGCCTGCCGGTCTACGGCGAGACGCTGCATCAATACCTGATGTACACCTCGGAAGACTACAAGCGCCCGAATGGACAGATCTATCACACGTATCCATCGATCAAGGCGCTGGCGGACCAGAATGCGCTGTGGGCAGGCATGCTCGACAGCACTATCAATACGGTAGCGACCGACGAGGTGTGCTGCTCGCTGAAGGACAAGACCATGGGCAAGCGCATCGACGATACCACCGGCGGCAATGTCGGCGTGGAGCCGCGCGTATCGCTGATGTATTCGGAGATGGTGGGCCGGCGCGGTTACCCGCTTGAACGCTTCGTCGATCTGGTCTCCAGCAACGCCGCGAAAATCATGGGGCTGTATCCGCGCAAGGGTGCGCTCGCGGTGGGATCGGACGCAGACATCACCGTGCTGGATCCGTCGCGGCGCTTCACGCTTACCAAAGAGATGTTGCATGAATCCGATTACTCGCCGTGGGAGGGGCATGAAATGCTGGCATGGCCTACGACCACGGTGCTGCGCGGCAAGGTGGTGGTCGATGGCGGGCAGTACTTCGGCGATGTGAAGGACGGAAAATTCTTGCCGCGCAAAATCTCTGAAGCAATCAGAAGCGGCGCCATGCTGTGAGCAGCATTCTTTCGGTTGCAGAAGACGGAGAACAACGGCTGCGCGCGTTTCTAGCAGACAGCCTCGCACTGTGGCAGGTAACTGGCACAGTGCAGGCAGGTCTGGCGCCGGTCGTCGCTGAAATACGATCCAGCAGCGGTGCCATTGTGTGGGTGGAACGCGCTGGTGAAGACACGCCGTTCAAATGGTTCGCGCGCTGGCGCAGCGCGGGTGATGCGCCCGGCGGCGTGCGTGAATTGCGGCCACGCGCATGCGGTTCGCTGGTGGGGTTGCTGGGCGCGGTGCGCGATGCGCTCGGTGTGGAAAGGGGCAGCCCGGTGCGCATCGTGCCGGCGCCTGAGCAAACATGATTCCAGTGTCCATCATTACCGGCTTCCTGGGCAGCGGCAAAACCACCTTGCTCGCGCGTCTCATGCGCGAACCGGCGATGGGGCGTACTGCGGTCATCATCAACGAGTTCGGCGCAATTGCGCTCGACCACGATCTGATCGAAACCAGCGACGAGAGTTTTGTCCAGCTTTCCAACGGTTGCTTGTGCTGTAACGTGCGCAGCGATCTCACACTTACGCTCGGCGATCTTGCTGCGCGGCGCGCACAGGGCACAGTGCCGCCGTTCGAGCGCGTCGTCATCGAAACCAGCGGTCTGGCCGACCCCGCGCCCATACTGAACGCGCTGATGACCGACCGCGATCTCACCGGCATCTACGTGCTCGACGGCGTGATTACCACGGTCGATGCATTGATGGGAATAGCGACGCTCGAAAATCACGAAGAATCGCGGCGTCAGGTGGCGGTAGCCGACCGTATTGTCGTTACCAAGACCGATCTTGCCGGCGCGCAGACGGATACCATCAAACAGCAGCTTGCCGCCGTCAATCCGGGGGCACCGGTTGTCACCGCCGTGCGCGGCGCGATTGCGCCGTCGGTGCTATTCGATTGCGGTTTTTATAAGGTAGCCGGAAAGCATCCGGACGTAAGCCATTGGCTTGCACACGAAACCAGCGAGCAGCATCATTCCCACTCACGTACCGGAGACATCACCAGTTTTTGCATCGTACGTGAAGAACCGCTGCACGCGGCGACGTTGCCCCTGTTTCTGTCTGCACTGACGGAAAACTGCGGCGCGGATTTATTGCGAATGAAGGGTATCGTGCACGTGCGCGAAGCACCAGAGCGCCCTGCCGTGATACATGGCGTGCAACATGTTTATCACGCGCCGGTATGGTTGCCGCGCTGGCCATCAGCAGACCACCATACGCGCATGGTATTTATTGGGCGCAATATCCGTGAATCGTGGGTGCGCGCCTTGATCGAACTATTGGACACAGAGGTAGCTGCGGAAACCGCAAGATGCAAGTTGGCGACGGACCCCTCGCTGCGGGGGATGGGATGATTGGCGCCCGCGACGTGCATCCATCCGTCACTGGGATTGCGCATGCCCGCCGGCCCTGTGCTCTTGCCGAACACAATCGACGATGGCACCAGCAGTTCCGATTTTTTACCCGGATAGTCGGCTGCTTGGGGTGGCGCTCTTCACTGTGGCGAAAGGCGGGCTGATGCACGAGGCGACGAATGATGCGTATGCGCTCAGTCACCTCCTGGCGGCAGCGCGCTATCTACCGTCCAACCCTTGTGTAAACAAATCGCTCACGTCATGGGGTGCTGGATCAGTCCGCGATGTCTGCCGCTCGCCCGGATGCGCGCTCCGCGTCGCCGCAGCACCCTGAACGATGTCACTTTCACCCTGAAATACCACAACACTCTGTTGATTGCCGTAAACGGAATTCACCCAAAATTGCCGCGCGGTGATCCCGCTTCTTGAAACCAGACGCGTGACAACCTCGCCATTCGGTAGTGTTACGACTTCGATTTCGTCCGCGACAGCGTGATCGGCGTTTGCTCCGGGTGCGGACTCCGCGGCCATCGCGGATGAGACCATGGTGCACAGCAAAGTCGTCATGAACGTTTTCATTTTCCGCCTTTCGGTCGTGGCGCCGTATCGCTAGGTGAACGCATGCTCACTCGTCATTGCTTACGCAACAGTAAGGGCGCGCTCTTCCCAGTCCTCGATCCACGCATGCAGCGCTTGAGCGGGCATGGGTCTGGCAATAAAATAGCCTTGAGCAGTATCGCATCTCGACCGCCGCACAAAATCCCAGTCGGCCCGGTCTTCAACACCTTCGGTAACGATCTGCATGCCTAATTGCTTGGCCAACAGCACACTGGTGTCGAAGATCGCGCCGACCGTCTCGTCGGCCCAGGCGCGATGCACAAAACCCCGGTCAATCTTCAGTTCGTCAAAGGGTAAATCACGCAATTGCGCAAGCGAAGAGTGGCCTGTGCCGAAATCGTCGATGGATATGCGAAAGCGCTTGAGCCGCAGCCGCGTCAATACGTCAAGCGGAACGCGCAAATCCTGCATCAGCCGGCTCTCCGTCACCTCCAGCGTTACGTTCTTGGAGGACACGCCCGCCGCATCCGTTTCTCCGGAAACGTAATCGACAAAATCCAGCGAACTCAAATCGTCCATGGACACGTTTATCGCGATCTGTAACGCCAGCCGCATCTCCTGCCGCCAGGACTTGGCATCCCGCAGCGCACCGGCAATCACCCTGCGGGTGAGCCCGCAGATCAGTCCGTGTGTTTCCGCTACGCCGATGAACTGGTCGGGTAACACCAGGCCATCCACCGGGTGCCTCCAGCGCACCAGCGCCTCCACCCCCACGACATGACCGGTGAGCAGGGATACTGTGGGTTGATAGTAGTTAACCAACTCGTTGTTGGCGATGGCCGCATCCACCTTTTCGGCGGTGTAGGTCTTCTTGGCCGCTGCCGCGGAGCGATGAGCGGCGGGCTGCCACTTCGCTACGGTCGCGGCCAGTATCTCGGGCTTGACGGGCTTGCGCAAATAGCCCAGTACCGTCAAGTGATGTGCCTGCACCAGCTTCTCTGCCGCTTGCAACACGCGCTCATCCTCGCCGCTCACCAGGATGAGACTGCCGGGATAATCACGCTTGACCAAACCGCGCATGAACTCGATGCCGTCCATCTCCGGCATATTCAGGTCCATCAGGATCAGGTCCGGCGGAGCATCTGCAACATCGATCGCCCGCAGCACTTTGAGCGCGCTGTCATAGGTTTTTACGGACGTGTATCCCAAATTGGCCAGCGTAAGGGCCAGCAGTTTGAGCATGAACGGCTCATCGTCGACCGCCAGGATGGTGATTTCAAACCGATCAATCATGATGGTTACTCCTTTTACAATCCATCCAGATAGCGCTCTACCACTGCCATTTCCGCCTCGAAACGAGGCAGCAGCACGGCCAGGGCTTCCCTGTCTTCGGTCTTGCCTACGTCCTCCATGGCTGCACAAAGCTCGCTCAGGGCAAACGCTCCCACGGTACCGGCCGAGGACTTCAGTTTGTGAGCCGCGGCAACCACAGCCTTCATCTGACTCGCAGCACACGCCGCACGCAGATCCACAGTTATCTTGGCGGCACTCGTTCGAAAGTCCTGCAGGAACTCGCGTACAAGGTCCGGGGCGTCCCCCACCAGCCCTTTGAGGATGCTCACATCGACCGGCACGGCCGCCGCCACCGCTTGAGTCGCTGCAAGTGATTGGGCCGATAACGCGTATGCATCGGCTGTCGCCGTGGTGGTTGGCAGCCATTTCTCCAGCACAGCTTTGAGTTCCGCGAGCGGTGACGGCTTGCTCTGGTAGTCGTCCATGCCCACCGCACGGCAATGATCGGCTTCGCCTTTGAGGGCGTTGGCGGTGAGAGCGACGATTGGCATGCGTCTATCGCCTTTTTCTGCGGCACGTATCGCCTGGGTCAGTTCATAGCCGTCCATCTGAGGCATGTGCAGGTCGGTGAGCAGCAGGGAATAATCGCCACTCTGCCAGCGCTCCAGCGCCTCACGCCCGTCGCCACAGACATCGGCGGTATAACCCAGCAGGGCAAGCTGGCGCACGATAACTTTTTGGTTGGTCTCGTTATCTTCGGCGATCAGGATCAGTCTGCGCTGCCGCAGGGCCTCTGCACGCGAGGGCGCGATCGCCACCAGCTTGCCGGAGGAGAGTTTTACTTCTTCCACTTCCAGCGACGCCCGCCCCGCGGCAACCGCTACGGTCCTGAGAAAGGTGCGGCGATTGAGGGCATTGCCGTCCACCGTGATCAGGCCGGGAGCTACCACACGCGGTCTCCGCCGCTTGCCACGTTCAATCAGGACAACGACAAGGCGAACGTCCTGATCGATCTGGGCACGGGCGGCAGCATACATTTGCGTTGGAGGCCGTGGCTCGTTGCCAGCGTCAACCACCCATACCGACAGGCCGCTGCGGCCCGCGCCGCGTTCCCTGGCGCGCGCCAGATTCGGCACCCGTTCGACCACCGCATTCGCGTGCTCGAGATAGGAGGCCAGATCTTCAGCCAGCCCTCCGGGAGCAGCGCCCACCACGACGCAGGACAGTCCGGCGACCTCGGAGAGCGTCTCGTCCCGGTTCGGCCCGACCGACAGCGGCACAAACGGCAGGCGCACCTTGAAAGTGGAGCCTTCGCCCGGCGCGCTCTGTACGGTGATCTCCCCACCCATCAGTTCCACCAAATGGTTGGCAATGGCCAGCCCCAGCCCGGTGCCACCGAAGCGCCGCGTGGTGGATACGTCGGCCTGGGTAAAGGCGGTGAACAGCCGTGCCTGCGTTTGCTCGTCCATGCCGATACCGTTGTCGGCCACCCGGAATTCCACCGTCACCCGCTCCGCGCTTTGCCCAACCAGCAGCGCCCGTACCGATACCCGCCCCGTGTGCGATTGTCCGCCGGAGAACTTGATCGCATTGTTGACGAGGTTGACCAGCACCTGGCGCAAACGCAGCGCATCGCCCAGCACCTGCACGGGAATTGCCGGATCGGTGTACAGGGTAAGGGCTACGTTTTTCTTGTCGGCCATACCGGTGAGCAGGCTGCAAACGCCTTCCACCACGTTCGCTACCGCTGCAGGCTCATGCTCGAGATCCAGCTTGCCGGCCTCAATCTTGGAAAAATCGAGGATGTCATTGATGATGCCAAGCAGGGAGAATGCCGACTCGCGAATGAGCTCCACCATCTCCACCTGATCGCCCCGGAGGCTGGTCTGGTGCAACACATCGATCATGCCGACCACGCCGTTCATCGGTGTGCGGATTTCGTGGCTCATGGCAGCCAGGAACGATGATTTAAAGCGATTGGCCTCTTCTGCCTCGTGCCGGGCGCGCTCCAGATCAATGGTGCGCGCTGTGACTTTCTCCTCCAGTTCCTCATTGAGGTGGAGCAGCGCAGTCTCTGCCTGTTTGCGTTCAGTGATATCGCGGTAGATCGTGGCAATGCCAATAATCCTGTCGGACTCATCTTTAAGCGGTGAGGCGTTTACCGATACCGCGAGCCTGCGCTGGTCTTTGGTCCGGCGCTCGGATTCGTAAGGATCGAAACTGCCGCCAGACAAATAGCGTTGCCTGCGCTGCCGCACATCCTGATGCAGATCATCGGGCACCAGCAGAGTCATCTTCTGACCGACAACCTCCTCGCTTGTATACCCGAACATTTTCTCGGCACCGGTATTCCATGTCAGAATCGTTCCGTCCGGTGTCGAACTCACAATCCCGTCCTGTGAAGACGCAACGATTGCCGCAAGCCGGGTCTGGCTTTCGCTGGCACGGGCGCGCTCAATGACCCGCGCCAGTTGCGCGGCAACATTAATGACATTCTCAGTTAGCAGCGCATCGGCTGGGCGCGCGTCTTCGGCGTAAAACTCGAGCACCGCTGCCACTTCATTTTGCACCACCACGGGGAAAGCGAACGCACAATGCAGCCCTGCGGCAACAGCAAGGATGTTGCGACGGCCTGGTCCGATCGTACCCAGGTCTTCGATCCAGACTGGTATCCTCTCGGCAATCGCCTTGCCTACGAGACGCTTGCCTGTCGTATAGTCGAACCGCTCGCAAATTTTAATAAATTCCGTAAAACGTGCACGGTCGCTATCGTCAATCTGCCACAACGAGGCGGTAGCGCTGAACTGCTTGACCATACCTGGAGCGAAGATGGCCATATGCCCAAGCCGCCAACCGCCGTGATCACTGATCAGCCTGAGCGAAGACTGAAATGCTTCTTCCATGGTGACAGCCTCATTCGCCGCCGCGGCAAGTGCGGCCTGCAACCGCACCAGCGCATAATGTTTGCGCTGAAGTTCCTCGGCCCGCACGCGCTCGGTGATATCGCTGATAGTGCCATCGATGCGCACGGCTTTCCCTTCGTCGTTGCGACGCACGCGCGCGCTGGATTCGACCGTACGCTCCTCGCCATCGGCGAGCACGATTCTGAACTCGTGGACCAGCGCGCCCTCCTTTAGCAGTCTGCGTATGCTGCTGCGCACGGACTTGCGGTCCCCGCAATGGACCATTTTTCGCCAGAGCCGAGGTTGAGCAAGTAGTTCATCCGCCGTCAGTCTGGTCAACTGTCTGACCGCAGCGTTGACGTAAACCAATCGCCCGCTCTCTGGATCCATCGACCACACCACTTCCCGCAACGTACCGAGGATGCTGTCGAGTTTTTTCTCACTTTCCGCCAGTGCGTCCCCCTTCTGGATCAGATCCAGCGCAAAAGAGACATTACCGGCAAGCTCGGTCAACAACTTGAATTCTTCCTCGTCAAAGAAATTCGGCTCCCTGGCAAACAGCGACAGACTCCCCACCGCTTTGTCCTCCACCACCAGCGGCAATGCGATGAGCGAGCGATAGCCGCGCCGTAGCGCTTCCTGACGGCGGGCGCCCCCCTGGCTGGTTTCAGTAGCAAGGTCGTTGCTGAATATCGGACGCTTTCCCCTGATGGCACGGCCCACCATGCCCTGTCCCAGCGGGGCATCGGGGCTTGCAGTGTTGTGACTGGTCGCCATCAGCGACGCTGCCTCGACTCCAGCACAGGCCACAGGAACAATATCCAGGGTCTTCTGGTCCACCATGCCGATCCAGGCAATGCCGAAGCCGCCGTAGTTCACCGCGATGCGGCATGCCTCGTTGAGCAGTTCCTGGCGATCCCGGACTCGCATGATCAGTGAACTGATGCCGCTCAATACGGCCTGGATCCGGCTCAACCGGGCAATTTTCAGTTCCTGGCTCTTGCGCTCGGTAACATCCCGCACAAACCCGGCAAACAAGGTTTTCCCATCGATATCCATATGACTGAACGAGATTTCCGCGGGAAATTCCTGACCGTTTCGGCGCAACGCAACCGCTTCCCAGGCGCGCCAGTTCACCGTCTTAACACCGGTCTTCAAGTAGCGACCGATACCCAGGCGATGGGCTGCCCGCATCCGCTCCGGTTGAAACATTGCGATGTCCTGCCCAATGACTTCCATGGGGCTGTATCCGAAAACAGTCATCACGGCCGGGTTGGCGTACTGAATCCGAGACTCCCCATCCATCAGGATTACCGCGTCGCTCGTAGTTTCCCAGAGCAAACGATACTTCTCCTCGCTTTCCCGCAGCGCATCTTCCACCCGCTTTCGCGCAGCACGTTCCACGTTGTCCTGCAGCGCGCGTTCGACTGCCGCTGGCAGTCGAACGAGATTATTTTTTAGCACGTAGTCAGTCGCGCCACTCCTTAACGCGCGAATCGCGTACTCCTCGCCTATCGTTCCAGAAACAAAGATGAATGGCACATCCGGCGCAACCTTGCGCGCGATTTCAAGCGCCCACATGCCATCGAAGTGCGGCATGGAGAAATCCGAAAGAATAAGTTCCGGCCGGAACTCCTGCAGCGCGTCACGAAACGTCTCCTCCGTTTCGACGATCCGATGCACGGCGCGTATACCCGCGCGCTTGAGCTCACGGAGCTCGAGTTCCGCGTCCGTTGGCATATCCTCGACCATCAGGATTCGCAAGACTTTCTCCATTCTCCAATCCTTCGCACCGACTTGCTTCGGGCTACGAAATACTATTCACCGCTATTCCCGATAAACCCGCTTCGCCTATCGACATCTCCGTAAATCTCCATGTTGCCTCACGGTGATGGTGTCCGATTTACCGCCAGCCAGTAGTAGCCAGCTTGCCCGGCAATATCAGCCAAGGCGTTGAAATCAACGGGCTTTACCACATAACTATTGACCCCAAGACTGTAGGTTTCCGCGAGATCCTGTTCTTCCTGAGAAGAAGTCATGACAACCACAGGAATACGCTTGGTTCGATCATCGGACTTGATTGCTCGCAGCACCTCAATGCCACCCACGCGGGGCATTTTTAGATCGAGCAAAACAAGGCGCGGAGAGGTGTCAGCGCGTTGTGCGTAGTCCCCTTGCCGGAACAAATAGTCCAGTGCCTGCTGTCCGTCTTTGACCCAAATGAGCTTGTTGGCCAGCTTGCCCTTTTTCAGAGCGCGCATGGTCATTTCAGCATCCAGTGCGTTATCCTCGACGAGTAGAATCTCTATCTGCTCAATGATTTCCATCGATGCGGTCCTTCGGTAACGTAAAGTAGAACGTCGCGCCTTCGTTCGGCTTGCCATCGGCCCATATCCGCCCGCCGTGCCGAACCACAATCCGTTGGACCAGCGCGAGCCCGACACCCGTGCCCGGAAACTCACTGGAGTCGTGCAAACGCTGAAATACGCCAAATAGCTTGGACACATAGCGCGGATCGAAGCCCGCGCCATTGTCCCGGACGAAATAGATGTGTTCCTTCACATCGCTGATCGCACTTGCTTCGATCAGGGGTTTCTCGCGCTTTGAAGAAAACTTCAAGGCATTCCCAAGGAGATTTACCCAGACCTGCCTCAACAGGGTCTTGTCGCCCATTCCCTGCGGCAACAAGCCAAGACGGAATTCGACCTCGGGACCCTGGTGCTGCGCACGCAATGTCTCAAAGGTGGCGCGTGCTAGTTCAGCCATGTCAAGCTCTGTCTTTTGAATTGCCTGGCGCCCGAGACGGGAGAACGCGAGCAAATCGTCGATGAGCGTCCCCATTCGGTGCGCCTCACTCTGAACGACACCGAGCATCCGCCGCGCCTCATCATTGAACTGATCCGCGTGGTCTTCGAACAGCATCCGGGTAAAGCCGCCGATGGCCCGCACCGGCGCCCGCAGATCATGGGAGACCGAATAACTAAAACCTTCCAACTCTTTATTCGCCGCCTCCAGCTCCGTAGTCCGATCCGCCACACGTTGTTCAAGCCCGACATTGAGCTTGCGCAATTCATCTTGCGCGTTCATCCGTTCCGCCACCTCGTGCTCAAGTGTACGATTTGAAGCCTCCAGGGCCTCCGACCGCCGCCCTACTTCGGCAACCATATCGTTGAACGCATCTACCAGATCGCCGATCTCGTCCGATGTCGTTTTATTCACACGCAGGGAATAATCCCTGGTTTCGACTACCTGTCTAGCTACGGCCGATGTTGCCAGTATTGGCCGGAGAAATACGTCCTGAAGCCACAACCAGAGCAACAACACCACGATCAGGCTCAACAATGCCACGCCAGCGAAGATACCCAGATAGTCGATCAGCCGCTGGCGTAGTTCGAAATCAGCGCTTATGTATACTGTGCCGAGAATCTCGTTATTCACCAAGATTCTTTTGAATAACACGATGCCCTTGCCGGCAACAACACGAGATCCCTCGGCTTCGGGTAGCGCCGGAATCCGTAAATCCAGATCGCGGCGCGTATAGCTCGAGAAGAGCTTGCCCTTTGCGTTATAAATCGCGGCGGCAGAAATCTCGGGTTTTGCCTTAAGCAATAGAAGGTA
Organism: Betaproteobacteria bacterium; assembly: GCA_021730905.1. Classification (GTDB taxonomy): domain Bacteria; phylum Pseudomonadota; class Gammaproteobacteria; order Burkholderiales; family SG8-41; genus UBA5216. The sequence goes on along the minus strand of JAKFYK010000091.1, from coordinate 17,390 downwards.
CTCGCTGGCCGATTTGGGATCGTCGAAATCCAGCGCGGGTGCGCTGGCCCGGCCCAGTATTTCGGCCTGAGCCGCCAGGTCGCTAACACCGGTGCGTTCGTACGTACGCAAATCGTAGATCACCATCGCGACGCCAGTGACGACCAGAGCCGCCAGGGTCGTCGCCAGTACGATCAGCGCGAACTTGTGGCGTATGGAGCGCGTTACGATTCGCAGCATTCAGGGCGCTCCCGTAACAACCTGCCGTGCAACGGCCAGCAACCGCGAACTCAGTTTGAGTCCGCTTTTCTCGGCGGAGTCGAGCGAAATTTCGAAGCGGACACGCTGCTCGGCAACGATGAAGTTAATGGTGCTGCCCTGGCGCAGAGCTCCTGCGGATTCAGTCACAGTCAGTATTGAGCGCGTTTGCGCCGCTTGCGCCAACTGAGCCAACTGCGCAGCCTCGGTCTTGCTAACAAAAAGCACGTTCACACCAGCTAGCGAATCGCCTGGCTTGATGCGTTTTACCGCCACCATCCGGTCGCTCACAGTGCGCCCGACCACCGCCTGCTCGAGTTCCGCTGCCAGCCCCTCTGCACCCATCACAGCGATGGTGACCGGAGCATCAGGTCGAACAAATGCAGTGGCAGGCCAGCCCACGTAGCCGGCAAACCTGTAAAGAAAAGCGGCCTTGACACGGTACTCGAGCGCTCCGGCGTCTTCGGCGGCCTGTGCAGGCGCCCACGCGCAGATGGCCATGCACAATAGTGCAATGGCCCGACGGAACAACCGCGATCTCAAACTTGCACGGATGGCGTGCAAATAGACAACGGCCTGTGATCTGTCGGTTACATCTGCCATAGCAGTTTTAGAAACACGCCGCGTTGATATTCACTGCGCCCCGGCGCCGCGCCAAACTCCGCATGCTCACGGTCGAGAAGGTTTTGCAATGTCAGGGAAACCTCCACATTGCGGCTTGCTCGCCAGCCAAACCGCGCATCGACCGCGGTATATGCCGGTACAGCGGGTTGCGGCAGCGAACCTACACGACGCACCATGACATCAAATTCATGACGATCCGTGAAATTGAATGCCGAGCGCAGCATCCATTGCTGGTCTGGATCATTGCCCAAGGCGCTCGGCCCGACGGGGTCGGCACTGCCCGGCTTAATCCTCAGGTGTTTATGCAGCGTCGTGAAGCCGCCGCTTAACCGCCACGCGCGTGTCGCCTGTAAAGTGGCCCACGCCTCGATACCGTTAGCCGTTCCTTCCATCTTGTTCTCAACATTGGCGAATGGTGCCGGCTGGCCGCTGCGTAGCTTGTCGTAGACGTGGTGAAAAGCCGTAACGGAATAGGTCAATGCGCTCGTCGGTTGCGCGCGATAACCCAGTTCGACCACGTTTGCGACCTCGGACACAAAATTGGGCCCGCCGTTGATGAAAAGCCCGTTGGGTGGGAAACGCAGTTCCCGATCAAGCCGTGCCGGAGCACGCACTGCACGGGATACACTACCCCAGACCAGTTGGCTGCCGGACGGCTTCCAAGCAAGTCGGGCGCTCGGCAGATACTCCCAACCAGTGTAGTCGTTGCTTTCGAGCTTAAGACCAATGGTGAAGTCAATGCTCTGCGTTAACTTTATCTCGTCCTGCACAAACAGATTCGCCCAGTTCAGGCTACGAGCAGGAGGCACAAACCCGAAGAACAAGCTGTTCCGCGCATCGTTGTTCGCGCGGCGGTATCCCGCACCCCATAGAACTTTATGCGCACCCAGCGGTATCCCGTGCTGAAATTCGATATCGAAGACATTCACATCGTCCCGAAACAACAGTTGGTCCTCCCGATCAGTGTGATCGTAGTAGGCTTGCAGCCGGATGTTTGAGCCATTGGCGTGTTGCTGGTCCCAGCGAGCAAGGACGTTGGTACCCGAAACCTCAATGGCCCTGCCCACTGGCCGATCCTCAGACCTGCCCTTGTAGGCATCCCCCTGGATCGTAAAACTTCTGCCCGCGTCGACCCAATCGGCGCGAAATCCTGCTTGCCCCCTTTCCCATCCGTCAGGCGCCGAGCTACCGTTGGCAAGTTTCGTATTCTGCAAATCGTAAGTCTTCCCATACACACGAAAGTGCCCATGGGCGCCGAGTTTTCCGCCATAACGGAAAGTGGCACCCTTTTCCTGATTGCCTCCACCCAACGAGACGAGCGTGCCCTGCGTATTCTGCGCAGATCGCGTGATGACATTGATGACGCCGTTCACAGCATTGGCGCCCCACAGCGTGGCTCCCGGGCCGCTGATCACTTCGATACGCTCTATGTCTTCAAGCATCACCTCCTGCATATCCCAGAACACGCCGGAGAGGGAAAGCGAATAGACCGTGCGTCCGTCTATCAGCACCAGAAGCTTGTTGGCGAGCCCATTGTCGTTGTTAAAACCGCGGGCACTGATGGCATAACCGCTGGCGCCGCTCCGGGCCACCTGCAGGTTTGGCGCCAACCGCAGGGCTTCTGGAAGTGTCCTGAAACCGGAACGCCGGATGTCCTCGCCCGTAATCACGAAAATAGACGCAGCCGCATCTGCCAGTCGTTCCGAGTAACCGGATACAGAAGTAACCTGGATATTGCCCAGTTCTTCCAGAGATAAGTCGGCAAGGCTGGCTCCACGAATCTCAGCGGCATGTGCAGGAACGAAAGACAGCACTGCCAGCACGCCAACCGTCATCGGCATCATCGCCACTGTCCTCCTCGCGCGGGGCTTCGAACAGCACAAACGCGCCTGTCTCGTACCCAGTCTCTTAATCACACGTCACCTTTTATGCCGGCAGCTCGGCGAGCCTCGCCCGCGGACTTGCACACAGAGAAAACCTAATCGCGGATCCAGTGCAACGTACCGTCAGGACAAACAAATCTACATTCCCGGCCCTCGCCTCCGGCAGTAGCCGTGACCGCCAGTTACCTTACCTCATTGTTTTTTAAGACCTTTAGACTCTAACTAAAGGTGGGGGGTGAATGCTGTCGGGCGTCGCCGACAATCCGAGTCAGGATTTTCCCGACAATTACCTGCGATAGCGCCTAATCGAGAGGCGTAATTCCCTGCTGAACCGCGAACTTGATGAGATGGGCCAAATCGTGGATTTCGAGCTTGTCCATCAACCGGGTGCGGTACGTTTCCACAGTCTTCGGCGAAAGTGTAAGCGCAATGGCAATAGCCGAAGTGGAGTGCCCTTCAGCCAGCATTTGCAATACCTGCCGCTCGCGAGAACTCAGGCGTTTCAGCGGATCGTCCGCGGCCACTTTACGCACAACCTGGTCGATTACGATATCCAGAAGTTCGGCACTGAGATAACGGCCGCCGTTATGGACTGCCCTTATTGCCACGACAATCTCTTTCGCAGCGGACTTCTTGACCACATACCCGTTCGCGCCAGCCTGAAGCGCTCGCAGGACGTGGATCTGATTGGAGTACATGGAAACTACTATGACACGAGTATTCGGACATCGACTGCGAATCATCCTGGTCGCTTCAGTGCCGTTCAATTCCGGCATTGCGTGGTCTATCAAGACCACATCCGGACACGCTTCTATCGAGCGGCGAACCGCCTCGCGGCTGTCCTGCACACAGGCAGTGACTTCCATGTCCGGCTGCGCTTCGACCACAAAGCGCAGCCCTTCCGCTACGACATCATGGTCATCTGCAATTAAAACCTTGATGGTCATATCAGCATGGCACCCGTAGCACTATTTTCGTACCGTGTCCCTGTGTGCCTTCGACTTCCAGAGTGCCGCCGATCGCCTGTATACGTTCCCGCATTGTTATCATGCCCAAACCGGGTCTTCGCCATGGAGTTGAAAGCGGCATAGTATTGAACCCCAAGCCGTCGTCGGCCACAGACATCACGTACTGCGAATTTCCGCGTTCCAGCCTTATATCCACGCGCGTGGCGCGTGCGTGCTTTGCGACATTGTTGAGTGCCTCCTGCGCGACCCTGAAAAGCGCAATCTCGGCTACCGCTGTCAGCCGATCCATCTGCTCATCGCCATGGACCTCCACATGAACACCGGTACGATCGGAGAATTGTCTCGCATACCACTCCAACGCAGGCATCAATCCGTAATCGTCGAGCATCGGTGGGCGGAGTTCCGACATCACGTTTTCTATGGCCGCCGTCGTCGATCGGAGAAGTGCGGCAGAATCATCAAGCCGCATCTGGAGCGGCTGATTTGTATCACCTGCGTACTGTGTCCTGATAATATCGAGATTAATGCTCAGCGCGGTAAGATTCTGGCCGACCACGTCGTGTAACTCAGCGGAAAACCGCCTGCGCTCGGCTTCCTGTATGTCAACCAGACTTCTGGAGAGCGCCTGGAGTTGCTCGTGAGAGGATTGCAATTCCAACTCCGCCCGCTTTCGATCAGTGATATCCATCATGGTACCCGGTACAAGACCCAGACGGTTGGCCCGCGTCGGATGGGCGATAGTATGCACCCACCGTACTTTGCCGTCTGTCGGGCAAATGCGGTGTTCTATATCACAATCCTTCACGGCTTCGATCGAATGACGCAATGCCTGATCGACCACTACACGGTCATCGTCACTTATCTTTTGCAGAAACTCGGCAAAGGTAATAAACGTTGATCGCGGTTGCTGTCCGAAGATTTGATAGATTTCGGCGGACAATGTCATGTTCCAAGTTGAGGGATCAACAGTCCAGTTGCCCAAATGTGCCATCTGCTGCGCTTCGGCGAGACTGCTTTCGCTTTCACGCAGGACTTGAGTGATGTCATTGGCGATTGCGATTGCCCGACTGCGCGAAGTCGCCAAAATATAGACCATGCCAAAAATAAGCAAACTGGTCACTAGCCCTCCACCCAACATCACTAGCGGTAACAATTTACTGGCGCCGCTTATGACGACGCTTCTTGGAGCGCTATATTCAAATTTCCATTGTCGGCTAGCAATCTCAACTGGGACCACGTGAGTGAAAGTGGATGTGGATTCATTTATCGCAGACTGGGCGAGAGCTTGCTTGGTCGATGGATTGCTATCAAATAGCAATCGTTTATTCTCTGGGGAATTCGAATCGTGATTCCGGGCAGCAGGCCCGGCATCAAAGATTCTAAGCCGTATGGAGCGCAGCATTTCCTCACTAAGGGCCGACCTCACCAGGCTTTCAACATCGAAACCAGCACCGACCGAGCCGAGATAGGCCTTACGTCGCTGCTCGACCGTATCCAATGACATCTTTTCCCTATACACCGCGAGCCGCATCGCCAGGTAAATGGCGTCCTTCTCTCGCTTTACGCGAAGTGGCTGGGCAGAAGAAATTAGATTTCCAGTGTCCCGCTGTTCACGTACTGTAGCTGCCACCTTTCCCGGATTCGCAGCCATCGGATTTGCCCCCAGATCAAGACCGAACGCGAACTCATATCCGGCCATCGGCTCGAGATAAGCGATCACGAAATATTCAGAGCGCTCTCCGGGCGGTTTGATTGCAAAATTGGGATAGCCGTTCCGGACAAGACTGGTGTCGGTACGCACCGACTCTTCGAATCGCTTCCTGTCGTGCGCCGGAACATAAGCCGCGTAGTTTAGGGAAATGAAACCAGGATAACGATGCTTTATATCAAGCGTTTCGACGAAGCGGTGAAATCGAAGCCGACCAACTGATTCTTCGCTAGCAAATAGTGCTCGTAACGCATACAGGACATGGGTATAGGATTGGAGGCGATCTTCAATGATGCCATTTGCCGCATTTGCTTCTCGCTCAAACCCCAGTCTAGCGACACGTTCAACTGAATCTTCGACGAACACAAATAAGAACCAGGAGGCCGGAAAGCCGAGGAGTAACACTAACAAAGAGAGGACGACCGACCGTAATGGCGCTCGATTCTCACGATCGAAGATCATCGTCATTATTTCCGTCTTTGTCTTCCGATTTATTCCCTTAGTTCTTGAAGCAATCCCGATCGCACTTTGAAGTCATTTTCCAATTATGCAATAATCGATCAGACATTAAATAGTCAATTCCACTTATCGCTGCCAGCGGCGCAAAAAAAAGCTGGATTGCTCCAGCCTTCAACGCAACTATCTCCATGCAGAGAAAGGAACGTATGCTTTCAGTGTGGTGTCCGCGAGGCGGACTGCATTACGTTCTTGAACTTATCACGCGGGAACCGACATGCAGTAAAGTCGCGCAACCAGAGGTGCATACTTTGCGTGGCTAGTCCATGCAATATTGTTGCCTTATATCAGTTGCAGATATATTTAATATTCTAGCTCTGGCTGTCGCGATCCATACCGGCACGTTCTATATCCGCATAGCCACATCAGTCACTATTGCTCGGCCCACGCGAATCTCCGAACTCGACATCGCCGCACGATCTGCGCGAATCTCCGAACTCGACATCGCCGCACGATCTGCGCGAATCTCCGAACTCGACATCGCCGCACGATCTGCACGAATCTCCGAACTCGACATCGCCGCACGATCTGCGCGAATCTCCGAACTCGACATCGCCGCACGATCTGCACGAATCTCTGAACTCGACATCGCCGCACGATCTGCACGAATCTCTGAACTCGACATCGCAGCGCGACCTGCACGAATTTCCGAGCTCGACATCGCTGCACGATCTACACGAATCTCTGAACTCGACATCGCCGCATGATCTGCGCGAATCTCCGAACTCGACATCGCTGCATTAGTAGTCGAGTAAGCAGCCCCAGACCAAGCTGTAGCGGCATGTTGCGAGCCACCGAATTCCAGTTCATACAGCTGTCGGGTTTTTTCTGCCAGTCTTACCCTTTTTTCCATGAGCGCCTGACTGCGTTCGCCGACGTGTGGGGTATGATGCAAATAAGCACCAAAAACCATTTCACAATCATCAGAGTACTTGATCGTCTGCAGAATGTGCGTGTGCCAGAACTCGTCCACGTCCTTGCTCAGGAGAATATCTCCGGCATCATCCGGGTACTTCACCTGCATCACGAGATACCTCTTATACGCGGCCTCGACGCTTTCGGCGTAGTCGCGCGTCCAGCCTTCTCCCAGTTCGGGATCCATCACTCTGAGCTTCACTGACTCCAGATTGAGCATTTGAATTGCGGAGATCACTTCATCCACGGGTTTTGTGGTCAGTCTCGGTTGCATAGTCTTCTCCTTTTTAGAATTAAAGAAACTCGGCTTGCGCCACAAGCGGCTGATCCATTGCCGCCCAGCCTCAAGCTCTCATCACAGTTCGGATCGGGGCTTGCAGACCGCACTCTTGAGATACCGCATCGCCTCCTCCCCTAACCTTGAGGCCAAGCGCTGAAGTCTCTGCAGAACTTGCGCCCCCAACAACCCCCATGCGATCGGAGCACATGCTCCTGTTTATAACGTTACCAAGGGGGCGCAATAACCACCATCGGGCATTGCCTGACAATCAATGTAGGGGATATCCTTACAATAGGATGAATCACCAAGTGCCATGCGGGTGAACAGTAAGCCTTAAGCCAGAAGCTCGTTCCCGCATGTCGCTACCTTTAGCAATTGCTGCTGACACCCGCCACAACGGGTATGACAGGTCATTGCTCTTGTTATTGACTTTGCGAGCAGATGGTAAAGAACGGGAACGGCTTAGCTATATCAGTTCCCCAACCGCCCGCCGAATGCGAAGGAAAGCTTGTTCAAGTGTCTTCATGTCGGCGGCTATCGACATACGGAAGTACGGCGACATGCCGTAGGCCGCACCCAGAACTACCGCGACACCGTGATCCAGCAAATGCATAACCACATCCTGCTCTTTGGCTAGCGCCATCCCTTTAGGTGTCGTCCGGCCGAAAAGATCACCGCAACGCACAAACATGTAGAACGCACCTTGCGGACGGGTCGGCTGCAATCCGGGAATGTCCTTGAACATCTCCAGCACTCGGTCGCGTCGTTTCTGAAACGAAGCCGTGCGTTCCGGGATGAATTCCTGCGGGCCATTCAACGCCTCGACTGCTGCCCATTGACTGATGGAACTCACACCTGCCGTGCTTTGAGACTGCAGCTTGACAATGTTGCGTATCAACTCCTTGGGGCCGCCGGCATAGCCGAGCCGGAATCCCATCATTGCGTAGGCCTTGGAAACGCCGTTAACCGTCAGGGTCCTGTGGCACAACGCAGGTTCCACTTGCGCAATGGTCGTGAATTCGATGCCATCAAAGCATAGATGTTCGTAGATATCGTCGGTCAAAACCCACACGTGCGGATGGCGCAACAGTACATCAGCCAGCCCGCGCAATTCGCCACGAGAGTACACCGCGCCGGTCGGATTGTTGGGCGAATTAAGCAACAGCCACTTGGTGCACGGCGTGATCGCAGCTTCCAGTTGTTGCGGTGTCAATTTGAAGCCGTTCTCGGGCCCGCAATGCACCTCGACCGGAACGCCATCGGAAACCAGCACCATGTCGAGATAGGAAATCCAGTACGGCGCAGGAATGATCGCTTCGTCACCTGGGCCGATAGTCGCCATCAGCGCGTTGAAGAGTATTTGCTTGCTGCCAGTGCCGACCATGATTTGATCGGACATGTAGTCAAGTCCGTTCTCGCGTTTGAACTTGTGCCGCGCAGCTTCCTTTAGTTCGGGTATGCCGTCGATAGGCGGATACCTGGTTTCGTTGCGCGCCAGCGCCTCAACGACCGCGCGTTTGACATGCGGCGGCGTCTCAAAATCAGGCTCGCCGGTCGTGAGTGCGATGATGTCGTGTCCTTTTGCGCGCAGTTCGCGCGCTCGCTGTGCGGCGACCGTGCTGGGTGAAATCTTGATGCGATCAAGCTTGGAAGAGTAGAAGGACATAGGCATTCACGTCAAAAGTGGCTTGGCAGTTTACATCGAAAAATCAGGCACTCTGATTTTCATCGGGTGACTCCATTTTACTTCGCAAAAATAGACATTACACTGACTTGTCAGGCGCTATGCCCACCTCGCGGCAGAACATTTTGCCCCTTATGCGGATCGCTTATGCGCTTTGCGGGTATACAATTCAAACTGGCCTTTTGCAGGCACCGAACAGCGAGTGAGATAATTCAATGACGGAGAAAAAATTCCACAGAGCGCATCTCATTGCGGGCGGTTTTCCACCCGGTTCAAGCGCCGGCCACGACCACGACTATGCCCGCTTGCGGCTGCTGGGGCTGCTGGCCGAACAGGATGTTCAGGCGTCGGTCGCCAATGACTTCCTGGATATTGAGAAATGGCTGCCGGTCTCACGCCTACTGATCACCTACGTGGCCGGCCCCCATCCGGACGCCGCACAATGCCACGCTATTCGGGCGTGGCTCTCGGCGGGCGGCCACTGGCTGGGTTTACACGGCACCAGCGGCGGTCGCGCCGAAAAGGTGGAAGGGGTGCGCCAGCGCCGTACCGTCAAGACCGAACATCACGCCCTCCTCGGAAGCTTCTTCCTGACCCATCCGCCGCTGTGCAAGTTTCGCGTTGATGTGAGCGACAGCGGCCACCCTCTCACCCGGGGACTGGACCGGTCTTTCGAGGTCGAGGACGAACCTTACTTCATCGAGCTTCAAGATCCACGCTCAACGCGGATATTGCTTACCGCGGACTATGGACCGGGCGCTGTTTCACCCAGCATCGGAACCTTGTATCCCACGGATACTTCCCTGCAACCCGATGGCAGGACTCGTGTGCTCGGCTATACGCGCGAGGTCGGCAAAGGTGGTGTGACCTATTTTGCTCTCGGTCATTGCCACAACCCCGCGTCCCGTGCGGGCCGAAGCGCCGACGCCGCAGACTCGCAGCCGCTCATAGTTCGAGGAGCGTGGGAAACTGACGCATTCGTTGCGTTGCTGCGCAACACCATAAACTGGGCTACGGCATAGCGTTTGAATGCTTTCCGCAAGGAACATACGACGTAGACAACCTGTAGCGCCGATTCACCGGCCACGTTCCCCGGTTTCGGGGCTTCACAATTCGATGACCGCCTCAGATGTGGGGTCCGCGATGCAGGAACAGCTCGATGGTTCGGACAAAAATGAACCCAAAGATGCAAAGAGCCCACGTAAGGACAACGGCGTAAGGGCCGCCACTCGATGGGAACGGGATTCCCGCGACGTTGAGCCAGAGACCTGTAACCGCGAAGATTGAAACGGCGTAGATGATGACGACCCATGGGGGAAATTTGCCCTGCTCGATCGTACGGCGACGGCGAAACTGGATTAGGAGAAAGAAGGTAAAGATTGATGCAGCGACTGCGCTGGACAGCGGCCAAGTGACCGTGCCAGGGATATGAAGAAGGTTTAGAAGTGTGGGAACCAAAGCCAGAGCGGTGACCAGAAGTCCGCCTTCAATGTAGAGGCGCACGAGGCGGAGATGCCGATCGGAGAGCTCGCCTCCCAGCGCACCCCGTAGGGTGACAACCACTGCCGAAAAACCGACAAACGACAACGATAGGGTTGCGAGGCGAAGAAGATAGTCAGATTCTGCCGATGTCATGATCGTATCCTCATTAGTATCCGTCTAACATTCGCGTTGATCCGCGCTCGAAGAGCGTCGGATTTCGAATGCGTGGTGAGCTGACAATTTCAACCGGGCAAGCTCGCGCAGTAAAGAAAAAGGCCACTTCGAAAAGTGACCTAAGTTCTTGTTTTATTGGCGCGCCCGGCAGGATTTGAACCCACGACCCCCTGGTTCGTAGCCAGGTACTCTATCCAACTGAGCTACGGGCGCGAAGGGGCGGATTATATCAAAAACTCAAACAGTTACGAAACCGCTATTTGTCGCGCGCCGGCATAATTGTGCGTGCTAGCATCACTCCACATCATTAAAGGCAGCAAAAGGGATCGATCAAGTGAAAATCGGATTCGCAGGCATGGGTCGCATGGGAGCGGCAATGGCCGGTCGCCTGCTCAAGCAGGGACACGAGGTAACTGTGTGGAATCGCACTGCCGCCAAAACCAAACCGCTGGCTGATGCAGGCGCGAAAGTCGCGGCAACGCCCGCCGAACTCGCTTCAGGCAGCGAACTCATCATGACCATACTCACCGACGCGGCTGCGATCGATGCCACGTACCGCGGCAAGCGAGGACTGCTGGAAGGCGCCGTGATCGGCAAGCTGTTTGTGGAGATGAGCACGGTGCGTCCGGAGGTCGAACGCGATCTGGCGAAATCCATTCATGCCAAGGGTGCTTTTCTGATCGATTGCCCGGTGGGCGGCACGGTGGGCCCCGCGCGTGACGGCAAGCTGCTGGGATTTGTGGGCGGCGCAGTTGATCATCTTGCTCGCGCAAAACCCGTGCTCGACCAGTTATGCCGGCGCGTCGATCATTGCGGCGCGGTTGGCGCGGGCGCGAGCATGAAGCTTGCGATCAATCTGCCGTTGGCGGTGTACTGGCAGGCATTTGGCGAAGCGCTGACCTTGTGCAAACCGCTCGGTCTTGATCCGGCAAAACTGATCGAGATTTTTTCCGAAACGTCCGGCGGTCCCAATACGCTGAAGGGGCGAGGCCCCGCACTGACGGATGCGCTGCGCGGCAAAGCGCCCGACCCGGTTACGTTTGATATCGATTCCATCCGCAAGGATCTGCGCACCATGCTCGAAGAAGGCCGCTCGCTGGGACGCGAACTGCCGATCTCGGCCAAGGCGCTGGAGTGTTACGACGAGGCTTCGCGGAAAGGGCTGGGGGCGGCCGACGCGGTGATGATGACGGCGAGTTTTGCTGCCGGCGGCGAGCGGTAAATTCCGTCCGGCCTCAAAGGGGCTTTTACCAATGGCCCGCGACAGCCGTCGATTGTGTCCGGTATTTCCCGACAGTAGCTTATTTACCTTCAACGGCTCTCGGCAGCAGCGCTTCGGGAGGCAACGGCGGACCGGGCGGCGTTATCGTTGCGATCGGCGGCGGCGTGTCGGACGGTGGCGCCGCGATGCGCGTGCTGTCCTCGGGCTCGGGTTCATTGCGATCCATGATGCCGACTACCGAACACTGGCGGCGCGGCCCGCGGGTCACGGTCATCGAGCCGTTTAACTTGCCCATCATGCCGCAGTAATGCATGCGATCGACTTCGCGGAAAAACAACTGGTACTCCGACTTCGACCGCTGGATCAGAAAATCGCCGAACTCGGTATTGATGACGGTGGCGTCGCCGGTATCGTTCCATTTGCTGTAGGCATCGCCGCGCTGCAGATGAACGGAACAGGTGCGCGGCTTCCATTTGCTGTAATAGGCAATGCTTTGCACCTCGCCGCCCTGCGCCAGCAGCGCAAGGCGCGCGTGCTCATCTTCAGTGCCGATTTTGCAGTCGTATTTTTCAACGGGACCGCGCGGCGGGCCTTTTCTCGCCATGGCTTGTGGCGCCGGCTTTTGTGCGCCAGCCGCGCAGCAGGGTGCCGGTTTTTGCGGTGCAGCCGGTTTTTGCGCCGGCGCGGGCGCTGCGGCAGGTTTTTGCGGAGCGGTCTGCGCCTGCGCAGACCAAGGCATGGCCGTGCCCATCGTGACGATGACAGCGCGCAACAATCTCTCGAGACCCAGTTGGCTCAATCCTCAACTCCTTAAGACGCAACCGCCCGTAAAAGGGCGCATTGTAGGGGAAGTGACGGCGCGCGCGAAAAACCAGCGGCCGGCGTTTATGTGCCCCTTTACGACACGGGCCGCGCCCGGAAATTCCTTTATATATCTAAGTACTTGTTTTTATTATGTTTTCAGCAAAAACCACATCTTCCGGAAAGGTTACCTTGAGATTACGTGAACTGCCCATTACCAGGCGCGGTGCCAGTCCCAGTTGTTCGATAGCGCTGGCCTCATCGGTCACGCTGCCGGGTTTTGCCGCTCGCAAGGCTTCCAGCAGCACACGATAACGAAACATCTGCGGCGTTTGTGCCTGCCACAGTTTTTCACGCGCAACGGTTTCTGCCACGCGCTGATCGGCGTCGCTTCGCTTTAACGTATCGGCAACCGGCACCGCCAGCAACCCGCCCACTTTATCGTCGGCAAGTTCGCCGCACAGCCGCTCAATGAGCGCGGCGTCAAGACACGGACGCGCAGCATCATGCACCATGACCCAGTCGTCGGGCTCGACCACGTCCGCCATTGCCACCAGGCCGTTGAACACGCTCGCGGCGCGCGTGGCGCCGCCGCAATACAGCGTTTCCAGCCGTTCTTTGTGCGCGGACCAGTCATGCCGGCTGAAATGCGCATCGCCCGGCGCCAGCACCACGAACACCAGTTGCACGCGCGGATGCGCACACAACGCATGGATGGCATGCGCGATCAGCGGCTTTCCAGCCAGCGGCTGATACTGTTTGGGAATCTCCGAACCCATGCGGCTGCCGCTGCCGGCCGCGGGAATCAAAGCGAAAATATCAGGCATCTTTGCGATAACTATGTGAATTATTTTTGCTCAACTGCATTCTAACAGTCCGGGAAACCCGTTTTGCGCGCGCGTTCTATAATGGATGGGCACCAAACCCCTTAGTGAAAAGGAAGCACCATGGGCTTGCTTGATTCGATACTCGGTTCCGTGCTTGGTGGCAGCGGCCGAAGTCAAAGCTCCGGTCAGGCGGCGCTGATTAACGCTGTCATTCAAATGGTCGCCAATAAGGCCGGTGGCAGCGCGTCCGGCGGGCTGGGCGGACTGATCGGCGCGCTGACGCAAGGCGGACTCGGTAACGTAGCGAGTTCGTGGGTCAGCACCGGCCAGAATCTGCCGGTGTCGGCGGAACAGTTGCAAAGCGCCCTCGGTAGCGGCGGCGGTGGAATGCTCGCGCAACTCGCGCAGCAAGCCGGATTGTCAAACGGCGAAACGGCCGATCAACTATCGCAAATTTTGCCGGGCCTGGTCGACCAACTCACGCCCGACGGACAAATTCCCGAGCAGGACTCCCTTGAAAAAATGCTCGGCGCGTTCAACATAGGCAAGTAGTCATTTTAAAAAGCGACTTTATGCCATCCGTACGTCCCACCGCGATTGCAGGCAGCTTTTATCCGGGCCAGCCGGAGGCACTCGCGCGCAGTGTGGAGGCCATGCTCGCAGCAGCAAAGCCTGTGGCTATCGCGCCCGTTCCGAAAGCGATCATCGCGCCGCACGCGGGCCACATTTATTCCGGGCCAATTGCCGCCAGCATCTACGCCCTGATCGAGCCGGCGCGCTCGCGCATCAAGCGCGTGGTACTGCTCGGCCCCACGCATCGCGTCGCGGTGCATGGCATGGCGCTGCCCGGCGTGGACGCTTTTGCAACACCGCTAGGCAACATTTCGATAGACGCCGCCGCGGTGAAACTGTTGATGAAGCTGCCTTACGTCGGCGCCAGCGCCGAAGCGCATCGCATGGAGCACTCGCTGGAAGTCCACTTGCCCTTTCTGCAGAAAGTCATCGACCATTTCACGCTGGTGCCGCTGGCGGTCGGGCGCGCCAGCGCACAACAGGTGGCAGAAGTGATCAGCCTGCTGTGGGGCGGCGACGAAACGCTGATCGTGGTGAGTTCCGATCTGTCGCATTACCTGCCCTACACCGAGGCGCAAGCCACCGACAACGCCACCGCGCAAGCGATACTCGAGTTACGCACCGACATCAATCATCATCAAGCGTGCGGCGCCACGCCGGTGACCGGCCTTAACCTGCTGGCGCAACAGCGCGGCTTGAAGCCGCAACTCATCGACCTGCGCAACTCCGGCGACACCGCCGGCGACAAATCGCGTGTGGTGGGTTATGGATCCTTTGCTTTTTATGAAACTTAGAGCCTGTTTCATGATGATTCACGTGTGCGACGACGGCAGAGCGGGCGCGATGCGCGAAGGCCGAGCGCGTCAATATCGCGAATATTGCAAGCGCGGCCGACAAAGCAGCGCGCCCGCTCTGCCTCGTCCCGGAGGGTTGTGTCCAAAATTGGCGCTGGCTTTGTCGGACTCGTCGCTCATATTCGCGATATGAGACTCCTCGTCCTTCGCGCCACCACCAATTTTGGACACAACGCAGCACGCGAATCATCATGAAACAGGCTCTTAACATAGCCCCCACTGACGCCGCGCGCACGCTGCTGCCGATCGCGCGCGCGGCTATTGCCACCTCGCTCGGCAAAACGCATCCGGCGGACGAAAGTGCTGCGTGGCTGCGCGAACAGGGCGCCACCTTCATCACGCTCAACCTGCAGAAAAAACTGCGCGGCTGCATCGGCTCGCTGCGCGCGCATCGAACGCTGCTCGACGACATCAAGGCCAACGCGCAGGCGGCGGCATTTCGCGATCCGCGCTTCAAGCCGCTCACTGTTGACGAGTATGAAAGTATCGAAGTTGAAATTTCGCTGTTATCCGCACTCAATGCATTGGCATTCACCGACGAAACTTCGGCGCTGGCGCAATTGCAGCCGCACGTGCATGGCGTCATCTTCGAATACGGCCATCATCACAGCACGTTTCTGCCGCAGGTGTGGGACAGTTTCGCCGACCCGGTAATGTTCATGGCCACGCTAAAGCAAAAGGCCGGGCTGCCGCCCAATTTCTGGGAGCCTGGCGTGGAGATCCACACCTACACCGTGGCTAAGTTCACCGAGTCTGCGTTGCGGTAGAACCAAGAGTGTCTGACAAAATGCCCGCTCACCCTTCGACAAGCTCAGGGCGAACGGACATCCCAAAGACCGTTCGTGGTGAGCCTGTCGAACCATGAACGGCAACATAAATTCTTTTGCCAGCCGCGCCTAATATCATGCCCGACCAACCTTATCGCGGAAGATGGTGGCACCTGCTCGATGACGGGCGCATGCAGTGCGACTTGTGCCCGCGCGACTGCAAACTGCACGAAGGCCAGCGCGGCGCCTGCTTCGTGCGCCAGCGCGGCAGCGGCGACCAGCGCGATCAAATGCTGCTAACCACCTATGGTCGCTCCTCGGGCTTCTGTATCGACCCCGTCGAGAAAAAACCGCTGAATCATTTTTATCCCGGCTCCAGCATCCTGTCGTTCGGCACCGCCGGCTGCAATCTCGCCTGCAAGTTCTGCCAGAACTGGGACATCAGCAAGTCGCGCGACATGGACCGGCTCGCCGATCAGGCGACACCCGAAGCCATCGCGCAGGCTGCGCTCAAGGCCGGCTGCAAAAGCGTCGCCTTCACCTATAACGACCCGGTAATTTTCGCGGAATACGCGATGGACATCGCCGACGCCTGCCACGCGGTGGGTGTCAAAACCGTCGCCGTCACCGCCGGCTACATGCACGCCGCGCCGCGCCGCGAGTTCTACGCGAAGATGGACGCGGCCAACGTCGATCTCAAGGCCTTTACCGACGCGTTCTACTTCAAGCAGTGTGCCGCGCACCTGCAGCCGGTGCTCGACACGCTGCTGTATCTCACGCATGAAACCGACGTGTGGGTCGAAATCACCACGCTGCTGATTCCGGGCAAGAACGATTCCAGCGAGGAAATCACCGCCGAATGCCAGTGGATCAAAAAGCACCTCGGCCCCGACGTGCCGCTGCACTTCACCGCGTTTCATCCCGACTACAAGATGCGCGACATCCACGCCACGCCGCCGGCCACGCTCACCCGCGCGCGCGACATCGCGCTGAACGAAGGATTGCACTACGTCTATACCGGCAACGTGCACGACGAACGCGGCGGCTCGACCTACTGCCCGTCGTGCCAGACGCCACTGATCCTGCGCGACTGGTACCGCATCGACGAATACCGGATGACGGCGGAGGGCAAGTGTCCTGATTGCGGTACTGCCATCGCTGGGCGCTACGCGGAAAAATTCGGCAAGGCGTTTGGACCGCGAAGGATTCCTATCGCGATTGGGCGCGCTTAACTTTTTATATCAGCGCGCGAGCGTATCCATTTTGGATCGAGAGGTTACTCTGCATCCGCAAGCTGCTGCGCAAGAACTCTCTTCGCAATGGCAAGGCGGTCAGCGCGCGGTGTCTGCCAAAGGTCGCCAAATACTTCGAGCACCCTGTTATAAGGTTCAACCCTCGGGTCAAGTGTCGGAGCATGGCAGGCGAGGTACCAAAGTTGGAGCACCGACTCTTCCATCGAAAGACTGCCAAAATTCCCTAGATTCATCACTGCCCAAAACGCCACAGACTCCGTATCTTTGGGATCAAAGTCAAATGTTGCGGCATGATCTTCTTTCGCGTGCTTCAGAAAATTCTGAGGCTTTCGCATTACTCGAAAATACTCGCCTTCGGTTATTTTGTTGGCCTCCTGCGCGTATTTGTCCCATGACGTGTCGGGATGGTGCCTCTTAACAAGGTTAGAAATGATTACGGATGCTGCGCCGACGAGGGTATGCACGGCGACGGGGTCCTCGTCATCAAACAGAAGGCGGATCGCAACCTTCAGTTGACGGCGCGCCGCATCAATCTTGCTTAGGCTTATCGTTTCATCCATTTAAATTACTTTAAAAATATAAATAAAAACAAATACTTACTAATCACCGCCGCCACCCCCAC
>JAKFYK010000110.1 GCA_021730905.1 Betaproteobacteria bacterium | reverse complement strand
CGGGATAGCCAATCGTGTTTCGTCGCCAAACCCCGCGATATTTCCAGTAAACCAATTCGAATTTCGCTGCGGCACGTCGACCATACTAAATTCAAGCACGCTGAATTTCAGTTTTCACACGGCCTCGACCCGAAATGGATTGCGACGAATGTCGGCTCACGGGCCGAAAATTGCAAGCATGGAACCTTTGATTCTCCCAATCTATCCCTTAGCGGATTCAATCCGTGGTCTGCATGTGTTCCCTTGTGTGAAAACGTGAGGTGGGCACAGAGTGGAGGGGCATGGCTATTCTGGTTCTATCAGAACCTTCTCTCATTTTTCTGTAGGATATTATTTTTGTGGACTAACCCTGCTCGTAAAATCTATCTACGTGGCGGTTTGCAAGGGGAATATCTATAGCCACGGTCGATAGTAATATGCGCCCACAGAGATTGATTGCCTTGGCAGCGAGTGCGCCATAGTCTGCGCCCGGCCGTGGGGCTAGGCCATGCACTAGCGTGCTTCTCTCGCTATACAGCTTGTCCCAAACAGGCCTGAGGCTAGAAAGCTCGATAGAATCAAGTAGCCGCATGACGCCTTGCCGCAGACTTAGTCGGTGGCATTTCCGAATTGCGTCCGCCACTTCGCCCCGTTCTTCATCGCTGACATCGCTTGACGACTGGGCCATTTCAGTTAGTTTTTCGAGTAATGCTGTTTGGCCGCAGGTCCATAGGTGCTCCTGCCCAAGCATCTCGACTGCTGAAAACGCAAATACGATCTGCGCTACCGGGTTAGTCTGCATCAAAACAGAATTTAGAAGCAAGACCACATCCTTGGTTCGCGGTGACGCACTCGCGGCTATGTCGAATAGGTCTGCAAGGTCTGATAGGAAGGGGTCCGGACGCGCATGGATTTCTCCAGTTCCTTCCAAGTGAAGAATACGGACATTTGGGGCATCAACGAATACGTCAATACCGTGAATATTGTCGCGCACATGGTGGCCGGTTCTTTGTTCAATTTCTTTTCGGAAGAGATTACCGAGGCCGGCCGTTGCAACGTCCTTCCCAACGTCGACACCTAAACGCGTAGCGACAGACGATACCTCAAGGGCTGCACGTAATTTGTGGCCAAAATTCCTCGCTTGGCCCTCACTAGGGAAGCCACTCGCGTTAAAAACAAGCCACTCGCTATCGCAAATATTCACGTCTGGTAGCGGGGGGATAGCTCGACTCCGTATCCCGCAATTTGCAACACACGCCTTGGTTCCTTTATGTTGAGCTTCTTTTGAACCCTGAAGCGAAGACGTGTTCGGTAGGTTAGCGGGTTCTCCATAAAGCTCCCAATTACGCTTGCGTTTCACGGCCTAGTGGCTGTGGCCCCCTCAGGGATTAGGCATCCATCGATACTTTACCTGTTCCATCACTTTAGCAATCAAATGGACCGGGCTCGCATCTAATTCGGTGCGAATGACTGTCGGCTTTTTGGCAACGAATTTTCGCCCGCGAACTTCTGGGTGTGGCCGTTAGTTGTCTCAAGCTCTCTCGTAGCCAGCTTCCCGCTGACCGCGAATCGCCAGCACAAAAACCGTATCGACCGGCTCGATGTAGCGGTATAACGCCACGTAACCACGGGCGCTACGTCCTATGACTAATTCCCGCGTGTCTGCGGACGCAACTCTTCCAATAAGCGGGTTGTATTGGAGCACGTCGACAGCCTGAATAATCTCCCGGATACGACCGGGCACATCGTCAACAGCGTGCTCCGAAAGATGATCGAATATGCGATCGAAGTCGTCCTGGATCTCAGGCGCTAACTCGACCTTGGCCACACTCAGGAAGCCAGCTTTTTAGCCGCCGGACGAGCGCTGGTTTTCCCCGCGATTCTATTTTCAAGATAGCTGCGCATCTTCTCCCAGGGAATCGTCTTGCCCGAGGCAACGAGATTGGCATAGCGTTGTTCGGCTACTGCATGAAAATCTGCGCGGCGCTCCGCCTGATCCGCCTTTTCTGCAATGGCCTCCAGAATGAAGCTATGCGCCGTTGTTCCGGCACGCTCGGCGGCGGCGGCAACGCGGGCCTTCAGGTCTTCTGGAATGCGGATCGTGGTCGTCGACATCTTGGGCTCCGAAGAAAAATCGCAATGTAGCACATCGGTGCTACATCGACAAAATCCAGACCGATCGAATCATTGGGTGCGCTACGCCGACTTTAACAGTGGTAAAGGGCGGCTATTCGGCGGGTCAAAACAGGCAGGGTAAACTGCGCTTGAGGTTCTGACATGCAGCAGTTTCTTATGCCCTGTCCTATCCAGTAGTTGAAAGCGGTGATCCTATTATTGTTAGCGGAAACACTTGCCTCCATATAAAAATATATCAATAAAAACAAATAGTTACATAACTCCTCGTAACCCATCATGTCTACCCCTACTACTTTGGATGCCCTCAACCTATGGGCACCCATCGTCTGGCTCAAAACCAGCGCCTACGCCTACCCCACGCTGCAGACGATGCACCTCATCGCCATTGCGCTGGTGTTTGGCACGGTGTGGATCGTGGATTTACGCGTGCTCGGCGTGATTCGCGCCATCGATGCGCGTCTGCTGGCGAAGACGCTGCTGCCGTGGACACTCGCCGGCTTCGCACTGGCGCTGCTCACCGGGCTCACCATGTTTGTGAGCCGCATTGGTGATTTCATCAGCAACCCGGCGTTCATCATCAAGATGTGTTTGCTGTTTGCCGCCGGGGCCAATGCGGCCGTGCTGCATGCGCGCGGCGCGCTAGATGAGAGGAGTGCAATCACCAAAACACAGACCGTCTTGTCAATCGCGATGTGGGTCGCGATAATATTCTGCGGTCGCTGGATCGCTTACGCTTAGGAGACATCATGAATCGCCGCCAATTGCTCGCTGCATCGCTTGCCGTAGCGCCGCTCGTGCTCATCGCCAGGCGCGCGTTTGCCCATCATGGCTGGAGCAGCTTCGACGAGGCGCGTCCGATCTACATCGAAGGCATAGTGAAATCGGTTAAATGGCAAAACCCGCATGCCGAACTGGTGGTCACTATGAGCGCGGATGCCAGGGTTCCGGCGGATCTGGCCACCCGCAAAATGCCCGCACAATCCAATCGCGTCGATGCTGCGAAGATTCTGGCGGCAGCGGTTGCGCCGAAACGGCGCGGCGACTGGACGCTGGAGTTATCGCCCATGACGCGCATCAATGAGTGGAAAATCCCGCAACCGAAAGTGGGCGACACGGTGGCCGCGATCGGCTACACGTTCAAGGACGAAAAAGGCGCGGCCTTCTCACGCCTGGAGTATCTGCTGATCGGCACTCAGGCATACGGCCTGCGCTCGAATCCCGCATAGACATTCCCATCCCATCCCATCCCTGTTTATTCGTCCCCGTCCGGCACGGGATAAGTGCGCGGGTGATTATCGACAATGACGTGTTGACCGAGTGCCTCGGCGAGCTTGGGCGCAATCTGGCGCACGCGCGCATCGGGCGCGCTGCCGGCGATGGCGGAAACGATGATCCTGAGCGGCTTGCTCGGAAAGTTTTGTGCGTGCGTGTAACCGGCAATCACCGGCAGGGTCGTAGCGGAAATCGCGAGCAGAGCGCATTTTGTCATGGGCTTCTTCAATGACTGCCATTCGCAGACGGAATGACAATGCGCCTTTAACCCGTTAAAGCCGTCAAGAACTGTCAAGGCTGATCGGAGCGCAAAGCATATGACGTACAATGTCCCCCATGAAACCACCCAAACGCCTGCAATCCCTGATCGAAGAAGGCCTGATCGACACGGTAGTGTTGCAACTGATGAGCGGCAAAGAAGCTGAGGTCTACGTGGTGCGCAGCGGCGGCGACACGCTGTGCGCCAAGGTCTACAAAGAAGCCACGCAGCGCAGCTTCCGGCAGGCGGTGGATTACACCGAGAACCGCAAAACCAAGAATAGCCGCCAGGCGCGCGCGATGGCCAAAGGCACCAAGTTCGGACGGCAAGCACAGGAGGCTGCCTGGCAAAGCGCGGAGGTGGATGCGCTCTACCGCCTGGCCGCCGCCGGCGTGCGTGTGCCCGCACCGCGCAACTTTCTCGACGGCGTGCTGCTGATGGAACTGGTGACCGATGAGCACGGCGAAGCGGCGCCGCGCCTGAACGATGTCGAATTCACGCCCGAGCAGGCGCGCGCGTACCACGCGATGCTGTTGCTGCAGGTGGTGCGCATGCTGTGCGCGGGCGTGGTGCATGGCGACTTGTCGGAGTTCAACATTCTGCTCGGCGCGGACGGCCCGGTGATCATCGATCTGCCGCAGGCGGTGGATGCCGCCGGCAACAACCACGCGCAGCGCATGCTGCTGCGCGATGTAGTGAATCTGCGCGACTTCTTCGGCCGCTACGCGCCGGTGTTGCTGCACACCGACTTTGGTCCGGAGATCTGGGACTTATATCAGCGCGGCGTGCTGACGACAGACGTGGTGCTCACCGGCTGCTTCAAACGCGAACCCGGTGAAGTGGATATCGCCGGCGTGATGCGCGAGATTGACGACGCGCGTGCCGAGGAAACGGCGCGGCTGCTGCGGCTGCACGCTGTCGTTTGACGAGTTGCGGCTTTGCTGAATCCGTAATCAGAGACACATTAAGTATTTGTTTTTTAAGTACTTTTTCTATTAGGCTATTCCGCGGGCGTAGTTAGAAAAACAAGCCGCACCACGTAGCATAATATTGCGAAACACTTTCCTTACCGTCAGCGCCGCGTGGATGGGAATGACAGAGTTGGTATATGACCCCCAAGAATGCCGGATGAACCACTATTTAGGGAGAGCAAATGAAAGCAGCGTATTTCATGAAACACGGCGGGCCGGAGGTGATGGAATACGGCGACGTGCCGGATCCGGTGGCAACACCGGGCCAGGTGCTGGTCGACGTGCACGCGGCCAGCGTCAATGGCGCCGACTGGAAGGTGCGCGCCGGCGGTTATGCCCCGCTTGAGAATTTCCCGTACATTCCAGGACGGGATTTCTCTGGCGTAGTCAGTGCGCTGGGCGCGGGCGTAACCGATTTCGTCGTCGGCGATGAAGTGTTCGGCGTGTGCGATGCCGGGCAGGAACAGGCTTACGCGGAAAAAATCGCGATCAGGGCAGCCATCGTGGCGAGGAAGCCGGCGAACCTTACGCATGTGGATTGTGCAGCGCTGTCGCTGATCGGCCTGACCGCGCTGTGCTCGATCGAGGACACGCTGATGCTGCGATCGGGTGAAACCATACTGATCCAGGGCGGCGCGGGCGGCGTTGCCAGCTTCGCGATACAGCTCGCCAAACACATCGGCGCGCGCGTGGTCACCACCGCCAGCGCAGCGAATCACGATTACTTGCGCCGTCTTGGCGCGGACCGGATCATCGACTACAACGCGCAGGATTTCACCAAGGCGATATCCGCCTGCGACGCGGTGTTCGACACCGTGGGCGGCGACGTGGCGAAGCGCGCGTTCATCGTACTGCGGCCTGGCGGACGCGCGGCGTTCATCGCATCGGGGAACGCAGCACCGATGTCGACGCGCTCGGATACCGTGTCGCTGCGTCCCAAAGTCGGACGCGACCGCGCGCACCTTGAGCGCATCGTCTCTCTGGCTGCCAGTGGTGCGATTCGCGCGCCCGATATCACGCTTTACAAACTATCAGAAGCGGCGGCAGCGCATCAAGTGAGCGAAGGGCGTCACTTTCGCGGCAAGCTGGTGTTCAAAGTACGCTGAATCGGCCACTCGCGCAGGGAAGGCATGCGCGGGTTATCGCCTGGTGTCGATCAGGTAATTCACATCGGCGCGTCATTGGCACCGCGCGCGATGTGCTGGCGTAGTTCGACGTGAATCCGGTTTTTGTGCATGAAGCCGGCAGCGGCGTCACCGTTGTGGATGCATTGGCAATAAAGAAATCTACATAAAACAGGAATCGATATCATGAACTTTGCGATTGAAGACTCCCCGGAACAAAGCGCGTTCCGCAAAGAAGTGCACGCATTTCTTGAAAAGAACGTGTCACCCAATATCGAGCATATGGCGGACCCCTGCGACATGTCGTTCGAGCAATATCAGTTGCGACGCGATCTCGGTCGTAAGCTGGGGGCGCAAGGCTGGCTCTACCCTTCCATGCCCAAGGAGTATGGCGGCGGCGATCTTTCTGCAGAGCAAGTGGGCATTCTTCATGATGAATTGACGCGCATCGGCCTGTCGCTGCCGCCGTACTACGACGCCGGCGGGCGCATGGGAGCGCCCACCATCCTGGTGTGGGGCACCGAAGAACACAAAAAACGCTTCCTGCCGCCGATCTGCCGTGGCGAGGTGCGCACATGGCAATTGCTGTCAGAACCCGGCGCGGGTTCCGACCTCGCAGGCATCAAAACCACCGCCATTCGCGATGGCGACGCGTATGTGGTGAATGGCCAGAAAATGTTCGTCGGCAGTTCGCACGGCGCGGATTATTCATGGACCATCGTGGTCACCGATCCCAAGGGCGAGCGCCACAAGAATTTGTCGTGGTTGATGATACCGATGGATCTGCCGGGTATCACCGTGACGCCGATGGATTTGCTTGCCACCGGTGGCGAAGGCGGCAGCGGCTGCGGCGTCAAGAATGCGATTTTTTTCGATAACGTGCGCGTGCCGGCCGACCATCTGGTCGGCGGCGAGAACAATGGCTGGAAAGTCGCCTCCACCCACCTCGAAGTAGAGCACGGCGGCATGGGCCGTCTCGCCGACCGTCGCGTGGTTTATGAATTCATCAAAGTGTGCAAGGAGCGCCACGACGGCTGGGCCATCGCCGACGATCCTGCCGCGCGCGCGGAACTGGTCGACCTGTACATCGAATCAGAAATCACGCGCCTCTTTGCGTTGCGCAACCACTGGCTGTCGCATGCGAACCAGCCGCGCACCTACGAGGGATCGCAGTACAGCCTGCGGCGCAAGCTGTCGGGCCTCGACATGGGCGAAAAGATGGTGCGCATTGCAGGGCCGCTGGTGCTGACCAAGGACAAGCGCTGGGCGCCGCTGAATGGCGCAATCGAATATTTTCAGCGCGACTCGATCACCGCGCTGCATCCGGGCGCCACCACCGACATACAGCGCGTCATCATGGCGCGGCGCATAGGCATCGGCGGGCGCGAGCGTGAAAAAGCCGCCAACCTGCGCTGAGCGCAACCCCATCCCCACCCTAACCCTCTACTTGAAGGAGAGGGAACAGAGTCTTAGGAGAAGAACATGGACTTGTCACTCAACGATACTCAGCAACTGATACAAGATTCGGCGCGCGACTTCGTGCGCGGCTCGTGCGACCGCGACGTGCTGCTCAAGCTCGACCGCGATCCCGTTGCATTCATGAAAACACTATGGCCGCAGATGTCGGAACTCGGCTGGGCCGGCATGGCGATACCGGAACAGTATGGCGGCACCGGCAACAGCATGACCGACGTGGCCGTATTGTTTGAAGAACTCGGCTGCGGCCCTGTACCGGGC
This sequence comes from Betaproteobacteria bacterium, assembly GCA_021730905.1. Classification (GTDB taxonomy): domain Bacteria; phylum Pseudomonadota; class Gammaproteobacteria; order Burkholderiales; family SG8-41; genus UBA5216. The sequence goes on along the minus strand of JAKFYK010000110.1, from coordinate 32,052 downwards.
CCGCTTTTTTCGTCGGCGGTGCTGTGTGCGCGTATCCTCATGGATGCGGGCAGCGAGGACCTGAAAAAGGACTGGCTGCCACGCATCGCCAGCGGCGAGCGCGTATTTGCATTGGCACTCACAGAATCGCAGTACGCCTGGTCGGCCGATGGTGTGCGCGCCACTGCCAAACGCGCAGGCAGTGACTACACGCTGTCCGGAACCAAGGTGTTTGTGCACGACGCGAATTTCGCGACGGATTTGCTGGTGGCCGCGCGCGTCGAAGGCAACAAGGGCGTGAGCGTGCTGCGTGTCGACGCCAAGGCGGCTGGTGTTGCCATACGCACGCTCGATGGCTTCATCACCGGCATGTGCGAAGTGCTGCTCGACAACGTTAAAGTAGGTGCAGGCGATGTCATAGTCGACGCCTGGCCTGCGGCGGAGCGCGCAATGCTGGCGGTAACGCCCGTGTTGTGCGCCTACAAGGTGGGATCCTGCAAGACCGTCTTCGACATGTCGCTAAACTACGCGCGCGAGCGCACGCAATTCGGCCAGATCATCGGCCGTTTCGCGCGCGTGCAGGATCACCTTATCCACCTGGTCAATTACCTCGATTCAGCACGCTGGACCACCTACGAAGCGCTGTCGAAACTCGACAGTGGCATGGACGCCGCGGCAAGCTGCCATGTCGCCAAGTCAGTGGCTTCGGAAAGCTACATGCGTGCCTGCGACTATGCACACGAAGTGCATGCGGGTATAGGCGTGTCGCGCGAATACGGGTTAACGCTGCACACCAAGATGTCGCGTTCGCTGTATCACTGCCTGGGCGCGCCCAAGGTGCATCGCAAACGGCTGGAGAGCGTGCTGGGGTTGGTGGCAGCGTAGACTTCTTGCAAACTTCCCTCCCCTGCAAGGGGAATGAGAGGCCTAGCTCAAGTCCCGGTAAACATCGGTTCGCGCCGGTCAAATCCCGCTTTCACGCCTTCCTTGAAGTCGTTTGTCTCGCGCAGCATGTTCTGCATGAACGCCTCGCGCTCGGTCGCCGCGCGAAACGACGCGTAGAGATCGGCATTAAGCGTCTCGCGCGCGGCCTGCACTGCCAGTGGACCGGATTTCGCGAGCTCTGACGCCATCTCGTGCGCAACCTGCCGCACCTTGTCCTGCTCCACCAGGCGGTCGGCAAGGCCCATCGCGACGGCTTCCTCGCCCGGTATGCGTTTTCCCGTGAGGAACAGCCACCGGGCGGTTTGATGTCCGACCACACGCGGCAGCGTGTAGGTCATGCCAAAGCCGGGGTGATAACCGAGCGCGCAGAAATTCGCGGCGAGCCGCGCTTCCTTGCACGTCACGCGGAAATCCGCCACCAGCGCCAGGCCCAGTCCAGCACCGATCGCACTGCCATGCACCGCTGCGACGATGGGTTTCCTGGTCTGCACCAGGCGCTGCGCCTCGTGATACAGATGCCGCGGTCGCGCCACCTGCTTCTGCCCCGCTGCTTCGTCGTTGAGACGCTTTTGCAGGTTCGCGCCCGCGCAGAAATGCTTGCCCGCCGCGGCCAGCACGATGCTACGGCAATTGCTGTCCTTGTCGAGCGCCTCCAGCGCCGTCGCCAGGCTCCCGATAAGATCGACGTCGAGAAAATTATTCGGCGGCCGCCGCAGTTCGACCGTTGCGACATGACCTTCGATGCTGACGCCGACTTCTTCATTGCCCATGGTTTTCTCCATTTGAATTGAACCTTTGCTCCGAGCGCGCTATTTTAGAGCGTTGCCGCCCTCCGCGTGCAGACCCGTTTGAAAGCGGGCGACAAATGAGCGATAGTATTCATTCCCACCCCATTTATGGAGTCGCCGTCATGCGCACATCCCGCCTGGCATTTTGTCTGTCCCATCTGCTTGCCCTGCTCCTGCTGATCCCCACTGCGCACGCGCTCGACGACAGCGGCGCCAAGGCCGTGGTCGCCAAGTTCATGGGTTCGCAGAAGATCGAAGGCATGGACATCTCGGCAAGGCAGCATGTGATTACCGATCTCAACGGCGACAGCAGGCCCGACATCGTGCTGCTGTGGGATGCGCTGGGACCGACGTTCGGCTACTCCAAAATGTCGATTTTTCTGGATCAGGGCAAAAACTACCGCACCCTGACCACCGATCTCGGCGGGCAAGTCGAAAAACTCACCGTCAAGGGATCGACGATTTTTGTAGACACCCTGATGCCGGGACCCAACGATCCACGCTGCTGTCCGACGAGAAAAACGCAGCTACGCTATCAGTGGGCGCAGGGGAAATTGATGCAGTTGAAGTGAACGAGCCGCCGCAACTGAAACAAATTCTTCATGAATGAAGGTTGACGTTTGCGCAAAGGTTTCGCACGCCGTTGACGGATACCGGCCTTCGCTGAAGAGTCAGGCTTCGCGCTAGATGCCGGCTTTTGCGGACGCTTGTTTTTGACAGGCGCAGACAGCTCTGCATCCAACTCGGACTCGATGTGGTTCTGCGCGGCCTTGCGCTCGCCACTCCAGAACGCACGGCGTCCATCAGGTCGAAGATGCTTCGCCCATTCCCCCGACACCGTGAGTACGCCTTTTTTCTTTCCGGCCATAGAGGATTGTCTGCTTTTTAATGTTTAACATTGCGTTGAGTAGTGCTTGCTTGCCGCGCGCCCGCACTAGACCGCAACTCCAGTTCCCGCGCCAGCACCTGGTCTAGCACTACCAGCATGCCGCCTAGACAACGAAAATATTCCCGTTTGTGGGAATGTTCCCGAAGATTAATCTCCGTGCTACCGAAACGCTTATTCAGCGACTGAATTACAGCTGGATGTGTTAGTTGATCTGCTGGATGCGCAAACGAATGCCGGATCGAAGTGATATCAATATCACGGTGGCGGACAAGAGCCTCATATGCATTGTGAACCGTCATATAACGAAGCTCTCGATTGGTTTCTCCATCCACCTCCAAGAGACGCTTCATAGCTTCAAATAATGTTGGATCTTTCGCACGACTGATGACAAGGTCGCAAAAGATTGAGCCTAATTTTACTTGAGCCGGCAAAGTGTCAGCGTTTGCTGAGTATCGAGGATGGAAAAATCTTGTCTTAAATTCATAATCCCGAACTCCGCTTACAAACCTAAACTGTAACGGAATGAGATCGTGCCAATGCATTTGGTTTAGGCTAACTTTGATATATCAGGTGGCAATTTTGCGCACTAACTTGGTAGTCAATCTTCTTAACCGAGAAAATACAAATCGTCAAAAGTAGCAGCGGTTTACTGCGGCGCTTACAACACCACCGTCCCCACCCCCAATTCCACCACCACCCCGCCGACAAAAATGCCGCCGTTGGCATCCACATCGAGCATCACCCGTGCCGGACGGCCAATCGGCTCGCCTTGCTGAATCACGCGCTTCAGCCGCAGCACCGCGCGCTGGGTGACGAACCAGCCGCCAAGATTGGCCGCCGCGCTGCCGGTGCCGTAATCCTCCAGCAGCGCACCGTGCTTCAGCAGAAAAAACCGCGCGAGAATTTCTCTGTTGCCCAGTTCAGCCCACGCGAAAAACTTGGGCGCATTGTCGGCGTTGCGGTGCGCGGCCATGCGCGCCGGATCGGGACGGCAGCGCCGCACCGCGTCTGCGCTCCCCAGCGCCACCACCATCTGTTCATTGCCGGTGTTCACCCACAGCGGCGCGGCGGCGAGGTCGGCAGCGTTCAGCCCCAGCGTGGCGGCGATCTCGACAACGGATGCATCCGGCGCGCGCGTCTTCGGCGCGTTGGCCTTGAGCGTCCAGGTATCGCCGCGCGCCTGTACCGGAATCACGCCGGCGGTCATTTCCAGCGTCAGGCTGTCGCCGCAGCGGGTGAGCGCGCGCACCACGTGCGCTGAACCCAGCGTGGGATGTCCGGCGAACGGCATTTCGAACGCGGCGGTGAATATGCGCACGCGCGCCGTGGCCTTGTCGGAGGGCAGGATGAATACGGTTTCCGACAGATTGAATTGCAGTGCCAGCGCCTGCATGGTCGCATCGTCGAGGCCGCGCCCGTCCTCAAATACCGCGAGAGGATTGCCGGTGAGCCGCGGCTGCGGCGATGATGCATCGGCGAACACATTGACGATGCGATAGGCGTAAGCAGTCATCCCGAATCTCGCGTGTTAGAAAATTAAACGATCTGCTGTGCCACCGCCAGCAGCATTTCGTCGTTGCCGCGGGCGGCGACCAGCGACAGGCCCAGCGGTAGCCCGTTGACTTGGGCCAGCGGCAGGCTCACCTGCGGCAGCCGGCCGATGCCGGAAATACACAGCATGCCCATGGCGCGTTCGCGAAACGCAGTGGTCTGTTCGTGCGGGCAGTTCTTGAGCGGCGTGATGTCGGGCATGCTCGGCAACAGCAAGATGGCGTTGTTCGCGAGCAATTGGTCGAGGCGTTCGGCGATGGCTTCGCGCCGCGGCGTCATTTGCGCGACTTCGGCGGGCGTGACTTTCGCCACCGCCTCGAAGCGCTTGCCGATGGCCGGGCCGAAATTTGGTTTCACGCGCGTCACCCATTCGCGATGCGTATTCCAGATTTCCGCGAATTGCAGAATGCGAAACACCTCGAACCATTCATTCAAACCTTCGGCGCTGACGGTTACGGGCTCGGGCATGCCCAGCACTTTTGTGGCGCGCGCCAGCGCCGGCGGAAATGCCTCTACCGCTTCGGGCATCGCGAGCGCGAACGCATCCTGTGCCAACAGCACACGCCCAGGCGCTGATGCCCCGCCGCCGAGCAGCACGTCACCCACGCGCGCCAGCATCGTCGCGTCGCGCGCGAACCAGCCACAGGTATCGAAGCCCGGCGCGAGCGGACATACGCCTTCGAGTGAAATGCGTCCGTGCGTCGGGCGTATGCCGTAAATGCCGCAAAAGCTCGCCGGCCCGCGCACCGAGCCGCCGGTGTCGCTGCCGATGGCAAAATCAACGAGGTTGCCTGCCACCGCCGCCGCCGAGCCGCTGGAGGAACCGCCGGGCACGCGATCCGGTGCACGCACGTTGATCGGCGTGCCATAGTGTGCGTTCTCGCCGGTGAGGCTGAACGCCATTTCTTCGGTGTGCGTTTTACCAGCGAGCGTCGCGCCGGCGTCGAGCAATTTTTCTGCGACCTGCGAATGCACCTTCGCTGCATCATGCGTGCGCAGCCAGTCGGGACTGCCGAAACCGGTTTTGTGTCCCGCGACATCGAAAATGTCTTTCAGGCCAAAGGTAAGTCCGGCGAGCGGACCGCCGGATGCGCCTTCCACTTCAACATGGGTATGGCGGCAAAATGCGCCAAGCGAATCACGGTCCAGAATGCTCATATAAATTCCTTAAAAACAAATGACCTTGCGCTTTACCGCGCTAGTATTTTCAGCAGCTTGTCGTGTATGCCGTTGAATCCGCCGTTGCTCATGATCAGCACGTGGTCGCCTGCACGCGCAGCAGCAGCGATCTGCGTGAGCAACAAATCAAAATGATCGCTCGCGCTGGCTTTTTCGCCGAGCGGCGCCAGCACGGCAGCGGCGTCCCAGCCCAACCCGGCGCTGTAGCAAAAAACCAAATCCGCATCGGAGAGACTGCCGGCAAGCTCGTCTTTCAGCGCGCCCAGCTTCATGGTATTGGAGCGCGGCTCCAGCACGGCAATCAGGCGCGCACTTCCAATTTTCGCACGCAGGCCGGCGACGGTGGTGGCAATCGCCGTCGGATGATGCGCGAAATCATCGTAGACAGTGACGCCGTTGGCGACGCCTTTCATCTCCATGCGGCGTTTGACGTTCCTGAATGTCGCCAGCGCTTCGATGGCTGCCTTCGCCGGCACGCCGGCGTGGCGCGCCGCAGCCGCAGCCGCCAGTGCATTGGCGACGTTGTGCTCGCCCAGCAGATCCCATTGCACGCGGCCTTGTGACGCGCCGTTGAACGATACATCGAAGCCATCCTCGTAGCGCGTGCCCGCCTGCCAGCCAGCGGCTACGCCGTAGCGCTCGACCGGTGTCCAGCAACCGCGCTTGAGCACACGTTCGAGGTTGGCATCGCCGCCATTGCTGACGATCAGGCCATTGCCCGGCACGGTGCGCACCAGGTGATGAAACTGGGTCTCGATCGCTGCGAGATCGGGAAAAATATCCGCGTGATCGAATTCGAGGTTGTTCAAAATCGCGGTACGCGGACGGTAATGCACGAACTTGGAACGCTTGTCGAAGAACGCGGTGTCGTATTCGTCGGCTTCGATCACGAAGAACGGCGTGACGGACAGCCGCGCCGATATGCCAAAATTTTCCGGCACGCCGCCGACGAGAAAACCGGGGTTGAGTCCACCGTGTTCGAGCATCCACGTCAGCATCGACGTCGCAGTGGTCTTGCCATGCGTGCCGGCAACCGCAAGCACCCATTTGTCGCGCAGCACGTTTTCAGCGAGCCACTGCGGACCGGAGGCGTAGGGCAGGCCACGATTGAGTATTTCCTCCATCAATGGATTGCCGCGCGCGACTACATTGCCGATCACGAACAAATCCGGCGCGAGCTCGATCTGGTCAATCGAAAAACCTTCGATAAGCGTTATGCCCTGCGCCTCAAGCTGGACGCTCATCGGCGGATACACATTGGCATCGCAGCCGGTGACTTTGTTTCCGGCGGCGCGCGCGATGGCCGCGATGCCGCCCATGAAGGTGCCGCAAATGCCGAGAATATGGATGTGCATGATGGGGCGAGAATACCTCAAGCGTGGTGAAAACGTGAAGGCGTGAAAGAGTAAATAGGGTACCCCTTTTACGTCTTCACTCCTTTACTCCTTCACTGTCCTACCCTTTCACGCTTTAAAGATGAAATACACTGCCCCCATCAAACACACCGCCGCATACAGATAATTCATCTTGATTTCCTGTCCCATGTAGAACACGGCGAACGGCACGAATACCGCAAGCGTGATGACTTCCTGCAGTATCTTCAGTTGCGCCAGATTCATGTGCTCAAAGCCGATGCGGTTCGCCGGCACCTGAATGAGATACTCGAACAACGCGATGCCCCAACTGATCAACGCCGCAATCCACCACGGCTTGCTGTTGAGATGTTTGAGATGCCCGTACCAGGCGAAGGTCATGAACAGATTGGATGCAGTCAGCATCAACGCGCTGACCACAATGGGGTGTTGCGCCACATAATTCATAAGTATTTGTTTTTAAATGGATATTAATAATATCCGCATAGTGCAACATCAATTCAGCGCACAGCAGCCGCGGCACGTGGATGAGTACGAGTTTATTGTGACCGAGCGTGGCCGCTCAATCAAATGACAATGCGCGGCGTATCTCGTGGTAACGCTGATGCAGGTCTTCCGTACTTGCGCCGCCGATGTTCAACACGGCGTAGCGGTAGCTGCCCAGCCATTTCATCTCCCGCGCAAGGCTTGCACCGCGTTTCAGATACAGCATCAGCCGCGCGTCGGGATAGCGTTGATGAACCGATGCAATCTGCGCGGGCCGCGGCACGCGCGTCACTTCGCGCCCGTCGAAGCGGCGGAACACAAAACTCGCCGCCGCGCCGAACGCTCCCTCACCGGCGGTGATATGCGGCGCTTCGCCCAGCGCCAGATCGATCAACACCTGGTACGGATCGTAGCCATCGACACGGCGATACAGGTTGACGATCTGCGACGCCATGCGCGGATTAATTTCGACGATCTGGATGCGGCCGTTGTCAGGCTGATAGATCAGTTCGATATTGAAAAATCCGTAACCATAATCGATACCGGTGAACAAGCGTTCAGCCAGCGCGCACATACGCTCAAGCACTTCCGCAGGCAGACGCGACGGGTACTCGAAGCGCATGAATGCCTGCGTGCCCGGGTACATCACCTCATCCACGATGCCAAGGATGGTCATCCTGCCGTTATGCATGAAGCCGTCGAGATTGACCTGCACACCGGTCATGACTTCCTCGGCAATCAAGTGATGCGCGTCGATGATGAACGGCGTAAAACGCGCCATCAGGTCGTTAAACGGCGTGACGAGTTTATGCAGGATCAGTGTTTCGAGTGGATTGAAGCGCAGATGCGACTGTAACTGCGCGAAGTTATCCACACGGCGCGCCAGCACGGAAAACGTCGCCTTGACCGGTTTCACGTAGAACGGAAACGGCAGCCCGACCGCAGCCGGAGTTTCCACCTTGTAGGGAAACACGGAAAAGCGCGGCGTTGCCTCGGGGACAATCTTCTGTTGCAGACAACGCGCGTAGTATTTATGTTGAGCGGCAATGATCACCGCCGGATCGGTACCCGGCAAACCCAGCCGCTGCGCCACCACGGCAGCGATCAGCGCGCCAAAATGTTCGTTGTTGCTGATAACGCCGTCGAGGCGGCCGCGGTATTTTTTGACCAGTTTTTCAACATAGCGCCGCACGCTAAACGTGATCAGCCGCGCGTTTTCGGGAAACCTGAAGAGATCAAACCCTTCGTAATAAAACTCGTAACGCGCGCGGTAGCACGGCTGTTCGAGTTCATCACGGTCCCAATCCTTGGGGAAAAGCACGAGGATGCGTTTCATCGTTCCGTCAAAATCCTGTTGCACAATCTTCGTACCGGCGCGTCACGCAGCAGCATGCCCCGGCGTCACATTCGGGTGGCTCCTCGTAAATTGGTATTGTTTTGTGCCCGATTGTTCTGTAAACATTGTAACCTGCCCGTTTATTCCATTAAGCTTCGATTATCGGTAGCCGCCGAAGGAGACAACATCATGCAGGACCCGAGTCACACCGAGCGTACCGAGGATTCAGACGATACCGTCTCCAACGAATCCACCTTGCCCGCGATCACGGACTTGATGCAGGCGCGCCTGACGCGGCGCGACGCGTTGAAAGGCATGGCCGCTGCGGGCGTCTATGGCCTGTTCGGCTGCGCCACTTCCGCGCCGCAAAGTAGCGGCCCCTCGCTGACTTTTACCGAGTCCGGGCGCTTTTTCGACGAGACGCACCATGTCGCGCCCGGCTATCAGGTGCAGACGCTGATCCGCTGGGGTGATCCGATGCACGCCGGCGCGCCGGCGTTTCGGCCGGGCCAGCAGACCGCCGCCGAGCAGGAACAGCAATTCGGCACCAACAACGACTTCATGGCCTTCATGCCACTGCCGCGCGGCTCGAACAGTTCCACGCGCGGACTGCTGTGCGTGAGCCATGAGTACACGCTATCCGCCCTGATGTGGCCCGGCGTCACCGCCGCCAGCCATCTGAAGAACGCGACGCGCGAGCAATGCGAAACCGAAATGGCGGCTCACGGCCACGCCATCGTCGAGATCGAACGCAGCGGCAACGCCTGGCGCGCGGTGCTGGACAGCGCCTACAACCGGCGCATCACCGGCGGCAGCACCGTGATGCGCGCGGCCGGTCCCGCCGCCGGACATCCGCGCCTGTCCACACGCGCGGACGTATCGGGCACGCGCATCATCGGCACGCTCAACAATTGCGCGGGCGGCACTACGCCGTGGGGTACCGTGCTCATCGCCGAGGAAAATATCCAGAACTATTTCACCGGCGAGGCGAGCAAGGGCCGCGAGGCGGCGGCGTGGAAGCGCTACGGCATCGCCGGACAAAGCCGTTACGCGTGGGGACGCTACTTCGACCGTTTCAACCTGAATCGCGAGCCCAACGAGACCAACCGTTTCGGCTGGATCGTGGAAATCGACCCTTACGATCCGAAATCGGTACCGGTGAAACGCACCGCGCTGGGACGCTTCAGGCACGAGTGCGCCACCACCGCTGTCAGTCACGACGGCCGCGTGGCGGTGTACTCCGGCGACGACGAACGCATGGAATACGTGTACAAGTTCGTCACGCGCGACCGTTTTGACGCGGCCAATCCGCAGGCCAACCGCGAGCTGCTGGACCACGGCACGCTGTACGCCGCGCGCTTCGAGGCCGACGGCACCATGCACTGGTTACCGCTGGTGCACGGCGAGGGGCCGCTCACCAAGGCCAACGGTTTCGAGAACCAGGGCGACGTGATGATTGAAGCGCGGCGCGCGGCGGATCTGCTGGGCGCCACGCCGATGGACCGGCCGGAAGACGTCGAGCCCAATCCCGCCACCGGGAACGTGTACGTGGTGTGCACCTTCAACGAGCGGCGGCAGTCTGATCAAGTCAATCCCGCCAACCCGCGCGGGCCCAACCGGTTCGGCCATATCATCGAAATTATTCCGCCCGTGGTCGACGGCAAGCCCGATCAAACCGCCGTCACCTGCCGCTGGGAATTTTTTGTGATGGGTGGCGATCCCAGGAATCCGGAGCACCGTGCGCGCTACGGCAGCAGCAACGGCGCGGTGTCGGCTACCGGCTGGATCGCCGCGCCCGACAATGTGGCGTTTGATCCCAAAGGCCGCGTCTGGATTTCCACCGACGGGCAGGAGGATTCGGCGGGATTCTCCGACAGCGTGTACGCCGCCGAGACCAGCGGCCCGCAGCGCGGCGTGACACGCTGCTTTTTCAGCTCACCGCGCGGCGCGGAAATCTGCGGACCGACCTTCACGCCCGACGGCAAAACGCTGTTTCTGGCGATTCAGCATCCGGCGGACGAAAAAGGTTCCACCTTCGACAAACCATCAACACGCTGGCCGGACTTCAAACCCGATATGCCGCCGCGTCCCGCCGTGGTAGCCGTCACCAGGGCGGATGGGGGAGACATTGGTTCCTAGCCGCCCTGAATACCCGAAGGATAGCCAACGGAGCGCACGATGAGGCGCGTGCCGTTCCAGATGGCCGCAGGGTTCGCCGCACTGTGCATCTCGTGCGCCGCAACGGCGCAACCTTATCCCTCGAAGACCATACGCATCATCGTTCCAGTGCAGCCGGGCGGCGGGCTCGACCCCCAGGCGCGGTTGCTGGGCAAAAAATTTCAGGACAGCATGGGCCAGTCGGTGGTGATCGAAAACCGGCCCGGCGCCGGCAGCATGATCGGCACGGAGCAAGTCGCGAGATCGCCTGCTGATGGGTACACGCTGTTATGCGCGGCAGCCTCGCTCGCGAGTGGGGTGTCGCTATACCGGAAACTCTCCTTCGATCTGCAAAAAGACCTGATGCCGGTAAGCCAGTTGTCGTCGAATGCGCAATTTCTGATCGTGCATCCCAGCCTGCCGGCAACCTCACTGAAGGAATTTATCGCGCTGGCGCGCAAGCAAGCCGGGAAACTCAATGCTGCGTCGGGCGGTACGGGGACTGCCAATCATCTGGTGCTGGAGATGTTCAAGCAGCGCGCAGGATTCCTGGCGACGCACGTGCCGTACAAAGGCTCCGGCCCGGCGACGATCGCGCTGATGAGCGGCGAAGTGGATTTCAGTTTCGCCGGCGCGATCACCATGATTCCGCATCTGCGCTCCGGCAAGGTGCGAGGGCTTGCCGTCACCTCGCCCACGCCCTCGCGTCTGGCGCCTGGCTTGCCGCCGCTGGCGTCGCTATATCCGGGTTTCGAATCAGTGAACTGGTACGGCATATTCACGCCCGCGGCGACACCCGTCGCCATCGTCAACAAGCTGAGTACGGAAATCGCCGCCGCGATCAAATCCCCTGAAATGCGCGACTTCATGATGAAGGAAGGCGCCGATCCGGTGGCCAGTACACCGCAGGAATTTGCCGCCTATTTCAGGAGTGAAGTAGAGCGTTACGCTGTCGTAATCCGCACGGCGAACATTCGGGCTGAGTAACCCATCGCCAAAGCCGTACAAAACAAAAGGGGCGCAGGTGCGCCCCTTTGTTTCAGCAGGACAGTATTACTTGGTGACGACAATCTCGCCCTTCATCCCCGGATGCAAACCGCAGATGTAACCGTAGGTGCCTTCTTCTGTAAATTGCAGCGAGGTGCTTTGCCCCTTCAGCACCACCGGCGTGCGCAGCGTGCTCGCGCCCTGCACCGTCACCTGGTGCGGTGAATCGTCGATGTTGGTCCAGGTGATGGTTTGCCCGGCCTTCACGGAAACCTTTTCCGGTCCAAACAGGAATTCCGCGATGGCCACCGCGCCGGGGCCGGAGGGTCGCTGCGCCGCCCCCGCCGCCGTGCCAGACAGGCCCGCAAGCGAAATCACGAAATCCTGTTGCGCGTGCGGCAGATGGCATTCGAAGCACCCCTTGATATTGGCATTGGCTTTTTCATTGGGTTTGCCATCGGGTGTATAGGCCGCGTACTGCCAGTCGCCGTTGCGCCACGCGGCGGGTACCGAGGCACCCCAGCCCGCACGCTTTTCCATCACCGTCACGCCCATCGGCTTGCCCTTGATGAAATTACCCTTGGCATCACGCGTGGGCTTGCCGTCTGCATCCTGTTGCGCGGCAAATATGGCAATCACCAGCACCGCGCCATTGGGTACCGGCTTGCCTTCGCGCACGGCCTTGACGATTTCCGGCTTGGCATACAACTCGCGATACTGCTTCACGTCGTGGCGATTCAACTGCTGGTACATCTGCCATTTGTCGAAGCCCTGCGGGAACGCAACATCCTTGGGTCCGACCGTCGCTTGCGCCATCAGCGCGCCCGCGGCAACCGCGCCGGCTACGGCAACGCTATAAGTGATTTTCCGGTGAAGTTTCATTGTGCCCTCCCTTTCAGTTGACGAAGTAATACGTGCCTGCTTCTCTATACTACCCATAGAATTAGTCTTTGGATGCGTTCGGCCCTTACATTTTTTCCATAAAAAATACTATTTAAAAACAAATACTTATGTACAACCATCCAGGAGAGGCACATCCGGCAGCGCCGCCGAGCGCGTGCCTGCCAGCGGACGATTCCCGGCCGCGTGATAAGTATGCACCACGGACAGTTTGGTTTCGGCGGTCTGGTTGTGGCCCGCGGCGTGAAACAGGCGGCAATGAAAAAACAATACGTCGCCAGCGTGCAGCTCGGCGGCCATTTGCGTGCGCAGCAACATCTGATTTTCGTCGAGGTCCGTGCGCAGGAACTGCGTCGTATCGAGTTGCCCGGGCCGGAATTCCAGGCGATGCGAACCCGGCAACAACAGCAGGCAGCCGTTGCGGCGATGCTCTTCACCCAGCGCGAGCCACACCGATACCAACTCTGGCCTTTCAAATGACCAGTAGCGAATGTCGCGGTGCCAGCCGGTCACGCTGGAATAAGCCGGATGCTTGGTCATGATGCAATTGTGATGCGCCTGCGACAATTCGACGCGCGGTCCCAGCAACTGCACCAGCCGCGCCGAGAGCAATGGCGACAACGCCCACTCGCGAAAAACGGCGTCGCGCGCGTGCGCCTGCAGCAGCCGGCGTACCGTGCGCCCGCCCGGCACATCCAACGAAGCGGGCGCGCCGGGATATTGCGTATCGGTTTCGTACTCGATTGGCAGCCGCGGTTCCACAAGATGCGCCAGCGCAACCTCGCGCATGCGTGCCACGGCGGCGGCGGACGTGAGCCCGCGCGCTATCACATAGCCGTCGCGTTCGAACTGCGCGAGTTCGGCATCGCCGAAACCCTTGTGTGTCGTGCTACCGCTCATACCCCAGCGCCGGGGCCAGCCAGCGCTCAGCGTCTGCCAGCGTCATGCCCTTGCGCCGCGCGTAGTCCTCGACCTGATCTTTGCCGATTTTTCCCACCGCAAAATACTGCGCTTGCGGATGCGCCAGGTAAAAGCCGCTCACCGATGACGCCGGCCACATGGCAAAACTTTCCGTGAGCGTGATGCCCGCGCGCTGGGCGTCCAGCAGTTCGAACAGTGCGCCTTTTTCGGTGTGATCCGGACACGCCGGATAGCCGGGCGCGGGACGGATGCCGCGATACTTTTCGGCGATCATCGCGTCGTTGTCGAGCGCTTCATCCCTGGCGTAGCCCCAGAACTCGCGCCGCACGCGCTTGTGCAGCAATTCCGCGAACGCTTCCGCCAGCCGGTCGGCGAGCGCTTTCAGTATGATGCTGTTGTAATCGTCATGATTCTTCTCGAACTCGGCGAGTTTTTTCTCGATGCCGAAACCGGCAGTGACAACAAATGCCCCCAGGTAATCGTTGACGCCGCTGCCCTTCGGCGCGACGAAATCGCCCAGACATAAATTGGGATTCCCCGTGGGCTTGCGGTTCTGCTGCCGCAGGTTGTGCCAGGTCATCACCGGTTTGTCGCGTCTCTCGTCGCCATAAATTTCGATGTCTTCGCCCTCATTCACGCTGTTGGCCGCGAACAATCCCAGCACGCCATGCGCTTGCAGCCATTTGCCGTCGATGATTTTTTTCAGCATGGCCCTGGCGTCGGCCAGCACTTTTTTGGCTTCCGCGCCCACCACGGCATCCTCAAGTATCTTCGGATATGAACCCGCCAGATCCCACGTCTGGAAATATGGCGCCCAGTCGATGTATTCGGCGATTTCCGCGAGGTCGTAGTTGCGCAGTAGTTTCATGCCGGGAAACGCCGGTGCCGCGGGCACGTGTTTTTTCCAATCAGTCTTGAAGCGGTTGGCGCGTGCCTCGGCAATCGGTATCAGCTCCGGTCCCTTCTTGCCCGCGTGCTGCGCGCGGACCTTGTCGTAGTCGCTGCTCAGTTCATCCAGATATTTGCGGCGCGTCACTTCGTCATCGGCGAGCAGACTGCTGCACACGGTTACGCTGCGCGAGGCATCCGGCACCCACACCGTGGGGCCATTGGTATACCCCGGCGCGATCTTCACCGCCGTATGCGTGCGCGAGGTGGTAGCGCCGCCGATCAGCAGCGGCAGCGTGAAGCCCTGGCGCTGCATTTCGCGCGCCACATGCGCCATTTCTTCCAGCGAAGGCGTGATCAGGCCCGACAGCCCGATGATGTCCACCTTTTCCGCAAGCGCCATGTCCAGAATTTTCTGGCACGGCACCATCACGCCCATATTGACGACTTCGTAGTTATTGCACTGGAGCACCACCGTCACGATATTTTTGCCGATATCGTGCACGTCGCCTTTGACCGTAGCGATCACGATCTTGCCCTTGGGCTTCGAAGCCTCGCCCGATGCACTGGCAAGCCGCGCTTTTTCTTCTTCGATAAACGGAATGAGGTGCGCCACCGCCTGTTTCATCACCCGCGCGGACTTCACCACCTGCGGCAAAAACATTTTGCCCGCGCCGAACAGGTCGCCGACGATGTTCATGCCGTCCATCAACGGCCCTTCGATCACCTCAATCGGCCGCCCGCCCGCGGTGGCGATTTTGCTACGCGCTTCCTCGGTGTCTTCAATGATCCAGTTGGTAATGCCGTGAACCAGCGCATGGGAAAGGCGCTTTTCCACCGGCGCCTCACGCCATTCCAGCGTCTGCTCCTCTTTCGCTCCTCCCGCTTTCAGCGTGGCAGCGAATTCGATCATGCGCTCGGTGGCATCGGGACGCCGGTTCAGCACCACGTCTTCGACATGCTCACGCAATTCCGGCGCAAGATCGTCATACACGCCCACCATGCCGGCGTTGACGATGCCCATGGTCATGCCCGCCTTGATCGCGTGGTACAGGAACACGGTGTGAATCGCTTCACGCGCCGGGTCGTTGCCGCGGAATGAAAAGCTCACATTGGACACCCCGCCGCTCACCTTGGCATACGGCAGGTTCTGGCGTATCCAGCGCGTGGCTTCGATGAAATCCACCGCGTAGTTATTGTGTTCCTCGATGCCGGTGGCAATCGCAAAAATGTTAGGATCAAAAATAATGTCTTCCGGCGCGAAGTTCTCTTTCTGCGTCAGCAGGTCGTACGCACGCCTGCAGATTTCGGTTTTGCGCTTGAAGGTATCGGCTTGACCCTGTTCGTCAAAAGCCATCACGATCACCGCCGCGCCGTAGCGCTTGCACAGCCGCGCCTGCCGCAGGAACTCGGCTTCGCCTTCTTTCATGCTGATCGAATTGACAATCGACTTGCCCTGCACGCATTTCAGCCCGGCCTCGATCACCTCCCATTTCGACGAGTCGATCATCACCGGCACGCGCGAAATATCCGGCTCGCCCGCCAGCAGATTCAGAAAGCGCGCCATCGCGGCTTTGGAATCGAGCATGGCTTCGTCCATGTTGATGTCGATCACCTGCGCGCCGTTTTCGACCTGCTGGCGCGCCACCGCCAGCGCTTCGTCGTACTGCTCGTTCAAAATCAACCGTGCGAAGGCGCGCGAACCCGTGACGTTAGTGCGCTCGCCAACATTGACGAACAGCGACGTTTCATCGATGTTGGCCGGTTCCAGCCCCGACAGCCGCAACTTGTGGTCGCCTTGCGGAACCACGCGCGGCGGCAACACCTTCACCGCCTGTGCAATGGCGCGGATATGGTCGGGCGTGGTGCCGCAGCAGCCGCCGGCAATGTTTACAAACCCCGCCTCGGCAAATTCCTTCAGCAGCCCTGACGTGATCGCCGGTGTTTCATCAAAGCCGGTGTCGCTCATCGGGTTCGGCAAGCCGGCATTCGGATACACGCAGATCGGCGCATCGCAAATCTTCGACAACTCGGCGATATACGGACGCATCAACGCCGCACCCAGCGCGCAATTAAGGCCGATGGTGATGGGCCTGGCGTGACGCACGGAGTTCCAGAAGGCCTCGACCGTTTGCCCCGACAAAATGCGCCCGGAAGCGTCGGTGACAGTGCCCGAAACCATCACCGGATAACGCTCGCCGCTCTCCTCGAAAAACTGCTCGATGGCGAACAGTGCCGCCTTGGCGTTCAACGTGTCAAAAATCGTTTCGACCAGAAACAGGTCGACGCCGCCTTCGTGCAGCGCGCGCGCCTGTTCCAGATAGGCCGTCACCAGTTCATCAAACGTGACATTGCGCGCGCCGGCATCGTTGACATCAGGCGAGATCGAAGCCGTCTTCGGCGTTGGGCCAAAAGCGCCCGCAACAAAGCGTGGCGTGTCCTTCGTGGAAAACTTCGCACACGACGTCTTCGCAAGCCGCGCCGCCGCGACATTCATTTCATATGCCAGCGACGCCATGTGATAGTCGGCCTGCGCGATGCGCTGCGCGCCGAACGTATTGGTCTCGATAATGTCGGCGCCGGCGTCGAGGAATTGCTCGTGAATTTCGCGGATGACCTGCGGCCGCGTCAGTGTCAACAACTCGTTGTTGCCTTTCACGTCGTGCGCAAAATCGGCAAAACGTTCGCCGCGATATGTTTTTTCGTCCAGATTGTAGCGCTGGATCATGGTGCCCATCGCGCCGTCGAGCACGAGGATGCGTTGGCGGAGCGCGGATTCGATTGCGGTAAAGCGTGAGGAAGTCATGAGGTGAGCTTTAAATGCAGGCGCGCCCAGAAAGCCGCCGCCAAGTTCTTGTTAAACAAGCGTAATTTTATCACGTGCCGGCTGTCGATTTACTGCCGTCCCGGCAGGCGGACTATAATCGTCGTTCTTTCACACGGAAATATCGCCATGCAACATCTCGAACCCAGGGCAGCGTACGATTTCCTCAAGAAAAATCCCAATGCGATTTTTATCGATTGCCGCAGCGAAATGGAGTATCTGTTCGTTGGCCATCCGACGGGCGCCATACTCGTCGCCTGGAACGACGGCCCCAACTGGGAGGTGAATCCGCAGTTCGTACCGCATGTGAAAAAAGCCGCGAGCGTAGACCGGCCCATCGTGCTCATCTGCCGCAGCGGCAACCGTTCGCTGGACGCCGGCCATGCGCTCGAAGAAGCGGGATTCACGCAGGTATATAACGTGCTGCACGGCTTCGAGGGCGAACTCGGCGAGAATCACCATCGTAACGAAAAAACCGGTTGGCGGCATGAGGGCTTGCCGTGGGAGCAATGTTAGCCCTCGTGTTTAACTCAGCGTTACTCCCAACACCTTTCCGATCAAATAAGTCACCGCGCCGGCGGCAACGCCGATGCCCAGCATGCGCGCACCGCTCCACCATGCATTGCGGCCGGTGAACAGCGACAACGTCGCGCCCACCACAAACAGCGCCGCCGTCGTCAATGCAATTGCAATCATCATGCTTTTCGTGCCGCCGGCAAACAGGAACGGCAGCAGCGGAATCGATGCGCCAACGGCAAACGCCGAGAATGAAAACAGCGCCGCACCCCAAGGTGAACCGAGGTCTTCGGGGTTAAGTCCCAGTTCCTCGCGTGCCAGCGTGTCCAGCGCGCGCGCGGGATCAGCGGTGAGTTGCGTGGCAAGCCGCACTGCGTCATCGCGCGGCAGTCCTCGCGCTTGGTAGATCAGCGCAAGTTCCTCCGCTTCCTCTTCGGGATAGTGGTCGAGTTCTTCTTTCTCGAGGCCGATCTGGTACTCGAACATCTCGCGCTGCGATCGCACCGACACGTATTCGCCCGCCGCCATGGAAAATGCGCCCGCGATCAGCCCTGCCGCGCCTGACAGCAGTATCAGCGCGTTGTCCGCCGTGGCGCCGGCAATGCCCATGATCAGACTGGCATTGGAAATCAATCCGTCATTGACGCCAAACACCGCCGCGCGCAGATTGCCGCCGCTGCCCATGCCGCGATGGCGCTTGCCCATTTCGCTGCCCGGCTCCTGCGAGACATGCCCCTGCATCGGGTGGGTATACAGCGACATGCCGCGCACTTTCATCGCCGACAGCACGGTACGCAACGGCCGCGCGCCGAAGCGCCGCAACAGCGACGCCACCACGCGCGTGCGCGTGTCGGGCGCGTACTGCGCTGGCGGTGTTGCCCCGGACTCGCGCGCAAGCCTGGCCCAGATGGCGGCTTGTTTTTCCGCCTCGCCTGCCAACTCCACGAACAACGCGGCGCGCGGCGTGCCCGCTTCAACCTCTGCCACAACGTGGTAAAGATAGGCGGCTTGCTTTTCCTCGCGCCAGCTTGACAGTTCGCTCATGACTGCAACTGCGCTCGCGGCAACACTAGATACCCCAGCCACAGTACCTGCGCGGCAATCGCAAACAGCAGCGCGCCAAACGCCATCGTCTCCGCTGACGTGGAAAACAGGGGCGAAGCAATCGCGGCGACAAATCCCGCCACCATCGATTGCACGCAGCTTTGCAACGAGGCCGCCATACCGCGATTATGCGGGAACAAATCCAGCAGCATCAGCGTGAGTGATGGCATGGCTATCGCCATGCCCGTAGCGACAATCACTTGATGCACCACCGACCACGGCAACTGCGGCGGAAACCATATATAAAACATATTGTTATACGCAGCACCGGCAAACATGATGGCGAACGACAGCCACACCGTGCGATTAGGCGAGAGCCGGCCCGCTAGCCTGCCGGAAATATACGCGCCGAGCATCATGCCAATCACGCCCGCCATGAACAGCCACGCGAAATCATGTTCGGTCAGGCCCAGGTGACGATAGATGAACGCGGGCGCCGACAGCACATACAGAAAAAATCCCGCGAAGCCCAGTGAACTGACGCCGGCCAGCAGCAGAAAGCGCGGATTAAGCGCAACCAGCCGGTACGCCGCCAGCAAGGGTGCGGGAGCGAAGCGTTGACGGGCTGACGCCGGATGTGTTTCCGGCAGGTAGCGATAGCACGCCACCAGCAACACCGCGCCGAACAGCGCGAGAAACCAGAAATTGGCGCGCCAGCCGAACCACGTTTGCAGCCAGCCGCCAATAATGGGCGCAATCGCCGGCGCAATCGAAAAAATCAGCATCACCCGCGACAGCAGCCGCTGCGCCTCTACACCCTGATAAGCATCGCGCACCACCGCGCGGCTCAACGACGTGCCCGCGCCCGCCACCAGTCCCTGCATTGCGCGGCATACCAGTAACATCGTCATACTCGTCGCCAGCGCGCAGCCGATGGAAGCGATGACAAAACCGCCAACGCCGATCAGAATCACCGGCCGCCGTCCGAACGCATCCGAGATCGCGCCGTGAAACAGCATCATCAGCGCGAACGGAATCAGATACGCCGTCAACGTCTGTTGCACCAGCACTTCCGTGGTGCCCATCTCCAACGCTATCGCCGGGAAGGATGGCAGATAGGTGTCGATGGTGAACGGGCCTATCGTGGCGAGGCCGGCAACGAGCAGTGGTAACCAACGGCGATGGCGGATGTCGGTGGGCAACGAGGATTCTCAGTCGAGAAAGAGGGGCAAGCTGCGGCCATTGTAGCGCGTGGCTCATGGCGGCCGTATTCACGACATGGCCGATGGAGTTGTATTGATATCGCATCAGCGCTACTCTAACCGGCCGTGAACTCTGAGGGGCAGTCCATGCCTGTCGCAGACCATATCCGCAAGCTCGGATTCCGCCGCTGGCATGAACGCCAGCTTATCGAGGCGCACGCCAGTCTGGTAACGGCATTTCTGGGCGTGATCATGGTGGCGGTGTGCATGGATCAATTCCACTGGCGCGAAGCAGGCATAAAACCGCTGATCATGCTGGCGGTGATGGCTGCGGGCATTGCGCTCTGCTTCAAAACCGTGGCGTTCTATTTCAAAGCGCTGTTTCGCGCAGAGCATTTTGCCGCGCAGGCGGTTTGCGGCGGGTGTGGGGTTTATGGCGTGATTGAGGTGCGCACTTCGTCTGTGCTCGCCCTTCAGGAATTGCCCGATGCCGCAAGCGGTGACTGGCTAAAAGTGCGCTGCAAAAAGTGCGGTCATGATTGGACGATGTCGGCGGACCACACCCAGACGCCCATCGCTAAATCCTTGTAAGTGCATTCAGTCCAATAACAACAATTCAGCCACAGAGGAACAAAATATGACGGTCCCAACAGGATTCATCGGTCTCGGCAACATGGGCAATCCGATGGCGGGCAATGTGTTGAAGAACGGCTACGCGATGACGGTGTTCGACATGAACCGCAAGACGATGGAGAACCTCGTCGCGGCGGGAGCGAAGGCCGCTGCATCGGCAATCGATGTGTTGAAACAAGCGGATGTGGTGTTCACCAGTTTGCCCGGAACGCCGGAGGTAGAGGACGTTTATTTGCGGCCCGGCGGACTGATTGACAGCGCCAAGCCCGGCACTACGCTGGTGGATTTGAGCAGCGTGCTGCCGTCAACCCCGCGCAAGCTGGAAGCAGCCGCGAAGGCGAAGGGGCTGCGATTTCTCGAAGCACCGGTCAGCGGCGGCGTGACCGGCGCGCGCGCGGCCACGCTGGCCATCATGGTCGGCGGCGACGCGGCAGTGCTCGAGCATGTGCGCGGGATACTGCGTTGCATCGGACCGAACATTCATCACATCGGCCCGGCCGGCGCCGCCAACACACTGAAGGCCATCAACAACATGATGTCCACCGTCAATGCCTGCGCGATGATGGAAGGCCTGGTGCTGGGGCTCAAGGCCGGACTGGATATGAAAACCATGGCCGATGTCATAAAGCAAAGCAGCGGCAACAGCAATGCGCTCGCACGCGTGGAACGTGCGCTGATTCCGCGCAATTTCGAGCCCGGCTTCAAGGTGGCGCTGATGAACAAGGATCTGGATACCTTCAACACCATCGCCAGGACATTGCACGTTCCGGTGAGCTTTTCGAACCTCGCGCAGCGCTATCAGCAGACCGCGCTCGCCGCCGGGCTGGGCGAAAAAGACACCAGCGTGATATTCACGCTGATCGAGCAACTGGCAGCACTACAGCCCGCTGCGCCCGCCAAATAATGCCTGCTGTTACACACCCTTCCCCGCCACCATGCGTGCACAGCAATCGCCGAATCCGATAGCAGCATAGCCATCGCGCCGCCCATGCGCGCGCAGGATGATGTCGTCACCGTCCTCCACCCAGCGGCGGATTTCGCCCGAGGCCAGCGGAATGTCACGCGTACCATCGAACGACAATTCGGCGATGCTGCCGTAGTTTTCCGGTGTGGGGCCGGAGATGGTGCCGGAGCCGAAGATGTCGCCGGGTTCCAAGTTACATCCACCGCAGGTGTGATGCGCGACCATCTGCGCCACCGTCCAGTAGAGATGCCTGGTGTTGCTGACCGAAATACGCTGCGGCGGCATGCTTTTGGCACGCATGCCTTCGGTGTGGATTAACACCTCGATGTCGAGGTCGAGCGCGCCTTCGCGTTGATCGGTGTTGTCCCACAAATAATCCAGCGGCTTCGGATCGCCTTGCGGCCGCGCAGGCTGTGCGATGCGAAACGGCGCCAGCGCTTCGGGCGTGACCATCCACGGCGAAATGGTAGTGCCGAAATTCTTTGACAGAAACGGACCCAGCGGCGCCGATTCCCAGCGCTGGATGTCGCGTGCCGACCAGTCGTTCAGCATGCAGTAGCCATAGATATGTTCGCCGGCTTTGTTGATGGGTATCGGCTCGCCCCACGCATTGCCGTTGCCGACCCAGACGCCGAACTCGAGTTCGAAATCCATTTTCAGGCACGGCCCGAAGGTCGGCAGTTTGTCGTTACCCGCGAGACGCTGGCCGTAGGGACGGCGCACTGCCACGCCTGTCGGACGTACGGTGGACGCGCGGCTGTGATAGGCCACCGGTACGTACCGATAATTCTCATTGAGCGGTGGATTCGAGCCGCGGCGCTTGCCGCCGTTTTCGGCGTGCGTGATGCCGGCAAAAAAATCGGTGAACGCGCCGATCTTCGCCGGCAGATGCAGCGTGCAATCGGTCACCTTGTGCAGCAACTTGGCGGCAAGCGGTTGCGCGCGCGACGATTCGGATGTGTCTGCCGCCAGCAACGCCGACAACTGCTTGCGCAGCGTGGCACGCGGGCCTGCGCCTAGCGCCATCAATTCATTCAACGTGCTGGCATATGCTGCACGCGCGGCCTTCTCCGCATCACCGGAAAAAAGTTTCGCGTCGCACGCGGCCTTGAGATCGAACACTTCATCACCGATGGCAACACCGCCGCGCGGCGTGTCTCCACGCACACTGAATACGCCCAGCGGCAAATTCTGTATCGGAAAATCGGTGTGACCGTTGGCGCTGGCCACCCAGCTTTGGCGTTTGGCGTCGTGGGTTTCGTCGAGTCGTATCGTCATGGAGTTATCTGTTAAGTATTTGTTTTAATTAATATTTTTAGTATTGCCGATTTTGCTTACGAAGGCGCGCCATCAACGCATGATAATCCGGCGTTTCCGTTTTGCGTGGCGCGCCGAAATCCTTGTACAGCGTGTGGATGTTGACGATGATACGCTCGGCGTCGATCCAGTCGTGATACGGCGCGAGTGAGATGTCGCGCGCAGCTTCTGCTTCGTTCATGCCGGCATCAAAACGCCTGCGCGCCTCGGCGGTAAGATATTCGAAGTAGCCTTTCAGTTTGCGCACGCCGGCCTTGTCGGTAATCGGGCCATGGCCGGGCACGATGGTTTCGACGTCCCAACTCAGAATTAAATCGCACGCCGCAATCCAGTTTGATATCGGCCCCACCCACGCCAGCGGATGGCCGCCGATGAACAGAATGTCGCCGGTAAACACCGTGCGGTCGCCGGGCACATAGGCAAGAATGTCGCCGTTGGTGTGCGCCGGACCGACGTTCACCAGCCGCACTTCCTTGGAGCCGACATTCACCGACATGTCGCGTTCAAAGGTCTCGGTCGGCGGCGTGTAGACGAGTCCTTCGAAATCAAACTTGCCGCTGTACAAATGATGCCATGCCGCGCCCGCTTCGCCGTGCTTTTGCCACTCGCGCATGACCTGGGCGCGTTCCTCGGGGCGGCGTGCAGCCATCTCTTCGGCGCAGGCGCGGCTGGCGATGATGCGTGCCCCCTTCACCAGTTGATTGCCAAAAGTGTGATCGCCGTTGGAATGCGTGTTGACGAGCACGCCGATGTTGCTCGCCGCGGGTGCCGCACGACGATAAGCCGCCAGCATTTCGCGCGTGTGCGCGAGATCAAACAGCGTATCGACCAGCAGCGTTTGATCGCCATCGACAACTAGGCCGGCGTTGCTCAAGCCCCAACCGCCATCGGGCTGCAGCCACGCGTAACAGTGGTTGCCGAGGTCATGCAGCCCTTTGGTGTATTGCCATTTCATGATGTTTAAGGAGCACAAAAAAACAGAAGAATAACGCGCTTCGCCATCCGGCGTCTTGCATCGTTACGGGAAGGCGGGAAGACCGCCGGGCGGAAGTGTTTTTACTTTGCAGTAGTAAACAGATACTCGCCGCCGGCTGTATGTCCCGCGGACACCGCCGCGCCATATTGCGGCGTCTGCGGATACTCTTTTGACACACGCTGACGCACCTCGGCAAACACATTGGCTCCCAGCGTCAGTCCTTGCGCAGCATTCAACACGCCGATCAGGTGCCACGCAAAGATGGAATGCCCGCCTTTGCCCTCATCCGCCACCGGCTCGTCGCCACCCGACGTCAGCACCAGCACCGAGCGCTTGCGCAGCACGTCATCGGGGTCAACCGCGGCCGGACCGGTGAAGCGATATTCGCGCGTGAGCGTGCCGGAATAACAACTGTCCGATACCAGTATCAATTGCCGCGCGGGAATCGCCGTAAGAAACCGCGAGATGTCCTCGTTTGAGATCCAGTTGGCCGCCGTCTTGGCGGATGCATCCACCGGCAGCCAGTAGCCCATGTTGACGTCGTTCAGCAGATAGCCATGGCCGGCGTAAAACACCAGCACACTGTCGTCCGGGCGCACATTGGCCGCCAATTGATTGAGCGCGCGCGCGGTAGCCGCTTTGGTCGCATTTTTTACCACGGTGACTTCGTAGCCATAGCGAACGCGCAGTATTTCGGATATTTTGTCGACATCGGCGATGGGTGTTTCCAGCAGCGGCACCGGATTCGTATAGGCATTGTTGCCGATGAGCAATGCCACGCGTTTGCGGATCACGGGCTTGCCGTCCGCGGGTGCGGAATCCGCGGCGACGGCGGGTGCGCACACCGTATCCGGACTCGCGCCCGGCGGACACGGGACGTAATCGGCAGCACGCGGATTTCTGCGCAATTCCTCGAGCGCTTCGCGATACAGCAAGGTGCGCGACTGCTGGCGCGAGGTTTGGATCGCCTGCATCTGCGACATGCCCGGAACACCTCCAATGAAGGGCGGTGGACGAAACACCTGGGCAAACGCGGTTTGCAGGGTTGCCCAGGCCATCAGAACGATCAGCAGGTGTTTCATTTTGTGCCTTCCAAGCCGCGTGCGGCGCGGCTCAATAACTGGGGCCAGTCACGCACCCAGCAACAATTGTGGTCAAATCCGGCGACGGTTTCCAGCCTTCCCCCATGAGACCGCACAAATCGCTCCACGATCCCCGCCGGAACGATTTTGTCGTTGGCGCCGGCGAAATGCACGTCCGGCGAGGCCATGTCTCTGGCTTTTTGCTGGCGCGGATCAAGCGACCCCGCCAGCGGCGACAGACCATGCCAGGCGACCCAATCCGCCAGCGACAGCGGCGCAGCAACCGTGATCACGCCCACCACGTCCGCCCGCCGCATGGCAACCAGCGCGGCAATCACGCCACCGCCCGAATAGCCGACCAGACGAACGCCGCGCGCGCGCGACAGGGTCTTCAATTGCGTCACCGCACCGTCGTACGCCTCGATCACTTCGGGCGCAAAACGGCGTTCAATCCAAAACGCGCTGTCACAAGCCGAGAGCGCAGCGCCGTTCAGGTACTGACAGGGCCGGGCAAGCCAGGCAACGTTAGGCGCCGTATCGGCGCTTGCCAGAGCCAGCGCTACCGGTTCCCGCGGCGTCGGATTGCGCGGAGGATGGTAGGGCGTTGCCCACGGCGCGCCGTCGCCCTCGATGTAAATCGTCAGCGTTTCGGCTGGCCCCGACTGCCGGTTCAGGGCAAACAGTTCAAAGCCTTCCGCGCGCAACGGCACCGTGACGAATCCCCGCGCGCGCGCCCAGGATTCGGTTCGGGCTCGCGCATCGTCCGCCGGATCGAGCATCGCGCATCCGCTCAGCAGAAACAAAATGGCCGCGCTGAATCGCGCGGCCATGGTTGAGGGGAACTTCGATCCCGTCATTAAAAACGCAAGGCGATGTTTGCCATGAGGCTCTTGTTCTGCTGGTTGCTGCGGCTTTCTTCCTGTCTGTAGGCAATGCCGCCGGTCAAGCCGCTGCTCAGCGATATGAAATTGACGCCCAGCGCCCACACCCAGGCATCCTTGCCGATCGGATTGTTACCTGCACCGAACTGCGTGGTCTTGCGCTCCACATCGGAGACATAACCCAGTGAGCCGTAGGGCATAACCCCATTAATCCAATAGCCGAGTTGAGCGGTCAGCCGCAGTTGACCCAGCGTATTTTTGCCGCCGGTGCCAATAGCGGTAACGCCCGCCGCCTTGAGATTGTCATGATCCTCAACGCCACGCAGGTAGCCCGCCTTCCCGCTAAACTGGAGATTGCCCATCCAGTGTTCGTAGCCGAGGTTAGCCGCGCCAAACCAGCGGTCCGACTCGCCTTCGGTCGCGGTACTCGAACTGAATTTCCCCCTGCCAAAACCGATGCTGGCATCAAAGAACAGCGCTTTGCTGAGCTGAATGCCGATATAGGGCGCCACCGCATAGCCATCGCTATCGATATTGTTCAGAGTCGTTCCCGGAGCGGAATTCTTGCCAGAGACATCGCCCCGGTCAAACGCCGCCGAGACGCCAAATACCATGGTTGGCGATAGCGAATAATCGACACCCAACACTGTGTTCAGCACATCGGAATCGTTACGGGTGGTGAAAGTATTCGCGGCAACATAGCTTTGCCGCGTGTCATTGTTTTCCACACTGCCCCACACGTTCCATTTCTTGCCGGCATTGCCCGCAGCCATTCCCTTGATGCCGATGTCGGCGCGGGGGCCTGGATTGTCAGAAGCAAATCTCAAACCGAGGGCACGCGATATCGCCGACATTTGTTGAAACGACGTGCCGGTGATCTGCACTTGCGACGTTGTCGCGCTGGCGCCGAAACACTCCGGATGGTTTGACAGGATTTGCGATGCGGATGAAAAGCTGTTGCTCGAAACAGCAGACTCATAAGAACTCACCGCACTGCTGCAAGGCGTGGCAGATGCAACGCCGCTGGCCAGCCCCAAGCCGACCAACAATCCTAAACGCCTGAATTTGTATTTCATTATCGCCTCCGCAAACCTTCGAAAACATTGCAAAAAGAAACCAGCCGCGTGAGCCCGAGTACCACAGATTCCGCTCACGGCCATTGTCGGCGAGTCTATGCCCCAGCTAAAAGTTGTGTCAAACCAAGCGCTTAAATCAATTTTTCCCGCTGACGCACGGTACTGTCACCTAGTGTGCCAAGAAACTGGTCGAGATTGATACACGACCTTCTGATAAATATCGTAACTATTTGTTTTATATGTATATTTTAATATTTAAACTGCAAATAAGGTGCGCGGCATGTCGCTGTTTTAAACCTGCGCGCGCTTAATCCGGCAAAACGGTTGTTGGTAAATTACAACAATCAGTAGTTCCACCAGCCGCTACAAGCCCATTCAACGCATTTCAGTGTCGATGACTATCACCATGTCTCTTTGTGTATGGTTCGCCGGCTGCGTCAATCCCTGCAAATCGCCGGGCTGCGGTGTGGCATTGCTGCTGTTGGAGATGCGCGCAACGGCACCGAGACGAATCGACGCGCGCGTCCCTGGGATTCGGTTCGGGCTCGCGCATCGTCCCTCGGATTGAGCATCACACATCCGCTCAGCAGAAACAAAATGGCCGCGCAAACTTGCGCGGCCATCGTTTCGCAAACGCCAATTCAGGCATTAAAAGCGTATGCCGATGTTCGCCATCAGGCTCTTGTTCTGCTGGTTGCTGCGGCTTTCTTCCTGTTTGTAGGCAATGCCCCCAGTCACGCCGCTGCTTAACGAGATGAAATTGACGCCCAGCGACCACACCCAGCCGTCTTTGCCGATGGGACTGCCGGGCGCACCGAATTGCGTGGTCTTGCGCTCTACATCCGACACCCAGCCAAGAGACGCGTAGGGCATGAAACCATTCAGCCAGTAACCCAGTTGCCCCGTTACCCGCACTTGACCGAGGGTGTTTTTGGCTGCGGTACCAATTACTGGCGCCCCCAGTGAACGAAGGTTCTCGTAGTCCTCGACGCCGCGCAGATAGCTTGCTTTGCCGGTGAACTGCACGTTGCCCATCCAGCGCTCGTAGTTCAGATTCGCGGCGCCGAACCAACGGTCGGATTTGCCTTCTGTGCGGTGAATGGTGTCGAACTTGCCTCTGCCCATGCCCAGACTGGCGTCAAGTGACAGCGTCTTGCTCAGTTGCATGCCGAAATACGGTGCGACAGAATAACCGTCGCTGTCGAGCTGATTAAAGTAAGTGAGCGTCGTATCACTACCGGACATGTTGCCACGGTCGATCGCCAGCGACACACCGACCACCATCGACGGTGACAGCGAGTAATCAATGCCCACAACCGTATTGAGCACGTCGGACTCGTTGCGGGTAACGGTTGCCACGAGATTGCGGTAGGTCTGCCGCGTATCGTTGCTTTCCATGCTGCCCCACACATTCCATTTCTTGCCGACGTTGCCCGCCGCCATGCCTTTGATGTCAAGCGCGGCACGGGGCCCCGGATTGTCCGAAGCAAAGCGCAGATTCATCGCGCGCGAAATCGCGGAGGCCTGCTGAAAAGACGTGCCATTGATCTGCACTTGCGCCACCGTCGGGCTGCCGCCAAAACACTCGGGCGTCTCCGACACCAATTGGCCCGCGAGCACGAAGTTATTGGTGGAAACCGCGGATTGATAGGAAGACAGCGTGCTATCGCACGTCGCATAGGCAGCACTACTGGCAAGACAGAGCCCGGCAATGAGGCCCGCACGTATAACGATGCTCATGGGCGCCTCCTGCGTGTTATGAAAATGCATCATCGTAGTCTACGGCCACGCTTCCAGCCTTGTCAAAGTTCGCCAGCGATTTCCCGATTCAGCGAACCTCGGTGTCAATGACAACTGCCGTGCCCTTGCTAGTATTGCCAACCGGCTTGCTTGTACCTTGCAGGTCGCCGGGTCTGGGCGTTGCGTCGCCGCTTTTGGAAATGCGCGCACCGATGATCACTTGCGGTGCGCCCGACAACCGCGCCTGAGGCGACATTGCCATACTGTCGTCGAGTGTGAACTGCACCGGCAGGTCGCTGACTGTGCGCCGTATGATGGCCAGCGGCATGCGCGGGCCTTCGGCGGCACGCGCGAAGATGAAAACCGTGTCGCCGGGCGCGGCTTTGCCCGCCAGCGCCGGCGCAAGCGATACCGTGCCGCTCACGCCCGTGAATTTATCCGCGGCCTTGGCATTATTGCCCGCGAGACTGCGCGCTTCGGCGATGCTTGACTGCACGCCTCGCGCGATTTCGCTGTCGGGCGGAACCAGCGTCGCAAGCTTTTCCCAATACGTGATCGCGGCAGCATAATCTTTTTTCTCGAACGCGACGGTACCCGCAAGCGCCAATGACTTGGCGTGATCCGGATCGATTTTCAGCGCGCGCATCACCAGCGCTTCGGGCTCGCCCTGCAGGTTTTGCCCGCGCGACATCGCCAATGCATCGGCGTAGTCGGCCAGCAAATGCGGATTGTCGGGCACGCGTTCAACTGCTTTAGCATAGGCTGCGGCAGCATCTTCGTAGCGGCCCATCACACCGTAGGACTTGCCCAGCATTGCCCAGCCCTGCGGATCATCCGGATTCTGCTTCATGCGCTCGGCAAGCTTTGCCACCATTGCTTCAACCTGCTCGGCGGTGACGCCCTTGCTGGCATCTTTCGGCAGCGCCACCGGCGCCAGCGCGCGCGGATTGCCCACAGCAAAGTAAAGCGCAACTGCCGCCAGCGGCACCACAAAAGCCGCAATGATCGCGGGTACGCGACTTGCAGGACGCTCGCTGCCGGAGATCCGGACGGGTGCGCGATCCGCGGCAACATCATCGAGCAGTCTGCGTTCCAGCTCGAGGTGTGCACGTTCATATTGTTCGTCGGTCAGCGTGCCCGCGCGCCGATCGCCTTCCAACTCACGTTGCTGATCGCGATACACCGCGACATTCAACGCGTTGTTCGGCTCACCGGCAATGTCTGCTTTGGCGGCGCTGGTGCTGCGCCTGAGCAACGGCGGCAGCACGAACAGCAACGCGGCAGCGATCAACAACGCCGCGAAAATCCAGAATAAAGTCATCGTTGATTCGGCTCGATGCCAGAACCGCCGTCTTCAAGCAATGCAGCGGCACGCGCGCGCTCGTCCGACGTAAGCGCAGGCTCTGCTTCCACCGCCGCGCGGCGGCGCAGGCGCAAGAACAACGCGACCAGTCCGGCGACCAGCAACAATCCCGGTCCGAACCACAACAACAGCGTTGTAGCCTTCATCGGCGGGCGGTACAACACAAAATCGCCATAGCGCTCGGTCATGAATGCGATCACGTCCTTTTCGCTGGCGCCCTGCTTCAATTTTTCGCGCACCTGGTTTTTCAGATCAACGGCCAAGTCGGCATGTGAATCAGCAAGCGACTGGTTCTGGCATACCAGGCAACGCAATTCTTCGGAAAGACGTTGCACTCTTTGCTCGAGCGCGGCATCGTCCGCAGCGTGCACAGACATCAAGCCGGATAAAACTATAATAAATAAAAACAAATAGTTACGCATCGCCATTCAACTTCGCAATCAACGGCAGGATTTTTTCTTTCAACACGGCTGGCGTGACCGGTCCGATTTTTTTATAGCGAATCACACCCTGCTTGTCGATGACATAGGTTTCCGGCACGCCATAGACGCCATAGTCGATGCCGATGCGCCCCTGGCTATCGGATACCGACAACACATAGGGATCGCCGTAACGTTGCAGCCACGCAATACTGTCGGTGCGCTTGTCTTTATAGTTCAGGCCGTAGATCGGCACCACGTTATTTTTTGCCAGATCAACCCAAATCGGATGCTCTTCGCGGCAGGGCGCGCACCACGACGCCCACACATTGAGCAGCCATACCTTGCCCGCCACATCCTTTTGCGAAAACGTTTTTTCCGGATCGTGCAATTGTGGCAATTGAAATGGCGGCGCGGCTTTGCCGATAAGCGGCGACGGCACTTCGCGCGGATTGAGCGTGAGGCCCACACCGAGAAACACCACCAGTACCATAAAAATGCCCAGTGGCCACAGCCAGCGTTTCATAAGGCTAGCCCGTTGACGTAGCGCCAGCCGTTGCCACCGTTTCAGTCGTTGTGCGTGTGGCACGCGCCGCCACGCGGTAACGCCGATCCAGCACCGCAAGCAATCCGCCCAATGCCATTAACACGCAGCCGCCCCAGATCCAGTCAACGAACGGCTTGACCTGCACGCGCACCACCCACGCCTTGCCACCCACCGGCTCGCCCAGCGACACATAGAGATCTCGCGTGAAGCCGGTGTTGATGGCGGCCTCGGTCATGGCATTTTTTTGCACGTTGTAGATGCGTTTTTCCGGATACATCACGCCCACCGGGGATGCGCCCCGTGTAACGCTGAAGGTGCCGCGAGCCGCCACGTAGTTCGGGCCTTTCACATCATTAAGCGCGTCGAAACGAAATGAGTATCCACCGAGTTCAACCGTGTCGCCAATGTCCAAACGCACATCCTTCTCGGCCTCGTAACTCTTGACCATCGTCACGCCCACCACAAACACTGCCACGCCGACATGTGCGAGCAGCATGCCGTAGTAACTGCGCGACTGCGCGCGCAGTTTTGCGCCCACACCCGCGCCGGGCGTTTGTTTCAGCCGCGACAATAGCGTGGTGACACTGCTGGCGACGATCCACAACGCCAGCAGCAAACCAAAACTCGCCAGCGGCGTCCATTTGCCCATCGCCAGCGGCAGCAACAATGCGCTCACCACCGAAACCGCAAATGCCCATTTCAGACGCACTGCGATTTCAGGCAGGTTCGCCTGCTTCCAGCGCGCCATCGGTCCCACCCCCATCAGAAACAGTGCCGGCGCCATCAGCAACGTAAACACGATTTCAAAGTACGGCGGACCGACGGAAATTTTGCCCAGCCCCAGCGCGTCGAGGAACAACGGGTACAGTGTGCCCAGCAATACCGAACCTGCCGCGACCACCAGCAACACATTGTTGGTGAGCAAAAACGATTCGCGCGACACCACGTCAAAGCGTCCGCCTAATCCCACGCGATGTGCACGCCATGCGAACAACAGCAGCGAGCCGCCAATAACCACAACCAGGAAGGCTAATATGAAAACGCCGCGCTTGGGATCAGTAGCAAACGCGTGCACCGAGGTCAGCACAC
>JAKFYK010000104.1 GCA_021730905.1 Betaproteobacteria bacterium | reverse complement strand
GACATCATGATGTGCGGCCATGTCGACTACCTGCTGCGCACGGCCTCGAAGCTGGTGTGCGGTGACGAAAAACGCAAGGTGGTCGAGTTCAAACCCGGCAACGGCACGGCGGTGTGTCTCGAAGGCAAGGGCGACAATTGGTACGCCACCTTCATGTGGCGCGACGACCACGCGCCGGGTTGATTCAATTGTCGAGCGTTGCGGGCGGATAGCGAGGGTCACTCAATGTCCGCTATCCTGCCGTTCATTGCTTTGCGCCCCACGCCGTTGCGTCCACCAACAGTGTCGTAACGGCCATTATGCGAAGCAGGCTATCCATATCTAAGCATTTGTTTTTAAAGTATTTTTTATTGTGCAAAATCATCACCAAACACCGACGCCATCACTTGACAGCGCTTGATCAGACGGTGCTCGTGCGGGCCGTAATCCGCGACGGCGTTGTGGATGGTGCCGATGTCTTCCCATAGCATCAGGTCGCCTTCGTGCCATTCATGCGCATAGCGATACGCGGGCTGCGTTTGATGCTCGAACAAAAACGCGAGCAGATCGTCGCTTTCTTTTTCCGGCAATTCGTTGATGCGCATCGAATAGCCGGGGTTTGCGTACAGCACTTTGCGTCCGGTCAGCGGATGCGTGAGAAAAATCGGATGCGACACCGGCGGCTTGGCTTTGCGCTGCGCTTCGGTCAGCGGCGGACGCGTGCTGCCTTTTTCGCGCCGCATCATCTCCCAGAATTTGTTGAAGTCGTGCAGCACGGTTTTGCCCTCGAGCTGCCGCTTGAGTTCATCCGGCAGACCGTCGTACGCTGCGTGCATGCTGCAAAACTCGGTGTTGCCCAAAGTCTTGCCATTGCGCCGCGGAATCTTGATGCCGTAAAGCACGTTCGCAAACGCAATGGTGCGGCTGTACGACATATCGGTATGCCAGCTTTGCCCCGCGTCGGACATGCCGATAGGCTTGCCGTTCTCAAGCATATTCGACAGGATCATGATTTCCGGCAAACCGGGTTCCTGATAAGAATTCGCAACGTTGATTTCCAGTTTGCCGAAGCGCGCACTGAAATCGACCAACTGCTGCGCGGTCAACTGCTGTTTAGGAAACCGCAGCACGCCATGCGCGCCGAGCGCACTTTGCACGGCTGTGAAATTCGCTTCACTCAGCGGCTGCGCCAGATTTAGCCCCGCGACGGTAGCGCCGAGTATTTTCCCGCTGGGAATGACTTCAAGCATTTATATGCGTCCACTCACAAATAGCCACGCCTCATTCGGGCTTAATGCCCGCGGCCTGAATCACCTTGCCCAGGCGTTCCACATCGCTCAGGAAAACACGGCGAAACTCCTCTGGAGTATTGGCGATGACCAGCCCGCCCTGCGTCACGAAGGTCTTGGATACGTCGGGCTGTTTGAGTATGCCAGTGATCTCGCGATGCAATATGTCGACGATCGGTTTGGGTGTCTTCGCCGGCAACAGCATGCCGTACCAAATGCTCGCCTCGTAGCCAGGCACGCCCGACTCAGACACCGTCGGCCAGTCGGGGGCGGTCGGCAGACGCTTGTCGCTGGTCACCGCCAGCACGCGCAGGCGCCCGCCTTGGATATGCGGCTGTCCGGAAAACAGGTTGGTAAAGCTCATCTGCACTTCGTTGCCGAGCAGTGCGGTCAGCGCAGGGGCCACGCCTTTATAAACAATATGGGTAAGATTAATCTTCGCCATCGATTTCAGCATTTCCCCGGCGATATGCGGCGGGCCGCCCGGACCGGATGAGCCATAGTTCATCTTGCCGGGATTGTTGCGCGCATACTGGATGAATTCCTGCATGGATTTCGCCGGCACCGACGGGTGCACCACCAGTACCAGCGGCGACATGGTGGCCTGCGTGACAAACTCAAAATCCTTGCGGATGTCAAACGGCAGACTCTTGAACATCCAGGGATATCCGGCATGGTTGCTGGTGCACACCAGCACGGTATAGCCGTCGGGCGCGGCGCGCGCGGTCAGTTCGGTGGCGACAACGCCGCTCGCCGCCGGACGATTGTCCACCACGACCGTTTGGCCGAATCTGTCCATCAGGCGCGGGGTAAGGATCCGTGCCATCAGGTCGGCGCCGCCGCCCGGCGCGAACGGCACCAGCATGCGGATCGGCCTGCTGGGATAAGCGGCTGTGCTCTGCGCGTACGCGACCGGCGCCACGGCAAGCCACGCCCCGACAACGGCCAGAGCCCATTTGGACAGGGTCACGATCATGAGCTTTCTCCGGTAATCGAATTTTGCAACTGCGCATATTGTGCCAAATTAACGGACGCCATAGCGGATTTTCCGTCCACGCGGGCAACCCGCGCGGCGTGTGCACGCCGTTGCCGCGCTTGCGTTATAGTGCGCGTACAACAATATCTGGAGGAGACACCGTGAAACGATTTCTCGCCCTTGTCAAACGCACACCGGCACTGGCCGCGGCACTGCTGATTTCCAGCACGGCATTCGCGCAGCAGGACTATCCCAATCGCCCGATGCGCCTGGTTATTCCGTGGCCGCCGGGACAGGCAACCGATCTGGTGGGACGCGTGATAGCGCAAAAGCTCTCGGAAATATTTGGCTATCAGGTGGTGGCCGACAACCGCGCCGGCGCGGGGGGTATGATCGGCACCGACATCGTGGCCAAGGCCACGCCCGACGGCTACACCATCCTCGCGGCGTCGAGCGGGCCAGTGACCGTATCGCCGCTGTTGCAGAAGACGCCGTATGTCTCGGCACGCGATCTGGCGCCGGTGGCCATTGCGGGATTCGTGGGATACGTGCTGGTAACAGCGCCGACGTTTCCCGCCAAAGACATCAAGGAGTTCATCGCGCTCGCAAAAAGCAATCCGGGCAAGTACACCTATGCATCATCAGGCACCGGCGCCGCCGCGCATCTGGCCGTGGAATATTTCAACAGCGTCGCCGGCATCAAAGCCACCCACGTGCCGTACAAAGGCAGCGTGCCGGCGCTCACCGATGTGATCAGCGGACAGGTGAACTACATGACCGAAACGGTCCCCGCGACCATGCCGCATGTGCGCTCGGGAAAACTTAAGGCCTACGGCATATCGACACTGAAGCCGAGTTCGCTGGCGCCCGGCGTTCCGACCTACGCCGTCGCGGCCAACATGCCCGGCTTCGACTTCGCGGCGTGGATCGGTGTCATGGTGTCCGCGGGCACTCCCAAGCCGATCGTCGACAAAATTACCGCTGCCGTGGACAAGGCGCTGCAGGCAACGGACGCGCGCGACAGGCTCAACAGCGTTGGCCTTGACGTAAACTATCATCGCGCCGAAGAAATGGGGGCTTACCTGAAGAAGCAAAGCGCGCAAGTCGCCGACATCATCAAGGCCGCGAACATCAAAATCGAATAGCCGCGCGCACGAAAAGCACAGGCCGGGGGATTTGTATGTCCACCCGGCCTTTTTTATAATTATTTTTTTATTTGTTATTTCCTGCTACCGGCCACCAGGGTATACACGCCTTTTTCATCCACGCGAAACTCGCCGCGGCGCACATCTTTCACGTTTCCGCGCGTAAGCCACGCCACCGACGTTTCCTGCAGCACGCGATGCTGTT
Organism: Betaproteobacteria bacterium; assembly: GCA_021730905.1. Taxonomy (GTDB): domain Bacteria; phylum Pseudomonadota; class Gammaproteobacteria; order Burkholderiales; family SG8-41; genus UBA5216. The sequence goes on along the minus strand of JAKFYK010000104.1, from coordinate 36,699 downwards.
TTTCCCACACCATGAAGTGTGAAGCGCATGCGACGTCGATGAACACTTTGTCCTTGGAACCGATCTGCTCGAACACCGTGCGGCGCTCTTTGAGGCGGTCGTACTCGCCGACTACGATCAGCGTCGGCGCCACTACTTTCGCGGCAAGCTCTTTCGTCCAGCCAAAACCAGTGGCGATGCGTCCACGCATCACGCCGACACCTTCCGGTCCCCAGGTCGAGCCGACCTTGTCCCACTTCATGATCTCGGCCCACACCGCATCACGCACGCCGGGTTCGACCTGCCCCGGGCAACGCACATCCGGATCCCAGCGCTTCAGTTCGAAATCATCGCGCGTCTGCAAACTCATCGGCGCGCCCGCCGCCGGCTTGTCGGGAATCGGCCCGGCGATGGTCGGACTCGGCGCGTACAGCATCGCGCGCTCGATTTTGTCCGGGTACTGCGCAATGTAACCGCCAACGCGCGGCCCGCCCGCGGACCAGCCGATGATATGGATGCGCCGCACGCGGTTGATCTTGCGCAGATGATCCACCACGGCGTCGATTTCCTTCCAGTCGTCGCGTATGGTGTTCATCTGATGCGGATAGTTCGGCGCGCAGCCAGTCTGCAACGGACGCTGCATGATGATGTTCTGGAATTTCGCATCGACATTGCAGGGATCGTCCATCATCGGCTTGGGCGAGCCGCCATAGCCGGTGTGATCCATGCTGTAGGTGTTGAAACCGGCGCGCGCCAGATGCGCCATCCAGTTGTAGCCCTTGAAATCAAGATCGTAGTCGGGCACGCCGGGCACCGTGGCGCCGTGGACGAACAGCACTACCGGCGCGGCACGGCCCTTTTTGATAGTCAGAACTTTCTGCCGCACGAAGATGCCGACCTTCTGCCCGGCGTTCGCCGGCACGGTGGACACGTGATCGACAAACAAGTCCTGCGTGAAGAGGTCGCCTTTGGTCGCGCCGTTCGCACCCATTGCCGTCATGGGCAGCAGCAACAAAAGCCAGTTGAAAAGTCTAGCCATAGCGTCCCCTCCGAAAAAAACATTTATACCACGGCTTTTGCCGATGCCCCGGCCGCCCGCGTTTCAGCAGGCACGGTGGCACGCGCGAGTTCGGCAATGTTTGCAAGCTGCCCGCAACGCTCAGCGGTTTCAAACAACCGCTTCGCGCCCGCGCTGCCCAGCACGCGGCCCGCGCAGTCGAGAAACTTCTCCGCGCGGTCGGCCGGCGTCATCGGCCATTGCGGCGACCCCGGCACGCGGTCGATGTGCAGCTTGTAAGTGCCGCGCGTGGTGATGATCTCAATATCGTTGTAACCGGTGACGCCCGAATAAAATTTCTCGTCGGGTATGTAAAAGCGCTCGATCTTCGGCATCACTGCGCGAATTTCCGGCCGCTGCACCATGGCATCGGTGAATGTTTCCATGGTGAGCTTACCGTCGTGCAGCGCCACGGCCGCGTTGTATTCCATGCTGAATTTGCCTTCGAGCCCGGTGTGCGGGTCTCGATGGATCAGCGGCGTGTCGGCACCCGGCAAAAAGCCGATGCGCACCTTGGTCACTTCTTCGAGCTTGATATTGTGCTGCTTGATCAGCTCGAACATGCCGCCCACCGGCCGGTGATTGCAGTAACAGCACGGCCAGCGCTTGACGTAGATGCCGGGGGTCAGCATCTCCCATGGATTGCCGAGCTTGGGCAACGTGGTTTCCAGTGCGACGGCATCGTCGCCGGCATAGGTGCTGAAAAAATTGTTCTTGCCGTCGAAGATGTGCGTGTCGGCGGTAAAACCATGCTTCGCCATCCATGCCGCCATCACCGCACTGCGCGCTGCGTGTCCCGCGTGAAACGGCTTGGTCATGGTGCCGAAATTGCGGATCAGCCCCGAGGCTTCCGAAGCAGCAATCCCCCACGCGGTTTGCAGTTGCTCAACCGTCAACCCCCACAGACGCGCGGCAACTGCCGTCGCAGAAAACACGCCCACTGTCGCGGTGCTGTGCCAGCCTTTCATGTAATGCCCTGCGCCCAGCGCCGGGCCAATCTTGCCGCCGACTTCAAGACCAATCGAAATCGCTGCCAGCACCGCCTTGCCCGATGCGCTCGCCGCTTCACCCACCGCCAAACCCGCACCCAGCATCGGCGCTGTCGGATGTCCGCGCAGCGTGGTCAGCGAATCGTCGAAATCGAGCGCATGCGCGGCGAGGCCATTGGCAAAGGCGGCCTCGGCGGGCGACGTCGAAAGCGGCGTGCCGAGCACGGTCGCTTGCGCGCGCGCGCCCGTTTCACGCACCCAGCGCTGCGCGATCTCCGAGCCTTCATCGAGGCTGCCGGCCAGTGCGCAGCCGAGCGTATCGACCAGCGCATCGCGCGCACCGTCGAGCACATCAGCGGGCACATCGGTTTCACGTGTGTTGATGACAAATTTCGCAAGTTGCTGGGTCAGCATGATGAATGTCCTTTCACTGTCGTTTACATCGTTTGCATTTCAATAAGAGGTGAGCCCGCCGTCAAGCACCATGGTCTGCCCGGTAATATACGCCGCATCCGGGCCCGCGAGGTAACTCACCATCGCGGCCACTTCTTCCATTTTGCACAAGCGCGCCAGCGGCACGCGGTCGATCATCGCCTTGAATCCCTTGGGATCGGCAGAGAAGAACGTCACGCGCGACGGCGTATCGACGGTGCCCGGCGCGATGGCGTTGACACGGATGCGATGCTCCGCCCATTCGATGGCGAGCATGCGCGTCATGTGCGAGATGCCCGCCTTGGAAATGCCGTAAGTCGAACGCTGCGCGAATCCCACCAGTCCGTGCGTCGAGCCGATGTTGATGATGCAGCCCGCGCGCTGCTGCGCGATCAGATGCCGCCCCATCTGCTGGCTCATGAAAAACGTGCCGGCGAGATTGATGTCCATCACCGACTGCCATTCCTCTCGCGTCACGTCGACCGCAAGCTTGCGTATGGTAATGCCGGCATTGTTCACCAGCACGTCGAGTTCGCCGAATTCGCGTATCACTTGCGTCATCGCCTGCTCGGTGCTCTCCTGCGAGCGCAAATCCAGCGGCACCGCAACCACGCGCGCCCCGGTCGCTTTTAGTGCTGACACCGTATCCGCAAGATTGCCGAGGCTAGTGCCGGACACCGCGACATCGTAACCATCCTGCGCCAGACGCAACGCAAGCGCCGCGCCCAGGCCCTGCGTGGCCCCGGTAACGAATGCGGTGCGCTTGCGCGCGGCGGTCACGCTTCCTCTCAGCCCTTCGCCGGAATGAACGGCACCAGCATATACGTCTGCTTGTCGCCGCCCGAATAAATCGTATTGGTAGCGCCCGCGTTGTAGTCGCAGTGATAGTGCGTATACGGTGCAGCGCCGATGCCGTCGCGCGGCTGCACATCGAGCCGCAGCTTGTGGCCCTTCTTCAGCACGATGCAGGTCGGCCAGATTTCGATCTGGCATTCCACCGGCTTGTTCGGCTCCAGCCACCAGCGTTCGTTGTGCGGATGAAACGGACGGTATGGCGTCGATTTCACCGGGTCGAGCTTGCGGTGCGACGCGCGCAGCCAGCCTTTGGTCAGCGGCACCGGGCCGCCGTGCTGGCCGACTTCCCACACGTCCTTGCCATCGGGGCCGATGTTGCGCAGCGTGCACATGATGTCCATATCTTCCGAGGTGCTCGACACCCAGATATTCAGCACCAGCGGACCGGTGATCTCGCTGTCTTCCGGCATAGCATCGCTCTCGAACGAAACGCCGAGTCGTCCCGCGCCACCGTGCGTGGTGGAAAGCGACGAACCCGATGCTACGCCTGCCGCGGTCGAACCACTCGCCGGATAACTCACGCTGGCTTCGGTCGCAGGCACATCGCAAGTCAGTGTGCCTTCGATCGCCGTTTCGTCGTGGCTCTGTTCGCGCTCGATTTTCAGATAAACCTTCTTCCAGTCAGTGCGCGCCAGCGGCCACTCGTTTTCAGTACGGAACGGGTACGGCTTTTTGCTGCCGCCGGTGCGGATTTCGAGCTTTACCGGTGGTTCGTCTATGATGCCGGTGTCGATGCCTTTCAGCCAATGGTCGAACCAGCGCAGTTGCTCCGCGCGGCCTTCGTTGGAATGAAACGGATGAAAATGCGTGCCGGTGTGGATGCGCAGCTTTTTGTGCTTCGACGCTGCCTGCGTGTAGCCCTCGGTGTTGCCGCGCAGATGCAGCGAGAAGCCGCCCCAGTTGCCGACGCTGTACACCGGCATCTTGATGTTCTCCCAGCGCGCGCTCGACATGCGCCACCACTCCGAATCGAGATCGTTGCGCATGATGTGGTAGAGCATGTCCGGCTGAAACGAATCCGGATTGAAACTGCGTGGTCGGCCCAGCAGATGATGCGCGGTGTGCGTCGCAACCCAGTTGGTCACGAAGCCCAGCGCGAAAATACCGCCGTGATAACACTGGTCGCGATACTGATCGGCGCGCCCTTCCCATGGCATGATCGCTTTCAGCGACGGCGGCGCCAGATTCGCCACGCGCCATTGCGAGCTTGCGTGATACGAAATACCCAGCGTGCCGACACTGCCGTTGCACCAGTCGCGCTTGGCGATCCATTCGATACAATCATAAAAATCCAGAGACTCCTGATACGAACTCGGCTCGCACTTGCCCGGCGATTTGCCCGAGCCGCGCGAATCGATGCGCACGCACGCGTACTCGCGCGGGCACCACCATTCCGGATTCACCGTTTCCCAGTTCATGTACGGATTGGCTTTCTCGTCGAGATCCGCCGGCGGTATCCACAACTTGTCCTTCTGATACACGGTGATATTCGCGATCACCGGCACTTTGGTTTTTGTGTCTGGCCGAAAAATATCCGCGCACAGGCGGCCGCCGTCGCGCAGCGGTATCCACACATCTTTTTCGACAATCAGTTTGTGCGGTTTGGGTTGCGAAGCGTTTTGCGACTTGTCGCTCATGCGTGATCTCCCGTGGCAGGTAAAGGCATCAGCATCATTGAAACAACAATGCTGACAATGTGGAATTACAGTTAAAAATACTGTTTAAAAACAAATACTTACATTGGATTCGTCCGGCGCGCATTTTTATTTTTGATGTGAAGCATACTTTACCGGAAATACCGCGTGGCTGGCATGCCATTCATTTGGGACGTCGGGCGTATGTGTGCCGATTGACTGCGCCGAGTTTGACGTTCGTGGCCTGAATGGAATGAAATGAAATCCGGGGCTGTGATTCCCGGATTACGCTACGCTTCATCCGGGCTACCTCCACTACCCTGCGGGGCGATAGGATTGCGCCCTACATTCGCCCCCGCCAACGGTATCTCAGTATGGAATCAAAAACTCGTCGAAAACTGCTGCAGAGTCTGACGGTCCTGCCATTTTTGACCACGGGAGCGGGTGCCCAGTCGCCTGAGATCGAGACCTTTCGGCGCAATGCAGTAGAAGGATGGCGCAAGCGCATCAACGCCTTTCGCGAGCGCTATATTCTGCCGATCATCGACACTGAAGCCACTTACAACTCAGCCATCAACCTCGACTCCATGCGCGAATCAATGGATAGGCTGGGCGTCGCGCAAATCTGCTTCGCTCCGTTCGCCGGCCTGGGTAGCCATGCCTCGTACAATTTGTACGAACGATATCCCGAGCATTTCATCCCGACAACTGCAGATGGATCGTCTCCACATTGGTATCACAATACCGAGCAGTTTGCCGAAACCACCCGGCAGGACCTTGCAAGCGGGAAGTACTTTCTGATGGGTGAATTCGAAATTCGGCACTACCCATCACATCAGCAGGTCTTGGCTGGTCGGCTGGATCGCGACATCACCATTCCTCTTGTTGACCCGGGACTACTTGCGATATTTGCCATCGCAGAAAAAACCGGCATCGCTTTGCAATTGCATTACGAAATTGAAGACGCTCTCTTGCCTGGCTTCGAGACTTTGCTAGCACGCTTCCCGCTGGCGAAAGTCATATGGTGTCACTTGGGGCAAGTCCGTTACGCGGAACGCAATACTCGTTATGGATCCGATTACGTGGCGGGTCTGATTAAACGTTTTCCGAACCTGCATTTTGATCTCGGACTGGCAGGGCCGACACACCAGCATCCAGGCTCTCGGCAGCGCGATCAAATGATCTACGCAGAGACTCGTATACCGCCTTGGGGTGGCTATCTTCGCAACAATTGGCGCGATCTTCTTGAAACCTATCCAGAGCGCTTTCTGGCTGCTTCCGATATCGACGCCAGTCGCTGGCAGAACTTTACCAGCCAAATCGAGCGATTGCGCATGCTAATCCTCGATCGGCTCACGCCACAGTGCCGTCAACTGGTTGCGTATCAGAATGCCTGGCGCCTGATCACAGGCGAGCCTTACGATGTCTGGCGCAATGCAGGAAAGCTCTAAGAGCAGGCTTGCTGTGCGCACCGTACTGCCTCAGGAATACGCCGCCAACTTCCCCTCCGGCACCGCCACCAACGCATCGTAAATAAATTTGTCGATCACAATCCCCTCGCGCAAATGCTTCGCGCGTTCCTTTAATGAACGCTCTCCCGGCAACCGAATTTCATCCACACCCGGCTGGCGCGGCGTGGCCTTGATGCGCGCCAGCGTTTCGCTGAGCTGCTTGCGGTAATCCGCCAGCGGCATCAGCAGATCGGGTTTCATCGCCATCATCAGGTAGCCGTAGTTTTTTTCCTGGTCGTTGCCGGCGCCGGCGAATATGCCCAGCGCCTGCGCCGCCATCGCCAGTGCGAAACCCTTGTAGCCGCCGAACGACAGCAATGCGCCCGCGCGCGCAGCCTTGGCGTCGCGCGTCGGGTTGCCCTGCGCGTCGATGGCCACGCCTTCGGGCAGCGGTTCGCCGCGCCGCTCGCGAAACATCATGTCGGTGGACATGAATGCGGACGTGCCGAGGTCGATCACGAACGGATCGCCCGCGGTGGGGAAACCGAACGAAAGCGGATTGGTGCCGTATGCCGCTTTCGCCGCACCCGGGGGCGCTACATGCTGCGTGGAACTGACGGTGTGAATGCCGATCAGTCCCGCGCGCGCGATGGTTTCGACATAAATCGCACCGCGCCCGCTGACCCAACTGTTGTTGAGCCCGATCACGCCGAAGCCGTGTTGCTGCGCCTTGGCAATCGCCATTTCCGCGGCGCGCATCAGCGTATACATGCCGCAATTGTTGCCGCCGTCGATCATTGCCGACACCGGCGTTTCATGCACCGCCTTCAACCGCCGCCGCGGTTTGCGCAGGTTCTTGTGCTCGAACACGTTGAGCAGCTTGGGCAGGCCTGAATACTCATAGCCGCACAGCGCGGCATCCATCACGTGATCGCCAATCACGCCGGCCTGTTCGTTGTCGTAGCCAGTTTTTTTGAGTGAGCCGACCGCAAGCGCGCGCGCTTCATCAGCACTCAGGTGAACACGGTCAGGGGCAATTGTTTCCATTTTCAATCTCGATGCGGTGGGGGAGTTTAAATGAGTGTGGCAAAATCCACGCTGGTGCAGACTGACGATACCAAGGATAGGAACGTGGAACAAGAACCACGCGACGATCCAAACCAACCGGACAACGGATGAACTTTGAACTGCCAGAAGAATTGCGCATGATGCGCGACAGCGCCGCGCGCTTCACCGCGCGCGAACTGATACCGCACGAGCCAATGGTGATACGCCGCGAGGCCGAGCGCGGCTATACCGACAATCCGCTGCTGCCGCTGGATATCGAAAAGCAGATCATCGACAAGGCCAGGGCTGCAGGACTGGTGGGCCTTGAAGTGCCTGAGGCATGGGGCGGACAGGGTGCCAGCATCCTCGCCAAGTGCGTGGTGGTCGAGCAATTGAAACACAGCATCCTGTTTCCCTTCGGTTTCGCGCCAAATTTTCCTGATGTGTTCATGCTGCTCGAATCGTGCAAGGGCACGCAGACCGACAAATACCTGAAGCCCTTTCTGCGCGGCGAAACGCAATCCTGCATCGCAATTACCGAGCCCGGCGCGGGCGCCGACGCCTCCGGCATCAAGATGCGCGCCGAACGCCGGAATGGAAAATGGATACTCAACGGCAACAAAATATTCATCACCCACGCACGCTACGCGGATTTCATGATCGTGGTCACGCTGACCGATCCGGCCAAAGGCACGCGTGGCGGCATGACCACATTTTTGCTCGATGCCAAGCAGCCGGGCATCACCGTGCCCACCGCGCATCCGACCATCGGCGACTACCAGCCCTACGACATCTATTTTGACAACGTGGAGGCCACCGACGAACAAGTGCTGGGCGAAGTCGGACAGGCGTTTGCGCCGCTGCAACGGCGCCTGGGACTGCGGCGTTTGGAGATTGCCGCAACCTGCGTGGGACTCGCCTCACGCTGTCTGAAAATGATGATCGAGCAGGCGAAGAGTCGCCACACGTTCGGCGCGCCACTCGCCGACCGCCAGGCGGTGCAATGGTGGATCGCCGACAGCTATCGCGAAATCGAGATGACGCGGCTCGCGATGTACAAATTAGCGTGGGACATCGATGAAAAACACGACGTGCGGCGCGACGCCTCGATGGTGAAAGTGCAGGCGTCGGAAATGGTGGGCGTCGTGGTCGATCGCGCCATGCAGTTGTTCGGCGGCATGGGCATGTCGAAAGATCTGCCGCTGGAATACATTTCGCGCCTGGTGCGCATTTATCGCATTGTCGAGGGCCCTAGCGAAGTGCATCGCTGGGTGGTGGCGCGCGATTTGCTGAAGAATGGATTGCCGTTTTGAATCTGAACTGTTACGTGATTCAACATCGGTGACAAACTAAATCCGTTCGCCCTGAGCTTGTCGAAGGGCCGTGTAATGCGCCGGGGCTTCGACAAGCTCAGCCCGAACGGTGCTGGGTATTTTGGGTAGCTCAACAAGGGCATGGATCATGAATTTAGGTATCACAGGAAAAACCGCCATCGTCACCGCGTCCAGTGGCGGGCTGGGTGAATTTGCTGCACGCGCGCTGGCCACCGAAGGCGTCAACCTGGTGCTGTTCGCGCGCTCGGCCGGCACGCTGCGCGCCAAGGCAGATGCCATCGCCCAACAGCATGGCGTGCGCGTGCTGCCGGTGGCGGGCGACATGCGCATCGCCACCGACGTGGATCGGCTGATCAACGAAACAACACGTGAATTCGGCGGGCCGGACATACTGGTGCTCAATACCGGTCGCCCGCCGGTGCCGATGCGCGAAGTGCTTGACGAAACCGAAGACGAACGCTGGCAGGAAGCCTACGAAACGCAGTTGCGCGGCGCGATACGCGTGACCGGGAAAGTCGCGCCGCTGCTGGTGGCGCGCGGCTGGGGACGCATCGTCGGCATTACTTCGGCCAGCGTCAAGCAGCCGATGACCAAGCACGGTTTATCCACGGTGTTTCGCGCCGGACTCACCGGCTATCTGCGCCATCTCGCCAATGAAATCGCCACCACTGGCGTCACGGTGAACACGGTGTGCCCCGCATCGGTGGGCACCGAAGCCATGGAGAAAAGCTACGACCTCAAGCTGCGCGCGCAGCAGGTGCCGATGCGCCGCATCGGCCGTCCGGAAGAACTGGGGGCGATGGTGGCGTTTCTCTGCTCGGATCTTGCCGGCTTTACCACCGGCGCGGCGATGCAGGTGGACGGCGGCATGGTGGCGTCATTGTCGTAGAGCGCCTCACAAAATAGGTTGTCCCGCCGTCCATGGCTCGATGCTTCGACAAACTCAGCATCACCACGAACGGCGCTCAAAATGACCGTTCGCCCTGAGTTCGTCGAAGGGTGAGCGGTCATTTTGTTAGGAGCGCTTAGTGATGTGCAGACGTTACTTCCAACCCAGCCACTCGCAGATTCCCTTGCCCATCGCCCATTCCAGATCGTCGCCCTTCAGCCACGGAATTTCCTCGGTGAATTGCGTCACCGCCCTGACGATAGGTGCAGGGCAGGCGCGTGGCGCGCTGGCCACGGACGCTGCGGCGTGCTGGCGGCCCAGATGTGCACTTGTCCATCCACGATCTGCGTGATGTTCTCGGTGTTGACAATCTGTTTGCTCTGCTTTCATACCTGAATCTTCAGCACCACCGCCCAGCGCGCGAGGATGTCGCCGGGACTATCGACCGTAACAGGCGCCACAATACGGATCGTGCATGCGGCAGGCGCCTGCCGTTTGCACATGCGTGACATCGCGCTGGCTATCGGCGCGAGCGCCGCATGCAAGAAACGCCTATTCCCATTTACAATATCGCCTGCGAATTCTCTGTGCTGCCATGTGACTTCGGTATAAATCGTGAACGCCGGTTACAGGCGGATTCCTCATAGTGAACTGTTTTGAACTTTCATGAACAAACGGAGCAAGTATTTAGATGGCAAAAAAATCAACGGCAGGCGCGCAGCGGGCCGCCATTAAGCCGGCGCCGCAAAAATCCGACAACCGCGTATTCAAAGGCGGCATGCCTACCACGCTGGGTATGCGCCTCGTTTCGGTAACGAGAAAGAAAGTTGTGGCCGAGATGCCGGTCAAGGATATGCACCGCAACTGGAACGGCCGCGTGAACGGCGGCGCCATCATGTCGCTGGCCGACGCCACCGGCGCAGCGGGTGCGCGCGCCAACATGCCGCCCAATCATCGCGGCGGCACGCTGGAATCGAAAACCAACTTCTTCGCCGCAGGTGAAGGCCCGGTGCTGCGCGCCGTGTCAGTTCCGCTGCATATCGGCCGCACCACGTCGGTGTGGCAAACCACCGTTACCAACAGCGGCGACGGCAGCCGCGTGGCCATCGTCACACAAACGCAGATGTGTTTGCCGGCGAGGCAAGTACCAGCTCAAGAAGACGAATAATCCGGGGCGCGAAAAACACATGCCTTCGTGTCGATGTCGACCTGACAGCAATCAACCAACCGGCGGCCAAATCCGTGCCGCCAGATTGGGCGATCCCGGCGCATGCACCAGCTTGCGCACCACGTCGTCGGTCCACTGCTCCATCTTCGGGTTTGCCTTTTCGTGCTCGACAAAACTGCCGTCGCGCGCGCGGGTCGAGGTGAATTCGTAGAGAATCATATGCTTGGCCCAGCCCGACACCGAGGCGTATTTGCGCACGCGCACGCATCCGGGCAGCTTTTCCATCGAAGGCATGCGCCACTGCGCGTACCACGCTGCAAGTTCGTCCTCGTCCTGACCGGGGCCGGCGTTAAAGCTGCCGAGCTGTATGCCCGGCGCGGGCTCCAATTCGGGCGGCGATTTTGCAGCGGGACCGTGAATGCGCGCTTCTTCGGTGGCAATGTTGGAACGCTCGCCAACGCGCATGGCAAGCATTTTTTTGTCGGCGTCGGATAGTTTTGCACGCATTTGCGCCGGCGTCGGATTCGCGAACACATGCGCGTCCTTCGCACCGAACAGCAATATGTAACGATCGCCGGTGGGAATGGAGGGGTCGGTGACATGGCCCAAGCGGTTGGGCGCGCCGGTCATCTTGACGTTGCTTTCCGACGCGTAATGCGCGCCCCACAGATAGCCCGGCTGCTTCAGCATGTGCGGCAGGTAATGGCCATGCAGCCATTTCAGGTAATCTTCACGCCCCTGCTGCGGCAGGTTGTACCACGTCATCCAGATGCCACGATCCATGTTTGCTCCCTGTGTTGAATTGCGGTGTGCTGCTGATGATTGAATCGCGCCTATACAACCGGCCGCGCGTACTGCGGCAATGGCCCCAACGGCAGAACGCCGCTTGGCGGCGCGGTGCGCGCGACATTCATCAGCATCGCAATCATCGCGTAGTAACCCACCACCCCCACCAGGTCCACCACGCTTTCTTCGCCGAAGTGCTTGACGGCACGAGCGTACGTGGTATCCGACACGCTGCGATTGCGCAATAATTCATTGACGAAATCGTAGACGATGGCTTCGTCTTTTTTCATCCTGTGCGGACGGCGGCACTCGGCCAGCGCATCGATGGTGTCCTGTGCCAGGCCGCCGCGCAGCGCATGCGGCACATGCACCGCCCATTCGTACTGGCATGACCAGTCGCGCGCCGCCATCAGGCCCGCAAACTCGGCGAGCCGGAACGGCACCTTGACACCCCAGCGGATATAAGCGCCGAGCGCCTGTGTCGGACCCGTCAACCCCGGACTGCGCAGCATCGGCACGAACGGCCCGCGCACATCCTTGCGCGGACCCGCTGAAATTTCAGCGGCGGCTTGTTTCTGCGCGGCATTCAATTTCGCCGGAGGAATGCGCGGCAGACGCTCGCGCAGAATGTTGAAGCGCATTTGTTTTTTCTGTTTGACGGCGGGGGCATGCCTTGCAGCGTCTTTCATATTTTTCTTTATAAACAAATAGTTATACTATTACGACCAAATGCCGGCATGCAGCATGATCTTGCGAAATTGGAGTGCCTTGCGCCTGAACTGCCTGGCAAATTGTTCCGGTACATCACCCGCGCGCGAACCATGCACCGATGCCGAGCCCCTTAGGGTGCATAGTAAGTTTCGCCGGCAGCCGCCGGTGTGGTCAGCACGCACGGCGGATGCGCGTACTCCTTGCCGCGCCACGGTGGCGCGCGATCCATGTTCAGCGTCTGCAAAAACGCCACCAGGTCCGCGGATTCGCTTTGGGTCAGCTTGAGCGGTTTCAGGATGCTTTCGCCATCGGCGTGCAGCCGGTCCACATTCAACTCGGAATAATGGCGCACCACGGTATTCAGCGTAAGCATTTCTCCACTGTGCATATAGGGCCCGGTATACCCCACGTTGCGCAGCGAAGGCACTTTGAATTCGCCAAAATTGCGATGCTCCGGTTTGAGATGCACGGTTTTCGTTGCGCTGGCGCGCGTGGCGTCGTCGTTGTACGGCCCCAGCAGGTTGAACTTGCTAGCCGCGAGTTTTTTGATGCCTTCATGGCGGCCGCCATCCACTTTTTTGCTATCGCCATCGATGAAATGCGACACGCCGATATCGTGAAACTCACCGTTGGTGAACATCGGCCCGACGTGGCAGGTGCTGCAATTGCCCTTGCCGACGAAGATTTTCAGGCCGCGCCGCGCGTCGCGCGGATACAAAGTCGCTGCGGTGTGATCGCCGCGCGCCAGCGCATCGCGAAACGCGTCAAACGGCGTCACATCCGTGACCAGCGTTTCCTGAAATGCCGCCATCACCTTGCCCACCGCCACCAGCACGGCTTCGTCGTCCTGCGCAGTGGGTTTGACGCCAAACGTTTTTTCGTAGCGGCACGACAAATCTGCGTCCTTGCGCACGTATTGCGCGACATGCGCGGCATTGGACGCGAGTTCACGCGGATCGACGATCGGACGCATGCTCTGCGACCACAGGCTGTCGGCGGCGCCATCCAGCGCAAACCATCGATGATGCCGCAGGTTCATCAGCGTGGGTGTGTTGCGGTCCACCATGGCCTGGCCCTTGTTGCGCTTGACGCCATCGGTCCAGTTGTATTCTGCGATATGACAGGTGCCGCACGACACGTTTTCCTTGACCGACAGGCGCTCATCAAAAAAAAGCCGTTCGCCCAGATCAATCGCATGCACATTGCCCGACACACGGTTGCTCGGGTCAGGCGTCCATTTCATCGGCCACGGCCCGTGACTCAGGATGCGGTTGATCTCAACTTCGGTGAATTCAATCAACCCCGGCTCGTTGGCCTGCGTCAGGCCAGCCACTAACGCCACGCATGCGCCCGCCGCTGTTGCGCATGCGAGTAAGGTTTTTTTGTACTGGTTCATTGCAGCACCACGCTGGCGGTTATGCGTTCTGTCGCGCCGGCTGCGCGCACCTCGAAAACATACTCCCAGCGTCCCGGCATGTGAAACATCAGGCCTTCGGCGCGATACCGCCCCTTGCCGCTGCTGGTGACGGTGGTCTTGTAATTCATGCCGTGACGATGTTCGGGCATATGCGCGTCAACGCGCACGCTGTCGGGTGCAGTCGCGCCGTCCCTGGCGCACAGCGCGAGGTCCACCACGAAGTGTTGCCCGATCACGATTTTTTCAGGTTGAGTGCGATAGGCCAGCACATATTTTTTTGCGTCTATCGTCTGCGCTTTATTCGCCGCGCCACCCGGCAAATCAGGTGTGCATGCCCACGCAGCGGATGCCATGCTTAACATGATGAAAAAAAACGTGTCTTTCATGGCTTCAACAACTCTCCAAAAATCGCATCGCCGTTGCGGTACGCGATACGCTCCGCCACGTCGCGCGGCAAATCCGCCATCCAGCCGCGCGACCAGTTGGCGTGCTCCACCACATAATGCCAGCGCTCGGCAGTATAGGTATCGGTACCGACCATGAAGCGGTCGGGGAACTCCATGAACGCCGCGCGCCAGTCGGCATCCAGCTTGCCGCCGGCAGCGTGATCATTGCGGAACGCCAGATCGCACCACAGGTTTTTGTGCTTGCGCAGCATCTCGCGTACTTTTTCCGGGCGCTCGAAGCCCGAATGCGCCCACAGCACACGCGCGTCCGGATCCTGTTTGAATATGCGTTCGACGGCTTCAACGTCGGAATGCGCATGCAAAAACAGCTTATGCTGCTTCGCCAGTTGCACCGCGAGCCGCGCCACCGGTGCATCGGCATCGGCGCCGAAAACATGAAATTCGCCGATGGCGACGTAGCGGTATTTTTTCAGGCGCTCCTGCAAGTACGCGGCCACGCCTTCGTCCTTGAACCACGTACTGATGTCGCCGCGCGTACGATAGGTGCGCAACGACGGCAAAATCAGATCCGGCGCTTCGGCATACAATTTTTGATTACCGTCGTCGTTCGAACTCGACACCAGCGCGCGCTTGACGCCCGCCTTGCGCAGCAGCGCGATAGCCTCTTTCGGTGGCATGCGCTCCCACGCGTCCTGACTGTAATGCACGTGCGCGTCGAAAATCGGCAACGCATCGGCGCCAAACGCCGGCGGCAGCGCGATGATCATTGCACATGACAGTATTCCGGGAAGGACACGCATGCGGAAAGTTTAGCAGGTTGGTCCATCACTTACGCACGGCGTCCGCATGTTGTGTAAAAGGAGGTAGCAAAATATAAATATTTGTTTTTAAATAACTTTTTAAACAACTTGCGAATCCTGATCGATTCCCGCCGCCAGCGCGGTTTGATACACTGAGCACGCAGTTTCCCATCCAGCAGACCCCAAACCCAACGGATAAAACGATACGAAGGGACCTACCATGATTTACGAAGTCAGAACCTATCAAGTCAAGCCGCGCACCATGCCCGAAGTCGAAAAACGCTTCGGCGAAAAATACGAACAACGCAAGAAGTATTCCGAACTCGCCGCGTTCTGGAAAACCGAAGTCGGCCCCCTCAACACGTTCATGCACGTGTGGGGTTACAAAGACCTCGCGGAGCGCGCGACGATCCGCGCCGCGGCGGTCAAGGACGGCGCCTGGCCGCCCCCCATCGGCGAATTCCTGATGAGCCAGAAATCCGAAATCATGAACCAGACGTCGTTCTCGCCGGAACTGAAGCCCAGCAACAACGGCCCGTTCTTCGAGTGGCGCGAGTACACCCACGCCGCCGGCCAATTGCCGATCATGATGAAAAACTGGGAAGTCGCGCTGGAAACGCGTCTCAAATTCGGCCCGATCACCGCGCTGTGGTATTCGGAACTCGGCGGTCTGAATAAGTGGATACACGTGTGGCCGTACAAATCGCTCGATCAGCGCAACGAAATCCGCAACAAAGCCCACGATACCGGTGCCTGGCCGCCTTCGGCCCGCGCCAAGACAGACGGCCGCCCGATTGAAAATCTGGTGGCGCAGGAAAACAAGATCGTGACGCCGTCGAGCTTTTCGCCGATCAAGTAAATTTTGTTCCAAAAAAAAAGGGGAGCCTGGCTCCCCTTTTTTACTTGTCTTCGATCACCTCAACGGTCCAGCTTCCCCAGCGTTTTTCCCGGCGGCCATAGCCTGGGTGAACTGCGATCGTACTGCAGCGCATAGGGCATACGGGCGCTTTCCTCGCCCAGCGTTACCGCCGCGTGCTGTCCCCAGCGCGGATTGAACAGCATGGCGCGAGCGAGCGATATGAAATCCGCTTTACCGCTGGTCAAAATATCTTCCGCCTGATGCGCATCGCTGATCAGACCCACTGCGCCAGTCGTGATGCCGCTTTCTCGTTTTACCCGCTCGGCAAACGGCACCTGGTAGCCGGGACCTATGGGCACTTTGGCATCGAGCACCACGCCGCCGCCCGACACCGTGACGTACGCCGCGCCGGCTTTCTTGAGTTCGCCCGCGTAAACCACAGCCTCGTCGGGCGTCCAGCCGCCGTCGGCGAAATCGCTGCCGGAAATTTTCGCACCGATGAATTTGTCAGCAGGCCACGCCTCGCGCATGGCGCGAAACACCTCCAGCGGCCAGCGCATGCGGTTGGCGAGACTGCCGCCGTATTCGTCTGTGCGCTGGTTCGACAGCAGCGACAAAAATTCCGAAAACAGATAGCCGTGCGTCGAATGTAGCTCAATGAAATCCAGACCCAGTTGCGCTGCGCGTTTCGCCGACGCCACGAACGCCTGCTTGATGCGCTCCATTTCCTGCGCGCTCAACGCATGCGGTGTCGGCCAATCGGCGGCCAGCGGCACCGCCGAAGGCGCCGCGGTGGCCCACGCGCCCTCGTCGGTCTTCAACGCGCCGCGTCCGTTCCACGGGCTATGCGCCGATGCCTTGCGTCCCGCGTGGCCAAGCTGGATGCCGAGTACGATGGGCGACACGCTGCGCACAAATTTCACCACACGCGCCATCGCTGCTTCGTTGACATTACTGTAAAGCCCCGTACACTGAGGCGTGATTCGGCCTTCGGGCACCACACCAGTGGCTTCGATGACCAACATCGATGCGCCCGACAGCGCCAGATTGCCCAGATGCATCAAGTGCCAATCCGTCATCGAACCGTCGATAGCACTGTACTGGCACATCGGCGCCACAGTGATGCGGTTGGGTAATGTAATGTTGCCGATTTTCAGTGGCGTGAACAGTTTGCTCATATATTCCCTTCTTCAATTACGAAAGTAACCCAGCGTCCACCACCACAAATAATCCAGCGGCAGCAGCACCAAAATGCTGATCAGCGCGAGCGGCACTGTCAAGCGCAACAACGCGCGCATCGGCACACCCGCGATCTGCACGCCCACCATCACCGGCGGCGCCTGATAAGGCAACAGCATCAAGGTAAACCCGACCGCTATGGTCATCAATGCCGCTTCGATGCGCCAACCCGCAGCTTCTGCCATTTGCGATGCAAGCGGCGCCAGCAGCGCGGGCTGCGATGGATTCGTCGTCAACAATCCGGTAAACGTCGCCAGCAGCGACAGCTTGAAAAAATTTACCATGTCGGCACCGGGCTGCACATTCAGCAACGCGAGCATCACGCTGCCTACCGACTTTCCCACGCCACTGTCCTGTACCACCGCGCCGAAACCCAGCACTGCGCCGATGTAAAAAAATGTGCCGAGCTTGATGCGTTCGGGAAACGCCTCAGGCGGCAATGCGCCCACGCGTGGCATCAGCACAATAATGCCTGCCGCAAGCGCGATCCACGCCGGCCGTATGCCATGCAGAAAATCGGTCGCCCACAGCGCGAGCGCCGCTGCCAGCACCACCGTCAGACGGCGTTCTGCGGGCGACATCGGACGGTGCGGCTCTTGATTCTCCGGTGCACGCGTTTGCGCGGGAAACAGTTTGTAGAGGAGAAATCCGATCAGCAGCGCTTTGACCAGGCCCAGAACCGGAAAATGCAGCAACAGATAATCGCCGTAGATTATCGGCTTGTCGTAGAGCGTTTCCGCCGCGCCAGCCAGCACCAGGTTGGGTGCGTTTGCCGGCAGCACCGTGGTGCCGCACTGAAAACTCACAATGATGGCCGCCAGCGCCAGCGCAATTTGTCCGGGTGAACCGTGGGCCAGTCCCAGCCGCGTGCCGGCTGCCGCGAATATCGGCAACAGCAGCAACACACGCGCAACCGTCGCCGGCATCACGAATCCCAGCAGGAGCGCAATGCCGACTGCGGCCGCGATAAGTCCTCCGTACGTAAGCGACGCGCGCGCGAACAGGAATTTCGCCATGCGTTCGCCCAGTCCCGTCGCGCGCACGGCTTCGGCGATGATCAGGCCGCCCAGCACCAGCCACAGCGTGCCCGATGCAAATCCGGAAAACACCACGCTTGCCGGTGCGATCGCCAGCAGCATGCACAGCAGCAAGAAAAGCAGGCCGGTAATATGTTCGGGCAGCGCCGCCGTCGCCCATAAGCTGATGGTGAGCAACAGCACCGCGGCGGCATGCATCGTGTGCGCAGGAGCATCCCCCGGCGGCGGAATGAAAAAGATTGCAACCGCGATTAGAGTCAGTGCGGCGGCTATGAGATTTTGTGGTTTCAACTTGCTTGCACTGCGTGAGGGGCGAGGCGTGAGGCGCACGGGCGAACCAGTGCTGCGGGGCGGGAACTTACGCCTCACCCCTCACGCTTCACGCTTCACGCTTCACGCCTTACGCGCCTAATGAATCTCGGGATCTGCCGTTGCCGCTGTCTGATGCAGAAAATCGAAATCGCAACCCTTGTCCGCCTGCGTAACGTGTTGCGAGAACAGCGCGCCGTAGCCGCGCTCGAAGCGCGGCGGATTAGGCTTTAATTCGGCACGGCGGCGCGCGAGTTCTGTCTCGCTCACTTTCAGTTCGAGTTTGCGCGCCTCGACATCGAGTTCGATCATATCGCCTTCGCGCACCAGTGCCAGCGGCCCGCCGATATACGACTCCGGCGCCACGTGCAGCACGCAGGTGCCGTACGAGGTGCCGCTCATGCGCGCATCAGAGATGCGCACCATGTCGCGCACGCCTTTCTTCAGCAGCTTTTTCGGAATCGGCAAT
Organism: Betaproteobacteria bacterium; assembly: GCA_021730905.1. GTDB lineage: Bacteria > Pseudomonadota > Gammaproteobacteria > Burkholderiales > SG8-41 > UBA5216. The sequence goes on along the minus strand of JAKFYK010000104.1, from coordinate 17,830 downwards.
TGTCCCCACTCCGGCATGCCGGGGCCGCCCAGCGGGCCGCCGTTTTGCAGCACCAGCACCGAGTTCTCGTCTATTTTCAGGTCGTCGCTGTCGATACGCGCGTTCATTTCGTTGTAATCCTTAAATACCACTGCCGGGCCAGTATGTTTGTGCAAATGCGGTTCCGCGGCGGTAGGCTTGATCACCGCGCCGTTCGGCGCAAGATTGCCGCGCAGCACCGCCAGCCCGCCCGTTGCCGACACCGGATTGGAGCGCGGACGGATCACATCTTCGTTGTAAGTCTTGCAGCCCGCGAGATTTTCACCGAGGGTTTTGCCGTTGACCGTCATGCATTGGACATTCAGCATGTCGGTGAGATTGGCAAGCATCGCGCGCAAGCCGCCGGCGTAATAAAAATCTTCCATCAAATACTTGTCGCCTGCCGGACGGATATTCGCCAGTACCGGCACCTTGCGCGCGAGTTCATCGAATCGCTCGAGCTTAAGCGGGATACCCGCGCGTCCCGCCATCGCCAGCAGGTGAATCAGCGCATTGGTCGATCCCGACAGGGCATGCACCGCGATGATGGCGTTGTCGAAGGATTGCGCCGTTAGAAAATCCGAGGGCTTCCAGTCTTCCCATACCATATCCACAATGCGCTTGCCGCTGGCGGTGGCCATGCGCGGATGGTTGGCGTCCGCGGCAGGTATCGATGCCGCGCCCGGCAACGTGAGGCCGAGCGTCTCAGCGATCGACGTCATGGTCGATGCGGTGCCCATCACCATGCAGTGGCCATAGGAGCGGGCAATGCCTTCTTCCACTTCGCCCCATGCCTTCTGGTCGATGTTGCCCGCGCGCAACTCGGCCCAGTATTTCCACGAATCCGTACCGGAACCGAGATGTTCGCCGTGCCAGTTGCCGCGCAGCATCGGCCCCGCCGGCAAATAGATCGACGGCAAGTTCATCGACAGCGCGCCCATGATGAGCGCCGGCGTGGTCTTGTCGCAGCCGCCCATCAGCACGCAGCCGTCGATCGGGTACGAACGCAGCAGCTCTTCGGTTTCCATCGCCAGCATGTTGCGGTACATCATGGTCGACGGTTTCTGGAACGGCTCGGCCAGCGCTATCGCCGGCATCTCCAGCGGGAAACCGCCCGCCTGCCACACGCCGCGTTTGACTTCCTCGGCGCGCGTGCGGAAGTGCGCGTGACAAGGATTGATGTCGCTCCAGGTGTTGATGATGCCGATCACCGGCTTGCCGGCGAAATCCTCGCGCGAATAACCCATTTGCAGGGTGCGCGAGCGGTGGCCGAAAGAGCGCATGTCCTGCACGCCAAACCACTTGTGACTGCGTAATTGTTCGGGAGTGCGGCGGGAACGTGCCATGTTCAGTCTCCAGTCTGTTATTAGTTATTATGAAAATAGCCAGGCAGATTGTCAGGCAGAGGCATCGGGCTTCAATCCCGCTGCTTCCACTCCCTTGGCCGCGCACTCTTCATCCTCGTCGCCGCTGGCGCCGCTGATGCCGGCCGCGCCGAGTATGGTGCCACTGGCATCACGTATCAGCACCGCGCCCTGCTGCGGCAGAAATTTGCCTTGTGCCGTCGCCGCCAGCGTCAGGAAAAAATTCGGGTTGCCCTTGGCGCGATTCGCCAGCGCGCGGCTGGAACAGCTCATCCCTACCGCGCCCCACGCCTTGCCCAGCGCCACGTCGTAACGAAACATGCTCGCGCCATCTTCGCGCTGCGCGGCCTTGAGATTGCCGGATTCGTCGAGCACCACGATAGTGAGCTTGGCGAAATTTTTGGCGCGCGCGTGTTCAAGCGCTTTTTCGCAAATGGTATTGGCTTGCTTCAAGGTAAGCGGCATCGTGATCTCCGGGATGAGGGCTGGAAGGAAGGGAAAACGGCTGCGCCGACTATACAAACCACCTTGTGGTCTGTCAATTTCGCGCATGCACTCCACTTGGCACCGCACCGGCTGGATTCACGCCTGCTGCAGGAATAGAATTCATCAAGAACCAAAACAACATCCACATTGTAAGAACGTCATGCTGTTCAATCGGGAGGGCAAATCATGAAAAATCTACTGGCTGTCTGGCTGTGTTCCTGGTGCGCTTGGGGGTATGCCCAAACCGCCGATGAACTGGTCAACGCGGGCAAGAACACCGAGAACGTGCCAGTGCAGGGCATGGGCTATGACCTCAAGAACCACAGCCCGCTCAAGCACATCAACAAGTCCAACGTGAAGCGCCTGGTGCCGATCTGGAGCATGAGTTTGATGAACGATTTTGGCGAAACCGCGCAGCCCACGATCTATAACGGCGTGATGTACGTGATCAACGCCAAATGGACGTTCGCCATCGACGTGGCGACCGGCCGCCAACTCTGGCGCACCGAAGCGCAATGGGCGCCGGAAGCCGCAGCGAAGGCCTGCTGTGGTGTGATCGCGCGCGGTACCGCCACCATTTACAACGGCAAGCTGTTTCGCATCACGCTCGACAATCACGTGCTGGCGCTTGACATGAAAACCGGCAAGGAACTCTGGAAACAGAAATTCGCCGACCACAAGGAAGGCTACACCGCCACTGCAGCACCGCTGATCGCCAACGGCGTGCTGATCACCGGCATGGCCGGCGGCGAATTCACCACGCGCGGTTTTCTCAATGGCTGGGATCCGGATACCGGCAAACACCTGTGGCGCACCTACACCATTCCCGCACCGGGTGAGCCGGGCTCGGAAACCTGGCCCAAGGACAGCGAAGCCTGGAAGCATGGCGGCGCGCCGACCTGGCGCAGCGGTGCGTACGACCCGGAGCTTGATCTCGTCTATTGGGGCACCGGCAACCCGGCGCCGTGGACACCACAGAGCCGCAACGCGCTCGACGGCCTCTATGCCAGCACGCTGCTCGCGATACGCCCCAAGACCGGCGAAATCGTGTGGCACTACCAATACACGCCCAACGATGTGTGGGACGTGGACGGCACCGATGAACCGGTGCTTGCCGACATCACGTTCGAGGGTAAGCCGCGCAAGGTGCTGTTTCAGGTCAACAAGAACGGTTTCATGTACACCATCGACCGCACTAACGGCAGGTTGCTGGCGGCACATGCGTTCACGCGCGTGAACTGGGCTTCTAAAATCGATCTTGCGACGGGCCGGCCGGTAGTGAACATGGAACTCTACGACAACATCGTCAAGGGCGAGGAAGTGTCGATCTACCCGCAGCGCGGCGTAAATGCGGTGCCGGTGGCATACAACCCGAACACCGGATTGATCTACACCAGCTCATGGGACATCCCGCGCATCTTCAGGATTACGCCGCCGACCGGCAAGCCGCAGGTCATTGGCCAGCGTTCCACCGGAATCACCGGGCGCGAGTACATCCCAAAACCCGGTGAAATCGTTGGCAATCACATCGCCATGGATCCGATCAGCGGCAAGAAAAAATGGTCTATCCCCCTGCAACTCGCAAGTTCTGCCGGCATGTTGTCGACTGATGGCGGCTTGCTATTCACCGGCGATGTCGGTGGAAAATTCATTGCGCTGGATGAAGCCACCGGCAAGACGCTGTGGGAATTCCAGACCAGTTCTTCCATCAATGCCACCGCAGTCACCTACACGCACAAGGGACGGCAATACATCAGCATCGCATCCGGCATCGCCGGCAATTCCGCGCGCCGCATGGCTCGCGGCACGGTGCCGACCGGCGGATCGATGTGGACGTTTGCGCTGATGCCGGATTGAACCGGGTTTGTACAGCATCACGATAGAAGGATGAAGCTTCCCGCACTGCTCGTTGCATCCACCCTGGCGCTCCCGCTGGCGGATGTCGGGGCGCAATCCTTCCCGCCCGAACGCATCAAACAAGGGGCGGAAGTATTCGCGGCCCACTGTGCGCCCTGCCACGGCGAACGCATGAGCGACCCGGGTCTGTTCAATCTGCGCGAATTTCCCAAAGACCAGCAAACGCGCTTCATCAATTCGGTGACCAACGGCAAGAACCAGATGCCGCCATGGCGCGGCCAGCTCAAGCCCGAGGAGATCGAGGCGCTGTGGACTTACGTGGCAACGGGGGAGAAGACCCCTTAGAACTTATCGCCCAATCACCGGGTTCCCGATTCGTTTGCAGTAGCAATGAGCAAACGCAATCCATAAGCGCCAACGATACCGGCGCAAACACGGTTCAGCAGCCTGCGTTGCCGCGCATAGCCGGCCTGTACCACGCGATGCGAAAAGGCAAGCGCCAGCGCGATATGCCACGCCAGTGCATTTACAAAAACCAGCGTCACCGCCGCGATCAGCAGCACTGGTTCGGTTTCTGCCGGCAATGCGGCGGCAAACACGCTGCCGAAAAAAAGCGCCGATTTCGGATTCATGATATTGGTAAAAAAGCCCAGACGAAACGCCTTCCACGGCGCGAATCGGCCGGACTGCTGCATTGCTGCGGGCAGGCCGGCGTGCCATAACCTGTACGCGATGTAGCACAGATAAATACCACCCGCGATCTGCACCGCCAATCGCAGCCTTGGGTGCAGCGCAAACAGACTGTTCACGCCGACTATCGCCAGCAGCGCCCACGTCGCCGCCACGACACTGATGCCGACGCTTGCGTAACAGGCGCTGCTGCGATGGCCGCTGGCGGCGAGTTGCGAGATCAGCAGCGTGTTCGCACCCGGTGTGATCAGCACCAGCCAGTGCAGCAGCGCCACAGTCAGCAAAGTTGTGAGCATGATGCAGACTCCCCATGGCCTATTGACACCGAACGATGAATTACCGGGCCACGGCGCCGCGTACAGCCCATGCGCGTGCGATCAGCCGCAATGAACCGTCTGCCTGGATCGGGAGCGTTTCGCGTATGCGCTCGCGCAGCCGCGTTCGCGCCGACTCGTCGAGCGACATGGCATACGCTGGCGCCGGTCCGTTGCCGCCGAGAAACGGGCGCCAATACTCGTCGAAATCTGCAAAGGGTGTATCGACGTCGATTGCATTCGTCGCCACGTTGATCAGCCCTGCACTCTGGAACAGAGCGGCCAGCGCCTCGGGACGGCACAGCGGGAAACGCGCGCCTTCATCGAGTGCGGCAGCGGCCGGACTGAGATCGACGGCGGCATTCCAGAAATAGCGCATCAATTCCATCTTGCCGCTGTAATCCCACACGTAACCCGCAATACAACCGCCGGGTCGTGTGACGCGGCGCATCGCTGCGAGTCCGGCGCGGCCATCGGGAATGAAATTGAGCACCAGGCCGCATACCGTGACATCGAACGAAGCGTCGGCAAATGCAAGGTCAGTAGCGCCGCCCAGCTGCAACACGACACGATCGCCGAGACGTTCCCGCGCTGCCTTGAGAAATCCTTCCGATGGTTCAATCGCCGATACCGATGCAGGTGCGCACTGATCGAGAACTGCGGCGCACAGAGCGCCCGTACCGCAGCCTACGTCGAGCCAATGCAGCCTCGGCGGCATGGCCAGCCAGTCCAGAAATTTCGGCGCGACTCGCCGGCTCCAGCGGCCTACGTATTGTTCGTAAGGATCACCGCTCTGCCAGTTATCGGGCATGCCATACTCCTTTCGGAACCGCAAAATGCAAACCTGCAGCGGGTCACATCGAAAACTGACTTAGCCCTTCGCAACAACATTATCCCGCAAACGCAAACCGCGTGTCCTGCACTGTCACGATGCGCGCGCCTTTGGTACCGGCGATGATGCCGTGCGACACTTGTGGCGGCACGTGAATCACAAAGCGCTCGGCGACGCGATGCGCATTGCCCGCGACATACGCATGCACATCGCCTTCGGCCACCAGCGTGAACTGTTCATTTTCATGCACATGCGTGGTCAATGTTGCGCCGGGCGCGAGATCGAGCACCGCAACCTGCAGTTTTTCACTGATCAGCAATCCGCCTTTCACGCCGGTGGGTAACTGCATCTCCTGCGGGGGAATCATGCGCGCGCTGGTTTTGCGGTCCGCCCGCTCCGCCCAATCATTGAAGTCGTAGATGTAACGCGTCTTTGCGCCTGCGGGATCCATGCCGGATTCGGCCATCATCTGCGCGGTGGTTCGCATGGGCTCGCCGGCGCGCTTGCCGAATCCTGGCAGGTAGAACGGGCCATCGTATTTGCCGTCGACGGGGGGGCCGGTGATGCCGTGGCGCGTATCCTTCATCGCGAAAAAGTACATGTCTTCGTCGGGGCACGCCTGTCCGGTGTGCACCGACATCGACGGCGTATGCACGATCATGCCTTTGCTGCCAAAGGTTTGTTTCTCGTCATCGATGTCCGACACCATCACCCCTTGCAGGATGTAGTTGAACTGCTCGTTCGGATGGGTATGCGCTTTGGCGCCCGACCCCGCCGACTGCATCGCGAGCGCCACCGCGACATGTTCGCCGTACAGCACTGCGCCGATGGTCGAGGATTTACCGGTTTCCAGGGTCGGTCCCGATAACACGCGGCGCGGCGCGACCTTGGCGCTGGTCGGATTGTCGGGCGCGATATCGAGTTCGTAATATCCGTAGATGTATTGCATGATGCGCCCTGCGCCGGTTAATGTATCGGCGCAATATAACCCAATTGATGCGAGGCGTAGTCATGCGGACTCATTGGACGGTACTGTTGGCTGCATGCGTGATCTGCGGCGCGCCACGCGCCGCGGAGATCTACCCTGCCCGCCCGGTGCGCATGGTGCTGTCAAACGGCCCTGGCTCGGCCGGCGACATTCTCGGCCGCGTTGCCTTTATGCGTGCATCCGAAATTCTCGGCCAGCAGATCGTGGTCGATAACCGGCCCGGCGCGGGCGGCACCATCGCCGTGGAAATCGTCGCGCGCGCCGCGCCCGACGGTTACACCTTGCTCGGCACCTCGTTCGCCACGCACTCGGTCGCGCCGCACACCTACAAAAGCGTGCCGTATCACCCGATCAACGATTTCGCGCCGATATCGCTGTTCGCCGTGACGCAAGCCGGTTTATGCGTAACCGCCGGGCTGCCGGCAAAGACTACACGCGAATTCATCGACCTCGCGCGTGCGCGGCAAGGCCAACTGCTGATGTCCTCCTCCGGCGTGGGATCGACCAGCCATCTTGTCGGTGTCATGTTTCTTCGAGCCGCCGGAGTCGACAGCACGCACGTGCCCTACAAAGGCGCCGGTCCGTCGATGACGGCACTGGGCGCAGGCGAAGCGCATTGGACGCTGGCGCCGATAGCCGCGGTGGTGCCCAACATGAAAGCCGGGCGCGCGCGCTGCATTGCGGTCAGCGGCGAAAAGCGCTCGGCAATTTTTCCGGATCTGCCGACGATCGCGGAATCCGGCGTACCCGGTTTCAGGTTCCTCGGCTGGAACGGGGTGATGGCGCCCAAAGGCACGCCGCGCGCTATTGTCGACCGCGTCAATGCCGCGCTGGTGCAGGCACTGAATTCAGGCGACACGCGGCAACGCTACGCCGCGCTGGGTGAAGAACCGGTGTGGAGCACGCCGGCGGACTACGCGAAGATCATCCGCGAAGACTATGAACGCTTCGGCAAAGTGGTAAAGCAGATAGGCATAAAGACCGAATAGCCTTAAATCATAAGTATTTGTTTTTATTCATATTTTATTATGAGTGCTCACCGCACCATCGCACAGCAACTCGGCAGCTTTACCGCCGGACTCACACTCGAACGCATTCCGCAAGCAACCACAGCGCGCGCGAAGTTGCTGCTGCTCGATGCCATCGGCGCAGCACTTGCCGCCGCATCATTTGAATTCGGTCGCCGCGCGGTGCGTGGACTGGCCGCGCTCGATGCGGGTAACGCACAGGTGATCGGCCTGCCGCAACGGCTTGCGGTGCGCGATGCGGTGCTCGCCAACGGCATACTCGCGCACGGCCTCGATTTCGACGACACCTCGATCAGCGCGCGCGTGCATGCCGGCGCTGCGTGCATGCCTGCCGCGCTCACGCTGGCCGCGGCACTCGGCAAAAGCGGATCGCAAATGCTGCTCGCCTACATCGCCGGTATGGAATGCGCAATGCGCATCGGCGCGGTGGCAAAGGGCGGCTTCAAGGAACAGGGCTTCTATCCCATCGGCGTGGCAGGCGTGTTCGCCACCGCGATCATCGCGGGGCTGCTGCTGGATCTTGATGCCGCCGAACTCGCCAACGCGCAGGGCATCGCCTACAGCACCGCATCAGGCAACCAGGAATTCGTCGAGGAAATGGCGTGGACCAAGCGCATGCATCCGGGCTGGGCAGGCGTCGGCGGCATCACCGCGGCGCTGCTCGCCAAGGGCGGCTATGTCGGCCCCACGCTGCCATACGAAGGGCACAACGGCCTGTATCGCGTTTATCTCGGCGTGCACGCGGCACGCAGCGACATCCGTCTTGCCACAGCTGGCTTCAACACCATCTGGGAAATCGATAAAGTCGCATTCAAGCCATTGCCCGCGTGCTACTTCAGCATCGCAGCTATCGACGCGGCGTGTGCGCTGCATCACGAGCACAAATTGCGCGCAGCCGATATCGAAAAAGTGCGGGTGCTGTTGCCGCAGGCGGCGGTGGAAACGGTGTGCATCCCCGCGGCGATACGGCGCAAACCCACTGACACTTATGCCGCGGTGTTCAGCGTCTACTACGGTGTCGCGGTGGCGCTGGCGCGCGGGCAGTATGGCCTCTCCGATCTGCAACCCGCGGCACTGGCGGATACGGATGTGCTCGCGCTGATCGAGCGCACCGAATACGAAATCGATCCGCACAGCACGTTTCCGAAATTCTATTCCGGCGCGGTGAAAGTCACTATGCGCGATGGCCGCAGCTTTGAGCAACGCGAGGATATGCATCGCGGCGCACCGGAACGGCCACTCAGTGAATCCGCTATCATCGCCAAATTCATGGACAACGCGGCGCGCAGCCTGAGCGGTGATCGGCCCGCGCGCATCCGCGATGCCGTGCTCGATGTGGAATCCGTTGCCAACGTCAATACGATCACCGAACAGCTGGCGCCCGCCTGAGGAATATCATGAGACCTTCCACGCTTACACTGCACCTGCTCGCGGCATGGCTGACGCTGAACGCCCTGCCTGCTTTTGCGCAAACGTCCTATCCGGCGAAACCCGTGCGACTGATCGTGCCTTACCCACCCGGCGGCGGCAACGACACGCTGGCGCGCATCTTCGGCCAGAAACTTACTGAAACTTTCGGCCAGCAAATCGTTGTCGAAAATCGCCCCGGCGCGGGCACCACCATAGGTACCACGTTCGCCGCGCGCGCTGCGCCGGACGGCTACACGCTGCTGCTGTCGTCGATCGCCACGCACGCGTTCAGCCCGCACCTCTACGCCAAACCCGGCTACGATGCGCTGCGGGATTTCGCGCCGGTGACGCTGCTGGTGATCGCGCCCACGTTGCTGGTGGTCAACCCCGCGCTGCCGGCGAATTCTCTGAAAGAGCTGATCGCGCTGGCCAAACGGCGGCCCGGCCAGCTCGAATTCGCCTCCGCCGGCACAGGCTCTTCTGCGCACATGCTGGGTGAAACGTTCAAGAGCCTGGCAAAAATTGATATCGTGCAAATTCCATACAAAGGCGGCGCGCCGGCCATCGTCGGCACCATCAGCGGCGAAGCGCAGATGATGGCCGACCCCGCGGCATCGGTGCTGCCGCATGTGAAGAGCGGCCGCCTCAGGGCGCTCGCCATCGCGCGCGCGGCACGCCTGCCCGACCTGCCGCAAATACCAACGTTCGCCGAGGCTGGCATGCCGGAGTACACGGCCAGCGCGTGGTATTCGGTGCACGCGCCAGCGAAAACGCCGGGCGACATCGTCGCGCGCCTTAATCGGGAACTGGTGCGCATCGTCAACCTGCCGGACATCAAGGAACGGCTGAAAGATCTGGGCAGCGACGGCGTCGGCAACACGCAGGAAGAATTCGGCCGGTTTGTAGCCGACGAACACGCCAAATACGGCAAACTCATCAAGGCGATGGGCGTCAAGCCGGAATGACCAAAACAAGGAACGTGCGCGCATGAATGTGAAGTTTCACGCGCTGGTCGCGGGCGCGACCGGCGTGGTGGGCCTGCGCCTGGCAGAAACGCTGGCGCAGGATGCCGACTGGGATGTAACCGGCCTGTCGCGCCGTGCGCCCGCGAAAGGCGCTTTCAAAACCATCGCTGTTGACCTCACCGACGCCGCGGATTGCCGGCAAAAACTCGGCGCACTCACCGGCACTACGCACATCTTCTACGCCGCGCGCTACGATCACAAGACGACGGCGCCGGAACCGATAGACCTCAACACCAATATGCTGCGCAACCTGGTCGATGCGGTCGAGCCGGGTGCGGCGAATCTGCAGCACATACACATGGTGCAAGGTTCCAAATATTACGGTTCGACACTCGGACCCTACAAAACACCTGCGCTGGAATCGGACCCACGCGTGCCCGACAACAGTAACTTCTACTATGCGCAGGAAGATTTCCTGATCGCGCGCCAACCGGGCAAGCGCTGGTCATGGTCGGCGAGCCGGCCGCACGCGATCTGCGATTTTTCGACCGGCTTCGCACGCGCGCTCGGCATGCTGATCGCGGTGTACGCATCCATTTGCAGGGAACTCGGCGAGCCACTGGCCTTTCCCGGCACCGAGGGCAACTACCACGCGCTTTATCAATGCACCGAAGCCGGATTGCTCGCGCGCGCAATACGCTGGATGTCCATAGAACCACGCTGCGCCAATCAGCAATTCAATATCACCAACGGCGACTACATCCGCTGGAAAAATCTGTGGCCAGTGTTCGCGGATTATTTCGGCATGAAACTCGGTGAGGTAAATACACAGCGCCTCGGTCTAACCATGACAACGCCAGAGATGGCTGCGGCGTGGGAGCGCATCGTTAAAAAATATTCTTTAAAAACAAATACTTACGATAAACTGGTAGTGTGGCCCTATGGCGACTTCGTGTTCGGTCCAACATTCGACATCATGTCGTCCACCATTAAGGCGCGGCAATTCGGTTTTCACGAATCGATGGACACCGAACGCATGTTCATTGAATTGTTCGACTATTACCGGCGCGAGAAAGTGATTCCGTAAACGCTGACGCGGCGCACATCGCGCATGCTTTGCATCATTCCACCTTCAACCCCGCCTGCTTTACCGCCGCACCGTTCTTGTCGTAATCGGCACGCAGGAACGCAGTGAATTCCTGCGGGCTGTTGCCTACCGGGTCGCTGCCCTGGCCAATCAGGCGCGCGCGCGTTTCCGGCGCTTGCACGACCTGCACTGCGACCGCATTGAGGCGCGCCACGATGGCGCGCGGCGTGCCGGCGGGTGCGAGCAGCCCCAGCCAGCTACCAGCCTGCACGCCGCGCAGTCCGGTGGCTTCATCCACGGTGGGCACCTCGGGCATGAGTGTGGAACGCGCGGCGCCAGCCAATGCCAGCGCGCGCATCTTTCCGGTTTTGACGTGCGGCAGCGCCGGCGGAATCGAATTCAGCATCACATCCACGCGCCCCGCGATGAGGTCAATCACCGACTGCGGCGCGCCTGCATACGGCACATGCGTAATGTTGATCCCCGCCATGCCCTTGAATATTTCCATTCCAATATGGTTCGCGGTGCCATTGCCCGCCGACGAATAATTCAGCTTGCCGGGCGCCGCCTTGGCACGTGCAATCAGGTCTTTGGTATTGGCGATGGGAGACGACGCGTGCGTCAGCAGCAGCATCGGCCCCGTGGAAATCAGACTAATCGGGATGAAATCGGTAAGTGTATTGTACGGCACCTTCGACATATGCGGCAAAATCGTCAGACACGGCGGGCTGGTCATGAACAGGGTGTAGCCATCCGGCGCAGCGATGGAAACCATTTCGGCGGCGATGCGCCCGCCCGCGCCGCCGCGGTTGTCCAGCACCAGTTGTTGTCCGAGCAAGGCCGACATGCCCGGCGCTACCGTGCGCGCGAGCACGTCCGGCGTTCCTCCTGCGGGCACAGACACAACGACCCGAATGGGCTTGATCGGATAGGCCTGTCCCGGGCTTGCCGAAGGGGTTTGCGCAACCGCCAGCGCCGGCGATAACAAAGCTGCGCACGCCACTGCCCTGCATACAGCGCATCGTATGATCTCCGGGATTGGACGCATTGTGCTTCGTTCAAACATCTAACCCGCCAGCGCCTGATACACCAGTTGACGCATCAGTCCGCGCAGCCGCTGTTGCCCCGGTGCCTGCACCATCATGATGGCAATGAGCTGTTCCCGCGGATCGACCCAGAACGCCGTGCCGAAAGCGCCATTCCAGTAGTACTCGCCCACCGATCCGGGCAGCGGGTTTTTGCCTTGCTCGGTGCGCACCACAAAGCCCAGTCCCCAGCCCTGCCCCACATCGGGCGACGGACCCGCTGCGGCAAGCGAAACGATGTGCGGGGTATAGCGCGTGCCCGCAGGCAAATGATTCGACGTCATCGACGCAACGCTCTGTTTCGACAGCAAGCGCGCGCCCTCGAGTTCGCCGCCGTTGAGCAGCATCTGGCAGAAGCGCACGTAGTCCGATGCAGTCGCCACCATGCCGCCACCACCGCCGAAGCGCCTGGGCGGGACGTGTATGTTGCGCGTCACGATGCGCTGGCCGGTGTTCTGGTTCATGTGCGATTCGGCGATGCGCCCGTGATTCGCGGACGGCACCGAGAAACCGGCATCCCGGATGCCTAGCGGCCTGGAAATGCGCTCGCGTATAAAGGCATCGAGGTCCTGCCCGGAAGCCACTTCGACGACGCGCCCAAGCACATCGGTCGATACGCTGTAGTCCCAGGTCGTTCCCGGCTGGTGCGCGAGCGGCACCTTCGACAGGCGCGTGATGAATTCGGGCGCGGTGAGATCGGGACTGGATATTCCCGCGGAATCATAGGCGGTTTTGACCAGCGTCTTGACGCCGAACTGGCCATAGGTCAATCCCGACGTGTGGCGCAGCAAATCCTGTATCGTCATCTCGCGCCGTGCCGGTTCGAACGCGAGCTTCGTCTGCCCATCGGCGTCTTTCTGTTCAACGCCGACCTGCAGACCCTTGAACTCCGGCAAAAAGCGCGACACCGGATCCGACAACACCAGCCGCCCTTCTTCCGCCAGCATCATGGTCGCGACCGACACGAAGGGTTTGGTCATCGACGCCAGACGAAAGATCGCATCCGCAGGCATGGCATCGTTCATCTGCGGATCGCGCACGCCCAGAGTTTCGTAATACGCCACCTTGCCCCGGCGCGCGACCAGCAGCACTGAGCCGGGCATAGTGCCTTTGTCGATTTCCGTTTTGAATGTCTCGGTCAGGCGCTTGAGGCGTTCAGACGAAAACCCGACTTCTTCCGGACTTCTCGCGCGCGGCAAACCCTGTGCTGCCGCCGTGAACGAGAATACGCACAGCACCAATAGTCCCAGCAACGACTGCCGGGACGCAGTCCCATGGACTGGCAAGCGGTTGGCCATCATTTTCTCCCTGTGTATGTCCCCTGCGGCCGGGCTAATTGCCCAGTTTTATTTCGCCCTGGCTCATGCCGTTCACCCTGCCGTCCCGCAACCACTCCAGTGAAGCGCGGAACAGCAGCAGATGGTTTTTTTCCCACATGGCATTGTGCGATGAACAGGCCAATTCAATAAACACCTTCTCCGTCGATCCAATATCCACGTAGAGTTGCCGCACGCGGTCAGGCACGACTTGCTTGTCGTGCGTGCCCACTACCATCAGATACGGCGTGGTCATTTTGGAGACGACAGCCTGGTTGAATCCATACGACGGCACGCGCGACGCACGCCGCACGCCGCTGCCCCATGTCGCGCCAACAGGATCCGACGCCAGCATGTCGGCCCACACCGCGTCACTGGTAGCCGGCTCGTATTGACCAACGCAACCCACCTGGCGATCCCAGTTGGCGTCAAAGTCGGCGCGTGACTGTGCGGTCATCGTACCGGCATTGGGGAACGGCTGTTTCGGCAGTGCCGGCGGCCCCGCACGCAAATAACCGGGCGCCAGTGCGACGACGCGTGCCACTTTGTCCGGATGGCGCGCCGTGTAACCGCCGGTGCGCGACCCGCCTTGCGACCACGCTACCAGCGAAACCTTATCGACACGGCGCAGCGCGCGCAGATGATCCACTACAGCGTCGATATCGTTCCAGTCCGATTCCATGGTCGAGATCGGCGCAGCACGGGACGGCGCGCACGGCGCCGGTATCAGCTGCGGCACAAACTGCGCCTGCTGATCTCTCAACAAATTGCACGGATCGTTCATCGCCGCCGGGCGTGTGGAACGGCCGTAGCCGGTCATGTCCATCGCGAACACGTCAAAGCCCGCCTTCGCCAGGTAGGCCATCCAGCTATGTGTCCTGTAGGGCGTGTCGAACGCGACATTCGCCGGCGTGCCCGCGCCGTGCACGAACAGCACCACGCCGTTTGGCGCAAGTCCTCCGCGCAACGCCGTACCCGCCAGCACCACTTCACGCACATAGATCAGCGCATCCTGTCCCGCGATGGCCGGCGCGGTGGATTTCACGCGGACATAATGATCCACGGAAAGCAGGCGCGTGCCGTCATCGCCAAAGGCCGGAAATACCGGCATAAGCAGAACCAGCGTGTAAAGCATCGGAAAATAGCGGCGCATAAGCAGTCCTTTGTAATGGCAGCCAGCAGCTTGCCCAGGTTTCGGCGGTCACGAATCTTAGTCACGCGGGTGCGTCTTGACAATAGCCGAGTGCCGCAGGCAATAATCTTGCGCAGTTTGAGCGGCAAGTATATCGTTGCCCCGTCGTGGAATACCAAACCATCCTCGACCGCATTCACGCCGCGGTCAAACCCATTATCGGCACCGGCAAGGTCGCGAGCTATATTCCCGAACTCGCCAAGGTTTCGCCGGATCAATTCGGGATTGCGATCGTCGATCTCGAAGGCAAAGTCTATCAGGCGGGAGCCGCCGATACGCCATTTTCGATTCAATCGATTTCGAAATTGTTCGGGCTGACGCTCGCATTTCATCTGGAAGGCGATTCCGTGTGGTCGCGCGTCGGGCGCGAACCGTCAGGCTCGCCGTTCAATTCGCTGGTGCAACTCGAATACGAGCGCGGCAAGCCGCGCAACCCGTTTATCAATGCCGGCGCGCTGGTGGTCACCGACATGCTGCTGACGCACCACGCGGCACGGGGCGGCGCGGAGAACGCGCTGATCAGGTTCATACGCAAGCTGGGCAACAAGGACGACATCGGCTTTGACCGCGCCGTGGCACAGTCGGAGCTGCGCACGGCGCATCGCAACACGGCGATGGCGAATTTCATGAAGAGCTTCGGCAATCTCAACAATGACGTCGAGGACGTGATCGAAGCCTATTGCCGCAACTGCGCGATCGAGATGAACTGCGTCGACCTCGCGCGCGCCGTGACCTTCCTCGCCAACCGCGGAGTGGTGCCGTGGTCGGGCGAAAAAATTCTGGATGAAGGCGCCGCCAAACGCATCAATGCGCTGATGCTCACCTGCGGCACCTACGATGCGGCGGGCGATTTTGCGTTCCGCGTGGGATTGCCCGCCAAAAGCGGCGTGGGCGGCGGCATCGTCGCATTGATACCCGGCGAATGCGGCATCTGCGTGTGGAGCCCCGCGCTGGAGACCAGCGGCAACTCCTATGCGGGATCGATCGCGCTGGAGATGCTGACGTCGATCAGCGGGCGATCCATCTTCTAAGAGTCCCTAACCTAATGAAACCCAAAATCCAGCCCGCGCTGAAGCGAGGGAAATAGCATTGCGTTGGACTACGCCCGCACTCTCGCGGCACAATAGCCGC
This sequence comes from Betaproteobacteria bacterium, assembly GCA_021730905.1. GTDB lineage: Bacteria > Pseudomonadota > Gammaproteobacteria > Burkholderiales > SG8-41 > UBA5216. The sequence goes on along the minus strand of JAKFYK010000104.1, from coordinate 2,067 downwards.
GCCACCAGGGAGGCAATCATGCGCGCACTAGCATTGGCTTGGGGTCTGTTTGTTTTCGTGGATACTTCGCTCGTCGCGCACGCGCAGGACTATCCGAGCCGGCCGATACGCATCGTCGTGCCGACCGCGCCCGGCGGCTCGTCCGACATCCTGGGCCGCCTGATCGGAGCCAAATTGCACGAACGGCTGGGACAGCCGGCGGTGGTGGAAAACCGCGCCGGCGCCGGCCAGATGATAGGCGCGGATATCGTCGCCAAGTCGGCCGCCGACGGACACACGATCCTGATGCCCACCGTTACCTACACCACCAGCGCCGCGACCCAATCCAGATTGCCGTTTGACGCAGTGACCGACCTGACGGGCATCACCATGATCGGTGAAGGCGTGTTTCTGGTCGCGGTGCATCCATCATTGCCGGTGAAAACGATGAAGGAACTAATTGCACTCGCCAAGGCGAAGCCGGGGAGTCTGAATTACGCGTCGTCGGGCACCGGCGGCATCACGCATCTCATCACCGAGGTGCTCGCGGCGAACACAAAAATCAAACTCGTGCACGTACCCTACAAGAGCGTGGCGCCCGCCGTGATCGACGTGGTCGGCGGGCATGTGCCAATGCTGATCGTGAGCGTGCCCTCGGTGCTGCCCCAGGTCAAGGCGGGCCGCCTGCGCGCGCTCGCTTCCACCGGCACGCAGCGCTCGGCATTCGTGCCCGAACTGCCGACAGTGGCGGAAGCAGGGGCTCCCGGATACGAGGCGCGCCAATGGTGGGGCGTGCTGGCGCCCGGCAAAACGCCGAGAACTATCGTCGGCAAGCTTAACAGCGAGATACACAACATCCTCGCCTCCGCCGACGTGAAAGCCCGGCTTGCCGACGAAGGCGCCGAGCCGATACTGAAAATGACGCCCGAAGCCTTCAGCGACATTGTAAAAAGTGACATCGCGAAATGGCGCAAGATCGTCAAGGAGCTTGGTATCAAGGTGGATTGAGCGGCGCGGTGCTACCGTTATGCACTCAAAATACTCGACTCCGTTCGGGCTGAGCTTGTCGAAGCCCTCGCGCGTAACCATGCCGTTCGACGGGCTCACGGCGAACGGAAATGTTTTGTCGCCTATTGTGAGAAGCTCTTGCATAGGTCAATCCACCGGAGAAATCCTATGATGCGCACACCTGCCGGGTTAGCCGCTCTTGCATGTTTTGCGTGCTTCGCGCCGACCGGTACCGCGCAGAGTTACCCGGCCAAACCGTTGCGCCTCATCGTGCCATTCGCGCCCGGCGGCACCAACGACATCATGGCGCGCGGCATCGCGCCCGATATGAGCGCGACGCTCGGCCAGCAGATCGTCATCGACAATCGCGGCGGTGCGAGCGGGCAGATCGGCGCCGAAGCCACGGCCAAGTCGCCGCCCGACGGCTACACCCTGATGCTGGTGTCGAGCAGTGTGATGAGCCATGTGCCAGCGGCCTACTCCAAACTGCGCTACGACATGGCGCGCGACTTTGCGCCGGTCGGTAAGGTCTGCGAGGTACCGCTGGTGATCGTGATGCATCTCTCGGTGCCGGCCAAAACCACGAAAGAACTCGTGGCGCTTGCCAAGGCAAGGCCGAACGAAATGCGCATGGCGATCGGCGGCACCGGCACTACCAGTCATCTGGTCACCGAACTCTTCGCGCTGTCCACCGGCATCCGTGTGCTCATCGTCCCGTACAAGGGCGCGGGTCCGGCGCTGGTCGACTTGCTGGGCGGACACGTGGACGGGCGCATCGATCAGATACCGTCGTCGATGACGCACATCCAGTCGAACCGGCTGCGCGCCATCGCGGTCACCACCGCCCGCCGCGCCGAACTGCTGCCTAACGTGCCCACGCTGACCGAATCCGGCGTGCCGGGTTTCGATGCGAGCACGGTGATCGGCGTGTTCGTTCCGGCGGGAACACCGGTGGAAATCGTGCAGCGTTTAAACGCCGCGCTCAACAAGGCACTGGCAAACCCGGCGGTACTGGAGCGCTTTACCTCGCAAGGTGCCGAGGCACGGCCCGGCACCAGCGAAGAACTGGGGAAGTTCGTG
>JAKFYK010000143.1 GCA_021730905.1 Betaproteobacteria bacterium | reverse complement strand
GTTATCTGTCGCGCAATGGCTACCTGATCCTCAAATTTTTCCTGCATGTGTCGAAAAAAGAACAGAAAAAGCGCTTCATGGAGCGCCTCGACTTTCCGGAAAAGAACTGGAAATTTTCCGCCACCGACGCGCGCGAACGCCAGCACTGGGATGCCTACATGGATTCGTTCGAGCATATGATTCAGAACACCGCGACCGATGTCGCACCCTGGTACGTGATTCCGGCAGACAACAAGTGGTACACGCGTCTCGCGGTGTCGGACGCCATCATCGATGCGATGGAGAAGCTTCATCTCAAGTTTCCGAAGATCGACGATGCGAAGAAAAAAGAACTCGCGCTGGCGCGCAAGATGCTGATGAGCGAGTAACGTGCTCGCGCAGTCGCAACAGAGACAACTGAATGATCGATGAATCCGTGATTGCCGTGCTCAAGGCCTCCCTGGGCGATGACGGCACTGTCATCCGGCAGTTGATTGATCTCTACACCAAGGATTCCCCCCAGCAGCTTGCCGATGCAGCGGTCGCGCTTGAGAAAAGCGACATGGCGGCACTGTCGCGCGCCGCGCACTCGCTTAAATCGACCAGCGCCAGCATGGGTGCGACGACCGTGTGTGACCTTGCGCGCGAGCTAGAGGATCTGGCAAAGCGGAGTGATCTGGCGCAGTCGGCCGCTGTGCTGGAGCGCCTGAAGCTCGAAGTGAACAGCGCCATCGCCGCATTTGCCAGGATAAGACTCTCGTCATAACCGCGGCAGGCCGCGGGATCTTCCCGGAGGATTTTTCATGAAAGCGATTTTGTTGCCGGGTCCCGGCATGCCATTTACCTATGAGACCGTGCCCGACCCGACGCCCGGACCCGGCGAAGCGGTAGCGCGCGTGCTGGCGTGCGGGTCGGGTCTTACCATCCACCACGCGCGTGCCGGGCGGCTCAAGCTCAATCACTATCCGCGCATCATCGGCCATGAGATCGCGGGCGAGATCGTCGCGGTCGGCGCGGGTGTCAATGAAGTGACAATCGGCGATGGCGTCACCGCGTATTTTTATTTCAACTGCGGCCATTGCCACTGGTGCCGCATCAACCGCGAGACGCTGTGCGAGAATCACGCAGGCTACGTGGGCCGCGAGTCCGACGGCGGTTATGCCGAATTCATCAAGCTGCCGGCGCGCAGTTTCATGAAATTCCCCGATGGCATTGACTGGCGCAAAAATCCAGCCGAAGCCGGCGTGATCTGCGATGCGCTGGCCACGCCACTGAAAGTGATCCGCCGCGCGCGTGTCACGCCGCACGACACCGTCGCGGTGTTCGGCGCCGGCGGCGGGCTGGGCATACATATGCTGATGGTCGCGCGCTGGGCGCGCGCGAAAAAAGTGATCGCAGTGGATACCTCCGCAGCCAAGTTCGAAGCCGCCGTGAAATGCGGCGCTGATATCACGATTGACGCTTCCGCTGGACGCGTCGCCGAACAATTGCTGGAAGCCACCGGCGGCAAAGGCATCGCCGTTGCCATCGATTTTGTCAGCAATAAAAGCACCCTGGAACCCGCGGTGGCCGCGCTCGGCAAAGGCGGACGGCTGGTGACGCTGTCGGGCAACGGACAGTCATTCACCGCCGATTCCGCGAAAATTCTGCGCAACGAAATCGAAATCATGGGCAGCCGCTACGCCACGCGTCAGGAGGTGATGGACACGCTGGAACTCGTAGCGCGCGGCGAGTTCAGCGCGCTGGTAACGGAGAAAAGGCCGCTGGAGCAGGCCGAGGCGCTGCATCAGCGGCTCGATAAGGAATTGATTATCGGGCGGGCGGCGTTGGTGATGGGTTGAGATTGCGTGCTTTGCCTCGTGAAATAAGTTCGAAGCGAGCTAATTTACATCTGTCATTCCCGCGCAGACGGGAATGACAGATCAATGGGTTGATTTAATCTCAATTCGCGGATTATAAAATAATGAATAAAAACAAATACTTACAAACAATAGGTGTAGTGGGCCTCGGCATCATGGGCGGCATGATGGCCGAAGCGCTGTGCGCGGCAGGCTACAAAGTCGTCGGCTACGATCCGGCAGCCGCGGCGCGCAAGCGTCTGCAAAAGGCCGGCGGCCGCGCGCTCGCGTCGGCCACAGCGGTAGCGGCAGAGGCGGATGTGGTGATCACCTCGCTTGCTAAAGCGAGCGTGCTGGAAGCGGTGGTGGCGAAAATTGTTTTGGCAAAGCGCGATAAAAAAAAACACGCGCCGCTGGTGGTGATCGAAACCAGCACGCTCACGCTTGCTGATAAAGAGCGTGCCCAGCGAGAGCTTACGCGAGCTGGCGTACAAACGCTGGATTGCCCAATCAGCGGCACGGCGGTGCGTATGACATCCGGCGGCTGGACCATTTTCGCCAGCGGGGCACAGGCCGCGTTCAAACGCGTGAAACCGGTGCTTAACGTGTTCACGAAAAACGTGCAGTTCGTCGGCGCCTACGGCAACAGCACCAAAATGAAATTCATCGCCAATCATCTGGTGGCGATCTACAACGTCGCGGTGGGCGAGACCATGACTTTCGCGCGCAAGATGAAACTCGATCCGCAGCGCGTGTGGGATTTGTTCGCGCACAGCCCGGTGCTCGGCAACGGCGTGTTTCAGTTGCGCGGCAAGCTGATGGTGGAACAGAACTACCTGCCGGCGACGATGAAAGTCGAGGTGTGGCAGAAGGACATGCAGGTGATCGGCGACATGGCGAAATCCGTCGAGTGCCCGTTGCCGCTGTTCACCGCCTGTGCGCCGCTCTACACCACGGCGATGGCGCAGGGGTTGTCGCAGCATGATACGGCCGCGGTGTGTGAGGTGCTTGGGAGGATGGCGGGGTTGAAGGGTGGGAAGCGGTGAACAGTTTTTAAAAGACGGGTGCGCGAGGAGGCGCAATGAAACTCTCAACGAACTTGACCAATCTGGGGATCGCGATCTCCCTTGGTACGGGTAACAGCTCGCAGCCACTTGAGCCCGCGATCGATGCAGATCAAGAACAACCGCGCAGAAGCTACGTGTACGCGCACTTGGACGATGCTGGGAAAATCTTCTATGTGGGTGTAGGTAATGGTAGACGTGCTTGGTCCACTGATCGGCATGCATTGTGGCATCGAGACGTTCAAAAGCACCTCCACGGCAAATATCAGGTTCGTATCCTTACAGACAATCATTCAATGGAGGAGGCGGAAGAGCTTGAGGCGGCATGGATCGCGCAGTGTTCCAGTGGGCTCGTAAATGTGCAAAACATGGGGCGGACCCTAGACTTTGAAGCGGGTGCTCGCTACCACAAATTGAGAGAGGCAAATCGTGCGTTAATTCAGCAAGCAAAGTCGTACGAAAAGCATGATTTGACTGAGGCAGTAAGCATGTATGCTCGGGCAATTGAAGCGATCGCAGGTTACGCATCAATTAACATTGAAACAGATCTTTTTGGCAAGCTGCTCGAAGAAGAAGCTGAGGAACTTGGGAGAAGTGGCGAGATCGAAGCGCTTGATCGGCTCACAATGTGCCTTATCAAGTTGGGGAGATCAACCGAAGCAGTTCATCACGTCAATTGCTACTTCACTATGTATCGCCGCGATCTGAATCTCAGTGTAGCTAAACGCATTACTAAGCGCATCGAAAAAGCGCTGGCTCGTGTTCAAAAGTGAACTGCGGCGCCGAATACCTTTGAATCCTAAACATTAACTTCGCCGGGGGCAGCCCGGCGGCTGGTTACCTTTCTTGCTCCGCCAAGAAAGGTAACCCAAAGAAGGCGGCCCCCGGTTCGCCGGCCCTTCGGGCTGCCCTGCGCTGCGCGCGAAAACTGGCGGCTGCGGAACTCGCGCTCGCAAACTGCAAAGGCGCGAGCACTCAGACAGTCCTCGCCGACCCCTCCAGTTTCCGCTGTGCTGCTCGGCGGCTCTCAGGGGGATGGTTTGTCGCACTAGGTGCTATTCGCGCAAAGTGCTCTACCGTACAGAGAAAAAATAATTATCCGCAGACTATCCGTGTTAGCTGGAAATGGCTGTCCGCAGGCCATGCTGGCAAATCGATTGCGTGCGCCTGAAACCGATGGCTGGGCGGCGCATCAATCAGGGTGTGGCTGTTTGCCGTCTGGCCATGCCGTTGCACTCCATTCCGGATGGCGTTGAGGAGAAGCAGAATGTTCACGAAAAAAGTCTTGGTATCTGCGTTGTTTGCCGTGGGTATGATCGGCGCCGTGGCAACACCGCTACCGGGTTTTGCGCAGATCGAAATTCAGTTGAATTACGGTCCGCCGGCGCCTCGTTACGAGGTCGTTCCCGCGCCGCGCCCCGGTTACGTCTGGTCCGGTGGTCATTGGCAATGGCAACGCGACCGGCACGTTTGGGTCGTCGGCAACTGGCAGCCCGCGCGCCCCGGCTATGCCTACTATCAACCGCGGTGGGTCGAGCGCGACGGCGGCGGAGGCTGGTATTACCGGGGTTCACGTTGGGACAGGGACGGCGACGGCATTGCGAATAACCGCGATGCGACTCCGGACGGCGGAGTACGGCGTGGGGACAAGGATGGCGACGGCGTGCCCAACAACAGGGACAGACGCCCCAACGATCCTACTCGTCGCTAGAAGGTTCTTGCGTTAGGTCGATCCGCGCGCGCTTGCAAGGCGCGGCGGATTCGTTGCTTTTTTCAACCCGCGTCCCCGGCTGGAAGGCGAACGCCGTTGTTGGCCGGACAGCGCTACTCGCAGCAGGCCGTACGGTCTGGAGCGGTAAGGGCTTTGCTGACTCTCAAGCTGCAGCGCGCCATGCCCGCTTCGGTGCGTCCAACCGCAATCGCGCTCCCGCCAGCGTTATCGCCGGGGTATATTCATGTCCGCCATGACGACACCTAAACTGAACAAGCCGTTCTCGATGATTCGCGAGTTTCATCTGGCCGACTGGTTCACGCTCGCCAACGCGGTGTGCGGCACGGGGGCGTTGTTTGCGATGATGACGTATCTGCAAACGAGCGACGTCAAGCATGTCTATTTTGCGTGCGGGCTGGTGCTTGCCGCCGCGGTCTTCGATGTGCTTGATGGACGGATTGCGCGGTGGCGGCAGAAGTCTTCTGCCATGGGTCGTGAGCTTGACTCGCTCGCGGATGTGATCTCTTTTGGCGTAGCCCCGGCCCTGATTGCGTACGGCTGCGGCATGCAGGGTTTATATGATCGTATTGTGCTGGCCGGTTTTGTGGCCTGCGGCGTATCGCGCCTGGCGCGTTACAACATTACGGCCGAGGCGCTGTCGGATGGCGGCGACAAAGTAAAGTACTTCGAGGGCACGCCGATCCCCACCTCGCTGCTGCTGGTCATGGTGATGTTCTGGGCCGCCACGCAGGGCGCACTGGGCGAGTCGCTGTGGTTCGGAAAAGTGATGATCGGCGGCTACACGCTGCATCCGCTGGTGCTGTTGTTCGCGGTGTCCGGCTCGCTGATGGTCAGTCGCATACGCTTTCCGAAGTTCTGAGCGGCAACAGAAAGCGTCGGGTGGGCAACGCGTAGCGTGCCCACGCCTTGCGATTGGGCCCATCCCGAAAGCGTTTAACAGAACGCCGCTGCTGCCATGCAGCCGGCAACGGCGCCATGTCAGTACTTGGCTTTGATCTTGTCGATCTGTTCCTTGCTCATACCCGGCGTGTTGCCGCGGGCTTCCCAGCGATTGAGGTTCCAGGCGCCTTCACCCATCCACGCTTTGATGGTGGCGAGATTTTTGGCGCGCTCGGCATCCGATCCGCCCAAATGGCGGTACATGTTGCCGGGCTTGCCCTCGGCAGATCCCTTGCCGTCGTCGAGACGACGCATCATCGCGCCCGTGGCGGGCCACGCCACAAAGCCCATGAAATGGTTGTAGGTGTCCATACGTGGCGTGGCCTTTTTGTTCTTTTCGCGAACGACCAGCCATTCCGCAAACTCCGGCTCGCCGGCGCCATGGCAGTCGCCGCACTGCGCCTTGATGATCGGTTGAATGTCTTTTCGCCAGGTCAGTTCCTGTGCAAATGCCGCCTGGCTGAGCACAGCAAGAACAGCGACAAACACTATCAATTTATGCATGATTCTCTCCTCAAAAGTCGTTATGAAACCGAATCGCCGCACTCATGCTATGTCACCGGGAGGTCCATAGCCTTGATCTGGATCAAACGCGGAAATTCCTCGCACCTTGATACTGTAGCCTCATCACTCGGCGACAGGAGCCTCCATGAAAATCAACACGCTGCACCATTTCACGATACGCGCGCATCCCGACAAGCTGCCGGTGCTGGAGAAGTTTTACCGCGACGTTACCGGCTTTGCGCCGGGGCCGCGCCCGCCGTTCACCTTTCCCGGACTTTGGCTGTACCACAACAACCATCCTGTGCTGCATATCGCACGGCCGCGTGACGACGAGCCCGCGCCGGTGATTGGTGCGGGGGTGATCGACCACGTGGCGTTTGGCGTGGATGGGGCTGCCGAGTTTCGCGCCAATCTCGTCAAGCTGGGCGTCGAATTCGACGAGCAGAACGTGGCAACGGCGGGCTACCAGATATTCCTGCGCGACCCGATCGGCACCAAGCTCGAGTTCAATTTCCCGAACCAGCAGGCGCCCGCGAGTGTGAAGGGCGAGTTTTTCGTCGAGTCGAAAATCGCGCCGGTGCCGGTGTAGGCCTTGCGCAGCGTGCGGCGCCGGTTTTACAGGTCGTGCTGCGCGGGCTGGTTTCCTTCTTGAGTTTCCATTGCTGAGGCTGCGACGCTGGACGCGGGCGTAAACCGTCGCGCGATCTCCGTGCTCTTCGCGCGTTCGACAATCCGCTCGGCATCTTCCTGAAGCAGCAGGCGCGCTGCGACGAGTTTCTGCACGGATTCTTCAACCTTCTTCACATAGGCCGCGTGACTGCCATAGCGCTCTTCAAGCGAGAGCCGAGGATCGTTTTTCGCCTCGCGCTCGGCGCGTGTGGCGGCCAACGGCGCGTAGCTGCCGTCGCGGTCGCACAGTTCGCCTTCGGGGAACGGCGCTTTGTAGAGATTCCAGCCGGTATAGGTGGCGAGCGGCACGGCGATGTCAGGCAGGCGTATGCCCGAGGTTTCGTTGCCGTCGGCGTCCACCTGCGGCACGCGCGCACCATACGGCTTCGCCATATCCACGTCGGGCTTGATCCAGTCTTTAAGCACGCGAATGTCGTTCATGCCTCTGGTCATGTGCAGACCCGGTATTGCCGGAAACTTCAGTTTATCGGGCGCGACAAACGTGCCGTCCTTGATGCGTGGCGTTTGTGACGCGGGCGGCGCCTTGCCTTCGCTCACCCATTCGTCGAGCGCGACCAGCAGCGCGCGCAGCGCCGGGTTGGGGTTGTGCGGATTGCGCGGATTGACGCATGAACCCAGCGTGGGGCGCATGCCCGCGGTGCCGCCGTGCTGCGTTCCGGCGATCATGTACACGCGTGAGTTTGCAGGCAAATCGATGTCGCGCTGGCCGAGCGGATCGGTCACCAGCAGCGATGCGCCTTTTTGCCAGTGCTCGGTCGAGGTATTGGTTTCGATCAGCAGCGGATCGAAACCGTCGTTGCGGAACAGGCTGCCGGTTTTGCCGGTCAGCGGATCGTTCAGGCGCGCGGTCGAGAACGGAAACGCGGTTTCGGGGAACGCGCGATCCTCGTGCTGGGTGGAGGTGCGCACCGGCTGGCCGAATTCATAATTGAGAAACACGCCGCCGGCGCCGGCAATATGCGAGAACACGCCGTCGAACACCTTGCGCGCCGATTCGTCCTGATTGAAACCGAGATGAATGAAGTCGCGCAGAAAACGCCCGCTCCACGAACTGCCGAAAGCCAGCGCGGCTTTAATGCCCGGCCGCGCGGGATTGTTGGCGCTTTGATCGTGGCGCAGAAACGAAACCAGATCGCGCGTCGCGGCGAGACCGATGCCCAGCACCTTGGGATTTTGCGCCGGGTAATGCAGTTCGTATATCGTGCCCGGTTGCGGATTGGTGCCTTCCGGCAACAGCGCGATTTCGCGCGCGTTCACGTATTTCCAGCCGCTGGCGGGAATTTCCTGGCGCGGATCGGCTTCGGCGCGGCGCGCGGTGAGTTTCGCCTGCGACATGTCCTGCGTCGCCGCTTCGTGCGTCAGGCGCATGGTTTTCCATTTGGGCGCATCTTTGCTGGCCGGCGCGCGCGAGCGCGTGTCGTTGATGATTTCGTCGCGGATCGTGCGCACAATCGGTGTGCCGTTGTTGGTGGCGAACACCGATTTCATCGACATGCCGTTATTGCTGCGCGGCGCATCCGGATCGAGGCTGCTCCACACCAGGGTGTAGCCGCGGCGCAGCAGCAGGCCGTTGCCGACATCGTTCACGGTTTTGGGATCGTTGGTATCGGCGAGCGATGCGGGCAGCGCATCCATGAAGCGCGTGTGCATGCCCTTGCGGCCGCGGTTGAGGACGTCGTACAGAATTTTCTGATTGCCGCGCGCCGCTTCCACCGGCCGCAGAATATAGAACTCGGCCTCGTATTCCACGCGTCCCCCGGCATTGCGCGGCGCCTTGTCGATGTTGACGATGACCTTGTTGCGCGCATCGGCGGGGTCGATCTCGCCTTTGAACGTGCCGCGCACGCGCTCGTAGGCGCCGGTGCTGCCGAAGGTGGCGCCTTCAGCGAAGGGCTCAACCACGACGATGTTTAGTTCAGTGACGCGGGCGAGTGCGGGCGTGGACAACAGTGTGGCCATGACAAGTCCAATAAAAGTCGTTACAAGTGAGGGCATAGTATAAGTATTTGTTTTAAAACAATATTTTTTGTAGGATTCCAAGCGTATATGAAAGCTTTACACAACTTCAGGTTGCCGACAATTGCTGTGTGCGTTTGCTGTTGATACGCCCTGTAGCCGGGCGGCGGCATCGCCGCACTCAGGTATCATGTTTTTCCACCATCGAGGAGGCATCATGCAAATCAAAAAAATTACCCTGCTTGCATTGTCCGGCGCAGCGCTGGCGCTTGGCGGATTATCGCAGGCTGTGGCGCAAAACCCTTCGACAGGCTCAGGGCAGGTTTTCCCGACCAAACCGATACGCATTGTCGTGCCGTTCCCTGCGGGCGGCACCACCGACGTGGTGGCGCGGCTGGTGGCGCTGCGCATGAGTGAATCGATGGGGCAGCCGGTGGTGGTGGACAATCGCGGCGGCGCGGGCGGCGCGCTGGGTGCGGACATCGTGGCGAAGTCCAATCCCGACGGCTACACGCTGCTGATGCATAACATCACCTTTCCGCTGTCGTCGGTGGCGCAGACGCTGGCGAAGCGCTCGCCGTTTGACGCCGAGAAGGATTTCGCCGGCGTGTCGATTGCGGTGTACGTGCCGTTCGTGTTCACCGCGAATCCGAGTGTGCCGGCGAAAGATCTGCGCGAATTCGGCGCGCTGCTGCGCGGCAATACCAATCTGAAATACAACTATGGCTCCACCGGCCCCGGTTCCGCGATGCACGTGCTGGGCGAATCGCTCAAGCGCGATGCCAAGTTCGACATGGCGCATATTGCTTACAAGGGCGCCGCGCCGCTCAAGCTGGAACTGTTGAGCGGCCGTATACAATTCGGCGGTGATCAATTGTCTACGTCGCTCCAGGAAATCCGCTCCGGCCAATTGAAGGCGCTCGCTACCACCGGCGCGAAGCGCATTCCCATCTTGCCCGATGTGCCGACCGTGCGCGAGCAGGGTTTCCCCGCACTGGAGTTCGAGGGGTTCAACGGCTTGTTTGCGCCGGCGAAAACACCCAAGGCCGTGCTCGACCGCTTGCAACGCGAAGCCGCCCAAGCCGTGCGTCATCCCGACCTTGTCAAGCGCTTCGCTGATCTTGGCGCGGAAGCGGTGGGTTCCTCGGGCGACGAACAAAAAGCGATGCTGGTGCGGCTGATGAAACAGTTCACGCCGGTGATCAGGGAAATGAAACTGGACTAATGAGGGCTGAATTTCGGCTATGATTCGCCCCCTTTCGTTGGAATCGTCGGAATAGATCAAACTTTTATGGCTCAATACGTCTACAGCATGCGCGGGGTGAACAAGATTGTTCCGCCCAAGCGCGTCATTCTCAAGGATATTTCACTGTCGTTTTTCCCCGGTGCCAAGATCGGCGTGCTCGGCGTCAACGGCTCGGGCAAGTCGAGCCTGCTCAAAATCATGGCGGGCGTCGACCCGGATTTCGACGGCGATGCGGAGCCGATGCCTAACTTGCGCGTTGGTTTTTTGCCGCAGGAGCCGCAGCTTGATTCCGATAAAACCGTGCGGGAGTCGGTGGAAGAAGGCTTGGGTGAAGTCGCCGAAGCGAAAAAGAAGCTCGACGAAATTTATGCTGCATATGCCGAGCCCGATGCGGATTTCGACAAGCTCGCAGTGGATCAGGCCAAGTACGAAGCCATCGTTGCGACTGCTGGCGGCGACTCGGAGCACGAACTGGATATCGCGGGCGATGCGCTGCGCCTGCCGCCGTGGGATGCGAAGATCGGCCCGCTGTCGGGCGGTGAAAAACGCCGTGTCGCGCTGTGCCGCTTATTGTTGTCGAAGCCTGACATGCTGCTGCTGGATGAGCCAACAAACCATCTCGACGCCGAAAGCGTCGATTGGCTGGAACAGTTTCTGACGCGCTTCCCCGGCACGGTGGTGGCGGTGACGCATGACCGTTACTTTCTCGACAATGCCGCCGAGTGGATACTGGAACTGGATCGCGGCCACGGCATCCCTTGGAAAGGCAACTACAGTTCATGGCTCGATCAGAAGCAGGAACGCCTCAAGATCGAAGAGTCCTCCGAATCGGCGCGGCAGAAGGCGCTGAAGAAAGAACTGGAATGGGTGCGCCAGAATCCGAAAGCGCGCCAGGCGAAATCGAAATCACGGTTGGCGCGCTTCGAGGAGTTGTCGTCGCATGAATACCAGAAGCGCAACGAGACGCAGGAGATTTTCATCCCGGTGGCGGACCGTCTTGGCGATACCGTGATCGAAATGAAAAACGTGAGCAAGGGGTATGGCGACCGGCTGCTGATCGACAAGGCAAACTTTGCCGTTCCCCCCGGCGCGATTGTCGGCATCATCGGCCCCAACGGTGCGGGTAAATCCACGCTGTTTCGCATGATTACCGGCAAGGAAAAACCTGACAGCGGGGAAGTCGTCATCGGTTCCACGGTGAAGATCGCAGTCGTCGATCAGACGCGCGACGCGTTGCCTAACGACAAGACCGCGTGGGAGGCGATCTCCGGCGGGCTCGATATCATCAACGTCGGCAAGTTTGAAATGCCGTCGCGTGCGTATCTCGGCCGTTTCAATTTCAAGGGCCCCGACCAGCAGAAGCGGGTGGGCAACCTGTCGGGCGGAGAACGCGGCCGTCTGCATCTGGCGAAAACCCTGATCACTGGCGCCAACGTGCTGCTGCTCGACGAACCGTCGAACGATCTCGATGTGGAGACACTGCGCGCACTTGAGGACGCATTGCTCGAATTCGCGGGCTGCGTGCTGGTAATCTCGCATGACCGCTGGTTTCTGGATCGCATCGCTACGCATATCCTTGCGTTCGAGGGTGACTCGCAGGTGGTTTTCTTCAACGGCAACTATCAGGAATACGAGGCCGACAAGAAAAAGCGGCTGGGCGAGGAAGGTGCGCGGCCCAAGCGCCTGCGCTACAAGCCGTTGAAGGCGTAAGGGTGGGAAATCTTTTGCCAGGGCTGCGCACGGCGTTGGCAGGGCGGGTCAGGCGCAAGCCGTTATTTGTTGTATATCGGCAATCGAACACCGCGGCGCCTAGTGCAATGGGTTACATCGAAAAGGGGAAATTCATGAATCCCTGTGTGCAGACGACGATAGCAGCAATCGCGCTGGCGATGGCCGCTTCCGCAGCCGCGCAGAATGCGGCGCCTCATGCGCAGCGCGTTACGGAACTTTCAAATGCCGTGGAAAGCAAAGTCATCGCATGGCGGCGCGATATTCACCAGAACCCGGAATTAGGCAATAGCGAGTTTCGCACCGCCAAGCTGGTAGCTGAACATCTGCGGAAACTCGGCCTGGAGGTGAAAACCGGAGTCGCTCACACGGGGGTGGTTGGACTGCTGAAAGGAGGGCGGCCCGGCGCGGTGGTGGCTTTGCGCGCCGATATGGATGCGCTGCCGGTTACCGAGCAGACGGGTTTACCATTCGCCTCGACGGCAAAAGCGATGTGGATGGGCCGCGAAACAGGTGTCATGCACGCGTGCGGTCATGATGGCCACACGGCGATCCTGATGGGTGTCGCCGAGATCCTGACGGCGATGAAGGAGCAGATTCCCGGCACGGTGAAATTCATTTTCCAGCCCGCTGAAGAGGGTGTGCCCCCCGGCGAGGAGGGCGGCGCCCGCCTGATGGTGAAGCAGGGGGTACTCAATGATCCGGTGCCGGAAGCCATCTTCGGTTTACACGTTAATAGCCGCATGCCATTGGGCCGCGCCGGCTATCGCGCCGGACCGTTGATGGCAAGCGCCGACGGGCTGAAGATTGTGGTGAAAGGCAAGCAAACGCACGGCGCGATGCCGTGGCTAGGCATCGACCCTATTGTGATTGCGTCTCAAATTGTTATTGGCCTGCAGACCATTCAAAGCCGGCAGATGAACGCTTTGGTGGAGCCGTCGGTCATCACGATTGGCGCCATCAATGGCGGCAACCGCTCCAACATCATCCCGGATTCGGTAGAGATGCTTGGCACAATCCGCACGCTCAACGAGGAGATGCGCCGCGACATTCACCGGCGTATTGCTAATACAGCACAGTCGATCGCGCAGAGCGCCGGCGGCATTGCCGAGGTCGCGATTACGCAAGGTTACGACGTTACGACGAACGACGAAAAACTCGCCGAACGCGCGGCAAGATCGCTGCGGGACACCCTGGGCGGCGCCAATGTATTTGTGATCCCGAAGGTTACTGCCTCCGAAGACTTTTCTGCCTATCAGAAAGTAATCCCCGGTTTCTTTTTCTTCCTGGGTGTCGTACCCGAGGGCACGCCGCCCGAGAAAGTTTTTCCCAACCATTCGCCACAATTCTGGATCGACGAAGCGGTCCTGAAAATCGGGGTCAGGGCGTTGGCGAACATGACGCTGGATTACCTTTCCGGCAAATAGCCGGCGGCAGTTTGCCTGGGGATAAACTTCCTCTGAAGAAAGCATCATGACCGTCCCCGCCATCCTCATCACGCAATGCCTGCAACATGATTTCGTGGCGCCGGTGGGGCGCTACGATGCGTTGCCGAATCTGCTGCACATCGGTTTTGAGGAAGCGCGCCGATTGATGGGTGAAAATCCGGACGAAGGCCCGGTGGCGCGCGTCATGCGCTGGGCGCAACAACAGCCCGACGCGCAACTGAAGCTGGTGCATATCCGCGATTGGCACGATGCAACCGACCCTGCGCAACAGCAACACTTGCAGCAATTCGGCGCGCATTGCATCAAGGACACGCACGGCGCGCGCTTTGCGTTTCCGGAATCCACTGAGCCGCACAAGGTAGTGACGATTATCGATTCACCGGGGCTGAATGATTTTCTCGGTACGCCGCTGGCCGCCGAATTGACCGCCGGTGCTGCGCCGCACGCGCGCATCGGACTGATGGGCGTATGGACGGAAGCCAAGGTGAGTTTCCTTGCTTATGAATTGCGCACGCGATTTCCCGATGCGGAAATCGCCGTGTGTTCGGCGCTGGCGGCTAGCGCCAGCCGCAACGGCCATTTTCTGGCGCTGGCCCAACTGCGCAACCTGCTGGGCGTACGCACCATCGATTCGGTCGGCGGTTTTGTGGATTTTCTGGGCGGCAAACTGGATGAAGCGCCGTTGCGTGCCGAAAGCAGCTTTCAACCGGCGCTGGAGTGTGCCGGGGATCTCGCGCCTAACGATATTGACAAGCAACTGCTGGCATATCTGTTTCGCGATTGTGCAACAGTGCGAGCCAAAGCGCTGTCGGGAGGCTTTTCCGGCAATCTGGTGCTGGCGTGCGAAAGCACCGATCGCGAACGCCGCCGGCAAGTGCCGCACGTGGTGAAAATCGGATCACGCGATCCGATAGGCCGGGAACGTGCCGCGTTCGAGCAGATTGAACAGGTGCTGGGCAACTCCGCGCCGCGCATCACCGATTTCGCCGACTGGGGTGAGCGCGGCGCGATCAAGTATCGTTATGCCGCCATGGGCGCGGGCGTCGCCAGCACGTTCCAGCGGCTGTACATGGATGGACTGCCGCAGGTCGAGGTGAATCGCATCCTCGACACCGTGTTCGGCGAGCAACTGGCGCGGCTCTACAGCGCGCCGGAACGCGAAGCGTTGGATCTGTTCGACTACTACCAGTTCAGCCCCGCCTGGGCGCCCAACGTGCGCAAGCGGGCGGAGATGCTCACCGGCGCGCCTGCAACGGGCGCGACCCTGAGTCTGCCCGGCGGGTTGACCACGCCCAATGTGTGCCGTTTTTATGAAACCGCGCTCGCCAATCTGCCGCGCCAGCCCGGCCGCTCGTGGTGGTTCGCGCACGTGCATGGCGATCTTAACGGCGCGAATATTATTCTCGATGCCCACCGCAATGTGTGGCTGATTGATTTTTTTCATACCCATCGCGGGCACATACTCAAAGACCTTGCCAAGCTTGAAAACGATTTGCTGTTTATCTGGACGCCGCTTGAAAACGCGCAAGACCTGACCGCCGCTGCGCGGCTGACTGATGCGCTGCTGGACGTGCGCGATCTTGCGGGCGACTTACCCGGCGCTGCCGACCGCGGCATTACGGCACCCGCGCTGGTGCGCGCGTGGGAAACCCTGCGCAAGCTGCGCAGTTTCTATCCTGCCATGCTGGAGAGCGACCGCGACCCGTTGCAGTTGTTGATCGCGCAACTGCGCTACGCCGTACACACGATGGGATTTGAAGAATGCAATCACTGGCAAAAATTGTGGGCGCTCTACACCGCAGGCCATGCTGCCGCGAAAATCGAACAGCGGCTGACACGCAGCGGACCGCTGCGCGTGGACTGGCTCACGCCGGCGCTGCCGAAGCTGGGCATCACGCTGTTGCCCGGCCGTCGCGACTACGGGCGTGATCTCGGCACGGATCTCGCCGCGTTGAAAGCGGCGGGTGTGACGCACGTGTTGTCGCTGGTTACACCTGATGAACTAACGGCACGCGGCGTCGAGTCGCTGGCGGAGACAGTGAACGCTGCGGGAATCGCGCACCGGCAGGATGTGTTGCTGGATCAGCATGCAACCACGCCGGAGCAGATGGACAGCATCGTGCGCTGGCTGGATGCTGCACTGGCTGGCGGAGGAAAAGTGGTGGTGCATTGTGTCGCCGGCCTCGGACGTTCAGGCATGATCGCGGCGAGTTACCTCACGCGCAAAGGACTGAACGCCGATGCTGCGATTCAGTCGGTGCGTGAACGGCGCTCACCGCGTGCGATTGAAACCGCGGCGCAGGAAGCGTTCGTGCGCGACTATGCTCAGCGTAAAACAGTATAACTATATGTTTTTATTGATAATTTTGTAGTCTTTGCGCGACACACACGGAGACGTCATCATGGGTCTGTTGGACATGTTCCAGAAGGTTTCCGAATCACCGACCAATCCGCGCCAGAGCAAAAGCGCGAAGGCGTTTGATGTCGCCGATCTGTACAGCGGGCCGTTGGCGCAGCCGCCGGCGGGTGCGGCCTCCGGTGACATCGCGGTTGATGAGAAGCTGCGGCAGGCGTATTTCTGGATCGTCAATCACGCCATCATCAATCCCTACTACGACATCGAATATCAGGACGGCCCTTCGCAGCAATATGCGTTCGGCGATCAGAAAAGTATTTTGCGTTTGCCGTCGGGGCAGAGTTATTCGAGCTTCGTGCTGCTGCCGCTGCTCAATCTGGTGGCGCGCAAGCGCTGCCTGCTCGTCGGCGGACCGGGGCGCGGCAAGACTGCCAGCGCGATCCTCATGGGCATACTCGCCGGTTACTCGCTGAAGGATGTGAAGCGCGCGATCCAGCACGGCCAGCCGCAGATGACGATTACCGATCTGCTCGGCAATCCGCTGCCCGGCGATCTGGTGAAGGCGGAAAGCATGGACGCGATACGCATCGCGTGGCGGCGCTGGCTGGCGATGCGCGTGAAAATCATCGACGAATACAACCGCATTCCGACACGCACGCAATCGGCGCTGCTCACCGTAATGGCCGACAACTACGCCGAGCTGCTCGACCAGATTTACGAATGCCCCGAAGCCGCGTGGTACCTCACCGCCAACGACGACGCGGGCGGTGGCACCTATCAGGTGATCGAGGCGCTGCGCGACCGCATCGACGTGGTGGTGAAGGCGCTGCATTTCAATCCGCGTTTTCTCGGCGACCTGTTGTCGCGCATCGAGGCCGGCATCAAGCCCGAGACCATGGTGCCGCGCGCGATTATTTTCAGCGAAGCCGAAATCGACCAGGCGAGCGCCGCGATACTCGCGGTGAAAATGCCCGACGGATTGCGCCGGCGCATCGAGCATTTCGCCAGCCAGTTCGAGTTTTACGAATACGCGGCGGCGCAGGTCGAATACAAGACCAAGGACACGGTGAAACTCTCCGGCATCGAATTTCATCAGCTCGATGCGCTCGACACCGGCAAGGACAAGGCCAAGGACCTCGGCCAGCAGACACGCAATGGCTTGTCGGTGCGCGCGCTGATGACCACGCTGGTGTTCGTGAAAGCGATGGCGTGGTTTCGCGGCGACGATAGCGTGACGCTCGAAGACATCCGCCAGATTCTGCCGTTTGTGCTGCACGACAAGCTGGTGCAGAACGCCGATGCGCCCGTGTTCGAGCAAAGCGGGCAGGCGGTGTTTCGCGTCGACCGCATCGGCTGGCTGCGCCAGTTGTTCGATCTGTCGTGTCAGGAGTACGACCGCCTCAATCTCGATAAGGACGATCCGGTGGCAGCGTTTGACACCGAGTTCCAGAAAGGTCTCGACGGTCTGCCTGAGTCTGATGTGCGCAATCGTCTTGCGCAGATCGAACGCACGCTCGCGCAGTGGAGCAGCGAGCGCAAACTCTACGGCCCGCGCTTCGACGACATACTCAAACTCAAATATCTGCACCAACGCTACACCAACTACAAGAGCTGGCTTGAGCGCAAGCCATGATCGGCGCGCATTTATCCGCGGTGCTCAAGTCGGGGCGCGCGGAATTCAACCAACGCTTCAGGCTCGCGCAGCAGCAGTATCGCGGCCTAGCGGCGGAGGACTGGTTTGCCTTCGTGCGCGACACGCTGAATCCGGTGGCCGAGATTGTGGCCGCGCACGACGAATCCGCCGTGCCCGCGGTGATCGACGCGCTGTACGACCAGACGCTGCCGCTGGTGGCGCAGCGCTGGCTCGGCGCGCAAGCACGCGAGCCGGTGCTGGCGGCATCCTACAAACAATTGCTGGCGGCGCTGGCGCCCGCGCTCGCGCGCGATCCCATGCGCGTGAGCGGCGCGCTGCTTAACGCGCTGCATCAACTGTGTCAGGCCGACGCGCACCGCGCGCAGGATTGGACGCAGCGTCTTGCGCGCATCGGCGCGAAGTCCGCCGACGTCGATGCCGTACTGGCGCTGGGGCGCGTGCTGGCGTGGCGCGTGGGCCTGCCCGCGTATCGCGCGGCGGCATTGCAGGCGGGGCCGGGCCTGCCACCCGTGTGGTTGCAACAGGCGCTCGATTTGGAGGCGCCACTCGATGCGGCCTTATGGCAGACGCTCGCGAACGCGCCCGCGTCGCGCGCGGATGAGCTATCACGCACGCCACAACTCGAATGGCTGGGCTGGAGCGGCGGCTATCGGGGTTTGGGCGGCGCGTTTGCCGTGCAGCCGCAAGCCGGACTCGCCGCAGGCAAACTGGCCGTCAGCGATGGTGAACAGACGTGGTGGCTCGCCGCCGACGGCTACGGCGCGCAATTGGTACGCATGGGGAGTGCCGCGGATTGGCCGCTCGACATTCAATCTGCTGCGTTGAAAGTCAGTGCAGATGGCACGCTAAGCGCGGGCAGGTATACACACAAATTCGTCGAGCTGGAAAGTGCGCGCGGCGCTGTATGGCATGCCGGCATCATCGCGGTTACGCTGGGCACTTCCTATCAAGTGGCGCTGTTGCGATGTCCGCAGCCGTAGTCAGCAAGAGCACCGAGCTGGAAAATCTGCGCGATGCCTGGCGCGCGCAGTGGCCGCAGGCGCTGGCGCTGTGGAGTCCGTATGCGCGGCTGTCCGATCCGATCTGGTGTTTGAATAGCCAGGACGCGCATCGCGAGCATTTGACGAGCAGCTTCGCGATGATTCGTTTCAGCGACAACGCCGTGGTGCTCAATCTCGAGGACATCGCGGAGCGCGGCCTCGCCGGGTTCCCGCTGGAAGTGATGGCGCATGAAATCGGCCATCACATCTATTGTCCGGGCGATCTCAACGACCATGCGCGCATGCTGGTACGCGTGCGGCGCGGCCTGCCGGGCGTCGAGCAGCACGCGCCGATGATCGCGAATCTGTACGCCGATCTTTTTATCAACAACCGTTTGCAGCGCCATCACGGCCTGCAACTCGACCGGATTTACGCCCGACTGGGCGATGGCGGGCGCGGCGGCAGCGTGCTGTGGCGCATTTATCTGCGCATGTACGAGTTGCTGTGGCGGCTGGACCGCGGCACGCTGGTCAAGACACCGCTCACCGATGGGCAGGAGGGCGATGCGCAACTTGGCGCGCGACTGATCCGCGTGTATGCGCGTGACTGGATGAAAGGCGCGGCGTCGTTCGGCGCGCTGTGCCTGAGTTACCTCACCGAAGCAGAAGGCAACAAACTGCGCATGGCCGCGCGCGAGCTGCTCGACAGCGACGGCGGCGGCAGTGACGGCGCCCTGCCCGAAGGCTTGTCGGAGATCGAAGGCGATGAAAACGAACCCGTGCTGCATCCGTCGGAAGACCCGCTGGTGGTGGGCGATTCGGCAGAACCGAGCGGTGAGGACAAGGGGAACAGCGGCGGCGGGCAAGACGACGAACCCAATTCAAAAGATCGCGGCGGCAAAAAAACCTACCAGCGTTATCGCAGCGTTGCCGACTATCGCAAGCTGATCAAACAACTCAACCCGCGCGCGAGCGAAGAAGACGTCACGCTGCGTTATTACCGCGAACGCGCGCTGCCGTATCTGATTCGCTTTCCCGAAAAAGAAACGCCCGTGGCGCAGGAGCCGATGCCCGAAGGCCTGGAGACGTGGGATATCGGGCGGCCGCTCACAGAAGTCGACTGGATGGAAAGCATCACGCGCAGTCCGCACGTGGTGCCCGGCGTTACCACGCTGGCGCGCGTGTACGGCGATTCGCCAGGACAGGATCCCCACAAGGAGCCATTCGATCTTTACATCGGCATCGATTGTTCGGGTTCGATGCCGAATCCACGCGCGCAGTTGTCATATCCGGTGCTGGCCGGATTCATCGTCGCGCTGTCGGCGTTGCGCGCAGGCGGGCGCGTGATGGCGTGTTTGTCGGGCGAACCTGGCAAATCGATCGCCACCGACGGGTTTCGCCGCGACCAGGATTCCGTGCTGCGCCTGCTCACGCAATATCTCGGCATGGGCTACAGCTACGGCATCTTCCGTCTCGACGACATGGTGGCGCAACTTGCTGCAAGGCATCGGCCGGTACATGTGCTGATACTCACCGACACCGACATCTACAGTTCGCTCAGTGAAAAACACGGCGAGAAGCCCGGCAGGAAAAACGCGCAGCGCACAGGTTGGGACGCGGCCCAGGAGGCGTTGCGCAAAGCGGACGGCGGCGGCACCATGCTGCTGCATGCGCCTGCGCAGATGAATGCCTACATAAAGAAATTTGAAGGCGACGCAAAGTTGCTGGTTGCGCAAGGCTGGCGGCTCGCCTATGTGAGCGACTGGGACGAAGTGCTCGAATTCGCGCGCAATTTCGCACGGCAACTGTGGGAGAAAAAATGAACGCCGCTGCGGATCCGCTGCTGCAACAGCTCACGCGCCGTCTCGCAGAGACGCCTGCCGATATGCTGGGCGAGCCGGCGGTCGGTGAAAACGGCGGCAACAAAACCAGCGTGGAAACTGGCGCGGTGGTGGGTGATGTGCTGCGCGGCCTGGGCTTGCTGAATCCCGACGCGCGCTGGCTCGTCAGTCTGCATCCGGAGAAAGCAGACAAGAAACAGCGCAACTTTCTGCGCGTGATGCTGGTGGCAGGCTGGCTGCTCGCCGATCCTTGGTTTCGCGACAAGGCCAATCCTGCCGAAGCACAGCGCTGGTTGCACGGCGGCAGCATCGCCGAACTTGCGGCGCTGACGAATGCCGATGCCTTTATTAAAGACGACGACCGCCGCGAGGAACTCGCTCGACTATGTCTGAAAGCGCTGGGTTTTATGCCGCACGGCGAGAGCGAAGTGCAGGCGCAGGACCGGCTCGAAGCGATCTCCAGCGTCGAACGCCAGCGCGTTGTCGCAGCGTCGCGCCAAGTGCAGGAGGCGGCGCGCAAGCGCCGCGCGGAGGAGGAGGCGCGCGCGCGCAAGGTGCGTGAGGAAATGCAGCGCAAGGCGGCTGAGGAAGCGGCAGCCAAGGGGACGCGGGAATGACGGACGCGCGATCCTCCGACATCCAGCCAGCAGTTCAAGCGAAAGTGCCGGCGCTTGAGCAGCTGTACGAGTTGTCGCCGACCGCTAACGCGACGAGCCGCGCCAAGATTGCCGCACTGTATTCGCACAAGAGCGCGCCGCACTGGAATCATCCGGCTGGGGATCGCCTGACACATGAGGATGTGGCGCGGCTGTCGGCGTTTGCCAGCGAGTTCGCGGGCGCGCGCGGCGCGCGAAAACCGTATCCTGGCGAACGCATACTCGCGTGGGCGCAATCGCGCATCGCCGCCACGCCACTGTTTCGCGGACGCGTTGGCGAAGGTATTGATCTTGCCCGGTGCTGGACGGAGTTGCCGACGACAACGCGCGAAGATATCGCGAGCCATGCGGAGCAGTTGGTACCCGACGATGTGCCACTGGAGCGAATGATTATTTACCGCACCGCTGGCGCCACCGGCCACGCGCTGCTGGTGCCGCAGGATGCGCTGGCGGTGGCGTGTTATCTGCCGTTGCTGGATTTCGCGCTGGCACGTTACGGCGTGAATACGCGCTTCGCCCCCGACGACACGGCTTGCTTTCTGGTCGGTTCGCAGCGCCATACGGTGACGTATCCCACCGTGATGTCGGGCTGGGCCGGCGCGGGATTCGCCAAGCTCAATTTGTTTGCCGACGAATGGCCCGACGCAAAAGCACGCGAAGAATATTTTAATCATTTCGCGCCGCGCATCCTGACCGGCGACCCGTTGAGCTTCGCCGATATGCTGGAGGCGGGCATTGGTGGGCAACCCAAGGCACTGGTGAGCACGGCGGTGGCGATGTCGTCCGCGCTTAAAGCAAGGCTGCAAGTGACGTACGGCTGTCCCGTGATCGATTGGTATTCGCTCACCGAAACAGGGCCGCTGGGTTACGCTTGTCCACTCGGCCACGGTTATCACTGGCTGCCGCACGACGTGCATCTTGAAACACTCGATGAAACCGGCAATGTCACCACGGCGACCACCGGGCGCGGCGAAATCACCGTTACCGGCGGCCGCAATCCGTACATTCCGCTGCTGCGTTATCGTACCGGCGACTGGGGGCGCATCGATTTCGATGCGTGTCCGTGCGGCGATCCGATGCCGCGCTTGCTTGATCTCGAAGGCCGCGCGCCGGTGCGCTTCCGGGTCGGCGGCAGTGGTAGACACGGCTGGATAGGCACGCAGGATGTGGCGACGGTACTGCGCCGTTATCCGCTGGTGCAGCACAGTTTCGAGCAAGCAAGCGACGGCGCTTGCGCGCTGATCTACCGCGCGCTCGCGGGTGCGTCATGGTCACGCGGCGATCTGGAAGCAGAATTGCGCGCGCTGCTGAATCAAAATGTGGCGCTGCGCGAGGACGCCGAACTGGGCCGGCGCGGCGCCGTCGATAAAGTTATTCCGTACGTCAGTAAATTGATGGAAGAGTAACGTGAATTCTCTGCCGCACGATCATCCCCACGATCATCCTTATCCCGGCCGCACACACCGTGTGTATGTGGCGCTCACCAACCACTGCAATCGCGCGTGTCCGTGGTGCAGCACCTATTCTTCGCCCGCGGGCAACGCCTGGATTAACTGGGAGCAACTCGCCGCAAGCCTGCCTGTCGAAGGCGCGTTTGATGTGCAACTCGAGGGTGGCGAGCCCACTGTGCATCCGGAATTCCGGGATTTCGTCGCGCGTTTACGTGCCGACCCGCGTTGCGGCAAGCTGATACTGTGCACCAACGGCGTGGTGATGCCGCGCCGAGCCGACAAGCTGCGAGCGTGGCTCGCGCGCCTGGGCGCACCGTTGTTGGTGAAACTGTCGATTAATCAATACCTGATGGCGCATGATTCCGGCTTGCTGGCATTGGCGTCGGACATGCACGAGGCGCTGGTCGAATTGGGCGGGGAGCGCGAAGTGGTTTACAACGTGCGCCTGCGCCGCGGCTACGACGACGATGATCGCGCGGTGGCAGCAGCGGTGACGGAGGCGGGTTTGCAGTCGCGCGCCAATGTTTTTTATTTGCAGCGTTACGGCCTGGCAAGCGGCGAGCAGGGTTGGGAGGAACCGTTTCTCGCGGGTGAAAATTTTCGCATGGTGAATCCGGACGGGCGCATGTTCGGCACCGATCTCAAGGCGCGTTCGGCGGGCATGGGCGGTCTCGCATGAACGCACGCTTTATTCCGGAGTGGCGCACGCAACAAAGCGAAGCGTTTGACCTGGCTGCCAACAGCACCGCGGGCGACACGGTTACGCTGGACCTGTGGGGCCGCACGGCGACGGTGTATGCCAATGCCAATCTGTCGATTTACAGCACGCAGCCGTGCAATGCACGCTGCGCTTTTTGCGTGGAAGAACTGCGTCCCGCGTCCCGCGGTGTCGCGCTCGGCGCACAGAAAACCGTGGAGAGCGATGACTCCCGCTACTTTGCCGCGATGCAATCTGTACTGGATGCGCTGCGACCGCTGAATCCCAGCGTATCAGTGACGGGCGGTGAACCGAGTCAGGATGCGCGCTTGCCGCGCATCCTGCGCACCTTGCAGGCCCACGGCGCGCGCAAGCGCACGGTAACGACCAACGGCTCCGGTTTGCTCGACGTGCGCGAAGGGCGCCCGCTGATCGACTGGGTTGCCGATAGCGGCGTGGCGCATCTCAACATCAGCCGTGCACACAGCGATGAGCGTATCAATGCCAAGCTGATGCGCTATCGTGATTCTGGTGCGTCGCCCGACGCGCAGGCGCTGCGCGAAATCGTGAAGCGCGCGCGGCGCGGCGGCACGCGTGTGCGCCTGTCGTGCGTGCTGGTTGCCAATGCGGTGGATGATGTGGCTGGCGTGCTGGCGTATCTCGATTTTGCCGCAAGCCTGGGTGTGGACAACGTGATTTTTCGCCAACTCATGCTGACGGACCCGTCCACCACGCAGGAGAATTTCGTCACCAAATTCTCCGCGCGCCGCCGAGTTGCCATGACGCCCCTGCTGGCTGAACTGGCGCAGCGCGCCGACTTTACTTTTCAGCGGCAGGTGATGGGTTACTACTACTATGTTGAAGTGTGGCGCTATCGAGGCACAGATGGCATCGACGTGGTGTTCGAAGGCGCCGATCTCGCGCAACTGGAGCGTACCAAGCACCGCATGCCGGGCGTGATTCAGGAATTGATTTTTCATCCCAATGCGCGGCTGGCGTCCACGTGGCAGCCGTGGGACGGCATTCTGGGGCCTCCTGTGCGTGACATGACCGCCGGGTGACGGCGCACATGAGCGCGAGTGCAGTACGGATTTCGACAGCGTAACATTTTGTTTCAAGGGATATTTTTGCTGTGTAGTTTGTTGTATGCTGCCGGCGGGCTTCAACAACGTCGCGCGCGTTTGTCCGCGTGCCGCGTTTGCCGTGCGTTAGTAGCGTAATCAACCCGATATCTGCAGTGGTTAACTCATATGGCAATGTCAAAACAATCAAAGTGGGCGGTGTGGCTGGTGAGCCTTGCGGCGCTCGGTGGCGCCGGCTACTGGGGCTATCAGAAGTGGTATCAAACGCCCGCGGATGCGCCTGCTGCCGATGCAAAGGGCGACGCCAAGGCCGACGGCAAGAGCGTCAAGGGCAAGGGTAAGGGCAAGGGCACACCGGCGCCGGTGGCCGTTGCCACGGCACGCTCCGGCAACGTCAATATTTATCTCAACGGTCTGGGCACAGTGACGCCGCTGCGCACGGTGACGGTACGCAGCCGCGTCGACGGACAACTGATGCGCGTGTTGTTCAAGGAAGGGCAAGTGGTGAAGGAAGGCGAACTGCTTGCGGAAATCGATGCGCGCCCATTTCAGGCGCAACTGTTGCAGGCCGAGGGACAGATGCAGCGCGATCAGGCGCTGCTCGCCAACGCGCGCGTCGATCTGGAGCGCTATCGCGTGCTGCTCAAGCAGGATTCCATCGCGGAGCAGCAGGTGAGCAGTCAGGAAGCGCTGGTGCGTCAACTGGAAGGCACGGTCAGGGTCAACCAGGGTCAGGTGGATAGCGCGCGGCTGCAGATGACGTACTCGCGCGTGACCGCACCGATTCCCGGACAGCTCGGCCTGCGCCAGGTGGATCAGGGCAACGTCGTGCGCTCGGGCGACGCGAATGGCATCGTGGTGATCACGCAGATCAAGCCGATCACCATTCTGTTCACCATTCCGCAGGACAATCTGCAGGCGGTGCTGGTGCGTACGCGCACGGGCGACAGGATTCCGGTGGAGGTCTATGACCGCGAACAAAAAGTAAAACTCGACAGCGGCGTGCTGCTGACCGTGGACAATCAAATCGACATCACCACTGGCACGGTGCGTCTGAAAGCGCAGGTGTCCAATGAAAAGGGTTTGCTGTTTCCCAATCAATTCGTGAACGTGCGCATGCTGGTCGATACCCGCAACGATGCCATCACCGTGCCGGGTGCCGCGATCCAGCGCGGCGCGCAGGGACTGTTTGTGTATGTGGTGAATGAGGACCGCACCCTGTCATTGCGTCCGGTGAAGACGGGGGTGACCGAAGGCGCCCGCATTGTCATCGAGTCCGGGGTCAAGGCCGGCGAGCGCGTGGTCACCGATGGCATGGATCGGCTGCGCGACGGCATGCGCGTCGAGATCGCGGATCGCGAGCGCGCCTTCAAGGGCGAAGGCGACGGCAAGGGTGGCCGGCGCAAGGGCGGCAAAGGCGCGAAAGATGGTAAAGGCGGCGACGCAGCGGCGACCGATGCGGCAAAAGGCGGCGACACCGCAGGCACGGACGGCAAGAAGGGCGATGCGCAGAAGACCGACGCGGCGAGTGAGTCAAAAGGCGAGCAACCCAAACGCGAGCGCAAGCCGGCGGACGGCGCGGCAAAAGACGCGGCTACCGGTGATGCACCGAAGGCTGAAGGCGCGCCGGCAGCAGCGGCGGACGCAACGCCAGCAGACGGCGAGCGCAAGAAAGGCAGACGGCGCAAGAAGGAAGGAGAGTGAACCGTCCGTGGCCGGAATCGTCACGCTGCCTGATGCGCACCGGGTGCAGGGCTTGAGGCCGCGCACATGAACCCGTCGCGGCTGTTTATTCTGCGTCCGGTGGCGACTTCGCTGCTGATGGTGGCGATCATGCTGTCGGGCATGATCGCCTACCGGCTGCTGCCGATTTCGGCATTGCCGCAGGTCGATTATCCGACCATACAGGTGGTGACGTTTTATCCCGGCGCTAGTCCGGAAGTGATCGCCTCGTCGATCACCGCGCCGCTGGAGCGGCAGTTCGGGCAGATGCCCGGTCTGCGGCAGATGTCGTCAACCAGTTCCGGCGGCGCATCGGTAGTGACGTTGCAGTTCACGCTGGAGCTGGATATTGACTCCGCCGAACAGGGGGTGCAGGCCGCGATCAATGCCGGCGCCAACCTGATGCCCGCGGATCTTCCCGCGCCGCCGGTATACAGCAAAGTCAATCCGGCCGACGCACCGATACTCACCATCGGCATCACGTCGAAAACGCTGCCGATGACGCAGGTGCAAAATCTTGCCGACACGCGCGTCGCGCAGAAAATTTCGCAGGTGATCGGCGTCGGGCTGGTGACGCTCTCCGGCGGACAGCGGCCCGCGGTGCGCGTGCAGGCCAACCCGTCAGCGCTGGCTGCCAATGGGCTCAGTCTTGAAGACGTGCGGCAGGCGGTGGCGTCATCCAATGTCAATCAGGCCAAGGGCAGTTTTGATGGACCTGAGCGGGCCTACACGATAGACGCCAATGATCAATTGAAGTCGGCGGACGAATACCGCAAGGTGGTTGTGGCCTGGCGCAATGGCGCGCCGGTGTATTTGTCGGATGTCGCGCAGGTGATAGACGCGGCTGAAAACGCGCGGCTGGCGGCGTGGATGAACGACACACAGGCGATCATCATGAACATTCAGCGCCAGCCGGGCGCGAACGTGATCGAGGTGGTGGACCGCATCAAAGCGCTGCTGCCGCAACTGCAGGGCGCGCTGCCGGCAGCGGTGGATGTGGCGGTGCTGACCGACCGCACCGTGACCATCCGTGCTTCGGTGAAGGACGTGCAGTTTGAATTGCTGCTGGCGGTGGCGCTGGTGGTGATGGTGATCTTCGTGTTTCTGCGCAACGTCTCGGCGACGATTATTCCCAGCATCGCCGTGCCGCTGTCGCTGGTGGGCACCTTCGGCGTGATGCATCTGGCCGGTTTCAGCATCAACAATCTGACGCTGATGGCGCTGACCATTGCCACCGGATTTGTGGTCGATGATGCGATCGTGATGATCGAAAACATCGCGCGCTACATCGAAGAAGGCGACTCGCCGATGGAAGCCGCGCTGAAAGGCTCAAAGCAGATCGGCTTCACCATTATTTCGCTGACGTTTTCGCTGATCGCGGTGCTGATACCGCTGCTGTTCATGGGCGACGTCGTCGGCCGTCTGTTTCGCGAATTCGCCATCACGCTGGCAGTGTCGATATTGATCTCCGCCGTGGTATCGCTGACGCTGACGCCAATGATGTGCGCGCGCCTGCTGCGCCACACGCCGGAAGCCGAGCAGAGCCGGTTCTACCGTACCACCGGCCGCTGGTTTGAGCAGATCATCGCGCAATACGGGCGCATGCTGACCTGGGTGCTGGACCGCCAGACCATCACGCTGATCGTCGCGATCGCCACGCTCGTGCTGGCGGTTGTTATGTATGTATTCATTTCCAAAGGATTTTTCCCGATACAGGACACGGGCGTCATTCAGGGTGTGTCGGACGCGGAGCAAACGGTTTCGTTCGGCGCGATGGCCGAGCGCCAGCAATTGTTGGCGCAAAAGATACTCGAAGACCCGGCAGTGGAAAGCCTGTCGTCATTCATTGGCGTGGATGGTCAGAACGCAACCTTGAACAGTGGCCGCATGCTGATCAATCTGAAACCGCATGGCCAGCGTCCGCACGCGCTCGAGGTGATCCGGCGCTTGCAGGCAAGCACCGCCAAGCTCGCGGGCATCACGCTCTACATGCAGCCGGTGCAGGATCTCACCATCGAAGATCGCGTGAGCCGCACGCAGTTCCAGTTCACGCTGGATACCGCGAAAATCGAGGATCTCGGCGTGTGGGTGCCGCGCGTGGTGGATCGCCTGCGGCAACAGCGCGAACTCACCGACGTGACCAGCGACTTGCAGAATCAGGGCTTGCAGGCCTATCTCGAAATCGACCGCGACACTGCCGCGCGACTCGGCGTGACGCCGGCGTCGATCAACACCGCGCTCTATAACGCGTTTGGCCAGCGCCTGATCTCGACTATTTTCACTCAGACCAGCCAGTACCGCGTGGTGCTGGAAGTGAAGCCGGAGTTTCGCATTGGTCCGGAGGCACTGTCGGAAATCTACGTGGCCGGCGCAGGCGGCACGCAGGTGCGGCTGTCAACGGTGACGCGGCTGATAGAGAAATCCGCGACGCTTTCCATCAATCACATCGGGCAGTTTCCGTCGGCGACAATATCCTTCAATCTGGCACCCGGCGTTGCGCTCGGCGACGCGGTAAGAGCGATCGAGGCGGCCGAAAAGGAAATCGGCCTGCCGCCCAGCATACGCACCAGCTTTCAAGGGGCGGCGCTCGCGTTCCGCGCGTCGCTCACCAACACGCTGCTGCTGATTCTGGCCGCCATCGTTACCATGTACATCGTGCTCGGCGTGCTCTACGAGAGCTATATCCATCCGGTAACGATACTCTCGACGCTGCCCTCGGCGGGCGTTGGCGCGCTGCTCGCACTTTTCGTCGCGCGCATGGATCTCGGCATTATCGGCATCATCGGCATTATTCTGCTGATCGGCATTGTTAAAAAGAACGCGATCATGATGATCGATTTTGCGCTCGACGCCGAACGCAATGAAGGCAAAGCGCCGCGCGAGGCGATTTTTCAGGCATGCCTGCTGCGCTTTCGCCCGATCATGATGACGACCATGTGCGCGCTGCTCGGCGCGCTGCCGCTGATGCTCTCAACAGGCGTGGGCGCGGAACTGCGGCAGCCGCTGGGCATCACCATGGTGGGCGGGCTGATCGTGAGCCAGGTGCTCACACTCTTCACCACGCCGGTGATTTACCTTGCTTTTGACCGGCTCGCGGCGCGTTACCGCAAACAACGTCCGGAAGAAGTAGCGGACGCAATCGAGGAGACCGGCTGATGAATATCTCCGAACCGTTTGTGCGCCGTCCGGTAGCGACCACGCTGCTCACGCTGGGGCTGGTGCTGGCAGGGGCGCTTGCCTTCAAGCTGCTACCGGTGGCGCCGCTGCCGCAGGTGGATTTCCCGACCATCTCGGTTTCCGCATCGCTGCCCGGCGCAAGCCCGGAGACGATGGCGGCGACGGTGGCGACGCCGCTCGAACGCGCGCTCGGCAAGATCGCCGGCGTCAACGAAATCACGTCGTCGAGTTCGCTCGGCAACACGCGCGTCACGCTGCAATTTGACCTCAGCCGCGATATCGACGGCGCGGCGCGCGAAGTGCAGGCGGCAATCAACGCCTCGCGCTCGGAATTGCCGTCGAGCCTGCCGCGCAATCCGACGTACCGCAAGATCAATCCGGCCGACGCGCCGGTCATGATTATTGCATTGACGTCGGACACCTACGACCGCGGCCAGATGTATGACGCCGCCACGACTATCCTCGGCGAGAAACTGTCCCAGGTAAAAGGCATAGGCCAGGTCACGGTGAGCGGCAGTTCGCTGCCCGCGGTGCGCGTCGAAGTCAATCCGCTGGCGATGCACAAGTACGCGATCGGCATGGACGAAGTGCGCACGGTCATCAACGCCAACAACGCCAACCGGCCCAAAGGCGTGGTCGAGGAAGGCGACAAGCAATGGCAGATTTACGCCAACGACCAGTCGCTGCGGGCCAGTGATTACGCGCCGCTGATCGTTGCTTTCCGCAACGGCGCGCCGGTGCGGCTGTCGGACATCGCCGAAGTCGTCGATTCGGTGCAGGACTTGCGCAACGCCGGCATTTCCAATGGCAAGCCCGCAGTGCTGGTCATCATGTACCGTCAGCCCGGCGCCAACATTATCGAGACCGCCGACCGCGTGCGCGCCGTGCTGCCGCAATTGCAGGCGTCGATACCCGCCGCCATTGAACTGAACGTGGTGATGGAGCGCACCACCACCATCCGCGCTTCGCTGGCCGAGATCGAACGAACATTGCTGATCTCGATGGGGCTGGTGATCATGGTGGTGTTTATTTTCCTGCGCAACTGGCGCGCCACGCTGATTCCGAGTGTTGCCGTGCCGGTGTCGCTGATCGGCACCTTCAGCGTGATGTATCTGTGCGGCTACAGCCTCAACAACCTGTCGCTGATGGCGCTTACCATCGCCACCGGATTTGTCGTTGATGACGCCATCGTGGTGCTGGAAAACGTGTCGCGCCATATCGAGAAGGGCGTGGCGCCGTTCAGGGCCGCGCTGCTCGGCGTGAAGGAAGTCGGATTTACCGTGGTATCGATGAGCATCTCGCTGATCGCGGTGTTCATTCCGATATTGATGATGGGCGGCATCGTCGGACGCCTGTTCCGCGAATTTGCGGTGACGCTGTCGGTGGCGATACTGGTGTCGATGGTGGTGTCGCTCACCATGACGCCGATGATGTGCGCGCGGCTGCTCAAGCCAAAGGGCGTGGAAAAGCCGGGCCGCCTGAGTGTATGGAGCGAAGGCGTCTTCGCCTGGGTGTTGCGCGGCTACGAACGTTCGCTGGCGTTTTCGCTGCGTCATTCACTGCTGGTCATGCTGGTGCTGGCGGCGACCATCGGGCTCAATGTGTACCTGTATATTATTGTTCCCAAGGGATTTTTCCCGAGGCAGGATACCGGGCGCCTGACCGGTTCGTTGCAGACCGATCAGGCCAGTTCGTTCCAGGCGACGAGAATAAAACTCGCCGAGTTCATCAAGATCGTGCAGAGCGATCCGGCGGTGGAGAGTGTGACGGGGTTCACCGGCGGCGGCCGGCGCAATGGCGGCTTCATGTTCATTTCGTTAAAGCCGGTCAAGGAACGCAAGATGTCGGCGGATCAGGTGATTGCGCGGCTGCGGCCCAAGCTGAGCTCTGTCGCCGGGGCCAGTCTGTTCCTCAATCCGGTGCAGGATATCCGCATCGGCGCGCGTGAAAGCAATACGGCGTACCAGTTCACGCTGCGCTCGGATAACCTCGAAGACTTGCGTCTATGGACACCGCGCCTGGAGCGCGCGCTGCGCGATGTGCCGGAACTCGCGGACGTGAACACGGATCAGCAGGTGCGCGGCCTGCAAACCACGGTAACGATTGATCGCGACAGCGCGGCGCGGCTGGGCATCACTATCCGCGCGATTGATACCGCGCTCAATCTTGCGTTCGGCCAGGCGCAGGTTTCAACGATCTATACCGAGCTCAACCAGTATCGCGTGGTGCTGGAAGTCGCGCCACAACACTGGCAGGGACCGGAAGCGCTCGACAAGGTTTACGTGTTGTCGCCGACCAGGGGACAGGTGCCGTTGTCGTCGATCGCGCGTTATGAACTGACCAACACCGCGCTCTCCGTCAATCATCAGGGACAGTTCGCGGCCGCCACCGTCTCGTTCAACCTGCCGCTGGGGGTAGCGCTCTCCGACGCGGTGCGCGTGACCAACGAAACCATGGCGCGCATCGGCGTGCCAGGCAGCATTTACGGCAGTTTTCAGGGCACTGCGCGCACGTTTCAGGCTTCACTCGACAGCCAGCCTTTTCTGATACTGGCAGCGTTGATCACGGTGTATATCGTGCTGGGCATTCTGTACGAGAGTTACATCCATCCGATCACCATTCTTTCGACGCTGCCTTCCGCGGGCGTGGGTGCGCTGCTGGCGCTGATGCTGTTCAATTCCGAATTCAGCATCATCGCGCTGATCGGCGTTATCCTGCTGATCGGCATCGTCAAGAAAAACGCGATCATGATGATCGACTTTGCCATCGATGCCGAGCGCCGCAACAAACTCTCGCCGCGCGATGCGATTTTCCAGGCATGCCTGCTGCGTTTCCGCCCGATCATGATGACGACCATGGCGGCGCTGCTTGGCGCGATACCGCTGGCGATCGGCAGCGGCGATGGTGCGGAATTGCGCACGCCGCTGGGCATCTCCATCGTCGGCGGTCTTGTGATGAGCCAGTTGCTGACGCTCTACACCACGCCGGTGGTGTATCTCTATCTCGACCGTTTCCGGCTGTGGTGCCTGCGGCTCAGAGGCCGGAAAACCCCGGTTGTCGCAATGGACAGCAAATGAAAGTAAAAAGGATCGCTTCCCGGATGGTGGTTGCCTTTGCGGCTGCCGCGACGCTGGCGCTGATGACATCGTGCTCGCTGATGGGGCCGAATTACCGCCGTCCGCAGATGGTCACGCCGCCGCAGTACAAGGAATCGAAAGACTGGAAAATTGCCGAGCCGCGCGACGGCGTCAATCGCGGCGCGTGGTGGGAGATTTTCGGCGACACGCAGTTGAATGCGCTGGCGGAGAAAGTCGGGAAATCCAATCAGAATCTGCGCGGGGCGGAAGCGCAGTACCGGCGCGCGCAGGCGCTGGTGCAATCCGCGCGTTCAGGCCTTTTTCCCACCGTGTCGGGCGACCTGTCGATCACGCGCAGCGGCTCGGGCACGCGCGCGCCGGCCACCGAATACGATTTGTCGGCGCGCGCGAGTTGGGATATCGACCTGTGGGGCCGCGTGCGCCGCGAGGTGGAATCGAGCGAAGCGTCGGCGCTGGCGAGTGCGGCCGATCTGGAATCAGTGCGCCTGCTGGTGCAATCGGAACTCGTGCTCAATTACCTGCAATTGCGCGTGCTCGATACCCAGAAAAAGCTGCTGGATGAATCGGTCGCGGCGTTCGCGAAATCGCTGGAGATGACGCAGAACCGCTACAAGGCCGGACTCGCCGGCCGCGTGGACGTGGCGCAGGCTGAAGCGCAGGTCAAGAGCACACAGGCGCAGTCCATCGACACCGGCGTGCAGCGCGCGCAACTGGAACACGCCATCGCGGTGTTGCTGGGCGCTGCGCCGTCGGAATTTGCGCTGCCGGTGGCGCCGATCAAGGTAGCCATGCCGTCGATTCCGACGGGCTTACCTTCCGAGTTGCTGGAGCGCCGGCCCGACATCGCGGCGGCGGAGCGGCGCGTGGCCGCCGCCAACGCGCAGATCGGCGTGGCGCAGGCGGCGTTTTTTCCATCGCTGACGTTATCCGCGGCGGTGGGTTTTGGCAGTTCCAGCTTTGCCAACTGGCTCAACTGGCCGAGCCGTTTCTGGTCGCTGGGGCCGGCGCTGGCGCAAACGATTTTCGACGGCGGGCTGCGCAAATCGCTGAGCGATCAGGCGATTGCGTCATACGATGCCACGGTTGCCACCTATCGCCAGACCGTGCTCACCGCGTTTCAGGATGTCGAAGACAACCTCGCCGCACTGCGCATACTCGAACAGGAAGCCAAGGTGCAGGAAGAAGCCGTCAACGCCGCGCGGCAATCGGTCGAGCTCACGCTCAACCAGTACAAGGCGGGCATCGTCAGTTTTCTTAACGTGGTGACGGTACAGAACACGCTGCTGGGCAACGAGCGCACCGCGCTGTCGCTGCTGGGCCGGCGCCTGACCGCGGCGGCGCAACTGGTGCGCGCGCTGGGCGGCGGATGGACGGTGGAAGGGCGCACCGCAGAAAACAAAAAATAACCATTAAAACAAATACTTATATACGAGCTATCATCATGGCATCCACGCCCATCAACGGCATCTGCGATCCGCAGTTCGCAACAGTGCGCGAAGAATTCGAACGCAACTTCCGTGAGCGCGGCGAAGTCGGCGCGGCGGTGTGCGTGTATCAGGACGGCAAAAAAGTCGTCGACCTGTGGGGCGGCCACAAGGACCTGGCGCGCAGCGTGCCGTGGGCCGAGGACACCATCGTCATCATGAACTCGGTGGCGAAAAGCATGTGCGCGCTGTGCACGCACATCCTGATCGATCGCGGCCTGATCGATTTCGATGCGCCGGTGGCGCGCTACTGGCCCGAATTTGCCGCCGCGGGCAAAGAAAGCGTTTTGGTTCGCCACGTGCTGTCGCATACCTGCGGCGTGATCTACTGCGATCATGCGCCGCCGGGATCGTGGTTCGACTGGAACACGCATATCCGTGCGATTGAACAACAGGAACCGGCGTGGGAGCCGGGAACGAAGGGCGCCTACAACTCGATCAACATCGGCTACATCCTCGGCGAAATCGTGCGCCGCGTCACCGGCAAAACCGTGGGCACGTTTCTGCGCGAGGAAGTCACCGGCAAACTCGGCGCGGATTACAACATCGGCCTCAAGCCCGATGAAATCGCGCGCGTGTCCGACATGCACCAGAATCCGAAGAACGGTTTTTTCAAAATCGCGGGCGATGACACCACGCCGCTGGGCCGCGCGTTTCGCTCCGCGCCCAAGATCGGCTATTTCCAGAACTGCCGCGAGATCCGCGAACTCGAAGTCGCTTCCTTCGGCGGCCACGGCAGCGCGCGCGCCATGGCGCGCATCTATGGGATGCTCGCCGGCGACGGTGAAATCGGCGGCGTGCGGCTGTTAAGCCCCGCCGCAGTCGAGCGCGCCGCGCAACTGGTGTGGGAGGACGACTGCATCATGACCCAGCGCCGCATTCGCATGGGCTACGGCTTCATGCACAACGAACCGAACACCGTGCCGATGGGCGCAAACATGAAAGCCTTCGGCCACACCGGCACCGGCGGCGCGTTCGCGTGGTGCGACCGCGAGCGCAAACTGTCGTTTGCCTACTGCACCAATTTTCAGCGCGAAGGACCGGGCATCGGGCCGCGTGGCGCGGCACTGGGTGTGGCGGCGGGTGGGGGACAGCGGCCGGAGTGGTTGAAGTAGCTGCACGTTTGTTGCCCTTTATTAGATTTAGGCATTGCCCACACCATGACCGCCACAATCTTTAATATCGCGCCACACCAAGTAATTGTTGTTACAGACACACTCGCGGTGGCGGGCGACACAAGGACGCCATACTTTTTCACCACAAAGTTTTATCCGTTGCCCCACTTGCACGGGGCGATGTTCGCGACGGGTGTTGGCGATCTTGCAACTCAATGGTTCGTCAAGCTTGAGCGCTTCTTGGTTCGCGATATTCATCACTTAGACGAGTTTGCAAGACCAACACTCCAAGAACTTGGCTTGCAGTTTGGACTGAATCAGACCAATACGACAACGATTTATCACATCGGGTACTCCGAAAAGGAATCTCAATACATAGGCTTCGCCTACAGGTCTATCGCGGACTTCGCGTCCGAGCGCCTTGAGTATGGTCTCCGTACAAAGCCTGGCGTCCCAGACGCTGCAGTTCAGTCGTTTCCTGATGACTTCATTCGTCTCATGGAGCAACAGCGAGCTGACGATCTAGCGCTTCCAGTTGAAAGCCGTGTCTTCATTGGCGGCGAGATCCAAGCCCTCATGCTCCAAGACAAGGAAATGACCATTCAAACTGTCTATCGCTTTGATGACTATGAAGAGTTATATGAACAGATGTGCAACGCCCTGCCAGCAAACCGGCGGTGACTCCTATTCCTTACGTCCATTGCATCCAACGTTAGCGCTTACATTCGATGAAACTCTACATCACCGAAGGCTCCCCCTACGCCCGTATCGCGCGCGTGGTAATTATCGAGAAGGGCTTGCAAAGCCGCATCGAAATCATCTACGCGCAGACGCGCAAGGCGGGCAGCCCGTACTACGCCATCAATCCGTCGGGCCGCGTGCCGTATCTGATCCGGGATGAGGGCGCCGCGCTGGAGGAATCGGCATTGATTGTCGACTGGCTCGATCAGCTCGATGGCAAGCCGATGTTCAGCCTACCGCCGGGCGAAGCCGGTTGGGAAGCGCGCCGGCTCGAAGCGCTGGCGCGCAGCCTGATGGATGGCCTTGCGGTGTGGAGCCGCGAACTGGGCCGGCCGGAGAATGAACGTTCACCCACCACCATCAAACACGAAACAGCGCGCAGCATACGGATGGCCGATGTATGGGAAAAAGAAATCGATCATGCGTGGATGCACAGCGCCATCAACATGGCGCAGATCACGCTGGCGTGCGCGCTCGGGCTCGACGCGCGCAACCCCGATTTTCGCTGGCGGCCGGGCCATCCCAAGCTTGTTGCCTGGTTTGACGCGTTTGCCGCGCGTCCATCGTTTGCGGCAACCGCTGTTCCGCGCCGCTGAACCGACCGCGGCAATTGCATGGATCGACTGTTCTTTGTGCTCGGCAGCGTGCTGGGTTTTCTCGGCGTGGCGTTGGGTGCGTTCGCTGCGCACGTGCTCAAGGGCAGCCTCGCGCCGGAGATGCAGGCTGTTTTCGAGACCGGCGTGCGCTACCAGATGTATCACGCGCTCGCCTTGCTGGCGGTGGCATGGGCGAGCATGCACTGGCCGGGCAGGGTGCTGAATGCAGGCGGCTGGCTGATGGTTGCGGGCACGATCCTCTTTTCCGGCAGCCTTTACGCCTTGAGCCTGAGTGGCGTGCGCGGGCTGGGCGCGATCACCCCGCTGGGCGGGCTGGCGCTGCTGGCCGGATGGTTGTGCCTTGCGTGTGCGGCGGGGAAACGATAAGGTGCGCGCTCCCGATTTTTCACGCACTCGCCCGCAAGTTCACCGATGATCCCGGCTCATGAAGCACTGGAACGCCTGCGTGAAGGCAACCGCCGTTTTGTGGCGGAGGTTCGCAGTCATGGCTCGTTGAGTCAGTCGCGACGACAGGAAGTGGCGGTGGTGCAGGAGCCGCTTGCCATCGTGCTCGGTTGTTCCGATTCGCGCGTGCCGGCAGAAATCGTGTTCGATCAGGGGTTGGGTGATTTGTTTGTGATACGCGTGGCCGGCAATATCGTGGCGCCTTCACAGGTCGCCAGCGTGGAGTTCGCAGCGCAGCGGTTCGGCACGCGCCTGGTGGTGGTGCTCGGGCACTCCCAATGCAGCGCGGTACTGGCCACGCTGGAAGATCTGAACGGATCTGCCCGCAGTCCATCGCGGAATCTGGATGCCATCGTTGACCGCATACGGCCGGGGGTGGAGGGTTTGCTCGAAGCGGAATTGGGTCACGCGCCCGCTGCGCTGTTGCATCATGCGGTTAGGGCCAACGTGCGGGTTTCGGCGAACCACCTGCGCCACGGATCGACAATACTCGAACAGATGATCCAGAACGACGGCCTGCTGGTGGTGGGGGCCGAGTACTCGCTGGAAACGGGCATCGTCGATTTCTTTGACGGCATGCCCAAGCCGCGCTGACGCGGCTACTTCGCCCGCAACGACGCATCCACGCCGCGCAGCAGCGGTAAACACACATCAATCGCCGGCGCGGCGCATCACCACTGAATAGCCATCGTTTCGCTACAGCACCGCGATTTCAAGTGCCTAGGCCTCGCCGTAAGGCGGAGCCGTACGGAGTTTTGACATGGGTAGTGGTCTACGACCGAACTCTACAGCAACGGATTATGGTGGCGGCATCCTCGTAAAGGGATTTTCGTTGCAATTCTGCAACAATAAAAACTGTTATTTATCAATAATTTAAATGATAATCCTCGGATATTTCCTCAAGAAAGTCAAATGCACTGCTATGGTGCTTACCTATAGCGCGGGATGCAAGTAGCATAAGCAAATATTGCAGCGCGATCTGGTATTGCCGTGCAGAGCTACATGGTAAATCGACGTAGTGAGGGCTTATTCACTGGAGGATACATGATGAAGAATTCAAAGAATATTGCAGCAACCACATTGGCTGTTTTCCTGGCCACCGCTTCGAGTGTTGCGTTTGCAGACGCGCAAGAAGAGGTGAATAAGCAGGTGGCGAAATTGATCGGCGACGCGATCAGCAACAGGGTCAGCGCAAGAGCGCTAGATGCAGCGGCACTTGGGCAAAGGCCGGCGGCAGCTGAAAAGAATGCGTTGTGGGGATCCTACACACGACTCAGAGTTGATTTTACCGGCATCGAGTCCCGAACCAATGTGTATATTGCGGGTTACGATAGAGACTTGACCGAGAATATCATCCTCGGTGCTTCCGTAGATTATTCAGACACCGGCACTAGTGGTACGTTACTGGGCGCTTTCAATTCTGATTCGCACGGTAAGGGCATATCACCTTATCTGACGTACTTGTTTACCAAGAACATTTTTGGGATTTTAAGGGTCAACTACAACGAATTCAGCGGTGGCGGTACCCGTACGGAAAGCTACGGTGCGGCTGCGTCCATAAACGGTGTTCACAGAATGGGTGATCTGGTGGCCAGAGGGCGGCTGGAGCTGGGCACAAGCAGAAGCGATTCGGGAGGGCTTGGTGGCGGCAAACAAAGCACGACGAGCCGTTCCGGCGACGGGGAGTTAGGTTACTACTTTACACCCGCAGTCTACGGTCACATCGGACTTCAGTTGAGTGACACCGATTCGCCCAATAGCTACAATGCATCTGCACGTATCGGCATTGAAAGTAACATTAACCGAACCACCGCCGTGTCATTAAAGTACGAGCGAAAAGTCGATGACAATGCACCGACAGGCGCGAACTTCAAGGTAGACTCATTTACTTTGGCGCTTCGGCTACGGTTCTGATTCCCGATATTGCCTTTTCCCAAAAGCCTGCGATTAGTCTCGCGGGCTTTTTTGTTTGTGCAGGTGAATCTGTTCAACAGAAATTCCCTATCTGATTTGCCGTTATAGGTGACTTCATGGTCTTGACGAACCCATATTTTCGGGCCGGAGCATTTGCATTTCTCTGGTTATTTCATACACTGGTTTTCGCACAGCCAGGAAAAACGCAGATTCAGGGCATTATTTCTGATCGCATCGGCAGCCAGGTCAGCAGCGGACAGGCAGGGTCTGTTTTCGGGCGACTGGTGAAGCTGGATCTATCCATTGGTCAGACCAAGGGCCAGATTGCACAAGTGGCGTATCAACCCGACAATAATGTGTATCTTCAGCATTTCACGGATGGCTCGCTGCTGGTGTGGGATTTTGCGCAAGGCGCGCAGATTGACGAGTTCAGACTGTCAAGCGGCGCGGTCCCGGTTTATTACGACGCCACGACAACCCGCCTGCATGTTGTTGACGGCGGCCGCTATCTGCGGATTAGCCGACCAAGGGAAGGCGCGCCGGTGTCGGAGCAGGCGATGCCCGATAGTGTCCAGGCGGGCGCCCCTTCCGGCGATGGGCGCTCGATATTGCTGGGTACGGCAAGTGGCGAGGTGATCAAGATAAACACCGCGGGAGCCGTCGTGTGGCGCAGCAAAGTGTTCGATTCGACGGTGAGGCAGATTGTTGCCAGTCGCGACGGTGCACGCGTTACCGCGCTTGGCGACGGCGGTGTGGCGAAAGTGCTGGATGAGAAGGGTGGAGCACTGTCGACGTTGGCTAATGTCGCGAAGTTGGGCCAGTATGATCGCACCGGACGGCAGATGCATGTGCTGCAAAACCGCGAGCTTCTGACGCTGTCTTCCCAGGGTGTGTCAAGCAATAGCCGCCCGCGGATCGATGGCGACATACAGGGCGTTTCCGTAAGTGATTCTGGCGACCGCTTGATGGTGATTTCAAGCACGGGCGTGTTGAACATCGGCAGCGGAGATCGCTGGGAGGCTGTCGATAAGGGTGTGAAATTCGGGGTTTATTTAAGTGATTCGCGTTACCTCTCTGTCAAGAACGATGGTGTGACGCACCTCAGGAGTCAGGGCCTTGCTCATTACCTTGTTGCGATCGTGCCGGGTAGTGTCGGCTGGGTAATTGTCGATCACGAGGGGCGTTACGACGGCACGGTCGATGGCGCCAAGGACGTGAAATGGAATGCCGAGACCGGGGCGTTGAGTCTGGATCAATTTTTCGAGGCCTACTATCAGCCGGGGCTCCTTTCTGCCTATTTGAGGGAAGAGGAAACCAAAGTCCTGAGCGCATTGCCAGGCAAGCTGAGTGCGGGCGTTTTCCTTCCGCCCAAGGTTCAGTTGGACTTTCCCGAGGGCAAAATGAAGCCGGGCAGTGTCTATAAGGTGGTGGCCGTAGCCGAGAGCAACGGCGGCGATTTGGTCGAGGAGATCAGGCTGTTTCACAACGGCAAACGGCTCCCCGGAAAGGCCAGGATAGGGACGCAGAAGATTCAGAAAGAAAACCGACTGCTGCTGGTTCAGGTTTTCGCCTTTGTTCCGGAAGCGGGGTCGAATGAGATTTTTGCCGAGATCGGAAACGCT
This sequence comes from Betaproteobacteria bacterium, assembly GCA_021730905.1. GTDB lineage: Bacteria > Pseudomonadota > Gammaproteobacteria > Burkholderiales > SG8-41 > UBA5216. Next base: position 3,042 of record JAKFYK010000143.1, on the reverse strand, counting down.
CACGGGATCACCGGGCGCTCTGAGGTCAAGCGGGAAATTACCGAAGGCTTTCGGCCCGTGGGGAAACTGCATGTCCTGGGAATCGGGATTGACAAGTACCGTTTGTCGAGCATGGACCTGGAATTCGCAACGTCGGATGTAAAGGCTTTCGTAAACAGAGTGGCTGCGGGTGCCAAGGGACGCTACGACCAGGTGATTCCGAGGATTTTGATGGACTCGGGCGCGACGAACCGCGGCGTGAAGGATCTGCTCGCGAAGTTAGATGAGCTGGATCCACAAGATTCGCTTATTCTGGCGCTGGCGGGACACGGCGATTTTCACAATGGTGAATGGTATTTCCTTCCGCACGATGTCGATCCAAAAGACATACCCAACACCGGGATATCGGCGCGTGAACTGCAGGATGCATTGGTCAATTCTCCGGTCAGGAGGATTTTTCTGATGGTAGATGCCTGCAACTCAGGTGCCGGTATCGACAGCTTTAACCGCTACCGCGCATTTCAAAGAAGATTTGCGCAACAGGTTGGCCGTAACGCTGGATTATCCGTGCTGACGGCCACACGCCGGGATCAGTTGGCGGCAGAGGTGCCGCAATTGGGGCATGGATTATTCACGCATACGGTACTGGAAGGGCTGGGTGGCGCCGCGGACAATAGCCCCAGCGACGGAAGAATCAGCGCGCACGAGCTGGCAAATTTCGTGGGGCAAAATCTTGAGAGAAAGGCGCGGCCATTCCTGGAGTCTCATCGCCTGACGCAGAGCCCCGCGCACTTTGTCATCGGTTCCGATTTTCTGATCTCGGACGTTGGACGGTGATTGCTTGAAGCGGCAGCGTCAGGGATTACCGGGCGCGATGCATTATTAGCGCGTAAAACTACCCCGTCCGCAACGCCGTATCCACGCCGCGCAGCAGCGGCAAACACACATCAATCACCGGCGTGGCGACGCCATGCTCGCGCGCGAAGGCCTGCGTCTGCCCCAGCAGTCCGTCGATTTCGAGCGATTTGCCGGCGAGCACGTCCTGAAATGTCGATGGTTTCATGCCGGGCTTGCCGCGCGCGCGCGTGGCGACTTGTTCGACGTTGACATCCTTGCTCAAGTCCCAGCCGAGTTTCGCCGCCACCGAGAGGGTTTCGCTGATGATGCCCATGGAAAGCCCGACCAGCGCGTCGTCGTTGGCCACGCCCAGCGAGTCGAGGCGCGTCAACGAACACAGCGTGTTGTTCGATGCGTTGTTGGCTAGCTTGCGAAAGAGTTCGCTGCGTATATCCGGGCTTGCATCGGTTTCAACACCGGCGCCGCGCACCAGATCCACAATGGTTTTGAGCCGCGCGCTGGACGACAGATCGGGTTCGCCGAATACCCAACGGTTCTGATTGGAGTGCACAACCACGCCGGGTGCGACCACTTCGTTGGGCGAGTAGATCACCGAACCCACGGTACGTTCGGGACGCACCTCGCGCCACAGCGCGCCGTCCGGGTCCAGCAGCGGCAGCGTGCCCTTGTTGCCGGGCAGGCCAAAATTGAACCACCACGGGATGCCGTTCATCAGGAACACCGCGCAGCCGTCCGGCTTCACCAGTTTGCCGATGGCGGCAGCAGCGGCAGGCAGCGTTTGCGCCTTCAGCGCGACGAACACGATGTCCTGCGGCGGCAGCGTCGCGGGCGTATCGGTCGCGGCAACAGGCTTGCCGCCGATGTCGCGTCCGCCGACTTTGAGCGTGAGGCCGCGCTCGCGAATGGCGGCGAGATGCGCGCCGCGCGCGACCAGCGAGAGTTCGCAATTTTTTGCGGCGATCAACTGCGCGGCGAGATGGCCGCCGAGCGCACCGGCGCCAAAGACACAGACTTTCATGAGGAGTTCCCTTGCAACGATGGATGAGCCGCCATTTTAGCGGATTACTTGCGCCACGCCTGCACGGCGTCTAAGCTCCGGGCTGTTTGAAAAGCAACAACAGGTTTTGAATGATGCGGAGATTTGCGCGTTTCGCGTTGCGGTTCATGTTGTGGGCGACGGTGGCAGCAATTGCACCGGCGCATGGACAGTCGGCATTCATTACCATGGAAACCACACTGCCCATCGCAGCGTATGCGTCGTTTGCGCTGGCGGCCGACAGCAACAGTTTTGCCCCCGACAGCCCTGAAAACAAGGGCCTTCTCGACAAGGGTTTCGGTTTTCCGGTGCGCGTGCAGCGCGTGCTGGATCGTCATGTGCAGGTGGTGTCGCCTTCGGCAAAATTGCTGCTGACCGTGCCGTTCGGCTGGCGCGGATTTGACGACGGTAAGCGCACGCGGCTGTTTACGCCGATGGGCAACATCGGCATTACCCTCCACGCGCTGCCGCTTGACGGTTTTACGGACTGGGATGATGTGCGAGGGAAGGTGTGGAATCTCGCGCGCCAAACTGCAGAAGCGCGCGCCAAAAAAGACCCGCGTTATCAGGCGCGGCTGATCCGGCTGGCCGATGGCACCTTCGGCATGCGCGAAACCAATATCAACGAGGGCGAGGACGGCCCGTATTCTTCGGTGATACTGTTCCGGCGTCATCCGGACGACCCGAAGCTGGCGATACGCATGAACCTGTATGCGCCCATCGAGGAATTCGAGCGCTACATGGGGCTTGCCGGGCTGATGCTGCGTGACATGTCGGCAATGCAGTGAGTGACGTGGTTAACCCTGCTCGAATAATTCTGGAGTGCGGGAGCTTGCTGCTCCGCTGCAAGTGTTCCCTTGTCCCGCTTTGATGTATCGGGCTGTCCCCGGCTTTGAAAGCGGTGGCGACAAGGGCACACTTGAGCCGCACTCCAAAAACGATGCGGTTAACCTCTGTCCTGAATCGAACGACACGGGCTAACCCCTGCCGGCGTAGGGCATCTTCGTCGCCATCACCATCAGGTGGTAGATGTTGACTTCGGGCGGCTGGCTGGCCATGAACAGCACCGAGCGCGCGACATCATCGGTGGTAATCATCGGCTCCGGCGCGATGGTGCCGTTGGCCTGCTTCACGCCCTTGGCCATGCGCGCGGCGAGTTCCGACATGGC
>JAKFYK010000076.1 GCA_021730905.1 Betaproteobacteria bacterium | reverse complement strand
AACCTTCCCCCTGAAGGGGAAGGAGTCAATTTGAAAAGCACATGAACTCACCAGACCCCCGCACTGCCGGCCTACTCGTCGTCGGCAAGGACGTTCAGCGCACCGATGCGATTCCCAAAGTCACCGGCGCAGCACAATACGTTGCCGACATCCGGATGCCCGGCATGCTGCAAGGTGCGATGCTGCGCAGCCCGCACCCGAACGCGCGTATTGTGTTCATCGATCTCAGCGCTGCACTTGCCCTGCCCGGTGTGAAAGCCGTGATTACCGGCGAAGACACCGCGCATAAAAAATGGGGGGCGTTTCGTCCCGATCTGTATCCGCTGGCCATCGGGCGCGTGCGTTATGTCGGCGATGAAGTCGCAGCCGTAGCCGCAATCACATCGGAAATCGCGCGCGCGGCCGTGGACAAAATCGTCGTGCAATACGAGGTGTTGCCTGCCGTGCTGTCAATGGATCAGGCGATGGCGCCCAACGCACCGTTGGTGCACGACGACTGCGCAGGCAATATCGCGCATGAATTCAATTTCGAGCGCGGCGAGGTCGATGCCGGGTTCAAGGCCAGCGACTGCATCGTCGAAGGCACCTGGGAATCGCAGCGCCAGTGGCACACCTCGCTGGAAACCATCGGCTGCGTCGCGCAATTTTCCGATGGACGTTACACGTTGTGGTGCAACACGCAAACACCGTACCTCGCACGCGGCCGCTACTGCGTCGCGCTGGGCATACCGGAATCGCAGATGCGCGTGATCCAGACCGAAGTCGGCGGCGGTTTCGGCGGCAAATCGGGCGACGACAATTGCTCGGTGATCTGCGCCCTGCTCGCGCGTAAAACCGGCAAACCGGTGAAGCTGATCCACACGCGTGAGGAAGAGTTTCTTGCCAGCCATCCGCGCATGCCCATGCGCTACTGGGTGCGGCTGGGCTTTAGCAAAGCCGGCAAAGTGCTGGCGAAAGAAATAAAAATGTGGGCTGACAACGGCGCCTACACCGGCAAGTCGCAGGCAATCCTCGGTGCCGCCACCGTGCGCCATGATGCGCTTTACAAATATCCGAACGCGCGCGCGCATTCACGGCTGGTATATACCAACCTGGTGCCGACCGGTGCGTTTCGCGGTTTCGGCAACCCTTCCGCCGATTGGGCCGTGGAACAGGCGTGGGACCTTGCCGCTGAAAAACTCGGCATCGACATCGCCGATTTGCTGCGTATGAATGCCGTGGAGCCGGGCGACGTGTCGCCGCACAATCACAAAATCACCAGTTGCGAGTTGAAGCAGTGCATCGACAAGGCAACTGAACTGATCAGATGGAAAGCCAAGCACAAAAACAAGAAACCAGATCGTGGCCTGGGCATGGGATGCAGCCTGCACGTCAACGGCCGGCGCAGCTTCGGCGATTGGGATGGGAGTTCCGCCATCGTGCGCATCAACGACGATGGCCGCGCCACCATCCTCAGCGGTGAAGGTGAAATCGGCCAGGGCACGTTCACTGTGCTACGCCAGATCGCCGCCGAGGAACTGGGACTACCGTACGAGGACGTGGACATCACTCGCCCCGACACCGACGTGCATCCGTATGCGCTGGGTGCGCTGGCGAGCCGCGTCACCTATGTCGCAGGCAACGCAGTAAAACGCGCTGCCGGTGAAGCCTCCAAGCAGTTGATGGCAGCTGCCGCCGAGCAATTCAAGCTGCCGGTGGAAGATATCACCATCATCAACGGCCAGATTGGCCCTAAAGCGGGTCCCGAATCCGCCTACAAGCCGGTGTCGGTGATCGTGCGCGCCAACATCTACAAGCGCGGCGGGCAGCCGATCATCGGCGTAGGCAATTTTGACAACCCATCGGATTTCCCGGATCACAGCCGCTTTGGCAACGAATCCGGCTCGTATAACTTCGCCGCGCAGTGCGTGGAAGTCGAGGTCGATCGCGGCACCGGCATGGTGGAACTGAAGGAAATCTCCGCTGTGGTCGATTGCGGCACGGTGATCCATCCCGCCGCTGCGCAAGGCCAGGTGCATGGCGGCATGGTGCAGGGCATCGGCCTGGCAATGACCGAATATTTTGACCTGTGGAACGGCCAACCCACCGATCCGCAACTCAAGGATTATCCGATTCCCGGTGCGGCGAATCTGCCAAAAATGCATGTCGCGTTTGCCGATTCGTATGAGCCTTCCGGGCCGTTCGGTGCAAAGGGACTGGGCGAAATCGGCCTTGATGCGATTCCTGCTGCCATCGCCAATGCGATCTCCGACGCCGTCGGTGTGCGCATACATAATCTGCCCATCACCTCGGAAAAAATTCATCGCGCGCTGCATCCCGAACTTTACGCTGATGAAAAGATTACCCCTGCTGCTGAACCGAAAGGCGGCATGTGGTCGCGGATGTCGGCAGGCAAACCGTCGGGGCCGCGCCCGCTCAACCCGGAGTTCATCATCGCCACATCCGTGGAAGATGCAGTACGGATGTTCGCCGAAGGCGACACCGCACTGGTGTCGGGCGGCATGTCGCATGCGCTGCGCCGCGAACGTACCGGGTATCCGCAGGCAAAGCGGCTGGTGTCGCTGGCGCGCGTACCGGAACTGCTGGAAATGGACGTCGCTGCGAACGGTGTGTTGAAAATCGGCTCGGCAGTCAACCAGCAGCGTATTTACGATAACGCAAAAGTAAAACAAGGCTGGCACGCGATCCACGACGCACTCGAAGCCGTGGGCCACACGCGCCTGCGGCGCATGATTACCGTCGGCGGCAGCATCGGGCCGCTGATCGGCGGTTTCGATTTGCCGATTGCTTTACTCGCGTTGAATGCACGCGTTACGGTTGCCGGCACCGGCGGACGACGCACATTGCCGCTGACGGTGGCCTTTGAGAAACGCTTTGCGAAAGATGAAATCGTGGTCAGTGTCGAAGCCGATGCACTGCCCGCGCACACCGGTTCGGCTTTTCACAAATACATGCTGCGCGGACAACTGGAAATCCCGACGGTGAATGTCGCGGCAAAAGTAACGCTGGATGATGCGAGCAACTGTGTCAGCACGAGCGTGGTCGTCGGCTGCGTAAGTTGGAAACCGATCGTGCTCGACCTCGCGCAACTCACCGGCAAACCGCTGTCGGAGCAGGTGATACGCGATGCGGCGCAAACGGTGCGCACGCTCGCGCAGCCGATGTCCGATGTGCGCGGCTCCGCTGCTTACAAGCGTGAAATGGCAGTCGAATGGGCGGCACGTATGTTGATCAAAGCATGGCAACGCGTAAAATAAAAATATCAATAAAAACAAATACTTATATAATATCATCCGTGAATGGCATGCCAGGAGAAGAACGCGACGTTGTTCGCTCTGGCAAAACGCAACAACGAGGAGAAAAGTATGCGGAAGGTCGCGGTCGCTGCGTTTGGAATGCTCGGCACGCTGGGCGCGCTGGACACAAACGCGCAAAGCTATCCGTCGGGGCCAGTGCGCATCATCGTGCCGTTTCCTGCCGGCGGCGGTGTCGATAACGCAGGCCGGCTGGTAGCGCAAAAACTTTCGGAGAATCTCGGTAAGTCGTTTGTCATCGAAAACCGCGGCGGCGCCAACGGCATGATCGGCAGCGAAGTCGTCGCCAAATCGCCGAAGGATGGCTACACGCTGATGGTCAACGGCGCGAACTTCGTCACCTCGCCCAGCCTTTACAAAAAATCGCTCTACGATCCGATTCGCGAATTCGAGCCAATCAGCCTGATCGCGCTCGGTCCCAATGTGCTGGTGGTGCATCCTTCGCTACCGGTGAAGTCGGTCACGGAACTGATCGCGCTCGCCAAATCCAAACCTGGCGAAATCGGCTTTGCCGGCTCCGGTAGCGGCAGCACGCCGCATCTTGCGGGCGAACTCTTCAACACGCTGGCAGGCGTGAAGATGGTGCACATCCCCTACCGCGGTTCCGGCCCGGCGATGATCGGCTTGCTCGGCGGCGAGGCGATGACCATGTTTTTGCCGGCGATCAATGCCGGCCCGCATGTGAAAACCGGACGGTTGCGAGCCCTCGCCGTCACCAGCCGCGAGCGGCTCGCGGCCATGCCGAATCTGCCCACCGTCGCCGAAGCCGGATTGAAAGGTTATGAATCCAGCCAGTGGTACGGGCTATGGGCGCCTGCGGGCACGCCGGGCGACATCGCGAATCTGCTGAATGCACAAGTAGCAAAAATCATGCAAAGCGCTGACGTCAAACAGCGCCTCAATGACGAAGGCGTGATCGCGGTCGGCAGCACGCGCGAACAATTCGCCGCGCACATCAAATCCGAAATCGCCAAATGGGCGAACGTGATCAAACAATCCGGTGCGCGCGTGGATTGAACGCGGTCACACACACGCAGCAGCGAGGAGAAACAAGAATGAACGACAAAATAAACCCGGCCGCCGGCATCCACCACGACTACCCGGTGCCCGCGCATGAATCCGAGAATCACTGGGGCAGCGACGCCATCGCTGCAATGCTGCGCGAACTCGATATCCCCTATATCGCGCTCAACCCCGGCGCGAGTTACCGCGGCCTGCACGACAGCCTGGTCAATTATCTTGGTAACCGAGCGCCGCAAATGCTGCTGTGTCTGCACGACGAAACTGCGGTGCACATCGCACAGGGCTATTTCAAGGCGTCGGATCGCATGATGGCGGCGGCGCTGCATTCCAACGTCGGCCTGATGCATGCGTCGATGCCGATCTTCAACAGTTGGTGTGACCGTTCCGCGGTACTGGTGCTGGGCGCGACCGGTGCGTGGGATGCGGCAAAACGCCGGCCGTGGATCGAATGGATACACACCTGCGCCGACCAAGGCGCGCTGGTACGCAACTTCACCAAGTGGGATAATCAGCCCGGCTCGGTCGCCGCAGCAATGGAAGCGTTGCTGCGTGCGGCGCAAATCGCGCAGACTGCGCCGCGCGGCCCGGTGTACGTCAATCTCGATGTCACGATTCAGGAAGAAAAAATCGGTGCGCTACCCGCGATGCCTGATGTCTCGCGCTATGCGCCGCCGGCACCCGCGCAAGCGCCGGCAGATTTGATCGCAGCCGCGGCAAAACTGCTGGCCGAAGCAAAAAATCCGGTGATGCTGGCAGGCCGCTGCTCGCGCAACATGGCTGCATGGGAAGCTCGTGTCGCGCTGGCAGAAAAACTCAACATTCCGGTGCTCACCCACATCAAACTGGCGGCAGCATTCCCCACCGATCATAGGCTGCACGCCGCGCCGCCTGGCAATCGGCTCACACCACAGGCGAAAAAGCTGCTGGCCGACGCGGATGTGATCCTGTCGCTGGACTGGCTCGATCTCGCCGGCTCGCTCAAGCAGGCGCTGGGTGCAAAGCTGGTCACCGCAAAAATCATTCACGTGTCGTGTGATGCGCATGTCCATCGCGGCTGGAGCATGGACTATCAGGCGCTGCCGCCGGTGGACGTGTACATGATGTGCGAACCCGATGCGGTAGTGCCGCAACTGCTGCAGGCCGTAGCGCCGCGCACGGCGAAGCCGATGCCGGCCAACGGTGCTGCGCCAGCCGCACCGGAAAACGCCGTGACACTGCGTGGCGTCGGCGCCGCATTGCGCGCGGCACTCAAGGAAGTGGATTTCTGCGTCACGCGGCTGCCGCTGGGCTGGAACGGCGCTTATCTGCCGTTCCGCCATCCGCTCGATTACGTCGGCTTTGATGGCGGCGGCGGTGTTGGCGCGGGCCCCGGCATCACGGTGGGCGCAGCGCTCGCATTAAAGGGCAGCGGCCGCATACCGATCGGCCTGTGCGGCGACGGCGATTTCATCATGGGCAACACCGCGGTGTGGACCGCCGTGCACTACGGAATTCCGTGTCTGATAATCATCTGCAACAACCGTTCTTACTTCAACGACGAACGGCATCAAGAGCAGGTGGCCGTTGCGCGCGGCCGCCCGGCAGAAAACCGCTGGATCGGTCAGCATATCGGCGATCCGGACATCGATCTCGCTGCCATGGCACGCGCGCAAGGTGCGGTCGCCATCGGCCCCGTCACCGATCCTGCGCAGGTTCAATCAACCGTCGCACAGGCCATCGTTGCGGTGCGCGAAGGCAAGGTCTGCGTGATCGACATGCGCGTGGAACCGGGTTACGACGCGGAATAAAAAACCATCGGGGAGAAACCATGCGATTGATGATGAACTTCCGCGCAACCACGCGCGCCGCTGCCTGCGCATCAGCGGCTACACTTTGCATAACCGCTCCGATGCAGCATGTACAAGCGCAGAACTATCCCGTTAAATCGGTGCGCATCATCGTGCCGCAAAGCGCCGGCGGCTCGACCGATTTCGCCGCGCGTGTGGTAGCGCAAAAACTCGGTGAAACGCTGAAGGAAAATTTTCTGGTGGATAACCGGCCGGGCGCCGGCAGCATCAACGGTACCGATGCCGTGGCCAAGGCTCCACCCGACGGCTACACGTTGCTCGCCGTCGCCGCCTCATTCACCATCAATCCCAGCCTGCACAAGCAATTGCCGTTCGACCCGGTGCGCGATTTCGCGCCCGTGACGCAGATCGCCGGCCTGCCGCATCTGCTGGTGGTACATCCGTCGATGCCGGTGAAATCGTTGAAAGAACTGGTCGCAGTGGCAAAATCCAAGCCCGGCGAAATCAATTATGCATCCAGCGGCGTGGCCACCAGCACCCATCTGGCAGCAGAGCTTTTTATGTACATGACCGGAACGCGCATGTTGAACGTGCCGTACAAAGGCGGTGCACCGGCCATGGTGGCAATGCTGTCGGGCGAATGCCAGGTTAACTTCGCCACTATTTCCACGGCGTTGCCGCACGCACGCGCCGGCAAACTGCGCGGCATCGCGGTGACCAGCATCAAGCGCTCGATTGCCGCGCCGGAGTTTCCCACCATCGCCGAATCGGGCGTGCCGGACTACGAGCACAATTCATGGGTAGGTATCCTCGCGCCGGCGAAAACGCCGCCAACCGTAGTCGACAGGCTCAACGCCGAAATCGCAAGAATTGTGCAATTACAGGACGTGAAAACGCTGTTGCTGCGCGAAGGCCTGGAGTCGCACGGCAATCCGAGCAAGGAATTCGAGGCCATCATCAAAACAGAAGTCGCGCGCTGGCTAAAACTGACCAAAGCCGCCGGCATCAAAAGTCAGTAACAAGACGCCCATTACCACAGCGCGGCACGGATCACCCCGCCGCACGGCTTGAGCGTCCCGTCAGTCGCATTACTGCAAACATCAGCACCAGCCCCGCGAGCAAACCACCGCCTGCCGCGTACCACACCATCTGCTTCACTTCGTCGAGCAGGTTGTTGTTGAACACATTGGCCGACAGGTGCAGATGTACTACCTTCCATTGACCATTGATTTTCGCGCAGGTAACCGACCAGTTGGAATCGAGCGTGAATTTATCGCGCTTGATCGGAAAGAACTCATCGGCCATGGCGCCATCAGCCACCGCGATGTCGCCGAAAAAACGCGCGGGCGCTGCAACCTTGGCCTTAGTCAGGTATTTGCTGAGGATGACGTCGCCGCCCTTGCCTACCATGCGGTTATAGTAGGCCCTGATCTCCTTGTGGCCGCGCGAGGCTTCGGCATTGAGCCAGACCACCGTCGCGTTTTCGTCCATCTGCGCCACCATGCGATCGATGTTCTGATCGTTGATACCGCCTTCGATCTCGGCAAAGATTTTCAGCAACTGTTTGCGATCTTCGGCACGCGGATCGTCGGCAGCCGACGCAATGCCGGCCACCGACCCTGCCATGCAAAGGAGCAGCATCGCCGCAATCCAGGACAACGCTGTCTTCATGATGCATCTCCTTTCATTCCCGCAACTATTGATGCTTCTTGACGATCTCAAGCAGTTCGTCGCTGGGTATCAAGGTAGGGGATTCGATCTTCATATAGCGAATGATGCCCTGCTTGTCGATCACGAACCACGATCGCTTGGAGCGCAGGTAGGCGCCGATACGCGGGCCTTTGGCCATTTCCGCATCGTCGTTGAGGGACTCATAGGCACGCGACATCGCACGCTGGGTATCACTCAACAACGGATACGTCAGGCCAAGTTTCTCGGCCCATACCTGATTCGCACCATTGAAGTCCACACTGACGCCCAGGACCTGGGCGTTTAAGGCTTCGAACTTGGGAAGATCAAGTTGGAAAGCCAGGGCTTCCTGTGTTCAGGTCTTGGTAAACGCGCCGATGTAGAAAAACACCACCACCGATTTTTTACCGATGAAATCGGCGAGACGGACGTTGGTTCCGGACGTCGATGGCAGTGAAAAATCAGGCGCCTTGTCGCCCACCTGCAGTGCGTGCGCCGGCTGCATGACAAGCGCAAACAGCGCGCCGGCCAGCAGGGACTTCAACATTCGCAAGAACATATCGATCTCCTTTGATGTGAAACGTGGTTCGGTTTTGCGACTCACCCTCGCTTTGCTACAAGGTTTTGAATCATTTTTTTGACGTCGGGCCGGTCAAGATCAAGCGGTCCCATGCCGCGCGCGACAACGTTTTGATTGCGGTCAATGATGAACGTCATCGGCACACCGCGCGCATTGATCTGCCGGCCATAGGCCATGCCTTTATCGTGCGCAGTCGGCATGGTGAATTTGAACTCGTCCAGATATTTCTTCACTGCCGTACCGTCACCACCATCCAGCGAAATCGTCATCACCACCACGTCTTTCGCCGGGTATTCTTTGTGTGCCTTCTGCACGGAAGGCATCTCGCCGCGGCAGATGTCTCACCAGGTTGCCCAGAAGCGAATGACGATCACCTTGCCTTTCAACTCCGACGATTTCAGCGTGCCGCCTTGAAGATTGACGAACTCGAACTCCGGCATTTTCGTCGGCTGCGCCGGCGGCGCCATTACCGTGGCCGCGGGAAAGAGGCCTTCTGCAGCGGGGACGGCTGTCGTCCACGTCGTCGCGCACAGGGCCAGTGCAATCAAACCAAGCGTTCCTATTTTTTCTTTTAAAAACAAATACATACATTTACCCCAAGAATGAAACCGCTCCATACTACACCTCATTTCAATGTTGCTGCACGCCGCCGCGCACGTAACTGATTCACATCGCGCCAGCCTTCCTTGCTGGCCACGCCACCGCGCGTAGCACCCGCGTCGATGCTGCCGAACAATAGTTCGTACCCCGGCGGCAGCGGGCGGCTGCCCGGCACCGCAAGCCACAAGCGCAGCAGCAGGCGTTTCTTTTCCTTCTCCTCGTAATCGTCGTAGCGCGTGCGCGCGTGGTAGGTGAGGTGGTTATTCAGCAACTGGATGTCGCCCGGCTCGAACTCCATATTGAGCGCAAGTTCTTCGGACAGGTCGCCATACAAGTCAAGCGCCTCCTGTTGCGCCGCCGTAAGCCTTGGCACCTCGGGGAAATCCTGCGCGAACCGGATATACGCGGGCGAGAACATGCCGGTGAAATGGCCATCACGAAAACCGAATATCGGCTTCGGATACGCGCGCGCCTCGCCCGGTTGCTCATCACCCTGCCGGCTGTTGTACCAATCGGCGTAAAACACATCGATCAGATCAGGACGCCGGCGCAGAATTTCATTGTGAATCTGCGCCGCACTGACGACGCGGCTGATGCCGCCGGATTTGGCCTTGCGCACGCACAGCAGCCCCACGACGTCGCAGCGGTCACCGTGAAAGGGCAGTTCACGCGACGTCTTCGAGCCGCGTATTTTCGTCTTCTCCACGGCCTTGCCTTCGTCCTCGACGACGCCCAGCAGCTCGCCGCGTCCGCCCTGCGACACCGCAGTGCCCAGGTGCGCGCCGATGCCCCAGTACACCAGCCGCAACTCGTCTGGCGAATAGGAAGTCGGCAAGCCGCGCAGCAACACGATACCGCGTCCGGCTTCAAGTTCCTGCGCGATCCCGGCGAGATCCCCCGCAAACGCCGGCAAGGGAAAATCCTCTCGGGTCACGTCGAGCCATTCCAGTCCCCTGCGCTGCACGCTGCGCAGGGCACGGTCGATTTCGGCAAGTTCATCAACGCTGAAACGGCGTATCCAGCCGGTGGATTTTTCAAGGTCGGCGCCCTTCCACGCAAAGGGCGCGATAATTTCACGATGCTTTTCGACTTGCATAGGTATTCCCAGTGAACACTTACGGCTGCCCGGAAATTCCCGCGGCTTTGATCAATTTACCGTAGCGCGCGACTTCCGATTTAATCAGCGCCGCGAACTGCTCGGGCGTGTCGCCTATCGGTTCGTAACCTTCGCGCGCCAGCGATTCGCGGATATCCGGTGCACGCAAGGTCCTGATGATCTCGGCGTTCAGCTTAAGCACGACGTCGCGCGGCGTCGCTGCCGGCGCAAGGATGCCGCGCCAGTTGACCAGCGTGTAGCCCGGTACGCCCGACTCCGCGACCGTCGGCACTTGCGGCGCATGTGCCGAACGCCTGGGCCCGGTCACCGCGATCGCGCGCAGCCGTTTGCTGTTCACGTGCGGCAACGAAATCGCCAGATCGGCAATCATTACATCGACCTGCCCGCCGATCAGTTCTGTCATCGCCGGTCCGGTGCCCTTGTACGGCACGCCCACCATGTCGATGCTCGCCATGCTTTTGAACATCTCCGCCGCCATGCCCGACATGCTGGTAGCGCCCGATGAGGCGTAACTCAGCTTGCCGGTTTTCGAACGCGCGAGCGCGATGAATTCCTTTAGGGTCACCGCGGGCACCGACGGATGCACCACCAGCACGTTCGGTCCGCTCGATACGTTGGTGATCGGCGCGAAATCCCTGACGGGATCGTACGGCAGTTTCGCGTTGAGGCTGGGAGCAAACGCCACTGCGCTGGTCGGCGCCATCACCAGTGTGTAGCCATCCGGCGGCGCTTTGGCGCACACGTCGAGGCCGATGGTGCCGCCTGCACCGCCGCGATTTTCGACTACCACCGACTGGCCGATGCCTGCCGCAAGCTTTTGCGCCACCAGCCGCGTCACCAGATCGTTGGCGCCACCCGGGGCAAACGGAACAATGATGCGGATGGGTTTTATCGGAAATGCCTGTCCTGAGCTTGTCGAAAGGGTCTGCGCGGCAGCGGGAGCGAGCGCCCCAAGCAACAGCAGCAGCACCAAAGCATGGTGCCTCAAGCTAAGCGCCCTTCGCCTGCCCGGTAAGCCACACCGACTTGATCTGCGGCAACGCCTGCGCGGCGCGTTGCGTGATTTCGTCTTCGGTCAGCGAACTCAAGGGATGCTCGATTACCACCGGATCCAGCGCGATCATGCCCAGCGCGTCGCGCTGCACCTGCGCTTCCAGCTGAAACTCTGTCGTAATAATCAGCGCCGTGGGCAAGCCCCGCGCTTCCAGTTCCACCGTGTCGTGCATACAGCACGACGTGCAGGAGCCTCAGTCGCCTATGGCGGTGACCACGAGATCGTTATTGGCGGCGATCTCATCCAGCAATTCCGGCGCGGCATTCATGGAGAAGCTGTGCTTGCGGTAATAGTTTATCGCCGAAAGTCCTGTGTCGGACGATAAACCTTCCTGGATATTGCGCAGGAGCTTACCTGCATTCCATTTCGTATTGTCGAGTATCGCGAGACGCATGCCTTCGAGCGAGCGGACACGCACCGCCGCCGCAAGCGCATCGGCTTCGACCACGCCGCGCGGGTCATAGAAATGTTGAGTCGGGATCATCAATATCCTCCGCAGTTCAAATCAGAGAGTGCAGGTTCCATCCAGACACACCGGCCCGCCAGCAGGTTCCGCCCCCGGATCAATCGCCCGCAGCACCGGCGACGACACGCGCCCCCAGCCGGGGATCAACGCCGAGAATCGTCCCGCTTCACCGCCCGCAACGAATACGTGGATGTTGTCTGGCGTCGGCACGATGGGGGTCATCGCATCCAGCTCGCGCTTGTACCACGCGGGGAAACTGCGGTTGTAAACCTTGCCGTAGCGGTCGTTGAAGTACAGGTCTTTCCACAGGTTGCCGGAGTTTATCCACAGGTAATGACGGATATCGTGACGCTTCCAGCCGTGCTTGGCGATGGTGCGCGCGTGTTCCGGGCCGATCACCACCGCACAGTGCCCGCCCATCACCGCGTTGTTCGAGCAGATCGTGCTCATCGCCGAACAGATGCTGTCCAATATGCCCTGCGGATCGTTGGCAACGTGATTGGTTACGCTGTGCGGCGGCTCGGCGGCGAGCACGAACACTGTGGAATCTTCGGCCTTGTAGCCGTGCTCGACGTGATAGGGCACCAACGGACTGGTCTCTTCGTTCTCGGCGATGCAATAGGTGTATTTGCCGGGATGGCCCAGCGTGCTCTTATCCAATTCACCGGGCCAGCCCCCACCGACGTTGAGCAGTATCAAGCGTATCGCGCGGCCGATGGTCGCGTTCGCGCGATTGCCTGAACCGAACACATTGCAACCCGCATTCATGCCTGCGGCCTTGCGCGCGGGACCGTTGACGATCAGCAGCGGGCTCGCCATGTGCGTGGTGGCCTGCACGCCATTGAGATTGAACGCCGGATCGCACAATGCGTGCATCGCCGCACGCACGATCAATGCATATTCGGGCAGACAACCCGCCATCACCATGTTGATCGCCAACACCTCGCGCGTGAGGCTGCCCCAGCGCGGCGGCACGCGGCATTCGCGAAACAAAGCATCGCCGCCCAGCGCTTTCACCATCGCGTCGATTTTCGCCGGCGTCGGCGGCACCAGCGGCAGGCCGTCGGAATAGCCTTGCTGGTAATACCACTCGATGAGGTCGTCCGCGTCCACTGCGGGCGGTTCCGATAAGCGGGGTTCAGCAGGACTGTTCACAGCACCACCTCCCTTCTACTTCGGTTTGCTCTCCGATTCATCCGGCCGGAATCCTGTCTCCGGTTTTAATCCTTTGCGTTTCAGCTTTTCGCTGATCCTGCCGTTGTCGAGATAACGGCCTTCCACCGCGCGCCTGGCGGCCTCGTCCCACTGCGGCAGCCAGTCACCGTCACCGGGGCTGAACCATGGCGACTGCGGACGGCGCTTCGGCAGACCCAGTTCATCCCATATCTTGCCCGCACGTTCCATGTACTCGCGACGCGGCAACGCTAACGGCGGCAGTTCTTCCTTGCGCGTCGCGTCCATCAGCAGCGTGGCATCCTCACGCTCGGCCTCATGCTCGCGCTCCGGGCCGTGGCCGGGGCTGCGGTAGTTGATCACCTGCAAGTCGGACGATGGATTCATGCGGAACGCCAGCGCCCAGAAAATCGCATCGGAATTTTCCGGATCGATATCTTCATCGACCGCGATGCAGATTTTTCCGCAATCAGCCCGGAATGCGCTCGCGCCTTGCAGTGCGCGCCAGATTTCCGTCTTCGGCGTGTTCTTCTCCATCACCAGAATGATGATGCGCCGCAACGCTGTTAAACGTTCATGCAGTTTGACGCGCTTGACACCGCGTATGCCCAGCGTCTTGCGCAAATGATTGAGAAACATCGGCTCGTACGAAACCAGTTTGATCGCGCTCGATTCACTGGGCGTCACCTGCGAGATATACGAAGCGACTATCGCATCCTTGCGATGGGTGATCGCGGTCACGCGCATCGGCATGTTGAATTCTTCGAGCGCGATATGGCCGTGCGATTCGCCGAACGGACCCTCCGGTTCCAGAGTCTCGGTGTCGATGAAACCTTCGATGACGATTTCCGCTTCCGCCGGCACCAGCAAATCCACGGTGCGTGCCCTGACCACGTTGATCGGTGCGCCCGCGAGACCACCGGCGACACCAATCTCATCCATGTCGATCGGCAGTTTCATCGGCGCCACGTACGCCACACAGGGTGGCGCGCCAAGCACGATGGCGATCGGCATTTCCTTGTCGCCGCGCGCCTGATGCTTCTGGTAATGACGGTAGCCGCCCGCGCCGCCCGCGCGCGTGGCCATGCGCACCACCAACCGGTCGCTCGCCTTCAGCGCCGCGCGATAGGTGCCGTGATTCTGGATGCCACTTTCCGGATCCTTGGTAATGACGTTGGTTGCAGTCAGTGTCGGCGCGCTGTCAAAACCGGGCGTGGAAATCGGTATCGGCAGGCTGTCGAGCCCGTTGCCGTCACCCTTCAACGCATCGCCCTCGATAACCACTTCCTGGCACGCAGCATTCTCGACGATGCGCGGCGCAATCGGATGCGTAGTGGCCTCGCCCCAACGTTTCTCCACGTCTTCGGCAGCGCACTGCATCCCCTGCAGATATACGGCCGGATTCGCCGCCAGCGCGCCCACCACCACCGGAAACTTGTACTTGCGGCCGCGGCCATCAACCACGTTGGTAAACAGAAACGCCTTGCGTTCCTCGTGTTCGATGCCGCCCACGTATTGCCAGCGCACCAGCGGATGCATCTCGGCATCCTTGTCGATGGCACGATCTATTGTCAGCAGCAGGCCAGCCCTTTTCAGGGCCTCAAGATGCTCGTGCAGATCGGGATAGTCGCGCTCGTTGCTCATGATGGTCTTACCAGGCTACCGTGCCGCCATCCACCGGCAGAATCACGCCGGTAATGAAATCCGACGCACGCGACGCCAACAGCACCGCAGCACCCTTCAGATCGTCCGGTCCTCCGGTGCGGTGCAACGGCACCTCGGCTTCCAGGTTTTCACGATTGCGCTCGAACAGTTTCTGGTTGAGCGGCGTCACAAAAAATCCCGGGCAGATGCAATTCACCTGAATATTGTGCTGCGCCCATTTTACCGCGAGGTCACGCGTGAAGTGAACCAGCGCGCCTTTGCTCGTGCTGTAAGCGATGGAACTATACGCCTTGGGATTGCGGCCCACGATTCCCGCAATGGAAGCAATATTGATAATCTTGCCGCGCTTTTGTCTGATGAATTCGCGGCCGATGGCCTGCGCGCAGATAAGCGCCGCCGTGACGTTGAGATCCAGCACTTGCTGCCAGCGATCCAATGGCGTGTCTTCGGGTGGCGCGACCCAGGCCCGCCCTGCGTTGTTCATCAGCACATCGACACGGCCGAATTTTTTCAGCGTCGCGTCCTTCATTGCTTCCACCTGATCAGGCTTGGTCACGTCACACGAGACCGCGAGCGTTTTTACACCAAGCTTTTCAAGCTGTGCGCAGGAGGCTTCGCACACCTCGACCTTGCGCGAGCAAAGTACGATGTTCGATCCGGCTTCCGCAAGGCCCGTCGCCATTTGAAAACCAATGCCGGTTGCGCCACCGGTGATCACACTGACATGGCCTTCGAGGTTTAACAGCTCTCTGACGCTCGACAAAAAATATCCCTTTAAAAACAAATACTTATATATATCAATCTTTCAAAAGCAATCCGCCGATGATATTGCGCTGAATTTCCGACGAGCCTTCGTAGATGCGCACGATGCGCGCATCACGATACACCGTTTCGATGCCGGCTTCGCGCATGTAGCCCATGCCACCGTGGATCTGCACGGCGCAATCGGCAACTCGGCCCAATGCCTCGGTTGCAAACAGTTTGGCAGCCGACGCTTCCATGGTCCCGCGCTCGCCGCGCATCAGCGTATCGATGGCGCGATAGGTCAGCCCGCGCGCCGCATCGCGCTGCACCGACATGTCGGCAAGCATCCATTGCAGGCCCTGATGCTCGGCGAGCTTCTTGCCGCCCTGCACGCGCACTTTCATGTAATCGACGCAGCGGGCAATCAGGTTATCCATCATGCCGCAGCAGCGCGCTG
Organism: Betaproteobacteria bacterium; assembly: GCA_021730905.1. Classification (GTDB taxonomy): domain Bacteria; phylum Pseudomonadota; class Gammaproteobacteria; order Burkholderiales; family SG8-41; genus UBA5216. Next base: position 28,372 of record JAKFYK010000076.1, on the reverse strand, counting down.
ACACCGTCACGCGCCCATTAGTCAGCGTTTTCATCGCCTGTATATAGCCCAGGCCTTCGGCACCGAGTAGATTCTCCGCCGGCACTTCGCAGTCGTTGAACGCCAGCGGCGCGGTGGTGCAACCGTGCATGCCCATCTTCAGTTCGTTCTTGCCGACGCTGAAGCCTTTGAAGTTGCGCTCAACCACAAACGCTGAAATTCCCTTGATGCCTTTGGACTTGTCGGTAATCGCCATCACCGTGAACACGTTGGCGATGCCGGCATTGGTGATGTAGATTTTTTCGCCGTTGAGGATGTAACGGTCACCCTTCTTCACCGCCGTGGTGCGCATGTCCGCCGGCGACGAGCCCGCCTGCGGCTCGGTCAGCGCAAACGTGCCGACCCATTCGCCGCTCGCCATGCGCGGCAGATATTTTTTCTTTTGCGCTTCGTTACCCAGCGCGACGATACCGGCAGTGCTGATTCCGGTGTGATTGGCGATCACCGTGGCAAAGCCGTAATTGGTCTTGCCCATTTCCTCTTCGATGGCGCACTTGCCGGCCAGCGTCAAGCCACTGCCGCCGTATTCTTCGGGTATCGTCAGTCCGAACAAGCCCATCTCGCGCGCAAGTTTCATCAGGTCATCGGGAATCGCGTCTGATTCTTCAATCTCGCGCGAGCGCGGATCGACTTCCTTGCGGATAAAGCGGGCCACTTCATCGCACAGTGCGCGCACTTCAGGGGTTACGTGATTGTTCATGGGAAATACCTCGTCAATTTCCAGCTTTGACCTTCGGCCGTATCAGCGCATCAGCCGCTTTCACACCCTTGCCGCGCTCCATCACGAACAGCGGATTGATGTCGAGTTCAGCCACATGATCTTTTAAATCTATCGCCAGCGCGGACAATTTCACGATGGCGTCAGCCAGCGCATCGATGTCAGCGTGGGCACGTCCGCGCGCGCCGGTGAGCAGCGGATAGCCCTTGATTTCCGCTATCATCTCGCGCGCCATCGACAGCGTCACCGGCGCGAGACGAAACGATACATCCTTCATGATCTCCGCAAAAATACCGCCCAGCCCGAACATTACCGCCGGCCCGAACAGCGGATCGTTGGCGATGCCGAGTATCGCTTCGGTGCCACCGCGCAACATTTCCTGCACCAGCACGCCATCGATGTGCGCTTTGGCATTGTAGGCCTTCGCATTGGCCAGCACTTCATCGTACGCAGCTGCGAGTTCGGCGTCGGATGACAAGCCCAGCTTCACCGCTTTGGCTTCGGTCTTGTGCGAAATATCCGGTGACTGCACTTTGATCGCCACCGGATAGCCGATGCGTTTTGCGATCGCCAGCGCGTGCTCGCGTGTGGCGGCGAGTTCTTCCTGCGTCACTGCAATGCCGTATTCGGCAAGCGCCTTTTTCGCCTCGTATTCGGCAACATCTGCGACTCTATTATTAAGTATTTCTTTTGATTGTGTTTTTTGTAATACCAACGGCCTTTCGTTGCGCTGCGCTTCGATGCGGCGCTTGGCTTCGGCGTACCCACTCAATGCCGCGAACGCGCGCCCGCAGCGCACCGGTGATTTGTAATGCGGGATGCGCTCGGCATCGAGCATCGCGTAAGCTTCTTTCGCCATCACGTCGCGCGCGCTCCACGCCGCGGCAATCGGCTTGTCGGTGGTTTTCGCAATCGCAACGATCTCGTGTGCGATCTTGGTTGCGATCTCGCCCTGCAGCGATGCGTTGATCAGCGCGATGCAATCGACGCCCGGATCATCGACGATCGCCTGCAGCGTGCGGTTGATCAGCGCGAGGTCGTTGAAGATCGCCGCCGTCACATCCACCGGGTTGCCAAGGGAGCCGAATGACGGCACAAATTCTTTCAGCTTTGCCACGGTTTCCGGCGCGAGTTTCGCCAACTGCATGCCGCGCGACACGCATTCGTCGGTCATCAGAATACCGGCGCCGCCCGACACCGTGATCATCGCAATGCGATTGCCTTTGGGCAATTTTCCACAGCGGAACATGCGGCCATAATCGACCACGTCCTGGATGTCCTCGACCTGAATAATGCCTGTCTGCTTGAACGCCGCCTGATAAAGCGCCATCGCACCGCCGAGATTCGCGGTGTGCGAGGCGGCGGCTTTCTGGCCTTCATCAGTGTTGCCGACTTTCCACATCAAAATCGGCTTCCCGGCGGCCATCGCCTTCAGGCCGATTTCCGTGATGCGCCGCGCATCCTTCGCGCCTTCAAGATAGCCGGCAATGATGTCGGTGTGCGGATCGCGGATGAAATAGTCGATGAAATCCAGCGTCGAAACGCCGATCTCGTTGCCGGTAGTCACCATCTGGCGGAACGCGAGCCCGCCGTCGAGTGACGCCAGGCTCAGCACCGAAAAACCGAAACCACCCGACTGCGACACCATGCTCACGCGGCCCGCCGGGTAGTCGGAGAAAAACACCGAGCCAAAGCCCGCGTAGCATTTGCCCGCCACGTTCATCAGGCCCTGGCAGTTGGGGCCAATGACACCGATATTATATTTCTCCGCGATGGCACCAAGGCGCTGTTGCAGCGCCACGCCCTCGCCGCCCATTTCCGAGAAGCCCGAACTGAAAATAATCACATAGGGCACGCCTTTTTTGCCGCATTGCTCCAGCATGTCCGCCACCCGTGACGCGTTAATCAGGATCAGCGCCAGCTCAGGTGTCTCCGGTACGTCGGCCAGCGATGCATAACATTTATGGCCGAGAATATCCGGATAACGCGGATTCACCGGATAGAGTTTTCCGCTATAGCCGTGATTGACCAGATGACTCAGCGGCTGGCCGCTGATGGTGACGAGATCCTTTGAAGCGCCGATGATGGCGATGGATTTCGGGTTGAAAAAACGTTCGAGGTCGGAGCGCATAGCGCGCAATCATTGTGATTGGATGCGAAGGGCGCGATTATACGATGGCAGGGCGGCGCTCCATGCGTCGCGACGCGCGATCCATTCCTCGGAAACGGAACCTGCAGTGTTATGATTGCCCTCCTGCGAAACCTGCCCGTATTATGAACACCACTACCGCCGACGCCGCCATACCCCGCGCCCAGTACGTCAAAGAGGTCGGCCTGATTTCCGCCGGACACGCGCTCACCCATTGGTATCCCGCCACGTTTTACCTGCTGCTGCCGCTGATCGGAAAAGAACTCGGCCTCAGCTATACCGAAATCGGTTTCATCCTCACCGTGCAGCATGTGGTCGGCGCCATCGCCAACCTGCCAGGCGGTATGGTGGTCGATGCCTGCGGCAAAAAAGGCTATCTGATGGTGCTGTCGCTGCTGTGGGTGGGCGTGCCGTACGCCGTGATGAGCGTCACCGGCAGTTACTGGATGCTGCTGGTGTGCATTGCTCTGGTGGGCATCGGCAACAACATCTGGCATCCGGCGGCCATCCCCACGCTCGCCTACCGCTATCCAGCGCGCAAGGGTTTCGTGCTGTCGCTGCACGGCATGGGCGGCAATCTCGGCGAGGCGCTGGCGCCGCTGGTAATCGGCGCACTGCTCACCTGGTTCAGCTGGCGCACGGTGGTGGTGATCAACGTGGTGCCGGGCCTGGTGATGGCGGGGCTGATTCTGCTGCTGCTCGGCGCGTTCAGCGTAACCAAAGCCGGCGATCCCAACAATATCAACGCCAAGGCGGCCGAGCCGTGGTCTGCGCGCAAGTATTTCGCCGACCTAGTGTCGTTGCTGCACAACAAGGGCCTAATGCTGGTGTCCATCAGCGCCATGTTTCGCACCCTGACGCAAACCGGGCTGCTCACCTTCCTGCCACTGTACCTCGCCTACGAACTCGGCTACAACCTGTTCCTCGTCGGCGTATGCATGGCTGTGCTGCAAATCGCGGGCTTCGCCGCGAGCCCGGTCGCCGGGCACCTGTCGGACAAGTGGGGCCGCCGCCGCGTGGTGATGTCGAGCATGCTGCTCACCGGCGTCACCATCCTCGGCATGGTGGTCGCCGGCAACAGCGTGTGGTTCGTGGTGTTCGTGGCGCTGGTAGGATCGTTCCTCTACGCCATGCGCGCGGTACTGCAGGCGTGGGCGGTGGAAAACACGCCCAGGCATCTGGCCGGCACCGGCGTGGGTTTGCAGTTCGGCATCACCGCCATCGGCGGCGGTATCGCGCCCAGCCTGTTCGGCATAATCGCTGACGCGCGCGGACTACAGGTCGCGTTCTACGGACTGGCTGTCACCATCGTGCTCGGCAACCTGCTGGTGATATTCGTACCGGGCGGCGACAAAAAATAGTAAACGCCATGCGTAATGGACTGCGCACAGCAGGCATTGCGATACTGGCAGGGCTGATCGCGGCCGCACACGCGCTGGTGGACGTGATCGGCGGGTAAATCCAGATGACGTTTTCCATCGCCGCCGCCACCGACCCGCACATCCGCTCCGGCAATCTGCGCGGACTCGGATTCTCCGGCACCCAGCGTTCGCCGCTGCTGCCCGACCTGCCGACCGTGGCCGAAGCCGGCGTGCCGGGATTCCAGTTGCACAGCACTTGTGGCTACGTCGCGTCCGCCGGCGTGCCGATGCAAATCGTGCGCGCACTCGCTACGGTCATCAGTCGGAGCATGAACACACCCGACACAGTGAAAGCGCTCGCCGCCGACGGCAGCGAAGTCGTCGCGCCCGCCACACCGGAGGAATTCAAGGCGAAGTTTGATAACGAGTACGCGGCGCTGGAGAAGTTGATCAAGACGATAGACATCAAGATCAATTGAACTAATGCCTTTTGTGTCCGCGCCGTGAAGAAACACCTGTTTTTGCGTACAAAGTATCGCTATCGCAAATATCAAAGATAAAGTGTGCGATGGAAATGGACGAGGTTTTCGCAGTGTTGCAGGAACGGCCTGATAAGGGCAAAGTCACAAACTGACCTTCTTACCCATTCTTCAGTTGAAAGCAACTACCGGGTACGCTCGAGCTTCATTCAAAGGAGGATTCGCCGGTGCTATACAAACTCAACGACACTACTGACAAAACTACATTTGTCGCCGTGAGACGTAGCAGCATGAACGAGCTAGGATTCTTAGAAAAGAAAATGGAACAATGGCTCGCAGCTAACCCAACTGCGGTCCTACCTGAAGATGAGAAACAAGTCCTGGTCATTTCGCAAGAAACGCCTTTTACGAACATGACGGATGTTATCGCCGTCGATCAAGCGGCCAATTTGGTTATCATCGAAGTCAAGAGGGGTCAGGCACCACGCGATGTGATTGCTCAAGCTCTGGAATATGCATCTGATGTTGCAAATTGGGATTATGAGATGCTAAACAAGAAGGCAATTCAGTATTTTGCTCGTCACAACTTGCCTTACACGTCACTTCTTGATGCTTTTAGCAACACATTTGGTATACCTCCACGCCCCGTCTCGGAATCCCAGTTCAATCAGCAGCAGCGTATTTTCATTGTTGCCGAAAAGATTGACGAGAAAATCGAGCGCACGGCTGGTTGGCTTCTGAATCACGGTGTCTCGATTAGTTGCCTTAGCTATACCTGCTACCAGTCTGATGAGCAGGAAAAGCAAATATTTTTGGAATTGAACGAAGTAGTACGTCCGATGACTGAACGGCTACCGCGGGTACTGGCCAACGAGGAAGAGACGATCGAAGATTTACCTGACGGCCTCCGAGAAATCTACTTGGAGCTGAAACAACGAGCAAGTCGCTTCGGGCCAGATGTTCAAACTATCATTACCAAGAGTGGTAGTTTAATTTTCAGAGCAAATAAAAATTTTGCAGAGATCTACGCGCAAAGTCGGGAAATGTGTCTACGATTCAACGTTAGACCCGAAGGTTTTCAAATCCCAGAAAATCGCAGCGCACAGATCCATGGTGTGACTGTCACGCGAGTTCCAGATAGTCATGGATGGACACTCAGCCATTGGTTTAAAGTAAATCGCGACAGCGATCTCGACGCGGTTACCCAATTGCTTCGCCAGTCTTACGATGCGGTCCAAGGCAAGATTTGATCTTTAATCTGCGAAGAGTACCGGAGTCGATTTGTTCTTCAGTTCAGGTGGCGATGGCGTTTAGCGAAAAAAATCGATTTGGGCACTTTTCTAAATCCAACCTTTTCGCCGCGAGTGGTTCGCGCTAAGATGCTCCGTACAGGAGGTGCGTCCATGAAGACTGCCGTGATTCACCGCGATCCCGACATACAGGGCGGCGTGCCGGTATTTGTCGGCACGCGCGTACCGCTGAAAAATCTTTTCGACTGCCTCGAAGCCGGAGAGAGTCTCGACCAGTTTCTCGCCGATTACCCTTCCGTTTCGCGTGAACAGGCGGTAACCGCTCTGGAACTCGCCCGCGAGGCCGCGTCCGAGCATGCGCCTGCTGCTTGACGAATCGCTGCCGTGGCGTCTGGCCCGGCTGCTTGAAGGTCATCAGGTTGAATCAGTGCAGCGCGCGGGCTGGGCCGGCGTCAAGAACGGCGCACTGCTGGAACTCGCCGCAGCCGGTTACGACGCCTTCATCACCGCCGACCAAAATATCCAGTATCAGCAGAACCTCGCGGCCTTACCGCTGGCGGTATTCGTGCTCGCGGCGCGCAGTACCACGTTCGCCGATTTGGCACCGCTGATTCCGGAATTGCTGCGGCAATTGCCCTCGCACCAGCCGCGAACCCTGATCCGGATCGCCCATACGCGCTGATTCTGTCCCCAACGGCACCGCCGCATAGGGAAAAACATGACCAGAATCTGGCCCTCCGTCCTCCTGCTTCTGCTTTCCATCGCCACCAGCCACGCCGCCGACAACCTGAAAGCGTTTCCACCCGCCGACGACGGCATGCTGCGTTACGTGCTGCAACTGCCCAAGCAGGCCGATGAGTCCGCGCTGAAAGTGGAGTTGCTGATCGGCAGGACGGTCGAGCTCGACGAGCGCAACCGCTATTTCTTCGGCGGCAAAATCGAGGCCGAAACCATCCAGGGCTGGGGCTACACGCTCTACCGGGTCCGCGCGCTGGGGCCGATGGCGGGCACGCGCATGGCGGTCGATCCCAATGCGCCGAAGGTGATGCGCTTCATCACGCTCGCTGGCGAGCCCTATCTGATCCGCTACAACAGCCGCCTGCCGCTGGTGGTGTACGTGCCCGCGGGTGTCGAAGTACGCTACCGTGTGTGGTCGGCCGGCGCGGACATCAAGGCGATGGAAAAAGGCTGAGACTCTCGGACGTTCCAACCCGCGCGCCGCACTCTCGTATCGCTCACCGCGTCAGTTCAGTCCCGGCGCAATCTTGTCGATGCCGACCTGCGCGCACGCCGCGTCGCGATGGCCGCCGGGCGCGCCCGAGATACCGATGGAGCCGATCACTTCCTTGTTCGACATCACCGGCAACGCGCCTTCGGCCGAGGTGATCTTGTCGAGCACCATCGCGCCGTGCGGTGGCGGCGTCGCGGCCATGCGCTTGCCGAATTCTCCCGACGGCACGCGGTACGTAAGCGAGGTGTACGCCTTGCGCAGACTGTTTTCAAGCGTGTGTGGATTTGCGCCGTCGTCGTGCAGCACGACCAGCGTGCGCGCCGCGCGGTTCAACACGGTGATCGTCACCTTGTAGCCTTCCTTGCGGCAGGCCGCGAGTGCCGTGGACGCCATTTCCAGCGCAGCATTTTGCGACAGGGTGCGCTCGGTAACCACCGCCTGCGCGTTTGCCATCGACGGCACGATCGCAAGGGTAGCCGCCAAAACCAACCACTTTATGCTTTTCATGATGCTCTCCTTTGGGGTTTAACACGCGAATAACACCGGCCCGCTACCGGCTGAACTTTCCCGAGGCCTGGCCGTGCAGGTTACCGCATTTCCGGCAACTTGCCCTTCGAACTGCGCTGAACGGTAAAATCGGTGACGTTGCTTTATCGCGCTGTCCGACCATGACGAATCCCTCTCAAACCGTTACCATCACCGCGTATCTTGCAGCCTGTGCACTATCGCTTGCGGTGTCGCACGGCGCAGCATTCGCGCAATCATCGGCGGGCAAGCCGGTTCGGCTGGTGATTGGCTTTCCGGCGGGCGGCCCCATTGATACCGTTGCGCGCGTGCTCGTGCCGCATCTCACCGAAGGGCTCGGGCAGCAGGTGATCGTCGACAACCGCGCGGGCGCGAACGGCATCATCGCAACCGACATTGTGGCCAAGGCCGCGCCCGACGGCCGCACGATTTTTTTCGGCACCACCGGCAATCTGGCGGTCAATCCCTCGCTCTATGCGAAGCTGCCGTTCGACCTGCTGCGCGATTTTGCATCGGTGAGTCATGTGGCATCGACATCCTCGCTCATCTACGCGCATCCTTCCGTGCCGGTCAAAACGCTGGCTGAATTCATCGCTCACGCGAGCGCCCATCCCGGCAAGATGCACTTTTCATCGAGCGGCGCGGGCGGAATTCCACACCTGGCGGGAGAGCTTCTGAACGTGGCCGCCAAAATCAAAACCGTGCATGTGCCGTACAAGGGCACGGCGCCGGCGTTCAGTGCCTTGCTCGGCGGTGAAGTGCAGTTTGCCGTGAGCGCAGTGGTGAGCGGATTGCAGCATGTGAAAGCGGGGCGCCTGAAAGCCATTGCCACCACCACCAAAAAACGCATCGCGCTGCTGCCCGACGTGCCCGCTGCAAATGAAACGCTGCCGGGCTTTGAAGTGGATAACTGGTACGGGCTGGTGGTGCCGGCAGGCACGCCGCGCAACGTGATTGCGCAGCTGCACGGTGAAATCGCGCGCGCCGTCAAGCTCCCGGCAATACAGGAAAAACTGTCGGCGCAAGGCATAGATCCTGTCGGCAGCACGCCACAGGCGTTCGACGCCTTCTGGAAAGCGGAGATTTCAAAATGGGCGCGCGTGGTCAGCAGCGCCGGCATCCGGCCGGAATAGCCGGCGCTGTCACAGCCCGCGCGCTGCAATCGTTTGCCGCGGGTGATAGGATGCTGCACTATCCGCGAGGAGGGCCGCAACCATGCTTGAAATTCGTCGCATGACGCCGCAAGTCGGCGCGATAGCCGAAGGGATCGATGTCCGCACGATGGATGACGCAACGTTTGCCACGCTCTACCGCACGTGGCTGGAGTGCAATGTGCTGGTGGTGCGCGGGCAGCAACTTGAACTCGGCGAGTTTCTCGCGTACAGCCGCCGCTTCGGATTGATCGAGGCGCATCCATCTAAAAGCACGCGCCATCCGGATTGCCCGGAAATCACGCTGCTGGGCGTGAACAAGTTCGGCGCCGACGGCAAACTCGACATGGCGATTTACAAGCGTGGCGCATCCGGCTGGCACACCGATGGCGCGTACGATGCGGTGCCGTTCAAGGCAACACAGCTTTACGGACTGGCGATTCCCAGCCGCGGCGGCAACACGCTGTTTGCCAGCATGTATGCCGCATACGATGCGCTGCCAGAAAATCTCAAGCAGCGCATCGACGGACTGCAAGGCGCTTACATCTACGGCGGTCGTCGCAAGAGCACGGCCTTGCTCAATCCGGAAGATCGAGACAAGAAGCCTGCACTGCATCCGTTGGTGCGCACGCATGCCGAAACCGGACGCAAGGCACTCTACTTCGATCCCGGCAAAATTCTGCGCGTCGAGGATTTGGAACCCGACGAGAGCGATGCGCTGATCGGCGAGCTGACCGGCTACATGATTCAGCCCGGTGCCGAGTACCATCACCAGTGGCAGAAAGGCGACATCGTGATCTGGGACAACCGCTGCTCCTATCACAAAGCGGCAGGCGACTACCCGCCCGAGGAAGACCGCATCCACTGGCGCGTATCAATCAAGGAACCTGCCGCAGCCCACTGACCGCGCGGTGCCCCGCATCACGCAAGATACGCCTCGCGCCGGGCCAGCATCATCAAGGCGGGTTAATCGATTTTTGCGCCCGACGCTTTCACGACCTTAGCCCACTTCGCCACTTCGGATTTGAGATAGTCGCCGTACTCGGCGGTAGTCATGGTGCGCGGATCGGCGCCCTGCTCGCTCAGGTACTTGCGCATCGCCGGTTCGTTGACGATTTTCACGATAGTGGCGTTGAGCCGTTCGACAATAGCGGCAGGCACGCCGGCGGGAACGACCAATCCGTTTGATCCGCTCGCTTCAAATCCAGAAACGCCCGCTTCGGCAATGGTCGGCACATCGGGCAATGCCGTAATGCGTTTGGCGGTGCTTACGCCGAGCGCGCGGATCTTGCCCGACTTCACGTGCGGCACTGCCGACGGCGCGGTGGCGAAGGTAAGCGCGACTTGCCCCGCGAGCAAATCCACCATCGCCGGCGGTGCGCCCTTGTACGGCACGTGCATGTAACTGATGCCCGTCTGCGTTTTGAACATTTCAGCCGTCAGATGCGGCTGGCTGCCGTTGCCGGCGGAACTGTAATTCAACTGGCCGGGCCGTGCTTTGGCATAGGCGATGAACTCCTTCACCGTCTTCACCGGCAGCGACGGGTGTACCGCCAGCACCTGCGAGGTCTCCGCCACCAGCGTCACCGGCGCAAAATCGCGGATGGGATCGTACGCGAGCTTGCTGTAAAGGCTTGGGTTGATGCAATGAATGGTCGATATGAGAAACAGGTTGTAGCCGTCGGCCGGAGATTTGGCCGAGATTTCCGCGCCGATATTGGCGCCCGCGCCGGGGCGGTTGTCGATGACGACTTGCTGCTTCCATTCCTCGGTGAGCTTTTGTCCGACAGCGCGCGCGAGAATGTCACTGGTGCCGCCGGCGGGAAACGGCACGACGATGCGCAGCGGTTTTGCCGGGTAATTTTGGGCAAACACCGGCGCACCTGCCGCCACGATGAACAGAATTGCAATACCCTGTAAATACCTCATGACTTCTCCCGGTGATCAACTGCGTGAAGCGTAGAGTATCTGCTATCCTTCGCGCAGGCAAAAGGAGAACGCCTGTAATGGATACCTGGCAACAAAAAATCGGCATCATCGTGCCCTCGTGGAACACGGTGATGGAGTACGAAACGCAGCGCCTCGCGGGCATGGGCGCATCCGTGCATTCGATGCGCATACCACACACCGCGGACACCGAAGAAAAGCTGATGGGACTGTCGGTCCAGGCGCCCGAAGCGGCAAAATTGCTGGCGCACGCCAAGGTCAATGTCATCGGCTACGGCTGCACCGCCAGCGGTTTTTTGCATACGCCCGCCGAGGACAAGGCGCTGGCTGAACGCATCAAAAACGAAACCGGCATTCCCTGCGCCACCTCGTCGCGCGCCATTGTCGATGGCCTGCGCGCGCTGGGTGCGAAACGGTTGAGCCTTGCCTCGCCGTACGCGCCGTGGCTGAATGAACGTTTGAAGCAATACCTCACCGCCGATGGATTCGAGGTGCTGGCGATGCAGGGCTTGAGCACGGAGGCGCATTCGACCATCACGCGTGAGCGCATCCTCGCGCTGGTGGACGAGGTAATGCGCCCGGACACCGAAGCCATTTTCATCAGTTGCTCGAATTTCCGCACGCTGGAAATTATCGACGGCATCGAACAGAAGTACGGCAAGCCGGTGGTCACCAGCAATGCCTCGATGATGTGGCAAATGCTGCGGCTGATGAACGATCCGCGCGAGGTGCCCGGCGCGGGACGCCTGTTCAAAATTTGATGTCCGGCGGTTGGCAACCTCAACGCGAGATTGAAATTCTCGCCGGCACGCCGCCCGGCGGCGGCCTTGATCGCACGGCGCGCACGCTGCTTGCAGCGCTGGAATCGCAACATTTGCTGCAAACCCCCGCCAAAGTCATCAACATCCCCGGTGATGGGGCGCGCAAGGTATGGGCCAGCGTCGATGCACGTACGGGTGACGCGCATGTACTGTGCATCAGTTCGCCGAACCTGACCACCGATTACCTGACGGGCGTGGCTGCGTTCAATCACGACAGCTACACGCCGCTCGCCATCCTCTACAACGAATACATCGCGTTTGTCGCGCGCAGCGATTCGTCGTACCGAAACGCGGGTGATCTGCTGAAACGGCTGCGTGACACCACGGGTAAAGTAACCGTCGCGCTGTCCACCGCTGCCGGCAATCCGAATCACATCGCGCTGGCGCAGGTGACGCGTCACGCCGGCGGCAACGTGCGCGCGCCGGTGATACGCGTATTCGATTCCGCGCTCGACGCGGTGGCTGATGTGGTTGCAGGCAACGCCGATGTTGCCGCCGTCACCGCCGCCAGCGCCGTGAAAGAACTCGAAGCGGGTACGCTGCGTGCGCTCGCCGTGTCGTCGCCCGCACGGCTTGCCGGCGGGTATGCGCAAACACCGACGTGGCTGGAACTCGGTGTACCTTGCACGCTCGGCGCGTGGCGCGGCGTGCATGGCGCGCGCGGGCTTAATGCCGGGCAAATCGCTTATTGGGAATCCGCGCTCGCCCATGCAACACAGGCGGCATCGTGGGCACAGGAACTCGCGCGGCACTACTGGACACCGATGCTGATCACGAGCACTGCGCTGCACGAGCATCTTGTGCGCGAACAAAACGAAATGGGGAGCGTGCTCGCAGAACTCGGTTTCGTGAACCGGTAAGTATTTGTTTTTATTGTATTTATTTTGAGTACGTTATAATGTTTTCGCGGTCCAATTTTTTACGCGGGCCGGTTACATTGGGATGCTCATGCGAACGGAAGTACACGTGCACGGCTCGATTTTTTTATGCAAAGGCGTTCGCCTTAAGCAGGTCGAGCAGGCATTGCGGCCGTGGCTGGAATATCTCGATGTCGAAACGCTGGCCGATGCACGCAGCCTGGAACACGAAGAGCCCGGCATCGCGTTCGATCCGCGCGAGCGCACGCTGAATATCTGCTGGACCGGAGAAGTCGGGCGCAATTTTCAGGACAAGCTGGGCACCGCGTTCCAGAACGTCGGCCCGCTCACCGAGTATGCGTCGGAAATTGAAGTGACGTACTACCCGGATCACGGCGACGACGAGTTCTTTCAGGTGTTTGTTGGGCCCACACCGGAGTCGATACACGAATTCCGCCGCCAGTGCGTGGTGGAAGATGCCACCAACCTGCTGTCACGCCACCTCGGCAAACCCGAAGTCGATCAGGTCGCCACGCTGATCAGCGAGATGTTCGGAAAAACGCAGCCGCCCAAACAGCCCGCGTCGGAGCAAAGCGGCTCATCGACGGTGATACCGCTGCATCCGCGTAACAAGCACCTGCACTGATCGCGGCTACGCACCGCGTTCGTTTTACGCGCCGGCGTTCTTCCCGGCTGTCGCCTTAAACGGCAGCTTCGATTTAGACAGCTCGATCAGCGGCCCCAGCTCAAACACATTGCGATAGCCGTAGTTATAGAGCGCGATATAGGTCGAAATATTCAGCGACGCGCTTGGCATCTTGCTGGGAAAAGGCCGCTCGGCATTGGCGAAATTGTTGTTGCAGTAAATCAGGATGCGCGTGTTCTTGTCGGGAATCGTACGCGCGAGGCTTTCCACCGCGATATCCGGAAAGCTCAGGCTGATCGCGCCTGCCACATGCAACTCGTCGTATTTCTGGCGGCTACGCGCGTCGAGTATGATGGTGTTCGGTTCGCGGCTCATGCGCATGAACTCTTCTTCGCTGACACGGCGCGCGGCGCGGTGCTGCGCCGCCTCGCGCGAGACGCGCAGGTAGCCTTCCATATCGATCGCGGGGTTTGCTATCGGTGCACGCGGATTCGCGCCCACCAGCGGCGCGCACAACAGGGTGGCAAGGATAATGACGGGAATACGTGCAGAGAAACGCATGCGCATGGCGGCATCCTTTCGGTTAACGGCGATAAACAGTAAACGTTCAGCGGCCTCTTTCGTGGACAGCCCGCCGGCGCAGGAGTTCATGCGCCCAGGAATATGTAAATATTTGTTTTTAAACGCTATTTATTTACAACGCATAACACACAGCGCGGACCGCTGTGCTACTCCGGCTTGAGCCCGATCGCCGCGAGTATCTTCGCCATTTGCGGAATCTCGGTGCGTATCACCTCCAGCATGCGCTCCGGGCTCGTGTGCATGGGCATGATGCCCAGGTCGTTGTAGCGCTGCTTCACATCGGGCAGCGCAAGGATGCGCCCGATCTCGCTGTTCAAACGCGCCACGATGGCAGGCGGCATGCCTTTAGGCCCGGACATCCCCCACCATTGAGTCGGCAGCGGGTCCTTGATGCCCGACTCGATCATCGTCGGCACATCAGCCAATGCCGGCGAACGCTGCTCGGTGGTCACCGCCAGCGCGCGCAGACGTCCGCCTCGTATCTGCGGCACCGCGGGCACCATGTCGGAAAACACCATTTCGATTTGTCCGCCGACGACATCCGATACCGCCAGCACCGTGCCTTTGTACGGCACCTGCAAAATATCGACTTTGGCAATCGACTTGAACACCTCGGCAACGATGCCCACCGTGCTGCCCGCGCCAGCCGAGCCGTAGCTCAACTTGCCGGGCCGCGCCTTGGCCAGTGCGACCAGTTCTTTCACGCTGCGCGCCGGCACCGCAGGATGCACCACCAGCACATGGCCCGCGTTGGCGATCATGGTGAGCAGAGAAAAATCATTCAGCGGATCGAAGGGCAGCCGCTTGAAGAGATAGGGATTGTTGACCATCTGCGACTTGGTGGTGAGCAGCAAGGTGTAACCATCCGGTGCCGACTTCGCCGCCACTTCGTGGCCGATGTTGCCGGTGGCGCCGGGGCGATTCTCGACGATCACCTGGCGTCCCAGCACGTCGGTGAGTTTCTGCGCAATCACGCGCGCCAGCACATCGCTGGAACCGCCGGGCGGATAGGGCGCGATGAAGCGCACCGGCTTCGTTGGATAGTTCTCCTGCGCCGATGCCGAAGACGCACCCAACAAACCAATCAACACTGAAATGACCAGACGCCACATTTCGCTTCTCCTTCTGTCGTTCCCGCGCAGGCGGGAACCCATAACACATATGCCACTGGCACCGCCGCATGGATTCCCGCCTGCACGGGAATGACATGGCCAATAAAGAGCGCTCATCAAGACAGAATAACCCCTATTTCTTCTGCAACACTTCGGGATTCGCCACATTCGTCGGCGCGCCTGCCGCATACGCCAGAATGTTGCCTACCACCGCTTCGTAATAAAGCTCGTAGGTTTCCCACGTCACATACCCTAGATGTGGCGTGCAAATCACATTGGGCATGCTTACCAGCGGATGCTCGCGATTCATCACCGGTTCGCTTTCGTAAACATCGATGGCGGCAAATCCCGGACGGCCTTTTTTCAGCGCCTCCACCAGCGCGCCTTCGGCGATGATCGGCGCGCGACTCGAATTTACGATGCGCGCAGTGGGTTTCATCAAGGCAAGATCGGCGCCGGTGACCAGGCCGCGCGTTTCCTTGTTCAGCGGCAGATGAATGGTGACGATATCGGCTTCGGCAAAAAACGCCTCGCGGCTTGCAGCCACTTCAAACCCGTCTGCACGCGCCTTGGCGGTCGATGCATCACGCCCCCAACACACCACTTTCATGCCGAACGCCTTGCCGACTTTGGCCACACCGCTGCCGATCTTGCCATACGCATAGACGCCGAGCGTCTTGCCTTGCAGGCCGATGCCGGCAGTGGATTGCCAGCGGCCCTGCTGCATATTGTTCACTTCCGTCGGCAGATTGCGCACCGACGCGAGGATCAGCGCCCACGTCAATTCAACGGTCGGGCTGGAGTTGCCGCCGCCGCTGGCGGAAATGACGATGCCACGCTCGGTGCAGGCCGCCGCATCGATGTGAGGCACATTGCGGCCGGTCTGCGCCAGCAGTTTCACCGACGCGGGGAGCTTTTCAATGACGGCGCGTGGCATGAATGAGCGTTGCTGCGTCAGCACCACCGCTTCACAGCCTTCGACACGCCTGGCGAGTTTGGCCGGGTCTTTTTCGGAATCGGTGTAGGTGATTACCTGGTGTCCCTGGAGTTTGGCGAACGCTTTTACCTGGCGAAAGGCATCCTGATAGTCATCGATGACAGCAATTTTCATGGCACTCCTCGTAAAATGAAATATCAATAAAAATGATTATTTACGCCTCATGATCAGGCCGCCGCCGGCAAGCATCAGCGAGTTGCACCAAAACACCGGTGCGATGCCAAATGCCGTGCCTATGGCGCCGAACAACAGCGGCGTGACCATGTGTGTAAAGTTATTCAGCGTTGCGCGCAACCCCAATGCCTCGCCGGAACGGCCACCCGGCGCGCGCTCGTAAATCATGCTTAACGACAGGGGCTGGCCGCAGCCGGTACCCAATCCCAATATAAAGCAAACCACGCACAGCACCGCCATGTGCGTGATATACGGCACCGCAAGATAGGTGACCGCCGCGACGAACATGGACAGGATCAACACCTTTTCCGCGCCCAGCCATTTGACGATGGCCGGCATCCCGACGCGCACCACAAACGCCGCTACCGAGAACACGGCCAGCACGATGCCGATTTGCGATGCGGAGAGGCCGATGTGATGCCCGTAAATCGGCATGTAAAAGTGAAACAGATCGATGCCGGTCAGAATCACGGCACCGGTAATCAAGGCGCGGCGCAGCGGACGATTGGCAACCATCAATTCAAACGGCGGTGATGCTGCGCCATCACTTTTCGATTTCGGTGCGTCTGATGTCCGGGAAACGCGCCCGCTCTTCATGTGCTTCGCCGATGCCATGATGGCAGCGGTGATCAGCGGAAATGCGGCAATCATCAGATAGGTGCGCGCGTGCCCAAAGTGGTCGATGCCGAAACCGCAAATCAGCGGCCCCACAAAACTGCCCGTCGACATGGCCAGTCCAAAGTTGCTGAAATTCTTGGTGCGGTCGTCCGCGGTGCCTATGCTGCCGATGAGGTTTTGCACCGAGACGTTGTAAAACACATGCGCCGCGCCCACCAGCGCTGCCTGCAAATAAAGGGTGATAGCCGATGGAAACCAATAAGGCAGCGTCAGCCCCAGCGCAATGCCGCAGGAGCCTATGACCATCGGCCAGCGCACGCCAAGGCGGTCGATAAGCTTGCCGGCGTAGATGGCGAGGATCATCGGAAACAGCGAATACAGCGCCACCAGTACGCCGATCAAAGCTTGCGAGACGCCCAGTTCAATGGAAAACAGCGTGACAATAATCTTGCTGCCTTTGTAGGCCAGCATATTGCACACCACCATCAGCATGACAATCCAGATGGACATCAGGCGCGCTCCGTCCTGGCTTGAACCGATGGTGCCGGCTGCGCACAGCTCGCACAGGTGCCGGGCGAACCGGTGAGCGATTGCTTCACGATCTGCGCTGGTTTGCGCGATATGGAATTATCGGAATCGAGGGCCATGGGACAGCCCGATTTTACCGCACCAGGCAGCGTACAATGAGACGCAATGACAAGAATGGCACGCCTCTTGCCGTCGCATCCACGACACTACACCGCATGAAAAATCCTCTGCCCACATTGCGAGCATTGCATCATCGCAACTTCCGGTTATTCCTGTCGGGACAAGTGTGCGCGCTGATCGGCTACTGGATGCAAAGTATCGCGCAGGGCTGGCTGCTGTACAAGATGACCGACTCGGCAACACTGCTCGGCATTCTCGGTTTCGCCAGCAGCCTGCCTATTTTGCTGTTGTCGCCATTCGCGGGCATGTGGTCGGACCGCTGCAACCTACATCGCGTGATGTTCGCCACGCAAATTCTGGAAATGCTGCAAGCGATCACCGTTGCCGCGCTCGCTGTCGCCGGTATCCTCGCGCCGTGGCACATCATCACGCTGTCCATGCTGCTCGGCGTGCTGGTCGCGATTGAACTACCGGTGCGCCACGCCTACCTGCTAGAACTCGTCGGCAACAAAGAGGATTTGCCCAACGCCATCGCCGTCACCTCGCTGATGGCCAACTGCGGGCGGCTGGTCGGCCCTGCGCTCGCGGGTTTGGTGATAGCTTCGCTGGGCGAGCCGGCGTGCTTCGTGATCAACGCCTGCACCTACACCGCCGTGATGATTTCGTTCCTGACGATCAAGGTCACGCCCACCGTGCGCGAGCCGAATACCATACCGATGCTGCAGGGCATGCGCGAGGGCTTTCAGTACGCATGGCAATCGCTGCCGATACGTTCGCTGTTGTTGTTGCTGACTGCGGTGGGATTCCTCGGCACGCCGTACATCAACCTGATGCCGGTGCTGACGCGCGAAGTGTTCGCCGTCGGCGCGAGCGAAATGGGCTTCATGATCGGCGCGGCGGGATTGGGCGCGGTGAGCGGCACGCTCTACCTCGCCACGCGCCCCAGCGTGCGCGGGCTGGTGCGATTGCTCACCGGCGCGGCCTTCGCGGCAGGCATTTCACTCGCGCTGGTATCACACGTAAAGTTGGTTTGGCTCACCATTCCGCTGCTCGCCATCACCGGCTTCGGTATCCTCGCCACCTCGGTGTCGGTCAACATGATCGTGCAGACCATTGTCGATGACGACAAGCGCGGCCGCGTGATGGCGCTGTACACCGTGAGCTTCATGGGCGTCGCGCCGTTTGGCGCGCTGTTGGCGGGCGCACTGGCCGATGTGATTGGTGTGGCTACTACGCTGACGATCGCTGGATCGTGCTGCGCGTTGGGTGCTCTGATGCTGGCGTCGCGGCATAAGCGGATACGGGAAGAACTGCGAGTATCCTATACAAGGCTAAATATAAAATAATATATAAAACATATACTTATATAATTGTTGCGACAATTAAGACTAGTCTATATACTGGTCTAATTATACTGGCATGGCAGGCAAATTCATGAAAATAGAAATTGGCTCATACGAAGCAAAAACCAAGCTGCCCGAGCTACTGCGGCAAGTTAAAACCGGCAAAAGCTTTACCATCACCAATCACGGGAAAGCCATCGCCGATCTCGTGCCCAGCACCAGCGCGAAAACAAAAGACAAAGCAGCGGCGGCAGAAAAACTCAAGGCATTCATGCGGGCCGATCCGGTGCGTGGCGTCGATATCAAAGCACTCATCGAAGAAGGCCGCGCGTGAGCTTCGTACTTGATAACTCCGTCACCATGCGCTGGTTTTTTGGCGATGGCAAACCGCAAGAACTCGTGTATGCCGGCAAGGTGCTTGATGCAATGATACAAGACAATGCCCTTGTTCCTGCGACGTGGGGGCTTGAGGTGGCCAACGTCATTGCCAGAGCGGAAGCAAAAGGCCTGGTGACGGAAGCGCGTAGCGGCGCATTTCTTGAGATGCTGGAAGGCGTGGATATTGAAGTAGACGCGGCCACCTTCACACGCGCGCTGTCGGACACGCTGCAACTGGCGCGCCGATACAAGCTATCTGCGTACGATGCTTCTTACCTTGAGTTAGCCTTAAGATCGGGACTGTCCCTCGCCACGCTTGATGAAGATTTGCAGAAGGCTGCAAAAAAAGCGGGCGTAAAAATGTTTGCCTGAAATCATGATAGCCGAGGTGAAGCTGGATGCCCAATAGTCAGAAAAATCTAGATCGAGGCGGCTTGGACACAAACGTACAGATCACCGTTCCGCTATCAGTGTTCCGGAAAATGCGGAAATTTGTAGAAGAGGCGGAAGAAGACGCACGTCTCGAGCGTAAAGCAATCATTGTTTTATTAGCTGCAACCGCAATATTGTTTTTTGCTGCGATAGGATATTTTCTCATAATCGAAATTGAAAAGATTTATTCACGCCCCTCGGCACAACCGAAACCCCAGACTGCGTTGCGGGTAGCGTTTGTAGGTGGCGAAGAAACGACGGGAACAACCGGAGCGTATGTAAAACGATGGGTACAGAAGGTCGAAAAAAATGGAAACGAGAACTATCCGACGCACCTGCGCGCTAAGAATATCCATGGAACACTGCTTTTCATGGCAACCATCAGGTCCGATGGAACATTGGAAAGTCTGAATATTATGCGTTCTTCTGGAATTTCCGAACTCGACAATGCAGCTCTCACCATTATTAGAAACACCTTCCCTTTTGAGCCGTTCCCGAGTGATCTGCGTCAGAATACTGATGTAATCCGATTGGCAAGAACCATGGTCTTTAAGAGTGACGGAAACGACCCTGTAAAGACGCCATAGGCATCCTTTGTGTACGAATCAAAGCACCAGCCACCACTTCCAAGCGTAGGCTTTGCACAGCGCCTGATCGGCCACCTGGTGGCAGCCTTTGCGTTACTCGCGGTTTCTTTGGCAGCCGGAATGACAGGCTATGTCGTGTTTGAGAAACTGTCGTGGATCGACGCGTTCCTCAATGCATCCATGCTGTTGGGCGGGATGGGGCCGGTCAATCCGCCGCAAACTACGGCGGGTAAACTGTTCGCGGGGTGTTATGCGCTGTATGCGGGTTTGGTCTTCATCGTCACCGCCGCACTGGTGTTCACGCCGATTTTCCATCGGCTGATGCACCACTTCCATTGGGATGAGAAGGACTAAGAAGTCGCTGCATACGTCAGAGTCAACCGTGAAGCCAGTCCATTACCGCCGTCACGCCGCTCCATAACGCTGCCGCGCAATCTTCGTTTCGATTTCCTGCTCGGTCATGCCCTGCCAGCCCGGCAGTGCTTCATTGAGATCAACGCGGATGCCGCGATCAATATACGGCAATAAAAAGTGCTTGCCGGGGCCGCAAATACGCAGGTAGCGACCAAAGCGTTCGACGATGAGCCGGTTGCCTTCATCCACGTGTTTGATCGCCGTCAACGCGATGACCGCCGCGATCACCAGTGGGATCAGCAAGATCCACCAGTTCACTGATGCTTCCATGACGATCTCCGCTTGCCAAGCACGTCCAATTGAATGACCGCCCGCCCTTCGACAGGCTCAGGGCGAACGGTCGCTTTGAGAGCCGTTCGTGGTGATGCTGAGCTTGTCGAAGCATCGAACCACAGTTGCCGTACATTTGTGCTGGACACGGCGTCATTCCGCTTTCGCGCCCGAGGCCTTGACCACTTTCGCCCATTTGACGATTTCGGTCTTGATATACGCGGCAAATTCATCCGGCGTGCTGGCAACGATCTGGTAACCCAAATTCTCCAGACGCTGTTTCGCATCCGGCACCGCCAGCGCTTTTGCGAACTCGCTGTGCAGGCGCGCGACGATGGTACGCGGCGTGCCGGCCGGCGCCATCGCGCCGTACCACGCCGTGGCCTCGAAGCCGGGCATCGTCGATTCGGCCACCGTCGGCACATCGGGCGCGGCCGGCGAGCGCTGCGCGCCGGTCATGGCGATAGAACGCAGGCGGCCGGCCTTGATGTGCGGCATCACCGACGACATGCCGCCGATCATCATCTGTATCTGTCCGGCCAGCAGATCAATCACACCCTGCGCGCTGCCTTTGTACGGTATGTGCTGCAAATCCGCGCCGAGCGCCGTGTTGAAGAGTTCGCCGGTCAAATGCCCGACGCTCGCCACGCCCGCCGACGAAAAATTGACCGATTTCGGTTTTGCTTTCGACAGCGCGATCAGTTCCTTCAGCGTGCGCGCGGACACCGACGGATGAACCACGATGATGTTCGGCGAGGTCGCCAGCAGGGTAATCGGCGCGTAATCCTTCACCGGATCGTAGGGCAGCTTGGCCACCAGGCTCGGCGCAATGGCCACGTTGGCGATGTAGCCCAGCACGATGGTGTAGCCGTCGGGCGCGGCGCGCGCGACGATTTCCATGCCGATATTGCCGTTGGCGCCGGAGCGATTGTCGATGACAATTTGCTGGCCGATGGATTCGCCGACTTTCACGCCGGACGTACGCGATATCGTGTCGGCATTGCCGCCAGGCGCGAACGGCACCACAAAGCGTATCGGGCGGGTGGGATAAGCCGTCGTTTGCGCCAACGCAGGCGCGGCCCCGATCGCCATCATCAGTGCCGCCCCAACCGTGCGCAGATTCATCATCGATAAACCCTATTTGAGATTGGCCGGATCATTGCGCCAGCGTTCCCATGCCTCGCGTTGGTCTTCACGTATCGCATCGTCTTCGAGCATGCGCCGCACCAGCGCCGTGACATCGGATTCGTAAATACCTTTGCGCTTCTCAAACGTCCATTTGTGATCCGCTGGCAGCACCGGCGACTTGGAAAACTTGCTGGAATCCATTCTAAAATCTCGTTTAAAAACAAATAGTTATATTGTTATAGAGCACTTATAGCCGATGATGTGCAGTACACGAAAGCATCGCGCGGCCGGCAATTCACAAAGCAATCCCAAGCCGCCGCCCCACGGTGCATTCTAGCAAGCCGCGCGGGTATCGCGCGCATTACGTGAAATAATCGCAACCCCGTCACCCGACACGCAACCGGAACCGCGCCCATGAAACGATTGTCTGCCCTGTGCCTGCTGTCAACCGCGATGCTGCTCGGCGCCTGCGCCAGCACGCAAACAGCCACGCCCGAATCTGCTGGCATTTCTTCGCAGGCGCTCACGCGGCTGGATAACGTGCTCAAGGCGGAAATCGACGCCGGCGGCTTGCCCGGCACGGTGATGCTGGTGGCACGCCACGGCAAGGTGGTGCACTTCGAAGCCAACGGCATGCGCGACAAGGAAGCTGGCGTACCGATGACGCGCGATTCTATTTTTCGCATGGCATCGATGACCAAGCCGATTACCTCGGTGGCGATCATGATGCTGGTGGAAGAAGGCAGGATAAACATCGGCGATCCGGCATCGAAGTACCTGCCCGAACTGAAAGGCCTGCAGGTCGGCGTTGAATCCAAGGACGCTGCCGGCAACACCGTGCTCACACGCGTGCCGGCGCGACGCGAGCTCACGGTGCAGGATTTGATGCGCCATACCTCGGGCCTGACCTACGGCCATCGCGGCGCGTCTTCAGCGCTGGTTAAAAAAACCTATGTCGATGCCGGTGAGCAATCGCGCGAGCACACCAACGCGGAACTCATCACCAAATTGTCGAAAACCGTGCTCGCGTTTCAGCCCGGCACGCGTTTCGAATACGGCCGTTCCACCGACGTGCTGGGACGCATTGTCGAAGTCGTGTCCGGCATGTCGCTCGGTGAATTTTTCGAAACGCGCATTTTCAAACCGCTGGGCATGGTGGACTCTTTCTTCAGCGTGCCTGCGGACAAAGTCGCGCGGGTAGCCAACCCGATGATCGAACCCGCCACCGGCAAGCGGCCCAACGTCACCGATCCGCGCCGGCCACAGCGATTTGAATCGGGCGGCGGCGGGCTGTTCTCCACCGCGCCGGATTATCTGCGCTTCACCACCATGCTGCTCAACGGCGGCGACCTCGACGGCGTGCGCCTGCTCGCGCCGAAGACCATCGAGCACATGACTTCCGATCACCTCGGCGCATTGCCCGGGTCGTTTTATCCCGGTTTCGGTTTCGGACTGGGTTTCGCGGTACGCACGCACACCGGCATGAACGATATGCCCGGCACCGTGGGCGAATACCTGTGGGGCGGCGCGCAAGGCACCTGGTTCTGGATCGACCCGAAAGAAAAGCTGATCGCGATTTTCATGTCGCAACGGGCAGGCGACGCGCGCATTTACTACCGGCGGCTGGTCAAGAGTCTGGTAGCGCAGACCTTGCGCTGATGGGAAGCCGTGCACTAACGTTACGTTAGCGCACGTTCTCAGCGCGGAAACTGCGGCATCATGCCGGGCGGCGGTCCGCCTTTGTCATCACCGGGTTTTCTTGGCTGCACCACCATCTGCGCGCGATCCTTGAGCAGCGGCTCCAGTGATTTGCCGGGCATCACATACACCCATTGCCCGAGAATTTTTTCGAACTGCGCGCGCGCTTCGAGACGCTTCAAGGTATCGACGTACTCCTTGGCGCGGCGCTCGATCTCATCGGGTTTTTCGTCTTTTTCCGGCGCGCGCGTTTTCGGCGGTTCGCCGGTCAGCACGAAGTTGAACAGGTAATCGTCACCCGTCTTCTGCTTGGCGACCTTGATCGTGTAGGTGAGGTTGTCGAAGGTTTCGGCGACGATGGTGGTGATTTTTTCGCCTTCCACTTTCGCATCCGTTGAAACATCGCTGAACGCAAGCTGGCCCAGCGCGTTCACTGCGCCCACTGCGGCGCTCGGATCAAGCTGCCCCGCCCCTGCTGCAAATTTCCACTGGCTGTATTCGAGTTCGCGCGTGATCTTCCATTGCGCCGCGCCTTCGCCCACGGTCAGCGTCCTGATGCGGTCAGCCTTGAAGAAATTTTTCGCCAGCCAGCGGCCCGCCCTCGCTTCAACGTTCGCGAACGGATCGGATACCACCACCACGTTTTGCGTCTTGCCGCCCGGCACCAGCATGTAGCGGCCCGCCGGCACGCCGTCCACTGCGTTAGGCAGCGGATTGCCGGGGTCTTTCTTCAGCGACACTTTGCCGAAAATAAGATGGGCAATGAGCTTGCCGCTTTTGTCCTTCAGTTCGAGCAGCGTGCCTGTTCCTTCCCCTTTTGCCTCGCCTTTGCCCGGTTCGACCAATTCCAGACGCGGATAGAGCGAGGCACCCACCGCCTCTGATTGCACGATTTTCGCTTCCACCAGCTTGGCAAGAAGCTCGCTGATTTCGCCGACTTCCGCGGGGTAGCCGCCGCGCTCCTTCACGCTCCACGAGCCGTTCTTGCTGGTGAGCGTGACTTCGCGCTTGGCGTCTTTCAGGCGGATCTCGGTTGCATCCGCAGCCTTGAGGTCCGGCAGCACTTTCGCGCCGATCTTCGCGCCGCTTTCCTTGTAACCGGAAAGTTCCTGCCAGAACATCGCCAGCCCCGCGCCGCCGAGCACGGCGACCAGCGCCAGCATGACCAGAAATTGTTTGCGGTTCATCGCGCCACCGCCATTCTCAGTTTGCGGCGCTTGGAGAGCGCCAGCACCAGGCCGAGTATCGCCACCAGCAACGGCACCGCGCCGATATTGACGACCTTGGTCCACAGCTCAAGCTGGTCGGTATCCACACGCAGGTTCTTGCGCAATTCCTTGAGTTCCTTGCGCGTCTCGTTGGCTTTCTTGCGGAAGTTCTCGATCTCCAGTTGCTGCTCCGGCGTCAGTACGGTAGCGGTTGTAGCAGTGCCGGTTCCAGTGCGGCCTTTTTGCAGTGCCTGGAGTTTTTCGGTGGTTTGATTCAATCCGTCTTCCAAACCCTTGATCTTGCCCAGATACGCCTGCTGCGCCTGCGCTTCCATCTGCCGCAGCACGGTCAGCGGCTTGCTAAAAGCAGCGCGGCTGCGCAGGTTCATCAGGTTCTGGTCGCCTGCGAGTTGCTCAACGAGGCTCTGCGCGAAAGCAAGGTTGCCGTTGCGCGGCACCACCACTTTTTGGCCGAATACATCCTGCACCTCTACAGCGGCGCCATCGGTCAGCATGTCTACGTCCGCGATTAACACCACGGAATTCTCCGCTGCAGCCTCGCGCATATGCTTGCCCGACGGCGGGGGCGGTGGCACCAGTGCTTCGCCTTTCTTCGCCGGCGGCTGCGGCGGCACCGGCTCACCGTTGGGGAATGCCGACTTGAACTTGCCACTGAGACGGATAGCAATCGGTTCTTCCTTGCCCGTGGGCTGGAAACCGCGCGTCGAAGGTTCGCCCGACAATGTGGCAATGATCAAATCCACCGGCATCGCATTCTTGGATGAATGAATCAGCACGGACTGCTTCAAGCCTTCCGCCAGCTTACCCTTGAACGAGCCACCGAACGGCACCAGCATGGTGCCCACCTGACTCATCACGATATCGTCCATGTTGAACGCGTCGTTGGTGAGCGACAGCAGTGTCGGCAGCAAACGCGGTCCCGAGCCGCTGGGGAAGGTCATATCGGCAATCACTTTGCCGCCGTCCACTTCGACGCCCCACGCCTTGAACAGGTTGTAGAGCATCGATTGCCCGGCCTGATTGCCGCCGAACGGATTCTGCATGTCGGGCTGCTGATCGAAATACGCATACGGATCGACAAACGCGACCAGCTTGCCGCCGCGCAGCACGAACTGATCGATCGCGTACTCGGCATCCTCGGTAATGTTCTTCGGATGGATCACCAGCAGCACCTTGATGTCGTCGTCGATTTTTTTTGCATCGAGTTCGATCTTTTTCACTTCAAAGGTGCGCTTCAGTTCCGAACCCAGCACCCACGGCTCGGTCGGCTGCTGCTTGGTCATCGGGTTCAGCGAGCGTCCCAGCACCGGCAGCCCCGCCATCAATCCAATCACCGGTTTTTTTGCCTGCGTGACTTGCGAAATCTTGCTCGTCAAATCATATTCCAGCAACCGTTCGCGGTCCGCCGACAGCACCGGTATCGCCTCTTTCTTGTCGAGGAAGGATACCGCGAGGCCGAGGTAAAACTTTTCGCCGGTGTTGGTCTGCTGGCCTTCGACGTTATCAAGCGCGGCCGATTCCTCGGCGTCGGAATCGGGCTCCGGATTGAATTTTTCGATGATCACTTTGCCGCCCGACGCCGCTTTGTATTCGGCGAGCAGGTCTTCGACGCGCTTGGCAAAGGTTTTCAGGCCTACCGGCACGGTGTTGCCGCCCTGCGTGTAGTAATAGCGGATTTTTACCGGCGCTTCGAGCTTGCTCAGGATCGCGCGCGTGCCCGGCGACAGCGTGTAAACACTGCCCTGGGTCAGGTCGACGCGCGCCTTGAACGCACTGAACAAAAAGTTTGCCGCGATCAGAATGATCGCCAGCAGCACCAGGCCGCCGGCGGAATAAAACAAGGAATCGAGATTGCTTTTTTTCATGGCCTACCCTGCCCGCTGGCTGCGAATAATCACGCCGGTGGTAAATAGCGCGAAGCCGATTACCGAGGCAAAAAACAGGAAATCGCGCAGATCGATCACACCGCGCTGGAATCCTTCAAAGTGCGTCATCACCGAAAACGCGGCGATAACATCCACCACCACCGGGCTGGCGAAGCGCGTCAGCAAATCCGTCACCGGCGTGTATCCCGCGAGGATCAGGAACAGGCAGATCATTACCGACAGAATAAAGCTGATCACCTGATTGCGCGTGAGCGCGGACGTCATGCAACTGATCGCCAGATACGATCCGGCGAGAAACAGACTGCCCGCGTAACCCGCCGCGATGATGCCGTTGTCGGGTGAACCGAGCCAGTTGACGGTAATCCATACCGGAAATGTCAGCGCCAGCGCGAGTGCTAAAAACGCCCACGACGCCAAGAATTTCCCGACGATGGCCTGCCACGTGGTCAGCGGCATGGTGAGCAGCAGCTCCATCGTTCCCAGACGGCGCTCCTCCGACCACAGGCGCATGCCGACGGCCGGCACCAGGAACAGATACAGCCACGGATGCCAGGTGAAGAATGACACCAGCGAGGCTTCGCCGCGTTCGAAGAAATTGCCGATGGTGAAGGTGAAAAATCCGGTCAGCAGCAGGAAGATGATGAGAAACACGTAGGCAATCGGCGACGTGAAATAGCCGCCGAGTTCGCGCTTCATGATCGTTTTAATGTTATTCCAGGCATTCATGATCAGTGCGCCTTCACGGTATCGGGGAGCGTAATCGCGCGGAACACTTCGTCGAGGCGCCCGGTTTCGGTGTGGATTTCGTCTAGCTGCCAGTGCTGCTGCGCCGCCAGTTCCGCGATGGATCGCGTCAGATTGAGATTGCGATTGCTCTTGTCGGGATAGGCACGCGCCTCGACACGACCGTTGCCATCGGAAATCACTTCGGTGCGCACGACGCCCGTCACACGATTCATCTGCTCCAGCAGCGCCGCGCTGGCCACGCCGGTTGTCTGCACGTGCACCGCACCCGCCATATCGGAACGCGCCTTGAGTTCGGCGGGCGTGCCGTTCGCCACGATGGTGCCGCGGTCGATGATGATGGCGCGCGAGCAAGTCTCCTCCACCTCTTCAAGTATATGCGTCGAAAAAATAATCGCCTTGGTGGAAGCCATGCGGCGGATGAGGCCGCGTACTTCGTGCTTTTGATTCGGATCGAGACCGTCGGTGGGCTCGTCCATGATCAGCACTTCCGGGTCGTGCACCAGCGATTGCGCAAGACACGTGCGGTGTTTGTATCCTTTGGACAGCGTATCGATAGTCTGATGAAGTACGTTCTCGAGGGAACACATTTCCACCGCGTGATTCACGGCCTTCTTGCGCGCATCGCCATGCAACCCGCGCAGTTCCGCCGCAAAGCTCAAAAAGCCGCGCACGGTCATATCGGCATAGCCCGGTGCGTTCTCCGGCAAATAACCGATCAGTCGTTTGGCCTCAAGCGGCTTTTCCATGATGTCGAAACCACCGACCGTGACCTTGCCGGATGTCGGCGGGTAGTAGCCGGTAATCATGCGCATGGTGGTGGATTTGCCCGCGCCGTTAGGCCCGAGAAATCCGAGCACCTCGCCGCGTTCGACGCTGAACGACACGTCGTTAACCGCGATCTTGGCGCCGAAGTTCTTGCACAGGTTTTCAACCTTGATCACTTCGATTTCTCCTC
>JAKFYK010000083.1 GCA_021730905.1 Betaproteobacteria bacterium | reverse complement strand
TGCCGCCGATTGACAAATTACCACTAAGTCCGGACAATGCCGCCCTCTTTGGTGATATAGCTCAGGTGGTTAGAGCGCAGCACTCATAACGCTGAGGTCGGTGGTTCAAATCCACCTATCACCACCACCCAACAATCCAGTGACATCCAGCAGCATACAGAAGCCAGCCTAAGTGCTGGTTTTTTATTGCATTTTCCATCCATGCGGGGGTAATATCGTCCAGCAACATCCGGATTCAATGTGGGGTAACTATGTGGGGTAACTGCTGTTTTGCAAAATGAGTTACCCCATTTTTTGATCCCTACGCCCCTGAGCCAGAGGTGAAAAATGCCGTTAACGAATACAACGATCCACAATGCCAAGCCCGCAGACCGGCCTTACAAGCTGTTCGATGAACGCGGACTGTTCCTGCTTATTACTCCAGCGGGCGGCAAGTGGTGGCGCTTGAAATACCGATTCGATGGCAAGGAAAAAACCCTATCGATGGGCGTCTATCCTGACATCGGCCTGAAAGACGCACGCGAGCGGCGCGACGAAGCGCGCAAGCTGCTGGCGCTGGGCACCGATCCCAGCGATAACCGCAAGGCGGTCAAATCAGTGCGGGCAGACCGGGCAGCAAACAGTTTTGAAGTGCTGGCGCGTGAGTGGTTCGACAAGTATTCGACCAATTGGGCCAAGACGCACAGCGACCGTATCATTGCGCGTTTTGAGCGCGACGTGTTTCCGTGGATAGGCGGGCGACCCATCACGGAGATTACCGCCCCGGAATTACTGGCAACCGCGCGCAAGATTGAGGGGCGAGGCGCGCTGGAAACCGCACACCGTGCGTTGAGCACTTGCGGGCAGGTGTTTCGCTATGCCGTGGCGACCGGGCGCGCTGAACGCGATCCAACGGGCGATTTACGCGGCGCGCTGCCGCCATACAAGGGCGGACACTTCGCGGCGATTACCGACCCCAAGCGCGTGGGCCAATTGTTGCGCGAGATTGACGGCTATCAAGGCACGTTTGCAGTGAACTGCGCGCTACGCCTTGCTCCGCTGGTATTCGTACGCCCCGGTGAACTGCGCTTCGCACAATGGGCAGACATAGACCTTGATGCAGCAGAGTGGCGTTACACCGCAACCAAAACCGACACGCCCCATATCGTGCCATTGGCAACGCAAGCCGTGGTAATCCTGCGCGAGCTACACGCCGTTACCGGACATGGACAATACCTGTTCCCCGGCGGACGCAGCCCCAAGCGCGCCATGAGCGATAACGCAATCCTTGCAGCACTGCGGCGCATGGGTATAGCCAAGGATGAGATGAGCGGGCACGGTTTCCGCGCGATGGCGCGCACGATATTGGATGAAGTGCTGGGGGTGCGGCCCGACTTGATCGAACACCAGTTAGCCCATGCGGTGCGCGACCCGAATGGCCGTGCCTATAACCGCACGGCGCACCTGCCCGAACGCAGAAAGATGATGCAGCAATGGGCGGATTATCTGGACAAGCTGAAGACGGGCGCGGAAGTGATACCGCTGCGCGGGGAAGCTGCATAAGGGGGGGGCTGATCCTGTGGACAGCAGCTTGGGCCGATTCAGGTGCGGACGCATTTATGAGCCTCGCGTTGCCTCTCTCGGCCAAAGGGTTAAGCGGGTGGCACCTTTATCGTCAAGCACCCCACGCCATCAAACAAAGGGTTCCCAAGTATGAATGAGGGGGCCCCATTCAATCGAAAACACGGCGCGCGGAAAAATCCCCCCCCGCCCCGGCCTTGGAGTCCCCAAGTGGAACGGGAATGAATGAGAACGCGAACGTGCTTATTGAAGTGCCGATTTTTTTACAAAAATAATTTTTCCGGCCAGACGATTTACGAAAGTGCAAGGGGCGCATGGTGAACATTCCAGAACACCATTTCACCGACGATCAAATTGCAAAACTGATTAAGTTACTTGGCGTACATCCGGACAAACTACCGAAGATAAAAGGAGAAGGTTTGGCCGACGCTGGACGGTGGTTTACGAGCAGTCTTGTCATGCAAAATTACCCGCCAAGCTCGCAGATTGACAAGTCACTAGAGCGTATCGAAAGCGCTGCATCTAGGCTTCGGGTCAATCTATTAAACGAGTTTGCCACGCCGTATATGCGGCAAGCTGCTGGCGACATTTTCGAGGATGATAACAAGCTCAATACGGCTATCGTCGCCGTGGAGAATTTGAAGCGCTGGTCGCAGGAGGCGCGCGAGATCGTTAAGCGTAACGAAGAAAGCGTGCGCAGAAACGAAGCCGAGCGCGAGGCCGTAGGCAAGGCCGTAGTCGAAGCCAACGCGAGGGGCGGGCGGAAAGCTACGCCCGAAGCCATTGCCTCAGCTAAAGCGAAAGCGAAGGCAAAGAACAAGGCCAAAGGAAAACCCAAGGGTCATCCGAAACACACAGCGAAGCGCGTACTCATACATAGACTAGCGCTCTTATGGCTGCGCACAAACGGTATTCCAACGGTTTCTGTGAACAGGGACGGCCACGCTAGTGGCAAATTCATTCGATTCGCGCAGGGCTATATCAGCGCGATGAATGAACAGACCACGGATGAGCACCGGCGGCACGCAAAGTACATCGATAAGGAGCTACTAAAGGGAGTATGCGCAGACAAATGCGCAGACACGATTGCATGGCACCTTAAATTCTTTCTCGCGCGGCTGACGCCACGGCCCTGAGGCGTCACGCGATTCAGCGCGGGTAAGGTGGAATCAATGCGCAAATAAACTAGATTCCACCTTACCCCGGCACCACTAATTGATTCTAGACTTTGCGGCACGGTCACATATGACTTTGGAGCGAAGTTATGAATCAGAGCGAAGAATCCACGGCACGCAAATATGGGCGGGCTAAAGGCACCGCGCAGTATTTTAAAATCGGCCACAGCACCTTATGGCTGTGGGTAAAGAGCAGACCGGGATTCCCCCAGCCGATTAAGGCCGGGCCGCGCGTTACGCTATTCGACATAGGCGCGATTGAGGAGTTTCTGCGTGCAGGTGGGAATGCGTCATGAGTGCCGACCTGTTGCTGTCAAAGTTGGAAGGCGTCAGACGCACGGGGCCGGGCCGATGGGTAGCGCGCTGTTCTGCGCATCCGGACAAAAATCCGAGCCTGAACGTACGCGAGGTCGAAGATGGCCGCGTCTTGGTGAAATGCTTTGCAGAATGCGACGTGGAATCGATTCTATCTGCCGTGGGGTTAGGCTGGGACGCGATCATGCCCCCGCGCGCCATAGATCACCACGTCAAGCGCGAACGGCGACCATTCAATGCACATGATGTTCTTGTGGCGCTTGAAACCGAGTTAACAATCGCGTCGCTGGCAATGCTCGATATAGGCAAAGGCAAGATGCCGAGCGACGCCGAGCGTGAACGCCTGTTATTGGCGTCGCGGCGAATTCGTTCAGCGATAGAACTGGCGGTGGACAATGACTGAAATCATGCAGAGCAGTACTGCAAGCATTCCAGCGATTCCGAGACCGCCAACACCCGCGCAGCGGGCCGGCGAACGGGGCGCAAAGGTAATGGACGAAGCGGCGGCGAAGAAAACCAAAGCAACATCATCGCGCGCAATTGATGTTGACGGCGCGCAACTACTATCTGATGTCCGCGCATTTTTTGCCCGGTTTGTCGCGTTCCCGACCCAGGCCTGTCTTGACACAGTAACGCTATGGGCGGCGCACGCTCACATGGTTCAGCACTTCCACACAACACCAAGGTTAGCGGCGCTGAGTCCTGAGCCTGAATCCGGCAAGACAAGGGTGCTGGAAATACTCGACTTGCTCACGCCGAGTCCGATGTTGATTTTCTCGCCGTCCGTTGCCGCGATCTTCCGCAAACTGGCGCAAGAGCAAATGACACTCTTATTCGATGAAGTGGACACGGTGTTCACCTCTCGCGGCAAAGATGACCACAATGAGGATTTGCGCGCGCTGTTGAATGCTGGGTATCGCAGGGGTGCGTCGATACCCCGGTGCGTAGGGGCGAAACACGAAGTGCAGGATTTCAAGGTATTTGCGGCTGTGGCGTTGGCTGGCATAGGCGACCTACCCGATACCATCATGACGCGCTCTATCGTCATCAGGATGCGACGTCGGGCTTCTCATGAACAGGTTGAGCAATACCGGGTGAGACTTCATGAATCAGAAGGTCATGAACTGTGCGACCGGCTGGCACAGTGGGCTGCATCCGCAGGTGCTGCCGCTGGTATCGCGTGGCCAGTGCTACCCGATGGCGTGGTTGATCGCAGGGCCGAAGCTTGGGAGCCGCTGATTGCCGTCGCGGATGCTGCTGGCGGTATCTGGCCGGAGCGCGCTCGCGCAGCGGCTGTAGCGGATGTAGCGGCATATAGGGAAAGAGCGGTTACGTTGGGTATTCGCTTACTTGCCGATTTGCGGCGCGTGTTCGGCGACCGGGATGCCGTATCGACCGACGAAATCTTGAAGACCTTGAACGCGATGGACGAATCGCCGTGGGGTGATTTGAAGGGTAAGCCGATGGACTCGCGGGGGCTGGCTATGCGTCTGAAAAAATTTGGCGTTACTTCCAAAAACATCCGGGCCAGTGGAGAAGTGCTCAAAGGGTATAGACGGGATGAACTGCATGACGTGTGGCAGCGGTATCTTCCCTCACACCCCATAGCATCCGCTACATCGGCTACATCCGTATCGGATGCGGTGGTTGAGGTGATCGTATGACCCCGGCGGCGATAATCAAGAAGGCGCAAGCGGACGGCGTAATGCTGGTGCTGTCGGCGACCGGAACCATCAAGGCGGCTGGTAGCAGCGAAGCAGTCAACCGCTGGCTACCCGTGATCCGCGAGCGCAAGGCTGAACTGTTGGACGAACTGCGGGCGGCAAACGATGGCGCGTATGAGGCGCTGCCCGATGCGGCAGCCGAAGGGCGGCGGCAAAGGGTGCTGGCGATGCTACGGGAAAGCCCGACCGTGCGTTACGCCGTGGTGACGGATACGGACAGCGACCCTGACGCGGTTATCGTGGCGCTGGCGATCCGGGGGCGTGCAACGTGCGAGCTATTGATACCGCGCGACCGATATGACGGCGTGTTGTTGCTCGACTTGATCGAGCGGCACAGCGGGACGGTGCATTGATGGGACAAGGCTATACATTTTTTGGGCAGTGCAAAGGTAAGACCAAAGCGGGTACGCCATGCCTGCATTTGTCGGTATTCGCGAACGGCTATTGCTCACAACACGGCGGCGACTCCACGGAGTTTATGCAAGAACGCTTGCGAGAACTGAAAGCCAAAACGCGGAGAAGATTAGAACGGTGGAAGCGGCAACTCCGGCAGCATGGTCGCGAGGTTTGATAACGTGAGACTAAAAACCAAGGTGGCAAAGGGACTTGCCAAGGTATGCGGCGCTTTCGCCCGATCAACAGGCAAACCGTGCCAGTGCAAGCAGGTTTTTCGTGCTGGGAGGTGTCGATTGCACGGGGGGCTATCTACAGGGCCGCGAACGCCGGAAGGAAAAGAAAAAGCGATACGGGTAATGCGCGAGGGATGGCGACGATGGCGGCTCAAAATTACAGGATAGATTGCATCGGCGGACTGTCCGGGTGGCGGGGAAGGCATCATGGCTTCAAGACGGTTATCTGTTTGACCGTCGCAAAGGATATCGGCGGTAGTGTCCAACAAACACCATTTTCACAGGCAAGGGCAACAGCATACCCATCAATCCCTTTGACGGTTAGGGTTTGACCAAACGGGAATTCAGAGAAGGGGGGATTTGTGAACATTTCAACGTCACCTTGCAATTGGGGCATGTTTTGAAAGTCACTGACGTTTTGCCCTGCCAGTTTAGTGGTTACCAATGCCACCAGCCCAAACAATCCTGTCAGCGGATGGGTAATGCAGTACCACAGGCTTGGATTAGGCAAGACATCAAATTTCAGGGAAGGCAAAAACATAAGCTTTGTTCCTACCTTTAGCGCGTGATGGATGGGTAGTCTATTGTCGTCAAGTACGCGACGAATTGCGCCGAATGGCTCAAAGCATGGTTGGCCTTGACTTCGACCTACGCGCGCGATACTCCCGTCGTGATTGAGATACTTAAAATCCCAACCCAGCGTGGCCAAGTGTTGCTGCAATGAGATTTCATTCATCTTGCGCCCTCACGTCTGCCCACCGCTGATTTTCTATACGCCGAAAACGAAACTACCGAGCATGCTTTGTCAATCGTGCGCGCGGGTTATGCGTGAAGGGTGGCGACGGTGGCGGAAAGCGCATCGATTGGGGCCTGTGCCGAATACATAAGCAGGACAACACTTTGGGTTCTTAGTTATCTCGTTTATCTGGTTGTCGAAAATAGGCGTGCCACTTAGCGAACTGGGAGTCTCGATCCCAATGGTCGATAGCACACAATAGACCGCATGCTATCAGTAGGGTGATACCCAGTAACGCCAGATTGAAATCAAGGTTGATGATGGCGAATATGAACGCCACCACCGATGCGAGGAACGCGAGAATTGAGGCGATAGCCGCTGACCACAATACCGCCTCTCGGACGACCTTCCAATGAACTGCGGCGAGTATAAATGCTATAAGCACGGCCGCGATGGTTAGAACGGTCAACATTCTTTCTCTCGGCTTAATGGCAAAAGTGAACCATATGCAACAGTCGAGTCGCAAGCAGAAATGCCTTAGTTATTCCTGCGATGGATTTCATCCACATAGCGCCCCCTATTTATGACAGTATTATACGTTTCAGGTGCGGGGGTGGCACACCTCGGCGGGCGAACTGCTGGACGATCTGGTGGCGAAACATCATTAGCAAAAATACAATGATTGATAGGGAATTCGTCAAAATGGAAACGGCCAGCGATTTGTGGGCGAAATTTATCGACGATTCGACCAAATTTTCACTTACGCAACCTCCCTACACCTTAACAGCATCGAACTGCGGCACCTGCAAATACTGGCACCTAGTTGATGAAGATACGCTAGAGGTAGTCGCCGCCTACTCGCCGAAAGAATACGAGTTCATGCGTCGCGGCATGAAAGAGGGGCATATAAAGGGATACGAAGAAAATGGTCAGGTTGTGGATACATACCCAGACCATATTTTTTACGGGTTTTGCAAAAGGTTTCCCCCAACCATCGCTGAAAGTCACTCCAAGCTTAGTTTTCCGTCCTTGTCTCTGGCGGATATCAAGAGACCTGATATCCTCTCCGGATATCGGTTTCCGTTTTTGCCGCACAAAGAAAGTTGCGGCGAATGGAAGCAGGGAGAATGGGTTGCGCGAGCACTATCAAAAACGCAGAGCATCGACAAATAGGTGATGGATTTGCCCTGCTGCCCAGCTTCGGCGGGATTTCTTTTGGATGGCGTCACTCACAACAGCTCTCGCACTACAAGTCCTTTATTACATGGTAAGAAAAGACAATGCTTGAAAACATACTACAGTGGCTGCCAGTGATTTTGCTCACGCTTATTTGGATTTCCGTTAAGGCAATTTCTACCCATGTATCGGAGCAAGCCACCATTCTTCGCCTATTGCATGACAGATTGAATACGGTCATATCAAGCAATATGGAAATTGAGCGCGAACTAAAACGCATTGGGCGTGATGTTTCTACCCTTACTCTTTGCGATGAACCAAAGTTACGCGACAACAGCGATCACTACGACACTGAAAAGGTGTTAAAACGCCTTGGACTAAATAGCGATACGAAAGAATAAAGGGTGGCGAAACTTAAAGGGAGATACCGTCCTAAAGGTGTTTGACCGTCTTGGCTGAATCACCTCCGCATGGTGTTGGTGGACGTCGCAGGCGCGCGCAGGCGTCATGGGGTGCGTATCAAGGGCGCACCTGTGCCAGCCGCGTAACATTCGCGGACGCCCGTATGTTATGAGGTGCAGGGTAACCTCGCAGGTGTGCGCGGGTACGTCGTGGAGTGCAGTCAGAGATTGGGCCAAATAGCCCGTCACTACTGGCCGTCACTATGAAAACCAATACTTAAACTTTTGATGCCGCAGACAATTCGCACGTCGTCACTAGCAGCTAGCGCCGTCTAGTTACGCCGAGAGTTGGCCCAGAGGGTTGGCGCATTGGGGAGTAACGTTGGTATTCATCGCGGGTGTGCGGGCGCGTCATGGGGAGCGGTGAGACAGATTGTATGTGGTAAATTAGTCACGGCGTTTATGCAGGGGTAACTATGGGGGTAACACATGCCGGATATGATTTTTAAATCAATGTAAATCAACAAGTTGCGTTG
The DNA here is from genome assembly GCA_021730905.1 of Betaproteobacteria bacterium. Taxonomy (GTDB): domain Bacteria; phylum Pseudomonadota; class Gammaproteobacteria; order Burkholderiales; family SG8-41; genus UBA5216. The sequence continues at coordinate 36,438 of JAKFYK010000083.1, read as the reverse complement.
GTTATTCGGTAGCACCTATCCCACCATCATCTATTGCAAAATAAGAAAACCACCATGAGCGGTTCTTTTATTTTCCCCTGCGCGGCCGTGCTGCGAATTGGCAAATTCATGTGGCCCAACCCGGCATAAAATTATTTTTTATAAACAAATAATTAGGCTCTAAGTGCGCACAACTTCGAATTCAACATGAACGAATCCTGTGATATCGCGATCATAGGCGCCGGTTTGGTGGGAGCGAGCCTCGCTGCGGCATTGGCACCGTCAGGGCTCAATGTTGCGCTGATCGAGCCGCGCGCGCCGGCAATGCCCTCGGCATCTTGGGATAGCCGTGTTTATGCAGTCAGTCCCGGATCGGCGGCGTTCCTCGCGCACGTTGGCGCATGGCAGGGTGTTGACGCCGAACGCGTGGCGCGCGTTGAGACCATGCGTATTTTTGGAGATCAGCCGTCCGCGCGCCTGGAATTCAATGCATACGATGCGGGGTTGCGTGAATTGGCGTTTATCGCGGAAAGCGGGCGCATGCAATCTGCACTGTGGCAATGCGTTGCGCGGGCGCCGCATGTGAAGGTGCTGTGCCCCGCGACCTGTGATGCGCTGTTGCAGCATGCCGATGATTCCGAGATTGTTCTTACTGGCGGAGAAACATTGCGCGCGAAACTGGTAGTGGGTGCCGATGGCGCGCAGTCCTGGGTGCGTGAGCAGGCGGGGATCAAAGTGATTGCGCACGACTACAGGCAAAGCGCGGTGGTGGCGAACTTTGTCTCGGTGTTGCCGCATCACTGCATGGCTTTTCAATGGTTTCGGGCGGACGGCGTGCTGGCGTTGTTGCCGCTGCCGGGTAACCGGGTGTCAATGGTGTGGTCCACGTCTGACGCGCACGCGCAGGAGCTGCTCGCGCTTGGTGCGGGGGATTTGGCGCAGCGCGTGGGCGAGGCCTGCGATAGTGTCTTGGGTGCGCTCGAAGTGATCACGCCAGCGGCGGCGTTTCCCTTGCGCTTGCAGCGTGTCGAACAATTCGTCAAATCACGCTTTGCCCTGGTGGGAGACGCCGCTCACAATGTGCACCCGCTGGCGGGTCAGGGCGTTAATCTGGGTTTCCGTGATGCGCGCGAGCTGGCTGCAGTGCTGTGTGATCGAGGTGCGCAGAACGACTGCGGCGATTACGCTTTGCTGCGGCGTTATGAACGGGCGCGCAAGGAAGATGTGCTTTCCATGCAGCTTGCGACAGACGGCTTGCAGAAACTTTTTGCCTCGCAGGCGGTCTGGTTGTCACACACCCGTGACCTGGGCATGCGACTGGTGGAAAACCTGCCGTTGATCAAGAACCTGCTGGTGAAGCATGCGGTGGCCTGACCTCTTGCCGCGAATTGTTTAAAAGGATGCTTATGATGAAGCGATGGGTTTCCCTGCTGGTGGCGACATTTGCCCTGGCGGCATTTGGCGTGTGCGCGCAGGATGCGAACGAAGCCAAGCTACGGCAGGCACTCCAGGCCAAGTTCCCGAAATTGGTTGTGGAATCCATCACAAAGTTGCCCTTCAACGGCCTTTTTGAAGTCGTAATGGGCGGTGAGGTCATCTACACGGACATCAAAGCGGAGTTCATGATGGGCGGCACGCTCTACGACATTCGCACCATGCCCGCGCGCAACATCACGCAGGACACGGTGCAGAAACTTGTGTCGAAATCACTGACCACCTCGCACGATTCGGCGATCAAGATGGTGCGAGGCAACGGCAAGCGCGTGATCTACACCTTTGAAGATCCGAACTGCGGCTATTGCCGAGAGCTTTACAAAGAACTTGGCAAAATGACTGACATCACCGTCTATACGTTTTTGCTGCCCATCCTTTCGCCGGATTCGACGGAAAAATCGCGCGCGATCTGGTGTTCGAAAGATCGCGCCAAGGCCTGGGAGCAGATCATGACCAAGGGTGCGCTGACCGAACAGGGCAAGCCGTGCGACACGCCGCTGGAGAAAAATGCGCAGTTGGCGCAGCGTTTCAATATTCGCGGCACGCCGGCAATTTATCTCGCCAGTGGCCAGCAGATTGGCGGCTATGTTCCCGCCGCGCAGATCGAGCAGGCGCTCGGCAAGAAGTAGCCGCCTGTGCGCATGCCTGACGTCAGCCATGCGCAGCGGCGGCTTGCTGTCGCGTTGGGTTTATCGATACTGTTGCATGCATGGCTGATGGAGAGCCACTAAGGCAAAGGGGCTGCGCGCGGCAGTACAGGTGGCATGCCCATCGCCGTTCAACTTCAGCCGGCCGCCGGGGAAACGAATACCGCATCACCCGATCAGACAGTGCCGCGCACCGTTGAGAACGAGGCGCGGGCGGCCGTTGCTGCCGCTGTCGTCAATGCTCCTGCATTGCCGCAGGTGTCAAAGGCGGATGTGGTACCCGTGCGTTCCGCCAACCCTGTTGCAGTGCTGGCACAACCCAGCGATCCAACCTACTACGCCGTGGGCGATCTGGATGTGTTTCCCAAGGCACTGGTGAAGCCGGATCTGGGTGCGGCTCTGAGCGGAAGCCATGTACCGTCGGCAGGAAAGGTGCGGGCGACCTTGCTGATCGACGAGGCGGGTGTGGTTACCGCAGTGCGCGGGATCGAAGGCGCTGCGCGTGATGTCGAAATCGTGGTGCGCGAATTGTTGTTGCACACGCGGTTTACGCCGGCGCGCAACAAGGATGGTCGTATCGTCAAGGCGCAGGTGCTGGTTGCGCTCGACTATGACACGCGCGCTCCGGCAACTTCCCGCTGATGACTATTGTTTTTGCGTGGAATTCTGAAACGGGAAATTTTTCGGCAAAAGCACCCACATGCGCAGCGCTTGTTTCATACGGCCCGCTTCACGCGCTGCTTCGTCACCGCTCCCCCAAAAAAAATCTGCGCGCACCGCGCCGCGGATGGCGCCACCGGTATCCTGGGCCAGCATCAGGCGCTGCAACGGTTTTTCGGTGTTGGGCCGGGTTGTTGCAATATGCACCGGCGCGCCCAACGGCACATAACGCGGATCGACCGCGATGCTGCGTTGTGGCGTGAGCGGCACGCCCAGTGCACCCGGCGGTGATGCGCCCGAGGCCGACGCCGCTGTTCCGGCTAACTCGCGGAAAAACACGTAACGTGGATTTTGATTCAGCAGTTCGGCGAGCTTCGCCGGGTTGTCGCGCGCCCATGCCTTGATGCCCTGCATGGAAGCTTGCTCGAGCGGCAACTCGCCGCGCTCGATGAGCACGCGGCCGATGGAGCGGTACGGATGACCGTTGTGCTCGGCAAAGCCCACGCGCATGACTCCGCCGTCGTCAAGTGCGATGCGGCCTGATCCCTGTATCTGCAAAAAGAAAAGTTCGACCGCATCTTCAACCCAGGCGATTTCCTTGCCGCGCAGCGGCGCGCGTCCGCTCTCGATTTGCGGGCGGTCGTAGTAGGGCACGACGCGTCTGCCGTCGAGGCGCACGCGCGGCGCCGTCGATTTAAGCTCGGGTGCGAGTTCACCTAGGTCCAGGACCAGCAGATCGTCCGGAACGCCATAAACCGGATAACGGTTTCGAGCCGAGGGCTTGCGGCTGCCGCGTAACGTCGGTTCGTAGTAGCCCGTGATAAGCCCTTCGGCCGCGCCGTCAGGGCTATTCACACGGTAAGGCGTGAAATGGTTTTCGAAAAAAATTCTTGCGGCGTCGCGGCCTTTGACAGAAGGTGCCGCGTCACAGGCGTCGTGCCACGCGGGTTGATTGCCCAATACGCGGCAACTTGCCAGTAGTGCGGGCAACGCCTCAGCTTGATTGTCTTGCCGCCAGCCCGGCAGTTCAGACCATGCGGCTGATGTGAGTGCGCGCGCTACGTCGTCCTGCGCCTCGGGCTTGGCCACGGCGGGGGCTGCGGTGACAGGCGGCGGGGCGGGTTTTGTCAGTACTGCGGGGGCAGGCGCGGACGCCGGCTTGGTGGCCGGCGGCTTGGGCGTTTCGCAGGCGCTGACCGTTGTCATCAACATGACGGCGAGGGCGCATTTGCAATATTGGATTTTCCGCGCCGGATCATTCATGATGGGGCGACAGTATAAGGTCAACAAGGCAGGCAACCGGGACTATGGAAATATTATCGTGGTTTCTGCTGGAAGCGCTGGCCGCTGCCGCACTGCTGGCACTGGTGGTGTGGTGGACGTGGCCACGTCCACCAAAAAATTCAGAGGACGATGAGGAAAGCGAGCGGCGGAAGTAATCCGCGTGGTCAGTGCAGCACGCGCGGCATTGACAGCGTGAATTCAGGTATCGCCACATCAAATTTTGTGCCGTCGTCTGCCACCATCTGGTAGCTGCCGCGCATGGTACCCACTGGCGTGGCAATAGCCGAGCCGCTGGTGTATTCAAAGCTCTCGCCCGGACGTAAATGCGGTTGTTCGCCCACCACACCTTTGCCGCGTACTTCCTGCACCTTGTCGGCGGCGTCAGTGATGATCCAGTGACGACTCACCAACTGCGCGGCGGCGCTGCCCGTATTGGTAATCGTGATGGTGTACGCGAACACATAACGGTCATTGGCCGGATCGGACTGATCGGCGATGTAGACTGTGCGCGTCTTGACGGAAATGTCGTGGGGTTTGGTAGGCATGGCGGAGCGATCTAATGGTTGCATAGTATACGCGAGGTATGCAGTCCGGCGGCGAAACAGTTGCAAAACAGATACAATGTTGCCATGACATTTCGCATTGCACCGAGCATTTTATCCGCGGATTTCGCGCGCCTTGGCGACGAGGTAAAGAACGTTGTCGCTGCGGGCGCGGATGTTATTCACTTCGATGTAATGGACAACCACTACGTGCCGAATCTCACGATCGGCCCGCTGGTGTGCGAGGCGATTCGGCCGCACGTGCAAGTGCCCATCGATGTGCACTTGATGGTGAAACCGGTGGATCGCATCGTGCCGGATTTCGCCAAAGCCGGTGCCGGCATCATTTCGTTTCACCCGGAAGCTTCCGGGCATATCGACCGCACCATTGCGTTGATTCACGATAACGGCTGTAAGGCGGGGCTGGTGTTTAATCCGGGCACGCCGCTGCATTATCTCGATCACGTGCTGGAAAAACTGGATCTTGTGCTCATCATGTCGGTGAACCCGGGTTTCGGCGGACAAAAATTCATATCCGAAGCATTGAACAAGCTGCGCGCGGTGCGTCAGAGAATCAATGCCAGCGGCCGCGACATCTGGCTCGAAGTCGATGGTGGCGTGAAGACCGACAACATTGCCGAGATTGCGCGTGCCGGTGCAGACACTTTTGTCGCCGGTTCCGCGATATTTGGAACCCAGGATTACAAAGCCACCATCAACGCCATGCGCGCCGCGCTCGCGGCACGTTGACCGTCAAACGTTTTCCGGAGTTTGCAGTGAAGTTCACCCCGCCCTTGTACGTCAAAGCCGTGATGATCGATCTCGACGGCACGCTGCTCGATACCATTCCCGATCTTGCCGTCGCGGCCAACATGATGTTGACGGAGTTGAATATGCCTGTGCTACCGGAATCCCTGATCCGCAATTTTGTGGGCAAGGGCATCCACAACCTGATTGAGCGCACCCTGACCGGCAGCATGGACGGCAAGCCGGATGCGGAACTCTTTCAGCAGGCATTGCCGATTTATGAGCGCAGTTACCGGGCGGTTAACGGCAAGCACACCACCATTTATCCCGGTGTAAAGGAAGGCCTCGATTTGTTGCGCGCGCAGGGGTTTCCGCTGGTGTGCGTGACCAACAAATCCGAACGGTTTACCCTGCCGCTGCTGGATTACGTCTCGCTGTCCCGTTACTTCACGACCGTCGTTTCGGGCGACACGCTGCCGCAAAAAAAGCCCGATCCCGCGCCATTGCTGCATGCCTGCAGTCAGCTCAACGTCGCGCCAGCCGAGATGCTGATGATCGGCGACTCGTTAAACGATGCACAGGCCGCGCGTTCGGCAGGCTGCCCGATATTCTGCGTGACCTACGGCTATAACGAAGGTCACGACGTGCATACGCTGGATGTTGATGCTATAGTAGCGTCTCTAGTGGATGCTACTCAATTGATTATAAAGAAGAATTAGTCATGGGTGTGGAAAACGTGAATTCAGGTCAGGCTGGGCGCGCTGCGCCAGCCGGGGAACGCTGGCGCCGTTGGCGGCGCTGATCGTTCGTTCCTTTTTGCCGTGTATGTCATTGCACACACGGCGCTGAATAAACTGTTTTTCGCAGGGAGCATCTCATGACTGAAGCCGAATTCACGCGGCTCGCGCAAGCGGGCTACAACCGCATCCCTATCGTGCTCGAGACCTTTGCCGATCTCGACACGCCGCTGTCGATCTATCTCAAACTCGCCAACAAGCCGTACACCTATTTGCTTGAATCCGTGGTCGGCGGTGAGCGTTTCGGGCGCTATTCGTTTATTGGCCTCGCTGCACAGACGCGCATCGAAGTGCGCGGCTATCAATGCACGGAATTCTCCGGCAGCACCATAACCCGGCAAAGCACGGTTGACGATCCACTGGAGTACGTCGAACAATATCTGTCGCGATTCAACGTAGCGAAAGTCGCGAATGTTGACCACGCTTCGAAACTACCGCGCTTTTGCGGCGGACTGGTCGGCTATTTCGGCTATGACACCGTGCGCTACATCGAGAAAAAACTTGCGCACACGCAAAAGCCTGATCAACTCGGCACCCCCGATATTGCGCTGCTGCTGTCGGAAGAAATCGCTATTGTCGATAATCTCTCCGGCAAACTTTTTCTGGTGGTGTATGCGCAACCCGGTGCTCCCGATGCCCACAAGAATGCGAGTGTGCGCCTGAAGGAGTTGCTGAAAAAACTGCGTGAACCGGCCGTCATTCCACCCGCCAGTAGCACGGTGTCGGAGCCGGCGGTATCGGGATTCGGCCGGCAGGCGTATCACGCTGCGGTGGAACGCGCAAAAAAATACATCCTTGAAGGCGACATCATGCAGGTAGTGCCGTCGCAGCGCATGTCCAAGCCGCTGCGCGCCACGCCACTGGCACTTTACCGCGCACTGCGCACGCTGAATCCGTCGCCGTACATGTTTTACTTTGACTTCGACGATTTTCATGTGGTGGGTGCGTCGCCGGAAATACTCGCGCGACTGGAAGGCGATGTGGTGACGGTGCGGCCCATCGCGGGCACACGCAAGCGTGGCGCAACACCCGAAGACGACAAGGCGCTGGCAGAAGAACTGCTGGCCGATCCGAAAGAACGCGCCGAACACATCATGCTGGTCGATCTCGGCCGCAACGATGCCGGTCGCGTGGCGCAGACCGGCAGTGTGCATGTCACCGAGCAAATGGTGATCGAACGCTATTCGCACGTGATGCATATAGTTTCCAATGTCGAAGGCAAGATTAAACCCGGCCTCGGCGCGATTGACGTGCTGCGTGCGACCTTCCCGGCCGGCACGGTGTCGGGCGCGCCCAAAGTGCGCGCTATGGAAATCATCGATGAACTGGAGCCGGTCAAGCGCGGCATTTACGCCGGCGCGGTGGGCTATCTTGGTTTTGACGGCAACATGGATGTGGCGATCGCCTTGCGCACGGGCGTGGTGAAAGACGGCATGCTGTACGCCCAGGCGGGCGGCGGCGTAGTGGCTGACTCACAACCTGAAGCCGAATGGCAGGAAACGCAGAGCAAGGCGCGCGCGTTGCTGCGCGCAGCGGAAATTGCCGAGGCCGGACTCGATAGTAAATTTTGATAATAAAAACAAATACTTACGTATGAACCGGCGATCCTTAGAGGGTCGGGCTGTTGAATGCCGCGCCCAGCGATACCTGTGCCCAGGGTGTGAGTTGCGCGTCGGTACTGAAGCTGATGTGGCCCGCGGCAGCATGCTGATCGCGATAGATACGCTGCATCGCGCTGGTGTCGTAAATGCCGGCAGCGCCACACATCTCGTATAGCGTATCGACTGCTTCAGTCAGCAGCTTCATGCCCATCGCGCAATTGCGTTTGTAACGCAGCCTGGTTTCGATATCGAGTTTGCCGCCCGTGCGATAGACGTTGTGCGCCTCAATGCAATCATTGCGAATCCAGGTGCGTACCGCATCGATTTTTGCACCTGCCGTGCCGATGCGCAGTTGCACGGTCTGAAAGTCGCGCATCGCAGCTCCCGTGTAATTGGTGCTGCGCTGCTTTACCATTTCGGTGGTGATGTCGAGCGCGGCTTGCGCATTGCCGGTCATGGCGCCGGCGATGCAATGGCCTCCGAGCGACGACGTAGGCACTTTAAACATCGAATTGGTGTGAACTTTTAGTCCCGGAAATTCGTGCGCCGGGTTGGCGACGTGCATGCTCAACGCGCGATGTTCCGGCACAAAAACATTCTTGCAGGTCACCGTGCGGCTGCCGGTGCCGCGCATGCCCAGCGTTTGCCAGTCGTCGATCACTTCAAACTGTGGGCGCGGCACCTGGCACATAAGCCAGTCGATGGGCTTACCGTCAGCGTCCTTGACGATGCACGCGAGCTGCTCCCATTCCGAATGATCGACACCGGAAGAAAATCCCCACTTGCCGGAGAGCTCGATGCCGCCATCGACTTTGCGCCCGCTGCCTTGCATGAAGGCAATGCCGGAGGCGATCAACGTGTCCGGGCTTTTACTCCAGATTTCCTCCTGTGCTTGTTTGGGCCACAACGCCAGGCCGCGATGATGCGACGCCAGGTTGGCCACCACCCAAGCGGTGGAGGCATCGCCGCGCCCCAGCATTTCCGGCACATCGAAGTAAGCGACAAAATCCAGTTCCATGCCGCCCCATGCCTTGGGTTGTATGTAACGCAACAGGCCATTCTCGTGCAGGGCGTTCACGACTTCGGGCACGAGCTTGGTGGCTTGGTCATTCGCCGCACAGTGCCTGCGCAGAAAGGGAATCAGCGCGCGCGCGCGTTCGAGCGCCTCGTCGTAACCGACGCCGGAAAAATCGCGCTGTTTGGGTTGCTTCGTTTCAGGAGCATTCATAGGTGTTCGCATGATAACGGGCGCGCCGCACGCGCTCAAGCCGATACGCTCATATGTTGGGCCGATGACCGCAAGCAGGTCCCGGCCGAACGACGAGTTCCCGGCGTATAATCACCGGGATTTCCATGCCTTGTTTGCGCCGGATGTTTCCATGCTGCTGGTCATCGACAACTACGACTCGTTTACCTATAACCTCGTGCAATACTTCGGCGAGCTAGGCGAAGACGTGCAGGTATTTCGTAACGACGACATTACGCTCGAAGGCGTGGAGCGACTGAATCCGGCCCGCATCGTGGTATCACCAGGTCCTTGCACGCCCAACGAAGCAGGCATTTCGGTGCCGGCCATCAAACATTTCGCAGGCAAGGTGCCGATACTCGGTGTGTGCCTCGGCCACCAGAGCATCGGGCAGGCATTCGGTGGAAAAATTGTTCATGCCAAACAACTGATGCACGGGAAAACGTCTGCGATACATCACAACAACAGCAGCGTGTTCAGGGGTTTGCCGGCCGATTTCCAGGCGACGCGCTATCACTCGCTGGTGATCGAGCGCGAAACGCTGCCGGATTGTCTGGAGGTGACCGCGTGGACGGATGACGGCGAAATCATGGGTGTGCGTCACAAGACCCTGCCCGTTGAAGGTGTGCAGTTTCATCCTGAGTCGATACTTACCGAACATGGCCACGCCCTGCTGAAAAATTTCCTGGAGGGACCCAAGCGATGATTGGAGCCGCGTCATGACACCGCAGGAAGCGCTCGCGCGCATCGTCGAACACCGTGAAATTTTCCGAGAGGAAATGCTTTCGCTGATGCGCCAGATCATGAGCGGCGAAGTGTCCGCTACGCTGATCGCCGCGATCATCGCCGGCCTGCGCGTGAAAAAAGAAACTATCGGCGAGATTTCCGCTGCCGCGGAAGTGATGCGCGAATTCGCGACCAAAGTGCCGGTGCCCGACGCACCGAACCTGATCGACACCTGCGGCACCGGCGGCGATGCAGCGCATACCTTTAACATCTCGACGGCATCCATGTTTGTGGCAGCGGCGGCGGGCGCCAAAGTGGCCAAGCACGGTGGACGTTCGGTATCGAGCAAATCGGGCAGCGCCGATGTGCTGGAAGCGCTCGGCGCCAATATAAACCTTACGCCGGATCAAGTGGCGAAATCGATCAACGACGTGGGCATCGGCTTCATGTTCGCACCCAATCACCACAGCGCGATGAAGTATGCAGCACCCGTACGGCGCGAACTCGGCGTCAAAACCATATTCAATATCCTCGGTCCGCTCACCAATCCGGCCGGAGCCAAGCAGCAGGTGATGGGCGTATTCCATCCCGATCTGGTGGGCATACAGGCGCGCGTGCTGCAACGGCTGGGCAGCCGGCGCGTGATGATCGTGCATGGGCGCGAAGGCCTCGATGAAATTTCCCTGTGCGGCCCGACCCTAATCGCGGAATTGAAGAACGGCGAAGTGCGCGAGTACGATGTGCAGCCATCGGATGTCGGCCTTAAAGCCTGTGATGCGGCAGCGCTGCGCGTCGATGGCGTCGATGCTTCAAAAGCGATGTTGCTCGCTGCACTGGACAACAAAGATGGCGCGGCGCGCGACATTGTTGCATTCAATGCGGGCGCGAGCATTTACGTGGCGGGTCTTTCCGAGTCGCTGGCGCACGGTGTTCAAAAAGCGCTGGCGACAATAGCCAGCGGTGCGGCACGAAAGAAACTCGATCAGTTTGTGGCACATACCAGCGCCACTCGGTGAATTGATATAAGTATTTGTTTTTAAACAATATTATGTCAGATATTTTGCAGCGCATTGTTGCGGTTAAAAAGACGGAAGTCGCCGCTGCCAAGCTTTCCGCGCTGCCCGCCGAGGTAGAACGACAGGCCAACACCGCACCGCCGCCGCGCGATTTTGTCGGTGCGTTGCGCGCGAAAATCGCCGCGGGCCGCTCGGCGGTCATTGCCGAAATCAAGAAAGCCAGTCCGAGCAGGGGCGTGCTGCGCGAGCACTTCGAGCCGGCGCTGATCGCGAAAAGTTACGAACAATACGGTGCAGCGTGTCTTTCGGTTTTGACCGATCAGCAGTTTTTTCAGGGCGACATCACGCACATGCAGGCCGCGCGCGCCGCATGTGTGCTGCCGGTATTGCGCAAGGATTTCATGATCGATCCGTATCAGGTGTATGAAAGCCGTGCTGCGGGTGCCGATTGCATATTGCTGATTGTTGCGGCCCTGGATTTGCCGCGCATGCGCGAGCTGGAATCAGTGGCGATGAGCCTCGGACTCGCGGTGCTGGTGGAAGTGCACGATGGCGATGAACTGGACGCGGCACTGAAATTGAACACCCCGCTGATCGGCATCAACAACCGCAACCTGCGCACCTTCGAAACCAAATTGGGCACGACACTGGGTTTGCTGGATCGCGTGCCGGCGGATCGCATGGTTGTCACGGAGAGCGGCATACTTAAAGCCGCCGATGTGGAGTTGATGTGCTCGCGCAAAGTGAATTGTTTTCTGGTTGGCGAAGCATTCATGCGGGCGCCTGAACCGGGTATTGAATTGGAGCGATTGTTTGGTCGGGCTGCATGATTGACATCGACAAACTCATCGTCGGCTTCGACAAAGGTTTGCGCACGCTGTTCGCGCCTGCGCAAACGCTGCGCCGCGTGCCAGGAGAGGCACTGCCAGATGCGGCGCTCGATGAAACACAGCGCCAACGATCAGCATCGCTGATGCGTGTCAATCACAGCGGCGAAGTTTGCGCACAAGCCCTGTATCAAGGCCAGGCTTTGACCGCGCGCGATGCGTCGGCGAAACGGGCGCTGGCGCAGGCCGCGCAGGAAGAAACCGAACATCTGGCGTGGACCGAACGCCGCATCGCTGAATTGGGCGGCAGCAAGAGCATGTTGAACCCGTTGTTTTATGCGGGCTCGTTTGCAATAGGTGCAATGTCGGGTTTGCTGGGTGACAAGTGGAATCTCGGTTTTTTAGCGGAAACCGAGCGCCAGGTGGTGCGCCATCTGGAAGGGCATCTGGAGCAGTTGCCGGTTGAAGATCAAAAAAGCCGAGCGATACTCACTCAGATGCGCGACGACGAAGCGCGTCATGCCACCAGCGCACTGGATCACGGCGGGGCAGATTTGCCCGCAACGGTGAAGTCCGCGATGAAGGCATCATCGAAGATGATGACGGAAACCGCTTACTGGCTATAGTAAGTGGTTCGCTTCGTAAACTTCGAAATCGCGAGCGATGGCAGTGGTCTTGGCGAGCACGCTCGAAGGCAGCTGGCGACTCGGTAGCCGCAGGCCGAGTGCGGGAGCCGTCTGCAGGCGTCGCTGCTATGCTTCGCGGACTTCGAAATCGTGTGTAATCGTGGCGGTCTTGGCGAGCATGATCGAAGGCAGCTGGCGACTCGGTAGCCGCAGGCCGAGTGCGGGAGCCGTCTGCGGGCGTCGCCGCTATGCTTCGCGTATTTCGAAATCGTGGGTAATGGCAGCCGTTTTGCCAAGCATGATCGACGCCGAACAGTATTTCTCCGCCGACAGATGTACCGCGCGTTCGACCTGCGGCGGCTTCAAGCCCTTGCCTGTCACCACAAAATGAAAGTGAATTTTGGTGAAGACTTTGGGGTCTTCGGTTGCGCGCTCGGCGTCGATTTCCAGTACGCAGTCAGTCACATTCGCGCGTGATTTCCTGAGGATGTGAACCACGTCATAGGCGGTGCAGCCGCCGGCACCCATCAATAGGGTTTCCATCGGGCGCGGGCCTAGGTTGCGGCCGCCGCCTTCGGGTGCACCGTCCATCACCATCGCGTGGCCGCTTTCCGATTCGGCGACGAAGGCGACGCTCTCCAGCCATTTGATGCGTGCTTTCATGATAGCTTCCTGTCAACGAAGCGCGGATTTTAGCCGATACCAGACAAGACCAATGACCTCATGGAAAAACTGGCTGCTAAGTCTTAGTGCGCCCGCGTGAGGCAGGCAATCGAGCAGCGTGAATCGATAGATTGTTGAAAACGCTGTGGGGGCGGGCACGACGCTGAAGCCGGCTTCCGCAAAGACGTATTGTGAGCGCGGCATATGCCATGCATGCGTGACCAGGTAAACACGGGTAATGCCCTGTGCCTTGAGCACATCGAAACTGGCGCGGGCGTTCTCCAGGGTATTGGCCGAGTTGCCTTCGGTCCACATGACCGGGGTTTTGAATTCATTCTCCAGGGTTGCCTTCATGGCCTGTGCTTCCGAAATCGGACTGCCGTCAGGGTTACCGCCGCTGACCAGTATGGGCTTGCCAGTGAGGCGATACAGGTGTGCGGCGTAGCGCAGGCGCACCAGTGTGGCGCTGTCAACGGTGTCGGTGCCGCCGTATTCGGGCGGTGCAGAGTATTTTCCGCCGCCCAGAACAACAATGGCCTGTGCCGGCGGCGCCTGCAGCGGATCCGCAGGCGCGGGTTCCAGAGTGCCCAACAATCCGCGTGCCGCCCAAGGCGTCGAAAATACCCATAGGCCCAGCAGCGCCAGCGTCAAACAGATTTTCCCGGACCGCGGATGTTTGCCCATGCGCAGCAGTCCCCACGCCGCCAGCAGCAATAGGCAGCCGGGTGGCATCAGCCATGCGGCGATGGTGTTTGTGATGATCCAGGAGGACATTAACTATTTGTTTTTAAATATATATTATTATTTTCCCCAGTTGCGGACACCCGACTGCGTATCCTTCTAAAGTTTGACACAGGGGCCTGATTTCAAATAGAATTCGCGGTTCCCTTGGCTTGGCCGAGGCGGCATTTGCCCCGCATAGAAAACGTATCGCGTACAGAAACGGAATTCCGATGAAAACTTTTACTGCCAAGGCAGAAACGGCTCAGCATGGCTGGTACGTCGTTGACGCTGCCGGCAAAGTACTGGGCCGGCTGGCCGCCGAGATCGCACATCGATTGCGCGGCAAACACAAGCCTGAGTTCACGCCGCACGTCGACACTGGTGATTATATCGTCGTGGTCAATGTCGACAAGCTGCGTGTAACCGGCAACAAGGCCAAGGGTAAGCTGTATCACCGGCACACCGGTTACCCGGGCGGCATCTACACGACTAACTTCGAGAAAATGCACGCCGATCATCCCGGCCGCGTGCTCGAAAAAGCCGTCAAGGGCATGCTGCCCAAGGGTCCGCTGGGTTATGCGATGCTGCGCAAGATGAAGGCATACGCCGGTGAGGCGCACCCGCATACCGCGCAGCAACCCAAACAACTGCAGTTTTAATCGCGAAAAATCGCGTAATTATCGAGGCGATATCACATGGCAGTGCAAAACAACTATGGAACCGGCCGCCGCAAAAGCGCGGTTGCGCGCGTGTTCCTGAAGCCTGGCAAAGGCGACATCATTGTCAACGGCAAGCCCGTAGACCAGTTTTTCTCGCGTGAGACCGGCCGCATGATCGTGCGCCAGCCGCTGGTGCTCACCGAAAATGTTGACCGTTTTGATATCCGCGTTAACGTCATCGGCGGCGGTGAGTCGGGCCAGGCCGGCGCTGTGCGCCACGGCATTACCCGCGCATTGATCGATTACGATGCCACACTGAAGCCACCGCTCAAAAAAGCAGGCCTCGTCACGCGCGACGCGCGCGAAGTCGAGCGTAAAAAAGTCGGCCTGCGCAAGGCGCGCCGTCGTAAGCAATTTTCCAAGCGGTAATTCGTATAGCAAAACGCTTAACGCGACACAAGCCGCCTCACAGGGCGGCTTTGTTTTTTTCGTCCTGTCGTCATAAAGCCTTGTTGTTTTTGAGTTCGATGTGGTTTTGAAATTCCATGGGAGCAGGTCGGCAGCGGAGGCAACCATGACGCAGAAAATCATCAAGATCGGCATTGTCGGCGGCACCGGTTACACTGGTGTGGAATTGTTGCGGCTGCTGGCGCAGCATCCCAACGCAAAACTCACCGCGATAACCTCGCGTTCGGAGGCCGGCATGCCGGTTGCCGACATGTTTCCCAACTTGCGCAGCTGGGTCGATCTTAAGTTCGTGGAGCCGGCTGCTGCATTGCTCGGCCAGTGCGATCTGGTTTTTTTCGCCACACCCAATGGTATAGCGATGAAAGACACGCCCGCATTGCTCGCGGCCGGTGTGCGCGTGATCGACGTTGCGGCGGATTTCCGCATCAAGGACATTGCGCTGTGGGAGCAATGGTACAACATGAAGCACGCCTGCCCCGACCTGGTGGCCGAAGCAGTGTACGGCTTGCCGGAAGTCAATCGTGAAAAAATTGCCGGTGCGCGGATCGTGGCGAATCCCGGCTGTTATCCTACATCGGTGCAACTTGGTTTCCTGCCGCTGGTCGAAGCGGGTGTGGTAGACATCGAACATTTGATCGCCGATGCCAAATCAGGCGTATCCGGCGCGGGCCGCAAGGCCGAAGTGCATACGCTGCTGGCCGAAGCCTCCGATAACTTCAAGGCGTATGGCGTGCCGGGCCATCGGCATCTGCCCGAGATCGCGCAGGGGCTCACGCAGATCGCGGGCAAGGCGGTCAAACTGATATTCACGCCGCATCTGACGCCGATGATACGCGGCATACATGCCACGCTGTATGCACGGCTAACAAAGGACATTGATTTGCAGGCCCTGTACGAGAAGCGCTATGCCAACGAGGCATTTGTGGATGTCCTGCCTCCAGGCTCGCACCCGGATACCCGTTCGGTGCGCGGCGCGAATCTGTGTCGTATCGCCGTGCATCGGCCGCAGGACGGAGATACCGCGGTGGTGCTTTCGGTCATCGACAATCTGGTGAAGGGCGCGGCCGGGCAGGCTGTGCAGAACATGAACATCATGTTCGGCTTGCCCGAAACTACGGGGTTGCGGCAAGTCGCGCTGCTGCCCTAGACCATAAAGGCGGTGTATTGAAAGCCTGGCTGAGATGGCTCAAGAACCGCTTCGGCGTGGGCGCGCCGCGCGTGGCGGTGACCGCCCACGTGCCATGGTACATGCGTTGGATGGTGATGCTCGGCGTGGGTGCTGCGATCGTCGGTGCGAGCTGGGCGACCTATCATTTCGGCAGTGAATTCGCCGGGTTTCGCAAGAGCGAAATCGAGGGTGAAATGAAGCGGTTGAACGAGCTGACGGCGAAACAGGAAAGCGAGCTTGCTGAAGCGCGCAAGACGCTCGCAATTTCCGAGAGTCAACTCAAAATCGAGAGCGCGACATATGGCGATCTTGCCAAGCAAGTCAAATCACTGGCGGCGGAAAACGCTGCGCTCAAGGACGATCTCGCTTTTTTTCAGTCGTTGTTGCCGGTACCGGGCAAGGATGAAGCCGTGGCCATCAACCGCTTCAAACTCGAACCCGATGCGATGCCCGGCGAGTATCGGTATCGCATGCTGCTGGTGCAGGGCGGGCAGCGACCGGGTGATTTTCAGGGGCATATCCAGCTGGTCATCAATGCACAACAGGGCGCGCAAAAGGTGGTGCTGACGCTGCCGTCGGAAAAAGACGCTAAATCGCAGCAATTTCAGCTCAATTTCAAGTCGTTTCAGCGCGTCGAGGGCACTTTCAGGGTGGAACCAGGCACCGCGGTCAAAAACATCCAGGTGCGGGTATACCAAAATGGTGCGCGTACGCCTAAACTCACGCAGTCCGTGAACATTTCATAGGGGGGGGCATGTTCGGAAAAGACAGCAAAAAACCACAGAGCCGTATCGATTCTCTGATCGGCGTGGGAACAGAGATCGACGGCAACATCAGCTTTGCCGGTGGCCTGCGCGTCGACGGCCATGTGCGTGGAAATATCTCGTCTGCGGGCGATCAGCCCGGCATGCTGGTGATTTCGGAGCAAGCCATTGTCGAAGGCGAAATACGCGTTCACCACGTGATGGTCAATGGGCAGGTGAAAGGCCCGATTCATGCTGATCAAACGCTGGAACTTCAGCCTAAAGCCAGTGTTACGGGCGATGTCCATTATCAAAGGCTGGAAATGCAAATGGGCGCGGTAGTACAAGGGCGGCTGGTGTATGAAGCAGATAGCCAGTCTGATAAAGTGGTTAAGTTCAAATCAGCAGCGGCTTCTGAGTGACAAGCGAGTGACACGCGCTTGTATTTGGCTTAGAGTGGCCTGATATTAGTAAGTAGTTGTAAACTGCAAGGAATGCCGTATGAATGCGATTACCGAAAAATTACCTGATCCGCTGGTTTTTACCGACAATGCGGCCAACAAGGTCAAGAGTCTGATCGAGGAAGAAGGCAATCCCGATCTCAAGCTGCGCGTATTTGTGTCGGGCGGCGGCTGTTCCGGTTTTCAGTACGGGTTTACGTTCGAAGAATCCGTCAGCGATGATGATACGTCGCTCAACAAAGGCGGTGTCACGCTGCTGGTTGATCCAATGAGCCTGCAATATCTGATGGGCGCGGAAATCGACTACCAGGAAAACGTGGAAGGCGCGCAGTTCGTGATCAAGAACCCCAATGCCACTTCTACTTGCGGCTGCGGTTCTTCCTTTTCCGCGTAGGCTGGCGGGACACAAAAAAGCGGCGTCAGCCGCTTTTTTTACGTTCATCGGAAAGGCATGTACCTCATGCCGGGTAGATTGCACCCAGTATGCGCAGCCCCCTTGCCCCGGTGACGCTCGGTACGTTGCCGGGTTCGCGCAACAGGGTCTGGCGCGCAAGCCATGCGAACGCCAACGCTTCCACCCAATCCGCGTCCACGCCAAGTACGCCGGTGTTTGCCACGCGTTTGTCCGGCATCAGCGAGGCAAGCCGCATCATCAGCGCGCTGTTGCGCGCACCGCCGCCGCATATGAAAATCTCCCGGGCACCGGCGCAATGACGTGCTATGCCCTGCGCGATGCCGTCGGCAGTCAGTGCCAACAGCGTGGCCTGCACATCGACGGCGGCTTCGTCGCCGGATAGCGCGCGCCGTACCCACGCCAGATTGAACATGTCCCGCCCTGTGCTTTTGGGCGGTTGGCGCGCGAAGAATTCATGTGCCAGCAGCGTGTTAAGCAGTTTAGGTATGGCTACCCCCGTTGCTGCCCAAGCGCCGCTGTCGTCATACGCGCGGCCGAGATTCGCGGCTATCCATTCATCCATCAGCGCGTTGCCGGGACCGCAATCAAAGCCGGCTGCGATGCCGCCCGCTGGAAGGTCGGTGATATTGGCGATGCCGCCTATGTTGACCACGACGCGATGCTCGGTCGCGGAGCCAAAAGCGTGCAGGTGAAACGCCGGCACCAGCGGAGCGCCCTGTCCGCCGGCGGCGATATCGCGGTTACGAAAATCGCATATCACTGAAATGCCGGTGAGTTCGGCGAGTAATGCTGCGTTGACGATCTGCGTGGTGTAGCCGGCATCGGGCTGGTGCCGCACCGTCTGGCCGTGACAGCCAATGGCTGCGATGTCGCGTGCCCCAAGTCCAGCTTGCGCCAGCAGCGTGCGTATCGCGGCGGCGTAGGCGTGAGCGAGCTGGTTTGCAGCAACGGCGCCCCGGTGTATCTCGTCGTGGCCCGGCTCGTTCAGCGCCAGCAGGGCATCGCGCAATAGCGGCTGGAACGGTTGGTAGTGACTGTGGAGCATGGCGGGCGCGCCGCCATCGTGGTCGAAGCGCGCAATGACGGCATCGATGCCGTCGAGACTGGTGCCCGACATCAACCCGATGAACGTATCGGGCATGCGGGACGTGCTTACTCGAACGTTGAGAGTGTCGCCCCGCGCAGCGTCGCCATGGTGCGCGCATGCGGCGCGGCGGCTTGCCGGAATTGCTGCTGGTGTTCGGGTGCGATGGGAAACGCGACCGGCACTGCTACCGACAGCGGATCGCGATGGACATCATTGACACGAAATTCGTAATGGACGTGCGGACCGGTGGTGAGCCCGGTCATGCCGACCGTGCCGATGATATCGCCTTGCTGTACTTGCGCGCCCTTGCGGATGCCGGGCGCGAAACCCGCCATGTGCGCGTAGAGTGTGGTGAACTTTGACTGATGGCGCAGAATGACTGCGTTGCCGTAACCGCCCTGCATGCCCGCAAACTCGACCACACCGTCGGCAGTGGCCTTGATGCGGGTGCCAATAGGCGCCGCGAAATCGACGCCCGTATGCGCGCGCCACGTTTGCAGGATCGGGTGGTAGCGCGCGGCGGTAAAGCCGGAGGTAATGCGCGAGAATTCCAGCGGTGAACGCAGGAAAGCCTTGCGGATGTTCTTGCCGTCGAGCGTGTAATAGGATCCCTCGCCATCATTTGCCGCGAACCACACCACGTTCAGCGTTTTGCCCTGATTCACAAATTCCGCCGACAACAAACGGCCGGAACGCACCGGCTCGCCGCGGTCGTAATGCATTTCATATACCAGTGAAAAACGGTCGTTTTTGCGCAGGTCTTTGTGGAAATCGATGTCGGTCGAAAAAACGTCAACCATCTGCAAGGTGACCGCATCGGGGACGTTCAGCCGGTCGGTAGCCGCAAACAGTGAACTGCGAATTTCGCCCGCTGCCGAGATGACGCGGGTTTCGAGTTCGGCGCTTTGTTCGGATGCGCTGAAAGCATCGCCGTCGCGCGTTACCGTCATCAGTGTGCCGCCGTTCAGATAGCGCAGCGTCACCAGCTGGCCGTCGGCGGTGGTCTCCGCGGATATCGCGCGGCCCGGCACCAGTTGAAACAGCGCCCGCGCGTCTCGCGTGGTGCGCAGATAGTTGATGGCCGGGGCATCTTCAATACCCAGCCGTGCCAGCAGGCCGGCCACCGTTTCGCCACGCTGGATGCGTTCTTCGCGCCAGAATGTTTGCGCTGCGCTGGCCGCGGGTTCCACCGGCGGCAAGGCGAGATTCTCGATCACGCTGCGCTGCTCTATGCGCTCAGTGATGGTTTCCGGCGCAATGCCAAACGCCGTGACCACGCCCACGAACGGCAGCACCAGCGCCAAAACCCAGCGGCGATAGTTAGCCGTCCGAAGCAATCCGAGCGACTGAGCCAGTTTTTGCGTTACAATTCTAAAATGCGCTTGAGGCATGATTTATTTACGTTTTTTCAGCGGAGAGCTTAACAGTACCGCTTGGATGGTCAACCCCGTATTTCATATTGTGAACCAACCAGCTCATTTGTAAACCCTTTTGTGACTTATTGCCGGACATGGAAAGCCCGCTAGACACTATCCGCCGGGGCTGCGACGAGTTGCTGATCGAGGCTGAACTCGTCGAAAAACTCAAGCGCGGCGTGCCGTTGCGGGTGAAGGCCGGTTTCGACCCGACCGCACCGGATTTGCATATCGGGCACACGGTGCTCATCAACAAACTGCGTCAGTTACAAGACCTCGGCCATCATATTTTGTTCCTGATCGGCGATTTCACCGGCATGATCGGCGATCCGACCGGCAAGAACGCGACACGCCCGCCGCTTTCACGCGAGGATGTCGCAAAAAACGCGCAAACCTATACCGACCAGGTTTTCAAAATACTCGATCGTAGCAAGACCGAGGTCGTTTTCAATTCCACTTGGATGGACAAAATGAGCGCGGCGGACATGATCAAGCTTGCCGCCACGCACACGGTGGCGCGCATGCTCGAGCGCGACGATTTCGGCAAACGTTATCGCGGCAAACGGCCGATCGCGATTCACGAATTTCTCTACCCGCTGGTGCAGGGCTACGACTCGGTGGCGCTGAAAGCTGACCTCGAACTCGGCGGCACCGACCAGAAATTCAACCTACTGATGGGCCGCGAACTGCAAAAGCATTACGGCCAGCCGCCGCAATGCATACTGACCATGCCGCTGCTTGAAGGTCTCGATGGCGTCAACAAAATGTCCAAGTCGCTCGGCAACACTGTCGGGATAAACGACGTGCCGAACGAGATTTTCGGCAAGCTGATGTCGGTGTCGGATGAGCTGATGTGGCGCTATATCGAACTGCTGTCGTTTCAGTCTTTATCTGAAATATATGAACAAAAACAAATAGTTAAATATGGCGGTAATCCGCGAGACGTCAAGGTGAAGTTCGCGCTGGAGATCGTCGCGCGCTTTCACAACCAAGCGGCAGCGGACGCAGCGCTGGTAGATTTCGAGGCGCGTTTTAAACAGGGCGGTGTGCCGGATGAGATGCCGGAAGTCACGCTCACCGCGCCCGGCGGATTAGTGATTACGCAGGTGCTCAAGCAGGCAGGGCTCACCGCCAGCACCACCGAGGCGCAGCGCATGATCGAACAGGGCGGCGTAAAGATCGACGGCGAGAAAGTCAGCGACAAAGCGCTCAAACTCGTGACGGGTGTTTATGTGCTGCAAGTCGGCAAACGCAAGTTTGCGCGTGTGACCATCGCGCCGTGAAACGCGGCGGGATCGCGGGCTTGTCTTTTCTGTAATAAAGCTGCTGCGCATCGCAGAGACGCGCAACGACAATCTCAAGAAACTGCTGCCCGAACTGGCGCTTGCTGTACGTGTCGAGGCCGGCGTTCAGTGCTTCGATGCCGAACTCGGCACGCAGCCGCGCGAGAAACTTTCGGTGCACAGCCGACAGGATCAATTCGCCGCGCTGCAGCGCCTTGGTCTGCGTGTAGAGGCGGTCGTTGGAGAAATACATGGCCGGATGATAAACCTGCCGGTGAGCACGCGGTGCAGACTGGCCACCTTTCCGGATAGCGTATATGCTTTGCGCAAATCACATGTACCGGGTGGAACCATGTCTGCCTTGCGACGCACGGGATTCGCAGCCGTACTGGGAGCCGCGCTCGTGGCCGTGCCCGGCGGCGCGTGCGCGCAGCAGAAATTCCCGACCAAGCCGATACGCATCGTAGTTGGGGTGACGCCGGGCGGCACGGCTGACATCATCGCCCGGCTGATCGGCGTGAAAATAACTGACAACTGGGGACAGGCGGTGGTGATTGAAAACCGGTTGCCGGTGGTCATCGCCAATACCATCGTGGCCAAGGCCACGCCCGATGGCTACACGCTGCTGCTGGCGTCACCCGCAATAGCGATTCGCGCAGCCATGTTTACGAACCTTCCTTATGACACCCTCAAGGACTTTGCGGGCGTTACCGAAATCGGCTACTCAAACACCGTGGTAGTCGTGGCGCCGGAACTGGGTGTGAAATCGGTGAAGGAACTGGTTGCTTACACACAGGCACGGCCCGGCAAAGTGTTTTTTGCGACCCCTGCGGTTGGCGGCGCGGATTACATGAATGTCGCGCGCTTCCGGCTCGCTGCCGGCATCAGGGCGCAACACGTGGCTTTCAAGGGGCCGGCGGAGAGCTTGATCGAAGTTGCAGCAGGACGCGCGCATTTTACGGCGACCGGGTTGACCGCTGCGCTGCCCTTCATCAAGGACGGCAAACTAGTCGCGCTGGTGCAGCGGGTCCCCGGGTTGCAGGGCGTGCCACTGGCCGCAGAGGTGGTGCCGGAATGGACGCGGATCGGCGCGCAGGCATTGCTGGCGCCCGCAGGCACGCCGCTGGCAATCCGCCGGCAGATTGGCAGGGAATTTGCGCGCGCTCTCAATCTTCCCGACATTCGGGAGCGGCTTGATGCTGCATCTTTCCACGTCGCGACTACCACACCGGAAGAACACGAACGCAGGCTGCGTGAAGATATCGCCGCATTCGCGAAAGCTGCCAAGGAAATCGGCCTGAAGCCGAATTAAGTTTGTTGTGGCGTGCGCCCGGCGCACACGCGGCATTGCGTTTCTGGTGAGGAGGCATCTCCCGCTACATTCAAGCATCGCTGGAGGCCCTATGCTGTTCTTGCAACGAGTGGTGTTCGCGGTTGCGTCAGGCGTGTTGGTCGCAGCGGTATCGGGCCACGCATGGGCGCAGCAAAAATATCCGACCCGGCCGGTGCGACTTGTCGTCAGCACCACGCCCGGCTCCACGCCCGACATACTGGCGCGGCTGATCGGCCCGAAACTGGGCGAAATCTGGAACCAGTCGGTGGTGATCGAAAACCGCCCCGGTGCGGGCGGCACGCTTGCCGCCGCCATGGTCGCAAAAGCGACGGCGGACGGTTATACGCTGCACATCGTTTCGCCCGCTTTCGCCATCCGCGCGGCGCTGTTTCCCGATCTACCTTATGACTCGATCAAGGATTTCGCGACGCTGGGTGATATCGGCTTTTCCAATTCGGTGATTGTGGCGGCGCCGGTGCTGGGTGTGAAATCGGTCAAGGAGTTCATTGCCTATGCCAACGCAAATCCGGGCAAGATATTCTTCGGCTCCGCCGGCGCGGGCACGGCAACCCACATGGGCGGTGAACGATTCCGACTTGCCGCCGGCATCAAGGCGCAGCACGTGGGCTTCAAGGGCCAGTCGGAGTTTCAGATTGAAATCGTCGCAGGGCGCATACAGTTTGGCAGCACCGGAATAACCGCGGCGCTGGGGTTGATCAGGGACGGCAGGTTGCAGCCGGTTGCGGTAGCGCAGCGAACGCCGCTCTTGCCGGAGGTGCTTTCGTACGAGGAGTCGATTCCCGGCTGGACGCGCGACGGCACGCAGTCGCTGCTGGCGCCCGCCGGCACGCCGCTCGCCATCCGGCAGCAAATTAACCGGGATCTCGCGCGCGTGCTAACTCTCCCGGACATCAGGCAACGCCTCGATGCCGTGAGCTTCAGCGTGACGCACAGCACGCCGGAACAGCATGAACAGAATCTGCGCAACGACATCGCGATTTTCAGCAAGGTCGTCAAGGAAGCCGGGCTGCGGCCGAATTGATATTGCTGCGCGTAGCGCACATGCTTACTGCTGCCGCCACGGCAGCCGGTACTGTGCTATGAACTTGCGGTCGATTTGATCCTTCCAGCGCCATACCCAGTTACCGTGAACCGACAGCGCGCCCCACGACGCGATGGCGTGTTGTTCGCCGGTGCTGATCAGCGCCAGCGTGCGCTGTTGCGGCGTGTATTCGACCAGCGGTTCACCGCGCAGAAAGCGCCGCAAATTTTCCGCCAGCGGCGGGCCTTGGCGCACAGCGTAAACACCGGATTTTGGATACCGCTTGCCTTCGATGGTGGCGCAATCGCCGGCGGCGAATATCTCGCTATGGCTCGTTGATTGTAAGTATTTGTTTATATTAATAAATTTTTCTTCATTAACAGCGAGTCCGCTTGCCGTCAGCCATTGCGGTGCAGTCGCGCCGGTGGCCAGAAAAATCGCGTCGGCTGCGATACGTGTGCCGTTCTCACCAATCAATGTGCCGGTTTCAATGCGTGCGATGCGTGTCGCGCAATGCACCTCAACCTTTTTCCGTGCCAGATTGCGGGTAAGCGTTGCGCGCACGCTGCGTGCATGGTTCGCGAGCAATTGCGGTGTGTCGGTGACCAGCACAAAACGCAGCGCATGTAGCTTGCGCAGTTGAGTGATGCGATGCTCCATCGCCAGCAGTACTTCCACGCCTGCCGCGCCGCCGCCGACCATGCCGAGCGACTGCACGTCGCCGTTGCGCAGGCGTGCGAGCAATGCATCCCATGCCACGAGAAAATCTTTCACCGGCCTGACCGGTATGGTGTGCCCGGTTGCGCCGGCGATGCCGTGCGCCGGTGGCGTCGAGCCGACATCAATCGACAGCGCGTCGTAATCGACGGTCGAGCCATCGGCCAGTGTGATGTAGCGCCGCTCGGGATCGATTGCACTGGCGCTGGTCTGCAAAAAGCGCGTGACGGCATAGCGTGCGAGCGGCTCCAGATCGATATGGCATTCGTCGAAACGGTAATGCCCGGCCACCAGCCCTGGCAACATGCCGGAGTAGGGGGTGTGGCGGTCGGGACTAACCAGCGTGAGTTTCACGCCGCTCGCCGGGCTTAGCCCGAACCGGCGCAGCACTTCCACATGTGCGTGGCCGCCACCGAGTAAAACCAGCTTTTTCATGAGTTTGCAACCCGCTTTCGATCACGCCCCGAATCGGGGGTGCAACAGTTTCGCAGAAAACGGATAATTCGCCATTCTATCGGGAGGAATCGCATGCGCCGCGTCACGCTCACACAATATCTGGTTGAACAGCAACGTTGCGAAGGCGTGGTATCGGCCGAGTTGCGACTGCTGATTGAAGTCGTCGCGCGCGCGTGCAAGTCCATCAGCAACGCCATCAGCAAGGGTGCGCTCACCGGCGTGCTGGGCGGCGCAGGGACCGACAACGTGCAGGGCGAAGCGCAGAAAAAACTCGACGTGATCGCGAATGAGGTGCTGCTCGAAGCCAACGAATGGGGCGGCTATCTGGCCGCCATGGCGTCCGAGGAAATGGAAGAACCGCAGCAGATCCCCAATCGCTTTCCCAAGGGCGAGTTTTTGCTGACCTATGATCCGCTCGACGGTTCGTCAAACATCGATGTCAATGTGTCGGTGGGCACTATTTTTTCAGTGCTGCGCTGTCCCGAGGGCGTGAAAGAGCCCGACGAAAAAGCGTTCCTGCAGCCCGGCAGCAAGCAGGTGGCGGCGGGATTCGCGGTGTATGGGCCATCCACCATACTGGTGCTTACCGTGGGCAACGGCGTCGTTGGCTTCACGCTCGACCGCGATCTCGGCAGTTGGGTGATGACGCAGCCGAAAATCGAGATTCCCGAAGACACCCAGGAATTCGCCATCAACATGTCGAACATGCGCAACTGGACGCCGCCGGTGAAGCGCTACATCGACGAATGCCTCGCCGGCAAAGACGGCCCGCGCGGCAAGGATTTCAACATGCGCTGGGTGGCGTCGATGGTGGCGGACGTGTATCGCATCCTGTCGCGCGGCGGCGTGTTCATGTATCCGGCGGACGCAAAATACACCGAGGGCCGTCTGCGATTGTTGTACGAAGCGAACCCGATGTCGTTCATCATTGAGCAGGCCGGAGGTGCTGCGATCAACGGCCCGCAGCGCATGCTTGATGTGCAGCCGACCAAGCTGCATCAGCGCCAGGGCGTGGTGCTCGGCTCGAAGAACGAGGTGGAGTTGATCGGCCGTTACTACGCCGATAAATAAACGCAATAAATCCACCGTTGTTGTCATCCGGATCAAGCCATGTCCGCTTCCCAATTTCCGCCGCTGCAAGGCAAGCCCTCGGGCAAGCACTGCACCAATTGCAGCTCGAAAATGACGCTCTACGCGCTGCCGGGGCATTACAACAGCACGGTCGAGATCGATGTGTGCATGGATTGCAACGCGATCTGGTTCGATCATTACGAGAGCATGACGCTTTCGCCCGACGGTACGGTGGCGCTGTTTCAGTTGATCCAAGAGCGCGGCGGCACCGCAACCAGCGCGGCAGCCAAGTTTAGCGAGGGCCTGCGCTGCGTGACCTGCGGCGACAGCATGCAGCTTACCAACGATCAGGTGAAAGGCACGCGGTTCGCGTATCAGGCTTGCCGCAAGGGGCATGGCCGCTTGACGACGTTCTACAATTTTCTCGCGGAAAAACAATTCGTCCGTGAACTGACGAAAGCCGAACGCGCGAAACTGGCCGCAACCGTGCAGCAGGTGCGCTGCTCGGGCTGCGGCGCGGCGGTGAATATCGGCAAGGTGGATGCGTGCGAATATTGCCGCGCGCCGGTGTCGGTGTTCGACCGCGACGCCGCGAAGAAAGCCGTTGATCATTACCTGCTGGAGCGGCAGAAACAACGGCCCTCGACCCCCGATGATCGCCGCACCACCGGCCGCGGCGCGGGTGATCAATGGAGCGCGTACGACCGCGCTGACCTGGGCGCTGACATATTGTATGCACTTGGCCGCGCGGCGGCGCGCGGGGTTTCGGGCACGGGCCGTGTCGTACCCGCGAGCGCCGTTGCTGGCGCTTCCGCTGCCGCGTTTGCGGATAGCAGTGGTGCCGCTGCCGGCGCGTTACCGGATGCTACGGCAGCGCTGTTCGGTTCCGACCTTGCTTCCGGCGCTGGCGCCGCAGCGTCCGGCGTGGCGGCCGGTGCGGCGTCATCACTGGCTGCGGGCGCGGGCGACACGATGAGCGACGCGCTGCCGAGCGCGACCGATGCGCTGTTCGGCGCAGCCCCCGGTGCAGTCGGTGATGCCGCGGGGGCATTGACGGGTGAATTCGCCGGCGTGTTCGGCGATGCCGCATCCTCAGGAATGGCGGACATGGCAACCAGTGCGGCGTCCGACGTTGTGGCGGATCTCGGCGGCAGCGCGCTAGAAGCGGTGGGCGATACCGCGCTGGAAACAGGCGGCAGCATCGCGTCGTCCGTCGGCGAAGGCGTGGTCGATCTGGTGGCAGATGGCATTGGCAGCTTGTTGGGATCGTTGTTCAGTTGAATTGAGTTTTTTCTGATCGGGGCGTCATGCGTATCGAAGTCATCTGCACTGGCGACGAAGTGCTCACCGGCAAGATCGTCAATACTAATTTCAGTTATATCAGCCAGAAGCTCGAGGATTTCGGGTTATCGCTGATATGGGAAACCACCGTCGGCGACGATCGCGACAGTCTGCTGTTGGCGTTTCAGTTGGCGGGTCAGCGTGCCGACGCGGTGATCGTCAACGGCGGGCTGGGGCCGACGGTGGATGATCTGTCGCAGGAAATCGCGGCCAGGGCGGCAGGGGTAGAACTCGCGCTTAACGAAGAATGGCTGGCGCGCATGGAAGCGTATTTCACCAAGCGCAGCCGCGTGATGCCGCCCAACAACATCAAGCAGGCCATGCTGCCGGCCGGCGCAGAAGTTCTCGACAATCCGGTCGGCACGGCGTGCGGTTTCGCGGTGACCATCGGCAAAGCGCGCTTCTACTTCACGCCGGGCGTGCCGCGCGAACTGCGCCGCATGCTTGAAGACCAGATCGTGCCGCGGTTACTGGCCAAGAGCGGCAAACAAACGGCGGTATTTCTCAAGCGCTTTCATTCGTACGGTATCGGCGAATCGCACGCTGACACACTGCTGGCGGGTGTGGAAGCGCTGGCGCCCGACGGCAGCGTCAAGCTCGGCTTTCGCGCGCACTACCCGCAGCTCGAAACCAAGCTCACCGCGCGCGGCAGCGACATGGACGACATTCGCAAAAAACTTGCGCCGGTCGAAGCCGAAGTGCGCAAGCGTTTTGGCAATTTCATTCTGGCCGAAGACGATCGCACGCTCGAGGGCGTGGTGCTTTCCGAACTGGAGCAGTGCAAGGGCACGCTGGCTATCGTCGAATCGTTCACGGCCGGGCAGATAGCCGCGCGCATCGCGCATCTGCCGGGCGCGGAGAAAATCGTGCGCCGGGGCATTGTTGCGCGTGAATTGTGCGAGGTGTGTGCTGCCGCCGGACTCGCTGACGTTCCGGCAGCCATCACGCGCGAAACTGCCGAGGCCGTGGCGCGCGCGGCACAGCAGCTCACCGGCGCGACGCACGCGCTGGCGGTGCTGATCGATCTGGATGAAGGCGTGGACCGCATCGAATTCGCCGGCACCGTGTGTCTGGCGATAGCGACTGCCGGCCACGCGGCGTCACGCCGCAGCCGCATCGTCGGCGGCCGCGATTGGGTGCGCCTGGGCGCGGTGGAGATGGGGCTCGACTGCCTGCGCCGCTACTTGCAGGGACTGCCGGTTACCGAACGCATCGACTTCGAAAAAGTGGAATAGCGCCGGCGGCTTACGCAACCGGCTGCGGCTTGTTGCGTATCCACTGCATCGGCGTCGCCTTGTTGCGCGGCTTCGTTGAGGAGGGCTTCTCCATCCACCGGAGAACAGGGAGAATCACGCCCGGCTTGCTATGGGTTTCCGCCATCGTGTGTAGAGGATGGGTTACAGGCTCGCCAGCACCTTGCCCCAGCGCGCATCGGGTCGGTGCAGCATGCGGCTACCCGCGGCGTGCAACGCGGCCCAAGTGGTTGACAGGATGTTGAGCAGCACCGGCTTGCCGAACTCGGCCTCGATCATGGGCACGGCGTGGATCGCGAACCACAGGCCGCCCGGCATCAATAAGGCTTGTGCGTCGGGTGTCTCGCGCAATACCTGCCGACCCAGTTCCAGCGCGAGCTCATGGTCGTCTCCGGCGATGGAGTGTTTGTTCTGATCGAGCGAGCGCGCGCGCGAACGGCAGGCCAGCACTTCGATGCCGGCGTCTGCAAGATAGCGCGTCAGCAGATTGTTGACCGCGTCCGGCCAGCGCGTGGCCAGTGCGATTTTTTTTGCACCGAAGTGATTCAGTGTCGCGATATGCGCTTCAAGGTCGGTGTCGCACGGCAAGCCGGTGCGCTTTTCCGCTTCGGCGAGAATTTCCCGCATACGTTTGCGTCCCAGCGCCGAGGCGACGGGAACGCCGCTGAGCGACATGCGATCCACTTTTTTCTTCGCCAGCAAATCGAAACGCTCCCACAGCGTGGGCAGGTTTTCCTCAACCGCCGCAAGGCTGTATTCCCTGAGGTTGAGGCCGGTGGTCACCAGCATCATGCCTTCGGGCGCGACGCGGTAAAACTGATAGGCATCCTGATCGGTGTAAAGATGCGGGATGACGTAGCCTAGCTGATACCACGGACTGATGATGCTCATGTTTCTGTTTGCCGTTGGGACGGTTGATCTTTGCTTATATCAGAGCGCGTTCCACAAAAAAACAGCGGCGCTGCATCCCTGCAGCGCCGACATCAATAAATATTTAAAAACAAATACTTATATAAATACTACTCGGGCGTACGTCCCCACAGTTCCTTCAGCCGCGCGTCGCGTCCGCAGCCGTTGCGATAGAGTTTGTAGCGCACCGGATTTACTTGATAGTAGTTCTGATGGTATTCCTCGGCGCGATAAAACTCGCCAGCTTTGGTGATCTCGGTGACGATCTCGGCCTTGAACGGTTTGGATTTGTTCAGCGCCGCTTTGGAGGCCTCCGCGAGTTTGCGCTGCTCATCGTCATGGAAGAACACGCCGCTGCGGTACTGCGATCCGTGATCGCAGAATTGCGCGTTTTTCACCGTCGGATCGATGTTGATCCAGAATACTTGCAGCAGTTTTTCGTAGCTCACTTTGGACGGGTCATATTCCACCTGCACTACTTCGGTGTGTCCGGTGCGTCCCGTTGATACCTGTTCGTAGGTAGGGTTCTTGACAGTGCCGCCCATGTAGCCGGATATTGTCGAAATCACGCCCGGCAATTTGTCGTAAGGCGGCTCCATGCACCAGAAGCAGCCGCCGGCAAAGGTCGCCTTGGCGGTTTTGACCATAGGCGATTGGGCGAAGGCGGGCGCCGTACCCGCGGCAAACAGGGCGGCGATCAGAAACCAGCGGCGCAAACGAAACATGACTTTCTCCTTGATAATTGCACGGTAACCACCGCGTCTCCCGGCTTGGTCGGACTTTGAGGCGCGAGCTTACAGCGAACAATGGTAAGGTTACGCTGGCAACTTCGACTTAGTGCCGGAAATTGTCGCAGAATTCCCGGTCGCGCGAAAAACACGAAAGGATTTCTCATGAATGCACTGCAAAACGGCAAGGAAGTCGCCACCCTCGGCGGTGGATGCTTCTGGTGCCTGGAAGCCGTATTCGATGACCTGAAAGGCGTGACTTCAGTCGAGTCGGGCTACATGGGCGGCAAGAATCCGAATCCTACTTACGAGCAGGTGTGTGGCGGACGTACCGGGCATGCGGAAGTGGTGCAGGTCACATTCGATCCGGCTGTGGTGTCGTTCCACGAAATTCTGGATGTTTTCTTCGTGATTCACGATCCGACCACCCTCAACCGGCAGGGCAATGATTCCGGCACGCAGTACCGCTCGGCGATTTTTTATCATTCTCCGGAACAGAAAGCAGTATCCGAGCAGGTGATTGCGAATCTGGGCGGCGCGGGATTATGGCGCGATCCTGTCGTTACCGAAGTGACTCCGGCAGCAGTGTTCTATGTTGCCGAGGACTATCATCAGGAATATTTTGCGCGCAACCCCGGCGCCGGCTACTGTCAGTTCGTGGTCGCGCCCAAAGTGGCGAAGTTTCGCAAGCACTTTTTGAGCAAGCTTAAGAAAACGGGTTGAGCGGAACGCTCGCGTATCAGTAATCGCCCGAACTGCCGCCGCCGCCGGAATCGCCGCCGCCGCCCGAAAATCCGCCGCCGCTGCTACCGCCGCCACCACCAGAACTCCATCCACCCGAAGAACTCGACCAGTTATCGCGGCTGTGGTTGACCCCGCCAAATCCGGAGCGTCCGCGTTTTCGGCGGTCGGCGAGCGTCTGCCGCGTCCTGTTCTTGTACCACTGCGAGCGCGGCAATAGCATTTTGGCGGCGGGAAAGCCGACCAGATACACGCCCAGTATGGTCATCGCACCTTTTACGCCGACCACCACGATCGGGAACAGCGCCCAGAACGGGATCAGAAAGAAATAGAGAAACCATCCCATGCCCGGCGTCATGATGCCGATAATGGTGAACAAGCCAATGATGCCGAAAATGAATATGCCGAACAAAATGCGCTCGCCGAGGGGCAAATCAGGGGCCTTGAATCCGGAAGCGGTGTCTTTGCTTTGGTCTTTCGCGTCCGGGTTGTCGCTGGCGTTGCCCTCCAGTTGTTTGACGATCGCGGCGACGCCCTCTTCGACGCCCTTGTCGAAATTATTGGTCTTGAAGTTGGGCGCGATGACATTGCGGATCACCCGGCTGGAGGCGACGTCGGGCAGCGCGCCTTCCAGTCCGTAGCCGGTTTCGATGCGGATCTTGCGTTCCTTGGGCACGATCACCAGCAGCGCGCCGTTGTCCTTGCCCTTCTTGCCGAGCTTCCAGTTCTCAAAAACGCGCACCGCGTACTGCTCGATGTTGTCGTCGCCGAGCGTCGGTATGGTCAGCACCGCGACCTGGTTGCCCGTTTTGTCCTCGTGCGCCTTGAGCGCCGCGCTGATGCGTTCACGCGCGCCGGACGACAACAATTCGGCATTGTCGACTACGCGTCCGCTCAGCATCGGCACGTCGGCGGCGCAGGCGAGGCCCGTCAGCACGCCCAAAGCGACGCTGGCGAAGAGGCGCTTCAACTGCCGGGTCAGCATCATGTGCCCTCCTCGACCACCGCTCCGTCCGCCAGTTCATTGCCTTGGCGCGCCAGGCGCAGGTCCTTGCTGTTGAGCAGCGCGGTGAGCGCGGCGAATCCCGCGCGGAAGGCCTGCACCGCTTGCCCCTGCGCGAGGTGCGGCGCCATGGCGGCGATAACTTCATCCAGTTCCTGCGCCGACACATGGCGCGCGATGCCGCTGTCGGGCAGGATCACCACCCTGCGCTCGAAGCGCGCGACCAGCATCAATATGCCCACGCGCTCGGCGGTCCTGAACACTTCACGTTTCAGGAATACCCCCTGCGCATACTGCCGCACCTCGCCCCTGGCGCGCTCGCGGTTGAGAAACAGGCGCCCGAATGCGGGTATCGCCATCGCGGCCACGCAGCACAGTAAGCCGGCCGTCAGTATTGCGGCCACATCCCGCAGCGGGGTGTGAATGCTGGCCCAGTCGGGATGGATGAATTCGTCGGCGACTACCGCCAGTGCCGCCAGTGCCGCACCCAGCGCGAAAGCCTTCCACGGGATATCCGGGTAATCGTCCGCTTTGCCGACGATGGCGGCGACCGCCTGCGCGCCGGTGGCCGTCTCGAATTGCCGGGCTAGCTCATTGATTTCTTGTTGCTCTTGCGCCGTCAGTACCATTCGAGTGCATCCTCCGCGAGACAAAACCGTGCAACCGGACTGCTCAAAGATTACACAGAGGCAGGGTGTCTCGGCAAGCCGCGCACAAATTGCGCCCGGTTTTCAGAGGGAAAATGCTGCAATTTCCCTATAGAAAATCATTGACAAGCGCAATTTCCCTCGGCATCCTCTCATCACCGTGCCGCCGCAAACGGCAAGGCAAAACAGCAAACAGCAAAAATTTACAATTGATCAACCAACCCTGAAACGGAGAGTCTCAATGGCTGCAAAGAAAAAAGCAAGCAAGAAACCGGCAAAGAAGGCGAAGCGCAAGCCAAATGCTGCATTCATGAAGCCGATGAAAGTCAGTGCTGCGCTCGGCGCCGTCATCGGCAACAACGCCATGCCGCGTACCGAAGTCACCAAGAAAATCTGGGCCTATATCAAGAAAAACGGTCTGCAGGACAGCAAGAACCGCCGCAACATCAATGCCGACGACAAGCTGAAAGCCGTCTTCGGCGGCAAGAAGCAGGTGTCGATGTTCGAGATGACCAAACTGGTCAGCAAGCACCTGAGCTAAACGTATCTGCTTCAGTCACACAGCCGGCGTCCGTCATGGACACCGGCTGTTTTGTTTTTTGATGTTGCAGTAAACGCGGCGATCAGCCGCGCCGCGCGTACCACGCGCCCGCCAGCAGTGCCGTGCCCATCGCTATAAATACCGGCGCCATGCCCATCCACGCGCCCAGCGCGCCGAAGATCATCGGTATGCCGGCTTGCGTGATGTTGAGCAGCAGCGTGCGCATGCCCACCGCTTCCGCGCCGCGGCCCGGCGGGGCCTTCGCATAGAGCATGGCCATGATGATGGGCTGCGTGCCGCCCAGGCCGATGCCCAGCACAAACGACACCGCCATCAGCAGCGGCACGCTTTTCACCAGCGGAATCAGCGCCAGCATGCAGCCGGTGAGCACCATCGCCGCGATCAGCAGCTTGCGTTCATTGAAGCGATGCACGATCCACGGCAGGATCAGGCGGAACACAAAAATCGCGCTGCCGAACGATCCCAGTATCAGGCCGATGGTCGATGCCGACAGGCCAATGCCCGAGCCGTGTATCGGCATCACGAAGGTGTACAGATCCCAGCACATCGACAACAATCCGCTGACGACGAAAATGCGCAGCATCGCGGGGATGCGCAGCAGACTCCCCTCATGTTTTTCGGGCGTGTGAGCAATGGCCCGGTGATGACGCGATATCACGTGTTTGCGGTGGCGTATCAACAGCAGCGTCGCCACCATGAAGCCCGCGCACAGCAGAAACGTATTACGGTGCCCGATGCCGTCGATGGCGAATCCGGCCGTCACCGGCCCGACGAAGCCTGAGGTGGAGAACGCCAGCGCCAGCACGCTGAAATTGCGCGCGCGGTCTTCCGGGCGTCCCACCAGCGCGGCAGCCTGATTGACGCAGATGTGATACAGCATGAACCCGCTGCCCGCCAGCACGCTCACGGCGAACAGCGTTTCGATGCGCGGCAGCGCGAACACGAGCAGCAATGCAGCGAGCACCAGCGCAGCGCCGAGCAGCATCGGTTTGTAAATGCCGGTGCGGTCGATACGGCGGCCCCAGCGCACCGAATACACCATCGGCACCACCGCGATCAGCGAAATAATGATGCCCACGGTGAACGGCGTCGCGCCCAGATGCAGCGCGAACAGCGACAGCGTCACGCGCGCGCCGGCGAACGCCATGTGCGGCAGTATGGTGAGCAGAAATATAAGGGTGATGCTCACGATGCGTTGTTGTAAATAATTGCTTCAAACATTATTTAAGCGAGACGGGCGCCATGCCACCAGCGCCACACCCATGCAGGTAATCACGATGCCGATGCAACTGATGGCCGACGGCGTAATGCCAAACCACAAAAACTCCGGCGCGATGGCGAACACCGGCGTAAGGTAAATCAGGCTGGTGACGCGCGCGGCGGCGCCGTGCCGCAGCAGATAGTGCCATGCGCTCACTGCCAGCAGCGATGCGAATATCACGAGATAAAGCAGCGCGCCGATCAATGCCCACGACCAGCGCACCGTATTGTCTTCAAAGGCCAGCGCCAGCGGCGCCAGCAGCAGAAACGTGGCGATGAACTGCAGCAGTGCCGCCGCGCGCAAATCCACGCGTGGACAGAACGCGCGCTGGTAGAGCGATCCCGCGGTGACGCCGAACAATGCGATGGATACCGCGATCAGGCTGCCGAGCGTGGCTTCCTGCACGTCGATCTTGTGCCACACGATCAGCGTCACGCCCGCGAGGCCGGCGGCGATGCCCAGCCACTGAATGCCGCCGAGTTTTTCGTTCATCCAGCGCGCGGCGATGGCCGCGGTGATCAGCGGCTGCACGCACAGCAACACCGCAGTAATGCCCGCTGACAGGCCGAGATATTGCGTGTAATGACTGCCGCCCAGATGTATCGCGTGCATCAACAGTCCCGCTACCACCACATGCGCGAATTCGATGCGCGTTGCCGGCCACAATGGCCGCGTCAGCCACACGAAAGGAATCAGGCACACGATGCCGAACGCAAAACGCATGCTGAGAAAGGTAAGCGGCGCAGCGTGCTGTAACGCGATCTTGGTGGCGATGAAGCCCGTACCCCAGATCGCGACGAAGTACCACGCAAGCAGAGGGTTAAGCCAGCGATGCGGCGGCGGTGACAAGACCAATGCGGGCGGATGCGATCAAGCGCGGTGGAACAGGCGTTAATACGTACGGCTACAACCGGAACGAGAGTGGATTATATCGAAATTCAAAGCTTCACGCCGGATCGGGGAAGCGAGTACACTACGCGCCGCGCGTGGATCGCGTTCTGCCGCCGCGCGCACAATGGGAGCCATCGCATGTTCGGCCGTCTGATGCCCAAGGAAGGGCGCTTCTTCGAGTTGTTCAACGAGCATGCCGAGCAGATCGTACTGGGCGGCCGCGAGCTCGTGTCGCTGATGGCGAGCGGCGACGACATCCAGCGCCGTGCCTATGCCATCGAGACCATCGAAAAGCGCGCCGACAAGATCACGCAAACCACCATCGAACTGCTGCACAAAACGTTCATCACGCCGCTCGACCGCGACGAGATTCATCAGCTGATCACGCGCATGGACGATATCCTCGACCTGATGGAGGACGTGTCGCAGTCGATATTTCTGTACGACGTAAAACAGTTGACGTCCGAGGCGCAAAAACTCGCCGAGGTATGCGTGTTGTGCGCCGAGCAGGTGCGGCAGGCGGTGGGTCATTTATCAAACATGGATAACGCCGCGGCCATCCTCAAGGCGTGCGAAGAGATCGACCGTCTGGAATCCGAGGCCGATCACATCATGCGCGCGGCGATGGCAAAGCTGTTCCGCGACGAACCCGACGTGCGTCAGGTGATCAAGCTGAAAGCGATATATGAACTGCTGGAGACCGTGACCGACCGCTGCGAGGATGTTGCCAACATCATCGAAGGCATTGTTCTCGAAAATTCCTGATGGCCTCGAATGCCACGCTCAAGTGCGCGTATAAGAAGGATGCTAAGAGTGCCTAACATAATGAAACCCATGCGTCGTTGTGTGCAAAATCGGTGGTGGCGCGAAGGACGAGGAGTCTCATATCGCGAATATGAGCGACGAGTCCGACAAAACCAGCGCCGATTTTGGACGCTACCCGGAGGGCTGGCGCGAGTTTTGCCCCAGGGCTTTGTCGCCCGGCTTGCGAATATTCTCGATATGCGCTGCGCCGCGCTTCGCGCCCTGAAGCAAAATCGTGCCAGCGCCGCATGGGTTTCATTATGTTAGGCACTCTAAATGAGTTTTGAAGTGCTGGTCGTGCTGGTGCTGGTTGCGCTCGCCTTCGATTTCATGAACGGCTTTCACGACGCCGCCAACTCCATCGCGACCGTGGTGTCCACGGGCGTATTGAAGCCGCATCAG
>JAKFYK010000023.1 GCA_021730905.1 Betaproteobacteria bacterium | reverse complement strand
TCTAAAAATAAATCATACAAAACAAATTGTTACGGCTAGCTCCATGCGCATGTGGCGTATCGGCTTGAGCGGATGCCGCTGCATTCTCGAATATAATCAAACGCGATAACCACACTCACGGGAGATTAACGCAATGCTTATCGTCGACGCGCAAGTGCACATCTGGACCAGCGGCACGCCCGTGCATATCCATCGCCAGGTCAGCTCGTATACCAAGGATGAGTTGTTGCGCGACATGGATGCCGCCGGCGTCACTGGCGTGGTGCTGCATCCGCCGAGCTGGGACGTGATCGCAAACGAGGTCGCGATTGAAGCAGCAAAGCAGCATCCGGATCGATTGTCGATACTTGGTTTTTTCGATGTGAGCAAACCCGAAAACCGCTCGCTGATCGATACCTGGAAAAAACAACCGGGCATGCTCGGGCTGCGCTTTGCATTTCTCAAGCCCGGTGAAGAAAACCGCATGGTAGACGGCACGCTGGATTGGCTGTGGCCGGCGGCGGAGCGCGCGGGATTGCCCATCGGCTTGCTGGTGCCGAATCGATGCAAGGAAGTGGCCAAAGTTGCCGCGAAGTATCCGGGCCTGAAACTGCTGGTCGATCACATGGCGCGCCCGCGCGGCAGTTTGGATGATGCGGGTTTTTCGGACCTGGGTGAACTGCTGGCGCTGGCGAAATACCCGAACGTCGCGGTGAAGGCCACCGGCGCGCCGAGCTA
The DNA here is from genome assembly GCA_021730905.1 of Betaproteobacteria bacterium. Classification (GTDB taxonomy): domain Bacteria; phylum Pseudomonadota; class Gammaproteobacteria; order Burkholderiales; family SG8-41; genus UBA5216. The sequence continues at coordinate 46,863 of JAKFYK010000023.1, read as the reverse complement.
TTCAACGGATGTTTATCCGTACCGCAACATCCACAAATACATTAAACAAATATTTGATGCGTTCGGCCCGGAGCGCATGTTCTGGGGCACCGACATTACGCGCATGCCCTGCACCTGGCGTCAGTGCGTGACCATGTATACCGAGGAAATGTCCTGGCTGAAAGGACGCGACCTTGAACTGGTGATGGGACGCGCGTTGTGCAACTTCATCGGCTGGAATCTGAAGGGTTGATGGGCTGGGAACGCCACGAACCTTACGCCGTATTTACCTGATCAAGGAACGCAACCATGTCCATCACCGGCAAATGGATTTTTACCGCGGCCATGGATGTCGATGCGGACAAGGAAGCCCTCTTCAATGAGGTATATGACACGGAACATATTCCACATTTGTCCAAAGTACCGGGCGTGATTTCGGTGACGCGCGCCAGGCTCGATACGCTGCGCGTGACGATGGGCGGCGAGACCAGGACCGTCGATGCGCAAGGCAAACCGCGCTATGCCTGTATCGTTGAACTGCAGAGCCCGGATGTGTTGGTGAGTGCCGAGTGGGCGAAGGCGGTCGATGCGGGACGCTGGTCTACGCACGTGCGGCCGTACACGCGCAATCGGCAGCACACCTTGCACAAGGTGATGTAGGCGATGCGGTGCGGCCCCGCATCAATTGATGCGGATGTTGCCGGTCTTGACTACCTTCGTCCACGTGGCGATTTCGCTGGCGATGATGCGCGCGAATTCATCCGGCGTGGTGTGTATCGGCTCGCGGCTGTCGGCGCGCAGGCGCTCCTGAATTTCCGGGCGCTTGAGAAAATCCGCAATGGATCGATTGAGCCGCGCGACCACTTCCTTCGGCGTGCCTGCGGGCGCCCACATGCCGTTCCAGCCCGATGCGGAATAGCCGGGAAACATTTCGCCGATTGACGGCAGGTCGGGCATCACCGTCGCGCGCTTCTCGGTGGTGACGGCCAGCGCGCGTATCTTGCCCGCCTTGATCTGCGGGATGAACACGGGCCCCGAGGCGAACAGCGCCTGTATCTGCCCGCCGAGCAGATCGGCGAGCGCGGGCGAGTCGCCCTTGTATGGCACGTGAACGAAACTGGTGTTGCTCATTTGCTTCAGCAGTTCGGCCGCCAGGTGCGGGGTGCTGCCGGTGCCGGGCGCGCCGAAGTTGAGCGAGCCGGGCTTCGCGCGCAGCAATTCGATGAACTCCTTCAGGCTGCCGGCCTTCACGGAAGGATGCACGCCGAGGATAAACGCACCCATGCCGATCATGCTGATCGGTGCTATGCCTCTGACTGGATCAAAAGACAGTTTGTAGAGCGCTGCGCTGGTGGCGTAGCTCGACGGCACAATGGCAATGGTGTAACCGTCCGGCGTGGCGCGCGCGGCGATCTCCGAGCCGATGGTGCCGCCGGCGCCGCCGCGATTGTCGACCACAAACTGCTGGCCGTATTCATCGGTGAGCCGCTGCGACACCAGGCGAGCGACGATGTCGGTACTGCCGCCGGGCGGAAACGGCACCACCACGCGCACCGGGCGCTGCGGCCAGTTGCCTGTGCCGGCGCCGCTTTGCGCATAAGCGGCGGGCAATACGGCGCAGAGCAAGGCGGACCATACGGTAGCGAGAATTTTCGTCATGGCAGCGTTCCCCGGTAAGCCGCGTCAATTCACTTTGATATTGCCCGCCTTTACCACTTTTGACCACTTGGCGATGTCGCGTTCGATGATGCGCGTGAAATCCTCCGGCGATGTGTGCGCGGGCGCTCTGCCATCGGCGCGTAGTCGTTCCTGCACATCGGGCAACTTGAGCAGGCGCGCCAGCGTTTGATTCAACTGCATGACGATGGGCTTCGGCGCGCCTGCGGGCGCCCACATGCCGTTCCACGAAGTGTGTTCGTAGCCGGGCACGGTTTCGGCGACCGCCGGCAGATCGGACAGCTCCGGCCAGCGCTGCGCGGTGGTTACTGCCAGCGCGCGCACCCTGCCGCCCTTGACGTGCTGTATCAGTGCCGGCACCGACGACAGGATAAACTGCACCTGACCGCCGATCAGATCGGAAATCGCCGGCGCGTCGCCTTTGTACGGCACATGCGTCGATAGGGTGTTGGTCATCTGCTTGAACAGCTCGGTGGCGAGATGTGTCGCGCCGCCGATGCCGGATGACCCAAAGTTGAACGCGCCGGGTTTGGCGCGCACGAGTTCGATGAAATCTTTCACGCTTGTCGCACCGACGCTATTGTTGACCGCCAACAGGAACGGCCCGCTGTGCAGCAGGCCCACTGGCGTGATGCCTTTGACCGGATCGTACGCCAGCTTGTAGAGCGCGGCGTTGGTAGCGTAACTGGTGGCCACGATAATCAGCGTGTAGCCGTCGGGATTGGCGCGCACCACGATCTCCGCGCCGGTGGAACCGCCCGCACCACCACGATTATCGATGATGAACTGCTGGCCGAATTCCTGCGTAAGACGCGCCGATAGCACGCGCGCGATGATGTCGGTGCTGCCGCCCGCCGCGAACGGCACGACCACGCGCACGGGCTTGTCTGGCCATTTGGCGGGTTGCGCGGCAACAGGCAATGAGACTGCGGCGAACAGCAATGGAACCCACACACGCAAACGTTTCATGACATAGCCTTTCTAGCAGGTGAAAGCATAGCATGCAGACTGAATCCCGCGCTGCGCGCTTTGACACTGCAAATGGCGTGTGGCAGTGTGCGAGCGGACCTTTCAGCAACAGGAGACTTCAGCATGAATGCAAAATCAACACTGCGCGTCTACAACAAGGACGACATCAAGTCCATCCCCGGCGTTGTGAAGGGTCAGACGCTGAAAGTGATGATCGGCAGCAGGGAGCAGCCGAGCGAGCGTGTGCGCGCGAGCGTGGCCACCTTCGAGCCGGGCACGCATGAACTGCTGCACTGGCACGCGATCGAAGTGTTCTATTACGTGATGGCCGGCAGCGCTGTCGTGCGCGATTATTACGGCAAGGAGTTCCCGGTGCGTCCCGGTTCGGCGATTTATGCTGAGCCCGGCATCGCCGGCGCGCACGAATGGGAAGTCGGTCCCGATGGACTGCAACTGATGTCGATTCGCGCCGTGCTCGACGGCAACAAGCGCATGCAGTTCACGGTGGATCGTGAGACCAAGCGCTCCTACATCGATCTCGAAGAACTTGAAGTGATGGACGGCGTGAACTTCAAGTCGCATTACTGACGCAAATAAAAACGGCCCCGCGACTTAATATCGCAGGGCCGTTTAGAAACAAAACGCAGGTGCTTATTCGTCTTCGCCGTAATGAATGCGGCGATACGGCAGCGTTACCACGCTGCGCGACACGCGTACGTCGATGATCATCGGCCCCGGATTGGCGAGCCATTCCTTGGTCGCTTTTTTCACTTCTTCAACCGTACGGCACAGTGCGCCTTTGCCACCAAACGCGCGTGCTACGGCGCCCAGGTCCGCGGTGGGGATGCACGAGGTTTCCACGGCCATCTTGTGCGCGTCGAGTTTGTAGTATTCGGCGCCGAGGCACTGGTTGTTCATGCAGTAAATCAGCAGCGGTACCTTGTATCGCACCATGGTGTCGAAATCACCGATGTGCATCATGGTACTGGCATCGCCGTCCATCAGCACCGCAGGCTTCATGCCGGTGCCGATGACGGCGCCGACCGCCGCCGGCATCATTTGGCCGATACAGCCAAAGAAGTGGCCGGCCATTACCATCGGCCGGCTCTTGCGGAACAGGATGTTGGTGAAACCGGCCGTGCAACCGCTGCCGGCAAACAGGCTGATGTCGGTCGGCAGCAGTTGATCCAGTTCCAGACATAAGGGGCGCGGATCAAGCGTGCCTTCCTCGATCTTGTACTCATGGCGGTCTTCCCAGGCGTTGGCGAGTCTTTCTTTCACCTGGCCGGTACGGTAACCGATCTGCTTGAAGTTGCGTTTGGCGAGTTCCGCTTCCAGCGCGGCGACTCCGGCCTTGCCGTCGGACTGCACATAGAGATCGGCGCCTTTGCCGCGCGACAGCATGACGTGCTGCTTCGGGTCGATGTGGATGAACTTGGCTTCCGGATACAAAAGACCTTCGTGCGTGGTGTAACGGTTAAGGCTGGCGCCCACGGCTACTACCACATCGGAATCGGAAAGCAACTGCATGGCCGTCTTGGTGGCGTAAGTACCGGAGATACCGATTTGGTACTCGTCATCGACCAGCCAGTTCTTGGCTTGCAGCGTGGTGGCAATCAATGCGCCAGTGCGCTGGGCAAGCGCGCGGATTTCGTCACCCGCACCCGACCACATGGCGCCGCGCCCAACTACGATCACCGGGCGCTTGGCATTGGCGAGCATATCGGCGGCCTGTTGAATCGCGTCTTGACTGGGGCTAACGATGCGCTTGGGAATGATCGAGGTCGACGGCTTATACGGCTCGTCGTCGTCCCATTCTTTTTGTTGCAAATCCATCGGCACCGACAGCAGCACCGGACGTGATTGCGTGCGCGCGATATAGAACGCCTTGCGCACCGCTTCGTCGGCGTCGTCGGCTGTGCCCATGCGCACATAAGCAGCTTCGACGCCGTGGGCAAATGCGGACTGGTCGAGCGCCTGCGTGTATTCGTCGTCGCTGGTCGGGAATTCGCCGCAGAACGCAACGACCGGCGAGGAGGCACGCGCAGCGGTGACGAACGCGGTAGCCAGTTGCGTGGTGCCCGGGCCGCAGGTCGCGGTGCATACACCGGGCGTATGTGTCGCGCGCGCCCAGCCGTCGGCCATGCCGAGGCCCACACCTTCGTGGCGCACCTCGTGCATGATGATGCCGTTTTTGTTATTAGCGTACTGCCAGTACATGTTGCCGTCGCCCATCATGCCGAACACGTTGGTCGTGCCTTCGGCCTTGAAGGCCTGCGAAAGTCTTTCATACACCTTCATCGTCTACCCTCCTTGGAAAGTCCTGCCTGTAAAAATTAAATCAAACTTTGGTGTAGGTCAGGCTGCTTTAGTGCCGCCGCAGCGTTCAGCCAGCTTCTCCGCAAAACTTGCCGTCATGCGCTGGATGACCAGGTTTGCACCGGATTCGATCAAATGCGCAAGCCGTCCCGAAAGCTCGCATTCCGCCTTGATGGGGATCGCGCTTTGCGGTGGCGTGTCCTGGCCTTCGACCCTGAACTGCATGGCGGTCTTGAACTTGGTGCCGCTGATGGAATCCTTGCCGCGTGCGGTTACACTGCCCGACTTGTTGGCTTCGTCGTAAGCGACCATCACATTGGCGGCAAACGAAATTTTGGCAGGGCCGAATTTCACCGCCATCTTGGCATCGAACGAGCCGTCTTCCTGCTTTTCGCCCAAAGCCGCACCCTCCACGCATTCGACCACTGCATTTGGGTCAGAGAGGATGGTCCACACTGCTTGCGGCGTAGACGCGACTTCAATACGTTCGTTGACTTCGATCATGAGGAGAGGGCGTTACCTGCGGTTGGCGTTGCGCGTATGGTGCGTGCGCAGTATCCATTGCACGTTCGCGCTTGAACAATTCTGACCCGGATAATAGCAATACCTGAGCGTCCACAGGAACAACCGCGTCCCAAAATAAAAAAATTATCAAAAACAAATACTTAATGGCTTGCGTCGTCACTGCGACGCAGGTCGTGCCGCAATATGAACTCGCGGTCCGTGAGCAGGCAGCCATCAGGCGGTGGCATGCACGGCTGAATTCTGCGAATCAGTGCATGCCGTGCGCAGCGCGCAATACGGTTTGTCCAACTGCTGCCTGCACGGGTTGAAGCGCCTCCTGCTGCAACATCGCGTCGAAAGGCGTGCTCAAACAGCGGCCGGCCGCGCTCAGTCGCGGCCGGCTCATCGTGCAAAAGTCAAATCGCGTTTAACGCATCCAGCAGTTCTTTGCTCTCCGGAATGGTTCCAGGTTCATACACCTTGGCAAAGCGTATGACGCCTTTCTCATCGAGCACATAGGCGGCGCGCTTGTCCATGCCGCGTTCATCATTGAACACGCCATAGGCTTTGCCGATTGCGCCATGTGGCCAGTAGTCCGACAGCAGCGGGAACGGCAATCCGCCCAATTGTTCGGCCCACGCTTTGAGGCTGGGGATGGTGTCGGCGCTGATTTGCAGGATCTCGACATTTAAACTCTTGAATGCTTCGTAGTTCGCACGGAACCCGGATACTTGATTCTTTCAGCCGCCGGTAAACGCAAACGGCAGAAATGAAACCACGGTCTTGCGACCCTTGAAACTCGCGAGCGACAACTTGCTGCCGCTGTGTGCGTCGAGCGTGAAGTCCGGCGCGGCTGCGCCAACTTGAACAGACATAAGTGACTCCTTGACAGGTTGGGTGGTTGGGAAACGAGAGACTACCTTTGTGGCGTGCCGTCGGCAATACGCCGCGCGATTTTTTGCGCCATCACGACCACTCCAATTTGCGGTCACAGTGGTTTTTTGGCCGGGAGACCGGCTAAACTGAGCTCGCTTGCACCGGAAGGCTACATTTAGACGCTGGCGGGGTGATATGCGCGTTGCAGGATTTGCGGGAGTTGAACGACGAATAGTACACACGGCGGTGGCACTATTGGCGAGCGCCGTCCTGAGCGTGGCCGCCCACGCGCAGCCAGCGCCCAAATATCCGGTAAAGCCTGTCCGCATGCTTTCAGGCGCATTTGGCAGTCCCAGCGACATCCTTGCGCGCACGCTCGGCCCCAAGTTGAGCGAGTTGTGGGGGCAGCCCGTGGTGATCGAAAATCGTCCCGGCGCGGCGGGTACCATTGCCGCGGCGATACTCGCCAAGGCCGCGCCCGACGGCTATACGCTGCTGCTGATCTCAGCTCAATTTACTATCGGCGCGGCGATGACGCCGAATCTGCCTTACGACCCGATCAAGGATTTTGCCGGCGTCACACAGATCGGCTTCAGCACCAGCGTGTTGCCGGTGTTGCCGTCACTGGGGCCGAAGACACTGAAGGAATTCATCGCGTATGCGCAAGCGCGGCAAGGCAAGATTCTGTTCAGTTCCGGCGGCGCGGGCAGCAGCACGCATTTGAATGCGGAACGTTTCAACTTCGCGGCAGGCATCAAAGCGGTACATGTCGGCTTCAAGGGCACGCCCGACGCGCTGCTGGAAGTGGCGGGCGGGCGCGTGCAGTACTGCATCGTCGGGCTCGGCTCGGCGCTGCCGCTGATCAAGAACGGCCGCTTGTTGCCGCTGGCGGTGAGCACGCCGCAGCGCTCGCCGCTGTTGCCGGATGTGCCGGCGATCGCGGAAGTGGTTGCAGGATACGGCCGCGACGGCTCGCATTCGCTGCTCGCGCCTGCAGGCACGCCGATGGCGATCCGCAATCAGGTAAGCCGTGATGTCGTGCGCATTTTCGAGCAGCCCGATGTCAGGGAAAAACTGGTGGCGCAGGACTATCATCCCGCGCCGACCACGCCGCAGGAGCACGACAAGATTTTACGCGAACAGATTCAGACGTTTGGCGAGATTGCCCGGCGCGTCGGGTTGAAATCGAATTGAATGATGGTCAATTGCTCTCGGTCATTCCCGACGCCTTCACAATCGCAGCGGCTTTTTTCATCTCGACAATTAAAAACGCAGCGAACTGATCGGGCGTACTGGCCACCAGTGTCGCACCTTCGTTGGTGAGACGCTTCTCGACATCCGGCTGTTTGAGGATGCGTGCCATTTCCACCTGCAGCTTCGCCACAGACGACTGCGGCGTGCCGCCGCGCACCAACAAGCCATACCAGTGCGTCAGGTCGTAGCCCGGCACGCCGGCCTCCGCGATGGTCGGCACACCGGGTAATGCGGCGGAGCGCGTGGTGTTCGACAAACCAAGCGCGCGTACCTGACCTGAACGCACGTAGGGCACGACCTGCAGCGCGTTCATGAAATACACCGCGATCTGTCCGGAAATCAAATCAACCGCCGCCGGCGCCGCGCCCTTGTACGGTATATGCGTCATGCGGGTGCCAGAGAGCAGTTTGAAAAGCTCGGCGGCCATGTGCGGCGGCGAACCGTTGCCCGACGTGCCGAAGTTCACCTCATTCGGGCGCGCTTTCGCGAACGCGATGAGTTCCTTTACTGAGCGCGGCGGAAACGAGGGATGTACCGCGAGCACCAGCGGACTTGATGCAAGCTGCGTGACCGGCGCGAGATCTTTCAAAGTGTCGTACGGCAGAGACTTGCGAATCGCGGGATTGACCGCAATGCCGCCCGGCACGATCAGCATCGTATGCCCGTCGGGCGCCGAGCGCGCGACTTGCGCGGTGCCGATCACGCCGTTGGCGCCGGCACGGTTATCGACGACCACCGGTTGTCCCCACGCCTCGTTGAGCTTTTGCGCGAGCGCGCGGCCGAGTATGTCGGTGCCGCCGCCCGGCGGGAAGGGCACCACCATGTTCATCGGGCCGGCAGGATAGTTTTGCGAATATGCGGAGAAAGAAAACAACAGCACGGCGATGCTAAGCAAAGACCGGCTCAACTCAAGGCAAACAAACGCGCGACTTGCCCGCTTTGTGGACTGGTTCACACCCGGAACGTTGTTGATCGTTTGCGCGGTGATGGACATGGTGCGATCCTTGTCGGAGAATTCCGAATCATTATAAGCGAGAGAAATTTTGTGGCTGCAAATGTTCGTATTCTGATGCAGGCTGCGGCGGTGTTTTATTGTCTTGCCACCCACTTGGCGTACGCGCAAACATACCCGGCTAAACCCATCCGTGTCGTGGTGCCTTATCCGCCCGGCGGCGGCACGGACATTGTCGCGCGCACGCTGGCGCAATTGATGACCGCGAGCATGGGTCAGCAAGTGGTGGTCGAAAATCGCGGCGGTGCCGGCGGCAACATCGGCATGGAAGCGGTGGCCAGGTCTGCCCCAGACGGCTACACGCTGGTATTCGCCATCACGGCGCAGTTGGCGGTCAATCCCAGTTTGTTTCCGAAACTGCCGTACGATCTGATGCGTGATTACACGCCGGTTACGCTGGCTGGCATCGCGCCGTATCTGCTGGTGACACACCCGTCGCTGCCCGCGAAGTCGGTGAAAGAACTGGTAGTGCTGGCGCGCGCGGCGCCCAACGAACTGCGCTACGGCTCGGCGGGCAATGGCAGTGGCTCGCATCTTGCCGGCGAGATGCTGAACTCGCTGGCGCGCATTAAGACGCAGCACATTCCGTACAAGGGCGGTGCGCCGGCACTGACTGACCTGATCGCCGGCCAACTGCAACTGAGTTATCTCACGTACACATCGACCAGCGGTTTTCTGCGCTCGGGCCGGCTGCGCGCGCTGGGCGTGACTACCGCGAAACGCTCGCCGGTGCTGCCCGATTTGCCGGCGATTTCGGAAGCCGTCCCCGGCTACGACTCGGCCGTCTGGTACGCCGCCCTTGCGCCTGCAGGCACGTCTGCGGAGATTGTTGCGCGCCTGAATCGTGAATTTGCCGCTGCGCTGAAGACCAATGAGCTGCGCCAGCGCTTGACGCAGGAAGCGTTTGAGCCGATCGGCAGCACGCCCGAATATCTGGGCGACTATATGAAAAAGGAAATCGCGCGCTGGGCGAAGCTGGTGAAGGAAACCGGCGCGCGCATTGACTGAACTTGACGAACAGCACACGAAAGAACAGGCATGTCCACGCAACTGCACACAAGACCGGGTAACACGCTGCAACCCGCTTCCTACACCGATCACACCGTCGAAGTGGCCGGCCTCAAACTTCATGTGCAGGATTACGGCACCGCCGGAAAGCCGGCCATATTGTGCGTGCACGGGGGCGCTGCGCACGCGCACTGGTTTGATTTCATCGCGGCGGGACTGAACGCCGATTACCATGTGCGCGCCATCGACCAGCGCGGTCATGGCGACAGCGAGTGGGATAAATCAGCGGTACCGGATTATTCGTACCAACGCTATGCCGCCGACTTGAATGAAGTGGTTGAAAAACTCGAGCTGCGTAATTTTATTTTAGTCGGGCATTCGATGGGCGGCGTGGTATCCACCGTGTATGCCGGAACGTATCCCGGCCGGGCAAAGGCGTTCATCCTGATTGATTCAACCATCAGCATGCCGCCGGAGCGCATCGCCAATATGAATGCGGTGGGCAATCGCGAAGGGCGTAGCTACGCCGACCGGCAGGAGTTCCTGGCGAATTACAAGGTGCGGCCCGCGGGCAGCGTTGCCGCGCCCGAAGTGATAGGCCATCTTGCCGCGAACAGCGGACGGCAGTTCAGTGACGGCCGCTGGCGCTACAAGTTCGATCGCAACGTGTATGCCAAACGCGAACGCATGGACAGTTTTCCGTACTGGAATAAGATAAAAATTCCATCGTTGCTGATAAAGGGCGACCGTAGTGCGCGCATCAGTCCCGACATCATTGCCGAGGTCAAATCGCGCGCACCGCAGGTTGAGGTCAGCGAAGTGGCCAACAGCGATCATCATGTGACGCTCGACAACCCGCACGGCTTTGTTCGCGCCCTGCAAGAATTTATCAATAAAAACAAATAGTTAAGAAATCCGTGCGCTGCATGGGCGCCGGGTATAAAGTTTCACGTCCAATCAGGGGAGCGGTCATGAAGAATCCATTTGCAGCACTGCTGCTGTGTTCGGTGTGCGGGTTTGCATCCGCGCAAACCGCGGAAGAGCTGCTCAACAACAGGAACGCGGACAACGTGCTGAACTTCGGCATGGGCTACGACCTGAAGATGTGGAGCCCGCTCAGGCAGATCAACAAATCCAACGTCAAGCGGCTGGTGCCGGTATGGCATTTCAGTCTTGCCAACAATTATGGCGAGCTGTCGCAGCCCACGGTTTACAACGGCGTGATGTATGTGGTGAACGGAGATTGGACGTTCGCGATCGACGTAGCCACGGGCAAACAAATCTGGCGCACCCCGGTGAACTTTGACAGAGGCGCTCTACGCGTGGCGAGCGCCGGCGCGATCATGCGCGGCGCAGCAACGATTTACGAAGGCAAACTTTTTCGCCAGACGCTCGACGCGCATGTCATCGCGCTCGACATGAAAACAGGCAAGGAAATCTGGCGGCAGAAATACGCGGATTTCAAGGAAGGTTACAAGGGTGTCGTCGCGCCCAATATATTCAACGGCGTGCTGGTGTCCGGCATGGGCGGCGGCGACAGCACCACGCGTGGATTTATCGAGGGCTATGATCCGCATACCGGCAAGCGGCTGTGGCGCACGTACACCATTCCGGCGCCGGGCGAACCGGGTTCGGAGACCTGGCCGCATGCAACCCAGCCCGAAGCGTGGAAATATGGCGGCGGTGCGACGTGGCAATCCGCCTCGTATGATCCCGCACTGGATCTCTTGTTTATCGGCACCGGCAACGCGGAGCCGTACAACCCCAAGTACCGCGACGGCATGGACAGCTTGTGTACCACGTGCATCATGGCGCTGCGGCCCAAGACGGGTGAAGTGGTGTGGCACTACCAGACCATCCCCAACGACAGCTTCGACTTCGACGCGAATGCCGAATGGTTGATGGCCGATCTCAGGGTCGATGGCCAAATGCGGAAGGTGCTGATCAGCGCGCACAAGGGCGGGTTTCTGTACGTGGTGGATCGCACCAACGGCAAGCTGATTGCGGCGAATCCGTACGTCAAGGTGAACTGGGCGACGCACATCGACATGAAAACCGGTCGCCCGGTGCTGACGAATTTGCTGGATCGCGCGATTGCAGGGGAAACGGTCGATGTCTTTCCGTCACGCGGCACCAATGCGACGTTGATCGCGTTCAATCCGAAAACCAATCTAGTTTATGCGAATACCTGGAATCTGGCGCGCGTGATGAAATACGTGGATTTCAAGTTTGTGCTCGGCGCGGGGTCGACCGGTATTGAATCGACGGCGATGACGCCCAAGGGCGAGCCGGTCGGTCACCATCGGGCGATCGAGCCGCTGACCGGCAAAGTCGTTTGGGAAACGCCGCTGATGGATATGCCCAGTTCGGCGGGCATGCTGGCGACTGACGGTGGCTTGTTGTTCACCGGCAAGCTGACCGGCGAAATGATCGCGCTCGACATCGATAACGGCAAGCAACTGTGGCAGTTCAAGACGGGCTCGAGCGTCAACGCGCCGCCGATCACCTATACGCACAAGGGTGTGCAATACGTTACCGTGCTGTCCGGGGCGGGGGGCAGTTCCGCGGCGCGTTACACCAGAAACAAGGTGCCCGCCGGAGGCTCAGTGTGGACGTTTGCGGTGATGCAGGATTGAGACGCCAATGAAGAACTTTTTTTACCTGGGTCTTGCCCTGTGGTGTGCGAGCGTGGCAGCGCAGAACGTCGGTGAAACGGCGGTTGCGCCACAGCAGATCAAGGCTGGCGCAGAAATTTATGCGATCCACTGCGCGACGTGTCACGGCAACCGCATGAAAAATCCGGAGTGGGCGATCGATTTGGCAACGATACCGAAGAACGATCGCCAGCGGTTTATCCAATCGGTGACGAGCGGCAAGAACAACATGCCACCATGGGGCGATGTGCTGAAGCCCGACGAAATCGTGGCATTGTGGGCGTATTTTTTGGCTGGGGAAAAGTAAACCAGGTTTACTCAAGGGAGAGCGACGATGAAAAAATTACTGGCAGGATTGCTGTTAAGCATATGCTGTGGATTGAGTAGTACAGGTTTTGCCCAAACCGCGCAGGAATTGCTGAATGACGGCAAGAACACGGAAAACGTTTTGTCCCACGGCATGGGCTACGACGCCAAAAGCTGGAGCCGGCTTTCGCAAATCAACAAGTCGAACGTGAAACGGCTGGTGCCGATCTGGAACTTCAGCCTCGCCAACGACATGGGCGAACTGGCGCAGCCAACGGTCTATAACGGCGTGATGTACGTGGTGAATGGCAACTGGACCTTCGCTATTGACGTGGCCACCGGCCGGCAAATCTGGCGCACGCCGGTTAACTATGACCGCGCGGCGCTGCGCGTCACCACGGGCGGCGCGTATCTGCGCGGCCACGCGACGATCTACAACGGCAAGTTGTTCCGCCAAAACATTGACGGGCATGTCGCAGCACTCGACATGAAAACCGGCAAGGAATTGTGGAAGACAAAGTTTGGAGAGTGGAAAGAAAGCTACGGCGGCATCGTCCAGCCCATGATCGCCAACGGCGTGCTGATTTCCGGCATGGCTGGCGGCGACCGCACTGCGCGCGGTTTTATCGATGGTTACGATCCGGAAACCGGCAAACAGCTATGGCGCCGCTGGACCATTCCCGCGCCGGGCGAACCCGGTTCCGAAACCTGGCCGAACGATACGCTGCCCGACGCCTGGAAATACGGCGGCGGCGCCACCTGGCAGCCAGTTACCTATGATCCTGAACTCGATCTGGTCTTTGTCGGCACCGGTAACGCCGAGCCGTACAACCCGAAATACCGCGGCGGTATGGACAGTCTGTTCGCGGCCAGCGTGATCGCGATCCGGCCCAAGACCGGCGAAATGGTGTGGTACTACCAGTTCCTGCCCAACGACAGTTTTGACTACGATGCCACGGCGGAAAACATCGTTGCCGACATTCAGGTCGAGGGCAAGCCGCGCAAAGTGCTGATCAACGTCAACAAGAACGGCTTTGTGTATGTGCTCGATCGCACCAACGGTAAAGTGATCGCTGCGCACCCGTTTACCAACCAGAACTGGGCCAAGTACATCGATCTGAAAACCGGCAAACCGGTACTGACGGATCTGCTCGATCGCGCGATCAAGGGCGAGACCATTGATTTGAACCCGCGGCTGGGCACCAATGCGTCACTGTCGGCGTACAACCAGAGAACCGGGATGCTCTATCTGAATTCCTGGGAGATCTACCGTGTGATGAAATTCGTGGATGTGAAACTGGTGGTGGGGGCGAGCTATATCGGCGTCGATTCCAGTTCCAAGATTCCTGAAATCACCGGCTATCACGTCGCCATGAATCCGCTGACGGGCAAAACCGCGTGGAAAATTCCGTTGCGTGATTTTGCAGTCTCCGCTGGCACGCTGGGCACCGACGGCGGACTTCTGTTCACCGGCAAGCTCACGGGTGAAGTCATTGCACTGGATCAGGACAACGGCAAGCAGTTGTGGCAATTCAAGACCGGCTCCAGCGTCAACGCACCGCCGATCACCTATACGCACAAGGGCGTGCAATACGTGACAGTGCTGTCCGGGCGCGGCGGCAGCAATCCCAGCCGCTCGGCTGGCGCCGTCATTCCCACCGGCGGTTCGGTGTGGACGTTTGCGTTGATGCCGGATTGAGCGGCGGCCTCTGAATCAGGGCGCAATGCGCGGGTTGTAGAAGAATTCACGCATCAGGAATTCTTCCAGCCCCGCACTGTCGCGGGGCCGCGCGGAGAGCATGACGTTGCGGTTCAGGCGATGGGAGCGCCAGGAGAAATCTGCCTGTTCGTAACTGCGAATGATTTCGATCATTTTGCGTACCACGGCGAGCTCGATGTTGCTGTTGCTGCCCTTGCGTACTTCGACCAGTTGCGCCAGGTCGCGGCGGGCGTCCGCGTGCCAGCCGTAAAACATGAACTCGGCGTAGTCCACGCCCTTGCTCTTGATCTGAAACACGCCGCCGCTGCGGCTCGGATCGTAACCCAATGGCTGCGCTTTTTGCGTTGCGAGGTTTGCCACCGCGAGGCGTGTGGCGCGCGTGTTCTCGTCTTCGACGGGCGGCGTGACCGATGGTGCAGCGGTAGCGGATTCGCCGCGCGCGCGGCGCTGCGCCTCGATGAATGATGCAAAATCCAGCACCGGCGCTGTACGCGGAGGCGCCGGAACCGCTATCGCAGGTTCCGCGGGCACCGGTGGATTGAGCGCGATGACGGGCGGTGGCGTCGCCGGCGGTGGACGCGCGGCAACGGGTGGAGGCGCTGCTGGCGCCGCGCGCGGCTGCGGGATGGCGACCGACGGCGGCGGAATAAACGCCGCTGCAGGCGCGGGCGGCGGCCCCGGCAGCGGCTCGAGTTTTACCGTCAACGGCGGCGGGATATCCTTGTCGGGCGATGGCGCGCGCAACTGAAACTTCCATTGCCAGATCACCGCCACGTGCAGCAGCAGCGACAGCGCAATGGTGACGCCGATGGCGGGTATGTAAACCCCATCGCGCCGACGGTCGAAATCTTCGGGCCAGTAATTCATGACGCGCTAGTTCGGAATCCTGCGGCGAACAATCGTGCGCAGTGTATCGCGGCGCAATTTACGCGGGGGTTTACGCTGTGCTTTCGCTTGCAGCGCATACAAAAATATATTTTAAAACATGTACTTATGATATACGCTCAATGCAATGTTGTCACCCCGGGCAGCGCACGCAAGCCCACGTTGAGCAGCATCACGCGATGGCCGAGCATCACCACGCTGCCGTGGATACGGTTATTGCCGGTATCGCTGTATTCAAAATCATAGGCGCGTTGCAACGTGAGCCGCCCTTCGCTGTCGCGCGCCAGCTTTAAGCTCGCAATGCCTACCGTATCGTCCAGAAACAGCAGCCCTTCCGCTTCGCACGCAGCGCGCGCCGCACGCACGGCGGCTTCGCGCGCCTTGAGGCTGTCGAACCACAGCCAGCCCAGCAATAGGAGGGCAATCAGACCCAGGAGTTCCAGCATGTTGAAACCATCCGCTTTCCACTTGAAACGCGATACAGCTAGTATGACGGTTCGTGTATTCTTCGTGAATAACAAAGTGCACCCCATAAATCGTACTGGCGAGGAGATGTTGATGAAGCACAATGCAAACTTGCGCGGCTGCGCTGCCGTGGCAATGGCAATAACCGTCGCGGCGATGGTGTTGCCGGCATCCGCTGCTGCACAAGGCTGGAAACCCGAACAGCCGGTCGAGATCATCGTCAATTGCGCGCCGGGCTGTGGCCCGGACCGCATGGCGCGGCTGATGCATCGCGTGTTTCAGACGAGCAAATTTGTCGATCCTCCGATCACGGTTCAGAACAGAACTGGCGGCGGCGGCGCGGTGGCGCAGACCTATCTGAATCAATTCGAAGCCAACGGTCATTACCTGTTTCACACCGGCAAGTCGGTGCTGACCACGCACGCGATGGGCCGCAGCGTCGCGCCGTATACCGAGTTGACGCCGGTGGCGAATCTGTTCGGCGAGTACATCGGCATTGCAGTGAAAGCGGATTCGCCGATCAAGTCGGGCCGCGATCTGATCGAGCGCCTGAAAAAAGATCCGTCAGCGGTGAGCTTCGGCATCGCCACCAGCCTTGGCAACACCAACCATCAGGGCGTCGCGGGCGCACTGAAGGCTGTGGGCGTCGATATCCGCAAGACGCGCAACGTGGTATTTCAGTCGGGCGCGTTGGCGATTACCGCGATGCTGGGCGGACACATCGACGCCGTGCCGGTATCAGTGGGCAGTTGGGTGCCGCATATGAAAACCGGCGTGGTGCGCGTGATCGCGGTATCGTCCGCCGAGCGTCTGCCGGGTTTTTTTGCGGGCATTCCGACATGGCGCGAGCAGGGCGCGAATGCGGTGGTGTCGAACTGGCGCGGCGTGTTCGGCGCCAAAGGCATGACGCCGGCGCAGGTGGCTTACTGGGAAAACACCTTCCTGCGGCTGGTGGAAACGCCCGACTGGAAAGCCGAAATGGTCACGCTGAATGGTCTCGCCGAATTCATGGGAGCTGCGCGCCTGAAAAAATACATGGAAGAAGATTACGCCGAGATCAAGGCGTTTCTGGTCGAACTGGAGCTGGCGAAGAAATAGTTTGTGTGAGTCAGTTCCAATGCTGTCATTCCCGCGTAAGCTGCAATAGCTGCACTCGTTGCGCCATTGCAGGTAACCGGGAGGTAAGCGCATGTTTTTTCTAAAAACGCTTGCGGTTTTGACGGGGGTCTTCGTCGTCTACCTTGTCTGCGTTACTTACTTGAATCGGGAGACGTTCGCGGAGGCGGCTCAGTTCTGCTACGCCGTGGAGATCGGCTCCGCTGCGACGACTTCGGCGGAGCGGGCAAAAGCCTCGGGCACGCGCATGGTATCGGGCAGCAACGCAAACTTGCAAAGATTTGTCTTTCCCAGCCCTTTATCCGAGGATTTTTCGTGCGACGTGGCTGTTGCGGACGGCAAAGTGGTGTCCCGAAACGTCAACAGGATGAAAGACTGATGTCATCCCGGCACACGCAGGGTGCCGGGACCGTCGTTCCCGCCCGTCATGGCAGCCGACGTTAACGGCGTTGCCGTTGTCGCCGCCTGAATTTTTCGCCTGGAGGCAACTTGTCACGAGTCGTTCAAGTCTTGGCAATTATTTTGGGCGCGGTCTGGTTTTTGCCGATTAGTTGCTCCACGGGTATGTTCGTCGCTTATCCTCTGGTGTCGAAGTCCCACGAACGTCACATGGAAAAAGGCGATAAGCCGCACTCGATGTTTACCGTGGTCTGGCAACCCGGCGTCGGAAGCGAGCCATTCGGATATTCAAAGCTCGCAAACCTTGCACGCGCTGAAAAGCCGGCGCCGGCGCGCGCCTTCATCATGACGCAACCCTCCGGGCGTATCGAGGGAGGAAAATACACCGTGGTTACTTACAAAGTACTCTCGTCCGGCGCATCGGAACAACTCATCGAAGTCGCATGGGCCGACGATACCTACGGCAGCGTGAGCCGCTATCGGGCAACACACTCGGGAGTTACGCCGGTGTTTTCCAAGGTTACAGCCCCTGACTTTATGATCATGGCGTTACTGTACGCTTTGGGATTCTCGGCGGCGGTATTCGCAGTGGGGAGGTGGCTGCGAAGGCGCGTCGCTCGTGCCAAGGCGGAGCGCGATGCTGCATCGCAAGCTGGCACATTGGGGTAAAAAAATCGGGCGCCGCGCGAGTGGATTTTGTTATCGCTTTATCGCCAAAATCTACCCGAGGTTGACAATCAGGGTGAAAGAGTCCTCACTGTTCTTTTTGAGGGGGCAAAGCCATGAATACTCATCTTTCCGGGACACGGAAGTTCGGCTTGTTTTTCGCGGTTGCTTTTCTGGCATTGCAGGCCGCGCCCGCGCCAGCGGCTGACTCCGGTTCGGGCACCTTCGTTGGAGCGGACAGGGGAAAACCGTTTACCGTCATATTCAAAGACGTCTATGCTTTTCGTGCCGAAGACAAGTACGACAAGGCGGAACGCGTGACGGTGGTGCTTTTGAGCGAGTTGCCGCTGGATAAAAAGGCCATTACTGCCGCGCTGAAGAAGGAGCGGAGCTGGGGCGCGCTAAAAGGAAGCTACGAACATCTAATAAAAAGGCCGTTCGCGACGCTGAATATCGATCAAGAAGGAAACATCAAGGAGTTTTATCTCAGTAAGGGCAATTACAACCTGGACCGCGGCAAGAGTGACGTAAAAGTCAATACCGCAAAGCGCGTAGAAGGCCGCTGGTCCTATGACGGCAAGCTGTTTGATGAAACGATAAAGATAGATCTGCGCTTCGCGACGGACCTTGCGGACGTCGGTCCTCCGGTCAAGAACTGATGGCGAATCGTTGCGCCATCGGCCCGTGACTTCGCGCGCGATGCATGCGAGTGCATTGCGCACTGAGCGGCGCCGCGTAAATAACCCGGATAGATTTTCCCTTTCCTCAGTCTGGCCACGCCAACGCATGGCGCGTACCCGGAATGGAAGGGGCGAAACAAAGGCGGCACGCAATGACATCCGATCCGTGCATCTGTGTTGGCGATGATATTGTCACGGCGAGGGAAGCCATCCGCAAAGCCGAGCACATCGCCGAGCTGGTGGACGAATCCCACTTCGGAGTGTCCATTCTGCGCTGTGTTCAGTGTCGGCGGCATTTTCTAAGCCTGTTCTGCGAGCGGATCGATTGGGTGGACGGTGATGACCCGCAAACGTGGGTGGCGGTTCCCGTGAGCGAGGACGAGGTGCAAAGGCTGCAAACCGCGGACATCGCAGCGGACGAAAATGTCATCCTTGAAATTGTCTCGAATGAGCGGCGCATTCTGTACCATGACATGCCCAAAGGTGTGGCGGCCAGACTGGAATGGAAGATCCGGCCGCTGTTCATTCCGGGCCATGATTGAGGGCGTGGGAAACATGCGAAACCAGCTTGCGCGGGGCGTCAATAGACCTGTCCCGGGTGCCACGGTGGGTTCCGGGCAATCGGGGAGACTGCGATGAAAAATTCAAATCGGGCATCCAGCAAGCGGCAAGGCGGTTCCGTTCGCAATACGGTGATCGTTGTTGTGCTGCTGCTGATGGTGATCATTTTCGCTCCGGGCTACTACAACGTCTGGCAGGAGGAACAGCACATTCAGTTGATTGCCAAAAACATGCTGTCTCTCCCGGATTCCGCGCGTAGCGCGATTAACGGCCACGTGGTGCGAACCGGCACCCTGGCTGGATCGGGAAAAGGCGTTGCCGTTGCGCCGAACAAAATGAACACGCCTCGCCAGGAACTCGAGTGGAAAGTGTCCGACGACGGTAACATCCTCGGCCGCAATACCGGCAGCGTATTGTTTGGCGTTGTCGTGGAGTGGACGCCAGCCGTGCAGGACAAGCGTGTGGTGTGGAGTTGCAAGGTGACGTTTCCCGGGCGCTTTTCCAAACTTGCGCCGCCGCCTTGCCCGGAGATCTAATAGCCAGCGTGGCAAACGCTGTGTACTCTGAATCCGGTTTCGCTTGAAGATGAACCCATGGACTACCTGACCAAAGCCTGTCCGCAATGCGGCGAAGTCATTTCCGGCTGGCACCAGCGCCTGTTGGGTAAAGGCCGCGCAGCGGCGCGGGAATCATTCGCCCATCCACTCGCTGATAAAACCACCTCGGGGCCATTCGCTTGTGCGGCGTGCGGCGCCAGGCTGGTCCTGACCTGCACCGACCCCAGGCTCGTGCACAAGATGGCCGGCGCGGTGTTCGCGGGATTCATCGCGGGGTTTATTTTGCCTGCATTCATCGGCTTGGCGGCGTGCTTCCTCTGCGGCCTCATTTTTGCCGGTCTGCTCATGGCGTTGTTCGTGTCATTGATCATCGCCCGTTCCGTTACGGTCGAGGTAGTCAAAGCCGGCGCTGCATTCATCAACGAATCAACGAAGTAACGGGAAGGCGCCTCGATGATTCCTGATTTTCTGAGTGATGCTTTCAAGTGGCTGCTGGATGCTGTCCTAACCGGGACAGGCTGCTTGCTGGTGACTATATTCAGTCTCGGCTTCGTGAGAAACCAGAGGGACGACGACCGTCTTGCATTCCCGTTGTACGGTATCGTGAAAGATGCGGACGGGAAAATAGTTGTTTCGTCCGGAGTCGCCAAGTTCATCGGTGCGCTGGTTTTCGCTGCGGCCTGCATCGCCGCGATAGTGCTGCTTTCCGATATCCCGATATAAGTCGGACCGTTCTATTCCTGCTCAATGCCCGCGAGCTTTACCAGTTCGGCGTAACGCTTGATTGCGCGTTCCACAAATTCCTTGAACTCCGAAGGCGCGTTGCCCACCGGCTCCATGCTGATGGACGCCAGTCCCTCGCGTATCGCGGGTGCCTTGAGCGCGTTGCGGATTTCACTGTGCAATCGGTTGACGATGGCGGCTGGCGTTTTCGCCGGCGCGAATACGCCGTACCAGCTTGGGTCCAGTTCCATGCCCTGCACGCCGGCTTCGATCATGGTGGGAACATTGGGCAGCAGCGGCGAGCGTGCGGCGGCGTTGTAGGCGAGGGCGCGGACGCGGCCTGCGCGCACCTGGCCGATCAGCGTGCCGGGATTGGATATCGCGATCTGTATTTCACCGCTGATCAGCGCGACCGTCATCGGGCCTCCGCCTTTGTACGGCACGTGCGTCAGCGACGTACCCGTGCGCGCCGCGAACAGCGCCGCTGCAAGGTGCGTGACGTTGCCTACGCCTGACGAGCCGTAGGCAAACTTGGCGCCGGGGCGCTTTGCGAGTTGTATCAGTTCCTGCACCGTGTTCGCCGGTACCGACGGGCTGATCGCCAGCAACAATGCCTCGGACGATGCAACGTTGGTCACCGGCTCGAAACTCTTGATCGCGTCGAACGGCAGCTTGCGCGCGATGCTCGGGTTGATGGCAAATGCCGCCGAGGTGATCAGCACCGTGTAACCGTCGGGACTGGATTTTGCGACGATATCCGCGGCGAGTATGCCGTTCGCGCCGGGCCGATTGTCGAGCACCACGGATTGCCCTAATTGCGCAGTGAGTTGCGGCGTGACAATGCGCGCTACCGCATCCGGCGCGCCGCCGGGCGCGAAGCCGAGCACCCAGCGCACCGGACGATTCGGATACTCTTGCGCCGAAGCGAGGTTGGAAAATATCAGCGCAAGCACCGCGCAGGCAAGTTTGGCGTGAATAGACATCTATATATTATATAATAAAAACAAATACTTATAAGAATAAATGCCATGGGCACATGTGCTTGAATCGCGTCGCTGCATTGTAAGATGAATTTTCGCTGGCGAAGCCGAGAGAATTGAAGATAATGGAATCCTGAAGGGTAATCACCTAGGGCAATCACTCAGGTTCTCAACAGGGAGCGGCGATGATGACCGGAAAAAATGGCTTGCAGCGTGTTGCGGTTGCAATGGCAAGTGTCGCGATGATGCTCTCTACTGCCGCGGCGCAACTCACGCACCCGTCGGCGCCCGCGATACGCGTTGGCGACAACGATCTCGGCGGCGTGGTCACCAGCGCTGCCGGGCCCGAAGCCGGTGTGTGGGTGATTGCTGAAACCACCGAACTGCCGACCAAGTTCGCCAAGATCGTGGTGACTGACGATCGTGGCCGCTACGTGATACCCGATCTGCCGAAGGCGAATTACAGTGTGTGGGTGCGCGGCTACGGGCTGGTTGATTCGCCGAAGGTAACCACCGCACCCGGCAAAATACTCGACCTGAAAGCGGTGGTCGCGCCCAATGCCGCCGCCGCCGCGCAGTACTACCCGGCGATCTACTGGTATGCGATGCTGAAGATTCCACCGAAGAGCGATTTCCCCGGCACCGGTGCCAAGGGCAACGGCATTGCCGAGGGCGTCAAGAGCCAGTACGAGTGGCTGAACACGGTAAAGACCAACGGCTGCATCTCATGTCACGCGATGGGCACGCACGGCACGCGCGTCATGCCCAAGGATTTCACGCACATGAATTCCTTCGATGCGTGGGCGCGGCGCATTGCCTCGGGGCAGGCGGTGACCAATATGCTGAATACCGTTGGCCGCATCGGCGCCGAAAAATCATTGACCTTGTTTGCCGACTGGACCGACCGCATCGCCGCCGGCGAATTGCCTTTCGACAAACCGCAGCGGCCGCAAGGTATAGAGCGCAATGTCGTAGTGACCCAGTGGGACTGGACGCGCCCGACCGCGTATTTGCACGACCTGATCGGCACCGACCGGCGCAAACCGACCGTCAACGCAAACGGCAAGTTCTACGGTTCGGCCGAGAACAGCACGGACTGGGTGCCTATACTGGACCCGGTGCGCAATTCCGCGACGGAAGTCCTGCATCCGGTACGCGATCCCAATACGCCGTCGCACAAGACCGATCCGCTGGGGCCATCGCCGTACTGGGGCGATACGCCTATCTGGGATGCCCAGACCAGCAATCACAACCCGATGATGGATGAAAAAGGCCGCGTCTGGTTCACCGCGCGCATCCGTCCCGTTGCGAATCCGGATTTCTGCAAAAAAGGATCGAATCATCCTTCTGCGAAAGTGTTCCCGATGGAACGCGCGACGCGGCATCTATCGATGTTCGATCCCGCAAGCGGCAAGTTCACGCTGATCAGCACCTGCTTTCCGACCCACCACCTGATCTTCGCCGAAGATGCCAACCACACGCTGTGGACCAGTTCGGGCGGCAGCGGCAACGGCGTGCTCGGCTGGCTGGATCGCGCGGTGTTCGAAAAAACCGGTGATGAGCAGCGCGCGCAGGGCTGGACGCCGTTCATCATCGATACCAATGGCAACGGCAAGCGCGACGAGTATGTCGAGCCCAACCAGCCGCTCGACGCTGCCAAAGACAAGCGCGTCCACATCGGTCTTTATTCGGTGGGCATCAACCCGGTCGACGGCTCGGTGTGGGGCACGTCGCTGGCGCCGTTTCCCGGCTATGCAGTTCGTGTAGTGCCTGGTGCAGATCCGACGCACACCGCGATCACGGAAATCTACGAACCGCCGCTTCCCGGCTACGGCCCGCGCGGCGGCGACATCGACCGCAACGGCGTGTTCTGGGCCTCGTTGTCGAGCGGCCATCTCGCCAGCTTCGATCGTCGCAAATGCAAAGGTCCGCTGAATGGCCCCAAAGCCGCGACCGGCCAACACTGCCCTGAGGGCTGGACGCTCTATCCTTTGCCCGGTCCGCAGTTCAAGGATGTGACGGAACCCGGCAGCGCCGAAGCCAGCTATTACACCTGGGTCGATCAGTTCGACATCTTTGGCCTGGGCCGCAACGTGCCGATTGCCACCGGCAATCTCAATGATTCGCTGCTGGCGCTGGTCAACGGCAAGTGGATAAATCTGCGCGTGCCTTATCCGAACGGTTATTTCACCAAGTGGGTGGAGGGCCGCGTGGATGACGCGAAAGCGGGCTGGAAAGGCAAGGCACTGTGGACCACGCACGGTACGCGCACGATGTTTCATCTCGAAGGCGGCACGGCGAACCGGCCGAAAGTGGTGCGCTTTCAGTTGCGGCCTGATCCGCTGGCGCGCTGATGCGTGCAGCGGGCAGATGCACAGCGGTGCTGCTGGCGTTGGCCGCGGCGCCGGTCTGCGGCTGGGCGCAGGCCGCTTCGACAAGCTCAGCACAAGATTACCCGAATCGCCCGATTCGGTTGATCGTGGGCTTCGTGCCGGGTGGTGTTGCTGATCTGCTGGCGCGCGCGCTCGCGCAGAAACTCACCGATGCCTGGGGCCAGCAAGTGATCGTCGACAACCGTTCCGGCGGCGGCGGGCTTATCAGCATGCAGATCGTGGCCAAGGCTGCGCCTGATGGTCACACCTTGTTGATGGGTTCCTCGACCGGGTTTTCGATCAGTCCGGCGCTGCGTCCGAATCTGCCGTACGACCCAGTACGCGACTACACGGCAGTCACCAATGTCGCCGTCACGCCGGTGATTCTCACCGTGCCGGCGGCATCAAGCATGCGCTCGTTGCCGGAGCTGATCCAGATCGCGAAAAAAGAATCTCTGAGTTACGGCTCCACCGGCTACGGCGGTGCGCCGCACATCGCCGGTGAGTTGCTCAAGCGCCAGGCGGGCATCAACATGACGCACATCCCGTACAAGGGCGGCGGCGAATCCATCGTCGCCATCATGGGCGGCCATGTGCAGGCGTCGTTCGGTGCGGTGTCCACCGCGCAGCCGCACATCCGCGGCGGCCGCCTGCGCGCGCTGGGCGTCACCACGGCAAAACGCATGCAGGCGATTCCCGACGTGCCGACCTTCGCTGAACAGAACCTCCCCGGCTATGAAGTGGTGCAGTGGTACGGCGTGTTCGCGCCCGCCGGGGTGTCGCAGCCGGTGCTGCGCAAGCTGAACGAAACCCTCGTGCGCGCGCTGGGCACGCCGGAATTTCGCGAGCAGTTCAACGCGCAGGGTGTGGAACTGACGCAATCCACGCCGGCCGCGCTGGCGGAGTACGTGCGCAATGAACTGGCGCGATGGACCAAAGTGCTGAAGGAAATGGGGATCAATGAAGCACCGTAAGCGTGTCAAAATCCCGGCTGCGCTACTGCACATGCAAAAAAGGACATCATGAATCAAACCATCAGGCTTGTCATACCGTACGCACCCGCACCCGCGCCCGCGCTGGCGCAGGCGAAGGGTGAACAGGTCACGCAGCGCCGCATCGGCGAAAAAGGCATACGCCTCGGCGTGCTCGACAACAGCAAAGGCAATGCCGATCACCTGCTGAAGATGATCGTCGAAGGCGTGCGCGCGCAGGTGCCGGTGGCGTCGGTGGCGTTTACGCGCAAACCGCACGTGGCGTTTCCCGCGCCGGCGGAAACGCTCGACAAACTGGCGCAGGACGCTGATCTGGTGATCAGCGCGATGGCCGACTGAGGAGCGTGCACGTCGTGGAGTGTCCACGACATGACGCAGTTGGCGAAGCGCGGTTTGACCACGGCGGTGATTTGTTCGGAGCCGTTTCGCGCGCTCGGAAAAAATCAGGCGCGGGTATTCGGCGCGCCCGATCTGCCGCTGGTGATGATTCCGCACCCGCTGGGTGGGCTATCGCTGGAGCAGGTGGAGGGGCGCGCGCTGGTGGCGATTCCGCAGGTGGTTGAGTTGATCAAGTCGCTGTTGAAGCAATGAATTTTCTGGATTAAAAAAATACTTGATGAAGGATAGCGAATGAGCATGGCGATGCGTTGCCGGATATCCCCGTTTGCAATGCTGGTCCTGGTGTGCAGCGGCGCGACGGCGCATGCCGCGGATACCTGGCCTGCCAAGCCGGTGCGCGTGGTGAATCCGTTCACTGCGGGCGGCGGCGTGGATGTCGTGGGCCGCGCGATCACGCAGCAACTCAGCGAGCTGTGGGGACAGCCGGTGATTATCGACAACCGGCCCGGCGCGGGCACCACCATCGGCATGGAGATCGTCGCGCACGCCGTGCCCGACGGCTACACCCTGCTCGTCAACAACGGCTCGGTGGCTACTGCGCCCGCGCTCTACCGCAAGCTCACCTACAACGTGGTGAAGGATCTCGCACCGATTGCGCTGGCGGTGCAATCGCCCTACGTGCTCACCGTGCATCCCGGCATCAAGGCCGGCTCGGTGCAGGAACTTATCAACCTTGCACGCGCGCAGCCGGGCAAGCTGAGCTATGGCTCGGTCGGTGTCGGGTCGCCTGCGCACCTGATGACCGAACTCATGAAGTCGTTGACCAAAACCGATATGGTGCATGTGCCGTACAAAGGCGGCGCGCCTTCGACCACGGGGCTGCTCTCCGGCGAAATACAGGTGCTGTTCAGCCCGATATCAACCATGCTGCCGCACGCCAAGGCAGGCCGGGCGCGCGTGCTGGCGGTCAGCAGCGCCAGGCGCGTGGAACTCGCGCCCGATCTGCCCTCGGTGGCGGAGTCTGGCGTGCCGGGTTTTGATGGCACCAGTTGGTATCCGTTTTTTGCGCCGGCGCGCACGCCGCAAACCATCATTCGGAAAATCAACGGCGACATCAACCGCATCCTGCAAAAGCCCGAGGTACGTGGCCGTTTTCTGGCGATGGGCATGGTGCCGATGATCGGGCCGCCCGAGGTGCTGCGCGATTACCTCAATGCCGAAATAAAACGCTGGAGCAAGGTGATTGCCGACGCCGGCGTGAAAGCGGAATAAGGCGCTGCTGTCATTCCCACTGCTTATTGTGGCGGTATGTTGGCTGCCACCGCGATCTTGCGATAACGCTCGATCTCCGAGGGCAGCAGATTGGCGAGTTGCTGCGGTGTGGCGATCCATGCTTCGGCGCTTTCGTTGTCGAGGAATTTTTTCAGCTCGGGGCTGACCAGCGCCTTGTTGATCGACTGATTGATAAAGGCGAGTCGCTCTGCAGGCATGCCCGCGGGCGCGAAGATGCCCCACCACAACTCGTAGTTGTATCCGGGCACACCTGATTCCGCGATGGACGGCAGGCCCGGCATCAGCGGCGAGGGCTTGGTGCCGCTCATGCCGAGCGCGCGTACGCGTCCCGCGCGCAGTTGTGGATTGACCGCGGCCGCGCTCGCAATCACCACTTCCACTTCGCCCGATGCCACCGCGGTCATCGCCAGCGAAATGCCTTTGTACGGCACGTGCAACATCTTGATGCCGGCCGCCATGTCCAGCAGCGCGCCCGCAAAGTGATTGTTGCCGCCGATGCCCGAAGAGCCGTAGGTCATTTTGCCGGGATTTTTCTTTGCCAGTTCGACAAATTCGCGTATGGTTTTTACCGGCACCGAAGGATGCACCACCATGATCAGCGCCGAACGGCCGATGCCGCCGACCGGAATAATTGCGCGCGCCGGATCGAACGGAAGCTTCGCGCGCACCGCGGCAGTGCCGGGGTACGAGGACGTATGGCCGAGCAGCACATGGCCGTCGGGATCGGCTTTGGTCACTTGTTCGGTGCCGATCATGCCGGACGCGCCGGGCCGATTGTCGACGACAACATTGCGGCCCCAGATTTCGGTGAGTTTGACCGCAACCGTGCGCGACATGATGTCGATCGAACCGCCTGCTGTGTACGGCACGATCATTTGCACGTTGCGCGCGGGGAATGGCTGGGCGCCGGCGTGAGTGGCGAGCGCGCCGATTGCCGCCGTGCAGAGTAATACATAAGTATTTGTTTTCATTTATTTATTTTAGAGTAAATGAATAAGTCGAAATGCGTGAACGTTGAGTCATCCGTGGCAGCTATTGTGGCACTATAAACATGGAATGTGTTGAAGGGAAGCCGGGGAGAACATGGGAAAGGTGAATCGATGAGGTCCATTCAAACGGTTGTTGTGAACACCGCATGCGCCGCGTGCGCGATGTTCGCGTGTGCTGGCGCGCAGGCGCAGCTAGCGTGGAAGCCCGAGCGGCCGGTCGAAATCATCGTCACCTGCCAGCCCGGCTGCGGCCCCGACATTGCCGCGCGCACCATCCAGAAAATATGGCAGGACCACAAAATCGTACAGGTGCCGTCGGTGGTGGTGAACAAGCCGGGCGGCGGCGGCGCGGTGGCGTACTCGTACATCCAGCAAAAACCCGGTGATGCGCACGCGCTGGTGCTGTCAGGCGCGGGCGCGGTGGTGAATTCGATCATGGGACGCGGCGTCGGTTACAAGGACATCACACCGGTGGCGATGATGGCGGCCGAATACGTGGGCATCGCGGTGAAACCGGAATCGCCGTTCGCCAGCGGCCGCGCGCTGCTCGATGCGCTGAAAAAGGATGTCAATGCCATCACCTTTGGCGTCGCCAACAGCCTGGGCAACGCCAACCATCAGGCGATTGCGCTGGCGCTGAAAGTGGAGGGCGTGCCGCCGGCCAAAGCGAAAACCGTGGTGTTTCAGTCAGGCGCCAACGCCATCGCCGCGCTGCTCGGCAATCATGTGCAGGTGGTGCCGGCGTCGGTGGGGCTGTGGGTGAATCCGGCGAAGGCGGGACAGGTGCGGCTGATCGCGGTGACTTCGCCCAAGCGCATGAGCGGTCAGTTTGCCAATGTGCCCACGTGGCGCGAGCAGGGCACGGACGCGGTGGTGTCGGTGTGGCGCATGATCACCATGGCGCCGGGACTCACTCCCGCGCAACTCGCGTACTGGCAGGACGCGCTTAAAAAAACCACCGAGACACCGGAATGGAAACGCGATCTGGAAACGAATCACCAGAGCGATGAGTTCATGGCCGGCAGGGAACTGGCGCAGGGGCTGGATGCACTGTATGCGCAGTTGAAGGCGCTGCTGACGGATTTGGAGTTGGCTAAGCCGACAGCAAAATAGCAGCTTACATTTGCTTATTTTGGAGTGCCAGACTCCATGCCTTTCGCCTTGATCACCGCAACAACTGCCGGAGACGCAAGAAACTTTATGAAAGATTGCGCTGCTTCTGGCGCCTTAACGCCAGTGCTCAAGCCCGCAGCGAAACTGATATAAGTCTGCAGTTCCGGCGGAAACGATCCCGCCAAGTCCACCCCGGGGGCTGCCACGATTCCCGGGACGACTGCGACTACGATTTCTATTTCACCGGCAGCCACACTCTTATAAGTGCCACCAAGGCCCATCGGCCTGAGTTTTGGCTTCATTTGCTCCGTAATTCCGAGGCGCTCAAGCAAGTTCTTGAAAGAAGTGGCGCTTGCGCTCTCCGCGCCATGGCCGACGGATGTCGCGCTCAGCAGTGTACGCCTGGATGCGTCGATTGAACTGACATCGGGCTTGGGTGTGCCTGCGCGCACGCCAACACCCAGCCCGGCATAGGCTATAGTCATGCGGGTGGCGGCAACGATCTTGCCCTGTTTGATCCAGTCGTCGACTGCGGATGCGTTTGTAATGACCAAGTCGAAAGATTCTCCGGCGTCGATCTCTCGCTTTACCGCCGCGGTTCCACCGAACTTAGCGACGATCTTGTGCCCGGTATCACTTTCGAATTGCGGCCCCAGTTCCTTGAACACCGCTGTCAGTGGACCTCCAGCCATGACCTTTACTTCGGCGGCCTTCGCCGTGTAGCCATGCAACAACAGAATAATTGTCCCGACAGTTGCTGCGGCGAGAAATTTGGTGCGCATTGTTTCCCTTGTGTACGCCAGTTACTCGACCGACGCTTCATTTTCCAGCGCCTTTGCGTTCAGGTAATTTTCCAGGTTTCGCAGAAAAATCTCCACGCCGCGTGCGTAGGTGCCGGTGGACGCGCCTGCGTTGTGCGGCGAGATCAGCACATTGGATAAATCCCATAACGGCGATTCTGGCGGCAGCGGTTCGGTGTTGAACACATCGAGATAGGCGTGGCGCAGGCGTTTGGCTTTGAGCGCATCGGCGAGCGCGTTTTCATCGATGATTTCGCCGCGCGCGATGTTGGCGATGCCTGCGCCGGGTTTCATTAACGCGAGGCGGCGCGTGTCGATCAGGTTGCGTGTGTCGGGCGTCAGCGGGCACGCGATTACCAGCCAGTCACAGGTGGGCAGCAGGCTGTCGAGCGCAGATGGCGGCAGCACCTGGTCAAAATGTTCGGCAGGCGCAACATTGCGCCGGATGCCGATGGTTTTCATACCCGTCGCGTGCAGCACGCGCGCGATGACTTTGCCAATATAACCGATGCCGACGATCGCCGCGATCTGGCCGGGAATATCGGGCGGTACATCCTTGCCGCGCAGCGGCGACCACTCGCGCCGCCGTTGCGCGGATAGCCAGTATGGAATGCCGCGCGCGAGTGCGAGCACGCCCGCCGCCGCCGCGAGGCCTACCGCATCCGCCTGTGCGCCGGCGCCGGTAGTAAGCCGCATGCCGCGCTTCATCGCGTCCTGATAACGCTTCTGATCCGTGCCCGCCGAATACACGGCGACCCATTTCATGTTGTGCGTGCGGTCGAGGATGCTCCAGAACGCCTGCGCGGCCGGACTCAGCGCGCTCTTCTCGGTGCCTTCCCAGATGTCGCGCGAATAGTAAGCGGCTTCGATGTTGTCGATAGCAGCGGGCGTGAGTTGCAGATCGGGCGCGTAGGGGAGTAGTTCAATTTGCCGCGGTGCGTTCGCGAGGATGTCATTCAGACGCGGGCCGTACTCGGCGATGACTTTTTTTGAAATGAGCAGTGTGGGTTTCATGAATACATGACAGTGGGTAAATCCAGCTTACAAGCGCACATTACGGCAGCTCTCGATATATCGCCGTCGCCGCCGTATGGATGCGCAGCGGCTGATCCCAATCCGGATACTTCGCGCGGAATTCGTTGCGCAGCGTTTCGGCGGTTTCATCCGATGACTTGCCCTGCTTTTTCATTTCCGCAACGCGGTCGCGCAGCGCGATGAGGTAGCTGCGATAGGCGCTGATCATGGCTGCGTCACCCATGTCGTAGTGCGCGCCGATGACTTTCAGCGGCTTCAGTGCTTCGAGCGTGTCGAGACTGGTGATCCAACTGCCTACGCGTGATTGTGGCGTGGCGAACGCGGGGAATAGTTGTTTCATTGCAAGGTCGCCTGAGAACAGCACGCCGTCGCCTTCGACGAATACTGCGGTGTCGCCGCGCGTGTGTCCGGGGCCGAGGCGCAGGATTTTCACGCGCACACCACCGAGATCGACGATTTTCTCCTTCTCGAACGTTTCCGCCGGTGTACGAAAAGTTGCGCCTTGCAGGATATCGGTCAGCATCGGCGAGCGGCTCGCGAACAGGGCGACCCACTTCAGCCCCATTTCCTCGACGTCCTGCTGCTGCGCGACGGCGCGGATGACTTTTGCACTTGGCGGAAACGCCATGTCGCCAGTGGTATGTTCCGGATGAAAATGCGAGTTGACGATGTAGATGTCCTTGCCCTTGCTGACTTTCTCCACTTCGCGCAGCACGGCCTGCCCGCTGCGCAGGCCCATGCCCGGATCAAACACCATCGTTGCGCGGCTGCCGACGATGATGCCGACGTTGGGCACCATGCCGACTTTCTCGTCGGGGATCAGGTAAACATTCGGCGAAATCTGCACCGTCTTGCCTTCCTTGACGATGGGCGGGTGCGCGGGTGCCTGCGCGAGTACGGCGGTGGTCACCAACCACAGCAGTGCGGCTATCAGGATGCGGATCGCAGTCATGTGCAACCTCCCAATGAAATTAATAAATTCGTCAAAACACGCTTAAACCGATAAAGGCGATTTACACGATATTACTTCAACCGCCGGTCAAAATAATCCATGAACAAATCAAATGCCGCCTGCTGCTGCGTATTGGGCTGATACGAACCATCCGCGCCGCGCTCGATAAACGGGTAACCGTGGGCAGGGTGATCGAAGCTCGCCCAGGTGGAATCCTTGCCGGCTTCCAGCATCCATTCGTGCGCGAGCTTGAATATGCCCTGCAGATGATCATGATCGCGGCCGATGTGCAGCATCGACGTGTGGATGCGGCGGATGCGCTCCATCGCGCGCGCCTTGTTCGCGTTCCGGCGCGCGACCTCGATATCGTTGTACTGGATTTCACTGCCGGCGCGCGGCGCAGTGGCGCCGGTGTTCACGGTGAGAAATTCATGCGATGCACCCTCGATCACCACGCCGCAGGTGAAATCCATTTCGGCGGCGGCCTTTAAAATGGTTTCGCCGCCGTGGCTCACGCCCACTGCACCCACCTTGTCGGATTTTACATAGGGCAGAGACCGCACGTACTTGATCGCGGATTGCAGATCGTCGGAATCGACGCTGGGTGCCGATTTCAATGTGCGGCCTTCGCCGCTGATATCGTCTGCCACGTTGCGCGCCACATCGCGGGTTTCGTAGTGATACGGAATTTCGTTGCGATAATTGACATAGGCCACGACATAGCTGCGCGCGATCATCCGGTCCTGCATCGCGCTGTAGAGCGCCACTTTCTGTTCGACCAGTGGCAGGCCGCCGCGGCCGTTGCCGCGCCCCATGAGAATTGCCGGAAACGGGCCATCGCCGTGTTTGCGTACATCGGGCTTGCGCACCGCGATGGGCACGTAGATTTCGTCTCGCGTGAGCACGAACGTGTAATCGGCGGGAATGTCCGAACCCGGCACCGGTTTGGTGATCACATAGCCGTGAGGCGGCAGTTCGGCGGCGACCGGATGCGGGGTGCTCATGACTATCCTTTTAACGATGGCGCGAGAGGGTAAGCGTACATGGTAGTCAATGCTCGCGCAAAATCCAAGGCCGCGTTAAGCTTGGGAAACGAAGCGGGAGGAGAACATGAATAGAATATTTGGTATCCCGGGTTACGCGCTCGCCGTCGCCATGGCCGTAGCGCCGGCGCCCGCACGTGCGCAGGACTACCCTTACCGTCCCGTGCGCATCATCGCGCCCAACCCGCCCGGCGGCGGTTTTGACCTGATCGCGCGCGTGGTGTCGCAAAAGCTCGGCGAACAACTCAATCAGCAGGTGGTGGTCGAGAATCGCACCGGCGCCGGCACGCTGGTGGGCACCGAGGTTGCTGCCAAGTCCACGCCAGATGGCTACACATTGCTGGTCGGCGGCCTGAGCAACATCGCGGCCAATGTCGGGCTTTACAAGAAACTGCCGTACGATCCGCTTGCGGATTTCGTTCCGGTGGGCATGGTGGCAAGCTACAGCTATTCGCTGGTGTCGCGCAAGGATCTGCCGCAGCAGAACCTGCGCGAACTGATCGACTTCGCGCGCGCCAATCCCGGCAAGCTCACCTATGCGTCGGGCGGCGTGGGTACCGGCCAGCACATTGCGGCCGCCGCGCTGGCTCATATCACCGGCGTGAAGATGGTGCATGTACCGTATCGCGGCGCACAGGCGGCACATCTGGACTTGCAGAGCGGCAGAGTGGATTTGTTTTTTGACAACGCAGGCACGGCGAAACCGTACGTCGATGACGGCCGCGTGAAACCCTTCGCGGTATCGAGCACGCAGCGCTTTGCCGGCATGCCGGGCGTGCCGACGGTAAATGAAACCGGTGTCGCGCAGATGGACATGGAAGCGTGGTTTGGCATCTTCGCGCGCAGCGGCACACCGCCCGCGGTGCTGAAGCGCCTGCAATCCGAAATGGCCAAGGCGATACAGGCGCCCGATGTGGCGAAGCGCTTCGAGGGCGGCGGCGGACGCGTGCTGCGCATGAGCGCGGCGGAAACCGACGCGTTCGTGAAATCCGAAATCAGGAAGTGGAGCACGTTGATTCGTGCGGCCGGGATCACCGCCGAATGACGAGTTCAGGTGTTACCCGTTCACTCGTTCACTTATTCACACGTTCACTGAATTTATGCGCGATTACTGGTTGAGCAAACTCTTTTTCGATCTGCAGACGCCGGCGGCGGCGGCAGAATACCGCGCGGGACCCGAGACGGTGCTCGCGCGCTATCCGCTCAAGCCCGAGGTTCGCGCGGCCTTGGACACCAACGATGTGGCAACGCTGGCGCCGCTGGTGAATCCGTATTTGCTGCGATTTTATTTTCTGGTGAGCGGTATGCCTGAAGAAGAGTTTCTGCGCCGAATCCGTGCCAGTGGAACGAAGCCGGCAGGTGAGGCTAATCATGGCTGAACTGGTCGGCATCTACGCGGCCAGTCACGGGCCGTTGATTGTGCGCAATTGGGATGTGCTGCCAGCCGCCACTAAAAACACGCTGACCACCGCATTCGCCGAGCTGGGCCGGCGCATCAACGCGGCGCGGGCCGACGTGTTGATTGTGATCTCCCCCGATCACTGGGTGAATTTTTTTATCGACAACCTGCCCGCGATTTGCGTGGGCGTAGGTGATATGCACAACGGCCCGCCTGAGCCGTGGTTGAGTACATTTCCGCACAAGCAAATGACCGGGCACTCACCGCTCGCGCAGCACATCGTCGAGCATGCATTTGCGCGAGGCTT
The DNA here is from genome assembly GCA_021730905.1 of Betaproteobacteria bacterium. Taxonomy (GTDB): domain Bacteria; phylum Pseudomonadota; class Gammaproteobacteria; order Burkholderiales; family SG8-41; genus UBA5216. The sequence goes on along the minus strand of JAKFYK010000023.1, from coordinate 12,919 downwards.
CGAGCCCTCGGTGTCGTACAAGCTCGCGCTCGATCATGGTTTTTGTATTCCGCTAATGAAAGCGGGTGTGGCGCCACTGCCCGCGATAGTGCCGATAGTGCTCAATACCGTGGAGCCGCCGTTTCCGGGTGTGCGTAGGTGCTTTGAATGGGGAACCGTTCTGCGTGACGCAATAAAAAGTTTTGCGGGCAACGCGCGTGTGGCGATACTCGCCACCGGCGGATTGAGTCACAGCATCGGCGAGGCGACGATGGGCGCTATCGACGAAGCGTTTGATCGCGAGTGCGTGCAGCATTTCGCCTCCAGTGATCGCGTTGCGCTGTTTGCATTTCTCGATCAGCGGATGGCGGCCGCGGGAAATGGCACGGCTGAAGTGCGAAATTGGCTCGCCGCACACGGCGCCGCTGACGCGCGCGGCTTCGACCTGATTCACTACAGCGCGATGCCGGAGATCTATGTCGGCTGCGGCGTTGCAGCGTGGAAACTATAAAAAAGTGAATAAAAATAAATGCTTATGTTTTTTTAGGCGAGTAGCAACTACTGACGTGGAGTGTTTGCTGCACGCGCCACCTTTTCATAGCGCTCGGCGGCGCTCCGCGCGCGGCGCGCGTCCATGCGCTTGCGCCATTCTTCCAGATACAGATAAATCACCGGCGTGATGTATAGCGTCAGCAGTTGCGACAGCAGCAGCCCGCCGACCACAGCCAGACCCAGCGGCCGGCGCGCTTCCGCACCGGCGCCCCAGCCGAGTGCAATCGGCAGCGTGCCCATCAGCGCTGCCATGGTGGTCATCATGATCGGCCGGAAGCGCACCATGCACGCTTCGTACATCGCCTCGTAAGGCGTTTTGTCGCCCGCGCGCTGCGCGTCGATGGCGAAGTCGATCATCATGATCGCGTTCTTCTTGACGATGCCCACCAGCATGATGATGCCGACGTAGGCATACATGTTGAGCGGCATGCCGAACAGCATCAGCGTCGCCAGCGCGCCCATGCCCGCCGTCGGCAGTCCGGACAGTATGGTGATCGGGTGGATGTAGCTTTCGTAGAGGATGCCCAGCACCAGGTAGATCACGAAGATCGACATCACCAGCAGCATGCCCATGCCGGCGAGCGAAGACTGAAACACCTGCGCCGCGCCCTGGTAGCTGCCGATCAGCGTTGATGGCGCCTTGAGTTCCAGCATGGCGGCATTGACCTGATTGATGGCATCGCCCAGGGCGATGCCGGGCGCCAGATTGAAGGAAATGGTCACCGCCGGCAGTTGCCCGAGGTGGCTGATGCTGAGCGGTCCCAGGGCGCGCGAGAGTTTGGCGACGGAATTCAGCGGCACCAGCGTGCCGCTGCTCGAGCGCACGTAAATCAGCGACAGCGCCGAAGGATCATTCTGGAATTTCGGATCGAGTTCCAGTATCACCCAGAACTGATTGCTCGGTGTGTAGATGGTTGAAACCTGGCGTTGTCCGAACGCGTTGTAAAGCGTGTTTTCGATCTGCTGCGCGGTCACGCCGAGCGCGGAGGCCTTGTTGCGGTCGATATCGATCATCACCTGCGGATTGGAAATCTGCAGGTCGCTGGTGACATCCTGGAAGCCAGGCAGCTTCGAGAGCTTTTCCTGGATCACGGGCACCCACTGGAACAATTCTTCGGTATCGGCATCCTGCAGCGTGAACTGGTACTGGGTCTTGGTGAGCTGGCCGCCGATGCGGATGGTCGGAATGTTCTGCAGAAAAACCTTGAGCCCCGGTATGGTCGCGAGCTTGGGCCGCAGCTTCTGGATGATTTCATCCGGTGTGGCGCGCTGCGAACGCGGCTTCAACACGATGAATATCCTGCCCACATTGAGCGAGGAGGCGCCGCCGCCGCCCTGTCCGATAAATGCCATCGCCGACTGCACTGCCGGATCGGCGCGCACGATCGCCGCCGCCTGCTGCTGCAGCCTGGACATTTCCTCGAACGATACGTCCTGCGCGGCTTCGGTGAACGCAAACAACTGGCCGGAGTCTTCGCTCGGCAGAAAATCCTTGGGCATGCGCGCAAACATCACGCCGGTGACCACGAAGATCGCAACGAACATCACCATGGTGAAGCGACCGTGGCGCAGCACCCACCTGAGCGTGACGTCATAGGCGTTTTTCCACGCGTCGAACATGCGTTCGAGCATGTTGTAGAGCCGGCCGTGGCGCACTTCATGGTGAGGCTTCAGCCAGCGCGCGCACAGCATGGGCGTCAACGTCAGCGACACGAAGCCCGACACCAGCACGGCCGCCATGATGGTAATCGCGAATTCGTTGAGCAGGCGGCCCAGCATGCCGCTCATGAATAGCACCGGGATGAACACCGCCGCCAGCGACAGCGTCATCGACAGGATGGTGAATGCGATTTCCTTCGAGCCGTCGAGCGTGGCCTGCATCGCGCTCTTGCCCATTTCCATATGGCGCGAAATGTTCTCCAGCATCACGATGGCGTCGTCCACCACGAAGCCCACGCACAAGGTCAGCGCCATCAGCGACAGATTGTTGAGGCTGAAACCGAACAGATGCATGATGGCAAACGTGCCGACGATGGACATCGGCAGCGCGAGACTGGGAATCAGCGTGGCGGAGAAGTTGCGCAGAAACAGGAAAATCACCATCACCACCAGCGCCAGCGCCAGCAGCAGGCTGAACTGCACTTCCTCCACCGATTCGCGGATCGACTGCGAGCGGTCGTAGAGGATGTTGATGTCGACGGCCGGCGGAATCTGCTCGCGAAATGTCGGCAGCAGCTTTCTCACCGAATCGACGACTTCAATGGTGTTGGTGCCGGGCTGGCGCTGTATCGCCAGCACGATGCCGCGCTTGCCGTTGTACCAGGCCGCCACCTTGTCGGTCTGCACGCTGTCGATCACCTTGCCCAGGTCGCCCAGCCGCACCGGCGAGCCGTTGCGGTAGGTGACGATCAGCGAGCGGTAGCCGGCCGCGGTCGTCAACTGGCCGCTGGCCTGCAGCGTGTAGGCGCGGTGTTCGCCGTAGAGCGTGCCGGTGGGCAGGTTGGCGTTGTGCTGATCGATCACCTGCTGCACTTCATCCAGCCCGATGCCGCGCGAAGCCAGCGCGCGCGGATCGACCTGCACATGCACCGCGTATTTCTGGGTGCCGAACACCTGCACCTGGGCGACGCCGCTGATGGTCGAGATGCGCTGCGCCATCAGCGTCTGCGCGTACTCGTCGATGGTCCACATCGGCAGCGTGTCGGACGTCAGCGCGAGATAGAAAATCGCCGCGTCCGCCGGGTTGACCTTGCGGAACGACGGCGGCACGGTCATGGTGGGCGGCAGTTGGCGGATCGCACGCGAGATCGCCGATTGCACATCCTGCGCCGCGGCGTCGATATCGCGGTTCAGTGAAAACTGCATGGTGATCGAGGTGGCGCCGAGCGTGCTGGTCGAGGTCATTGAGTCGATGCCCGCGATCAGCGAAAACTCTTTTTCCAGCGGCAGCGCCACCGCCGACGCCATCGTCTCCGGGCTGGCGCCCGGCAGATTGCCGTTGACCTGTATCGTCGGAAAATCGACGCTGGGCAGCGCCGATACCGGCAGCGCTCGATAGGCGATGATGCCAAATACCAGAATGCCGATCATCAACAATCCGGTCATCACCGGACGCCTGATGAAGAGTTCGGAAATGTTCATGGCTTTTGGGCGTCCGCTTTGGTGTCCGATTTGATGCTGACCTTGATGCCGGGCACCAGCCGCGACTGGCCGCTGGTGACCACCTGCTCGCCGGGGGCGAGCCCCTTGGCGACCACGGTTTGCGCGCCGTCCACGCGCTCGACACTAACCTCGCGCATTGCCGCCGTGCCGGCTTTTACCACGTACACGTATTGACCCTTGGGTCCGGTTTGCACCGCTTGCGACGGCACCACGATCGCGTTCTGCTGCTCGTTCAACGTCAAGGAGGCGGTGACATATTGGCCTGGCCACAGCACCCTGTCCTTGTTGGAGAAGGTGGCGCGCAGCCGCACCGTGCCCGTCGTCGCATCGACGGTGTTGTCGACAAACGCCAGCACGCCCATGGCCGCAGCGGCGGCGCTGTCTGCCGTGCCTGTGGGCAATGCCTCCACCGCCAGTTTGCCGGCGGCCATGTACTTGCGGATCAGGCCAAGGTATTGCTCCGGCACGGCGAAGCTCACGTAGATCGGCGCAATCTGGTTGATCACCACCAGCGACACCGTGTCATTGGCTTTCACCAGGTTGCCTTCCTGAATCAGAATTTTTCCGGCGCGGCCTTCGATCGGCGAGCGGATCACGGCATATTCGGTTTGCAGGCGCGCGTTTTCAACCGCGGCTTCGTCGGCACGCACGGTGGCGGCGGCGGTATCGACGTTGGTGCGGTACTGCGCATAAGCATCCTGCGACACAAAGCCCTTCTTCAGCAGATCCTGATAGCGCTCCTCCTGCGCGCGCGCGCGCTCCAGTTGCGCCTTGTCGCGCGCCAGCGCCGCTTGCGCCTGCTGTAACTGCGCCTGAAGCGGACGCGCATCGATTTCAAACAGCGTCTGGCCTTTGGCGACATCCTGCCCGTCGCTGAAACCGACTTTGACGATCTGCCCGTCGAGCCGCGACTTGATCGCGACGGTTGTTTGCACCTCGACGTTGCCGATAGCCTGAATTTTCAGCGGCACCGCCTGCTGGATGACCGGGGCGACCACCACGGGTATGGCGGGCGCCTCCTTGCCTTTTTTGTCCGCGGTTTTCTTGCCGCCCTTGTCGCCGCTGTCTCCGCATGCCGCCAGCGCAATGGCGGCCAGCAGCAGGGTAAATGCCGTTACTGCGTTTAACCGTGCGCGCATCAAGGCTTTCAAGAGCGTGCCAATTTGTCCTCGAACCAGTTCCACATGTCCGCCACCACCAGTGTAAGGTAATCGCGCTGGCAGTGTTGCGAACCGCCTTCTTCTGCAGTATAGACGCGAAATGTCTTGTCCCTGGAGCCGCAGGCGTCGAACTGCTTTTGCGCGTCGGCAAGCGGGATCTGCTCGTCTTCTGCGCCGTGCACCAGCAGGAACGGGCAGCGCATCTTCTGCATCACGCCGTCGAGCTTGTACGGTTCCAGCGCTTTCAGCGCCTTATCGAGGGAATCGACGCCGAGTATCCAGTTGATGTGATGGCCCGGCACCGACAGCGAGGTTTTGAACTGCGCGTCGACGCGTTTTTTCCAGGTGGCATGGTAATCCCACTGCGCGCCCCAGGCGATGCACGCGGCGTAGCGATGATCCATCGCGGCGCAGCGCGGCGAATAATAGCCGCCCAGGCTGATGGCAACGATGCCGATTTTCTTCGCATCCACGTCGTCGCGCTTTTCCAGCCAGTCGATGCATGCCGAACCCGCGACTTCGTAGTCGTGGCGCAGATACATCTGGCGAAAGCGGATCGCCTCGCCGGTGCCGGGACCGTCCATCACCAGGCACGAAATGCCGCGCTTGATGAGATCGGTGACGCCGCGCACGAACTGGATTTCCTTGGTGACGTCGAGACCATCGAAAAACACTACGCACGGCGCGCGTTTGACTTTCGGATTTTGCGCATGCACGAAGTACGCGGGCAGGCTCTTGCCGTCGTACGGTACTTCCACCACTTCGATTTTTACGTCGCTGAGCTTGGCATGCTTCTGAAAACAATTCACACCAGTGCGGAACGCTGCCAGCGCTTTATCGTCTTTCGGCGTGCGAAAGCGTTCCGCCATCTGGTAGTAATTACAGGCACGCAGATACGATGCTGCGGCGGACACACGATGGCCGCCGGCTTCGAATTTTTCCGCGTAGGCGCGCACGCCGTCGGCGACTTTCACGCAGGCGTCGAACCATGCGTCATCGTCCTCGGCGCCCTTGCCTTTGAGCAACTGCCCGATTTTATGCAGCTCGCCGATGTCCGAGCCGCCGTACGCGGCTGATCCCATCATATTGATGAAGGCCGCCGACCAGCGGTAGTTGCCGGGGAAATACATGAAATACGGGGGATCTTTTTTTTCGGACATGAGGTTCTCCTTGGATGAATACTGTGAAGGGGTGAATCACATCTTCACTGTTTTTGTATGCCTGCAGCTTTGGCCACGCGCGCCCACTTCTCGATTTCATTGCGAATGAAGCTGGCGTAATCCTCGGGCCCGAGGCCGCCGACTTCGTGGCCTTGCCCGACAAACAGGTCGCGCACTTCCTGCGTGCTCATTTGTTTCGCCAACACGTCGTGTACGCGCGTGATGACTTCGCGGGGCGTTTTCGCCGGTGCGAGCACGCCGTTCCAGTTGTAGCTGACGAATCCGCTGATACCCTGCTCGGCGATGGTCGGCAGTTGCGGCAACAAAGGCGTGCGCTTTTCCGAGGTTGCGCCGATCGCGCGCAGTTTGTTTTGCTGCAACAGCGGCGCGCAGCCCGCGAACTGGATAATCGCGATTTCGATGTGGCCGGCGATCAAATCGATGGTGTACTGCGCCGCACCCTTATACGGCACATGATTCATCCTGATGCCGGCCTGCGTGGCAAACAACTCGGTGGCAAAATGGCCCACCGTGCCCACACCCGGTGAGCCGTAATTGATCTTGCCCGGCTGCGCTTTTGCCAGCGCGATGAATTCCTTGACGCCTTTCGCAGGAACGCTGGGATGGACGCACAGGCAGCTCGCAGTGCGCGCAATCAAAAAAATCGGCGCCAGATCGCGCAGCGTGTCATACGGCATCCTGGCGTTGACGCTGGGCGACACCGTGAGCGGGCCGGGATTGCCCGCGAGCAGGGTATAGCCATCGGGTGCTGCTCTGACCACGGCCTCGGTGCCCGGCACGCCACCGCCGCCGCCACGATTCTCGACGATGAAATTCTGTCCCAGCGCGTTGCTCAACTGCTGCGCCGCCCAGCGTCCCTGTATGTCGGTGGGTCCGCCAGGAACGAACGGCACGATGATGCGCACCAGCCGGCTTGGATAAGCCTGCCCTGAGCCCGTCGAAGCGGTCTGCGCACTGGCAGCGCCTGCGAATACCACGCAAAGCACACCTGCAAAGTTCAGCCTGTGGTAAATAAGGCGCATGGATGAGGGCTCCTCGATGTTTTGGATGATTACCGGGCGACGGGGAAACACGATAGTTACCGCGAGTGGGGTTGTCAATCGCCGAGTACTGTTCTGGTAAACTCCATGCCCCGTTCTTTTATATACATCCGAGGGAGTTGTGGTCATGGCAGCAATCAAGAAAAAACCGGCGAAGCAGCGTAAATACAGCGATATTCTCTATGAAGTCAAAGATCAGGTGGCTTGGGTCACCATCAATCGGCCGCGCGTACTGAATTGTTTCCGCGAACAGACGCTGGATGAAATGATCGACGCGCTGAAATCGACGCGCGAAGATCCGTCGATCGTGTGTGCGGTGGTGACCGGTGCGGGAGACAAATCGTTTTCCGCCGGCGGTGATTTCTACGCCATGAAACGCCTCAATTTCAACAATGCCTACATGTGGAACGACCGCATGCTGGGTCTGGCGATGACCATACGCGGCCTGCCGATTCCGGTGATCGCGATGGTCAACGGCTGGTGCATGGGCGGCGGGCACGAACTCGCGCTGTGGTGCGATCTGGTGATCGCCTCTGAGAACGCGGTGCTCGGGCAGACCGGCGCCAAAGTCGGCGCTTGCCCGACGGTGGGCGCCACGCAATACATCCCGCGCATCATCGGCGAACGCCTTGCGCGCGAAATGATTTTTTGCGCACGCCGCTTCGGTGCGAAAGAGGCAGTCGAAGTCGGTCTCATCAACAAATGCGTGCCGCAGAAGGATCTGCGCAAGGAAACGCTCAAGTGGTGCGAAACCATGAAGGGTCATAGCGCGCTGACCATCCGCATGACCAAAAAGTCGCTCAATTCCGAATCCGACATGCTTTACGCCTCGTGGCAGCAGGGGATGGAGTTGCTCGCGCACGTGTGGGGATCGGAAGAAGCGAATGAAGGCATGAATGCCTTCCTTGCCGGACGCAAGCCCGATTTCCAGAAATTCCGCCTGCGCGACAAGAAGATGCTGGCCGAATACCTGGACGGCAATGAACGCGATCTCAATGCACCGCCGTCGATGCGAGCGAAGAAAAAGTGAAGTAGTGAAGGGGTAGATGGGGTACCCCCTTCACACCTTCACCCATTCACGTCTTCACGGTTCAATCAAGAAAGTCGCAATGGCCGAACAAAACCAAGGCGCCCTCGACGGCATCCGCGTACTCGATCTCACGCGCATCCTTGCTGGCCCGCTGTGCGCGATGACCCTCGGCGACATGGGCGCCGAGGTGATCAAGGTAGAGCCGCCGGGCGCAGGTGACGATACGCGCACGTGGGGGCCGCCGTTCGCCGGCGGAGAGTCGGCGTATTTTCTGGGGATTAACCGCAACAAGCGTTCAATCACGCTCAACATGGCGGCCAAAGCCGGGCAGGAAATCCTCGCGAAATTGATTGGGCAATGCGACGTGCTGGTCGAAAACTTCAAGGCGGGCACGCTGGAGAAATGGGGTTTCACCCGCGACTGGCTGGAACAAAACGCGCCGCGCGTGGTGCGCTGCTCCATCACCGGTTATGGCACTGACGGTCCCAAGGGTGGTCTTCCGGGCTACGATTTTATTTTGCAGGCCGAATCCGGTCTGATGAGCATTTGTGGCGAGACCGATGGCGACCCGATGAAATACGGTGTCGCCATCGTCGACATCACCACGGGTTTGCTGGCGTGCAATTCAATACTGGCGGCGCTCAACGCGCGGCACCGCACCGGGCGTGGTCAGCATGTGGAGGTGTCGCTCTACGAGTCCGGTCTGTTCATGCTGGCAAACGTGGCGTCGAACCATCTGGTTTCCGGCAAGGATGCGCGTCGTTTCGGCAACGGGCATCCGAACATCGTGCCCTATACCGCGTATCCGGTGAAGGACGGCATGATTGCGGTGGCGGTGGGCAACGACGGGCAGTTCGCCAAATTTGCCGCAGCCCTCGGCCATGCCGAATGGGCGAAGGACGCGCGGTTTATCAAGAATCCCGACCGCGTGGTTAATCGTGACGCCATCGACGGCCTGATCATCGAGGCGCTCAAGGTGGAAGACGCCGGATCATTGATCGCTAAACTCACCGACGCTGGTATTCCCTGCGGCCGCATCAACAGTGTGGCGCAGGCGCTGTCGGCGCCGCATACCGTTGCATGCGATATGGTGCGTACCGTCAGGCATCCGACAGCGGGCGACGTGAAAGTGCTGGGCATGCCGTTTCGTTTCAGCGATACACCGCCATCGATCCGCCGCGCGCCGCCGACACTGGGACAGCATACCGAGCAGGTGCTGGGCGATGAACTGGGGTTGTCGGCGGAACGCATAGCCGAATTGCGCGCACAGAAGATTGTTTGACACTGTACATGATTACCGGACTCAGCCACGTTTCGATCGTCGTCCCCAGCCTCGATGCCGCGGCCAAGCGTCTCGCTGAAGTGTATGGCTTGCAGATCGGCGAGATCAGTGTCAACGAACAGCAGGGCGTACGCATGGCCTATGTTGATCTCGGCAATGCGAAAATCGAACTGATGGAGCCGTCGCGTGAGGATTCGCCGGTCGCCAAATTTCTCGTACGCAATCCCAGGGGCGGCATCCATCACTTCTGCGTCGGCGTGGACAGCGTGGATGCCGCGCGCACCGAACTTTCCGGCAAAGGCGCGCAGGTGCTGGGCGACGGTAATCCACAATACAATGTGCATGGCGAGCGCATTGCGTTCGTGCATCCGAAAGATTTTCTGGGCGCGCTCGTTGAATTTGAAGAACATAAATAAAATACAATAAAAACAAATAGTTACATTGTGCAGAAACGAATGCTTCCGCAAGCGGCAGAGTGTTCACAAATACTTCGACTGAAAGAGGAAACCATGCGTGCAAAAATTTCTGCGGCTGCTGCAACGATGCTGACTGCATTGGTGTTTACACAAGCGGCGTCGGCCCAAAATTATCCGATGCGTCCGGTTCGCATGGTCGTGCCGTTCGCGCCGGGCGGCGCAACCGATATCATCGCGCGCATACTCGAGCCGCGACTTTCCCAGAGACTGGGGCAGCAAGTGGTGGTGGACAATCGCGCGGGCGCTGCCGGCAATATCGCCGTCGAGCTTGTGGCCACGGCAGCGCCCGATGGCCACACACTGCTGGTGGGCAACATCTCCACCAACTCCATCAATCCGCTGCTGTTCTCGAAAAACATGAGCGTGAATGCGCTGAAAGATCTGGCGGGCGTGACGCAACTGGTGGCGATTCCCAATTTTATTCTCGGCAGTCCCAAGGTGCCCGCGAACACGCTGAAAGAGGCGATGGATTATGCAAGATCACGCAACGGGCAGCTCAACTACGGTGCGCCGCTGGGTTCGTATTCGCATCTGGACATGCTGGCGCTGACGGCGCGTGCCGGTGTGAAGATGCTGCACATTCCCACCAAGGGCGCCGGTGAAACGCTGACCAATCTGATCCGTGGCGATTCGCATATCAATATTTCAAATGTGGCCTCCAACGCGGGGCCGGTGCGCGCCGGGCAGATCAAGGCTTTTGCGGTGACGTCGGAAAAGCGTCTCGCGGATTTCCCGAACGTGCCGATCATGGCCGAAGCGGGCTTCGGCGGCATCGGCAGTCTCAACTGGAACGGCATCTTCGCGCCGGTGAAAACGCCGCGCGCGGTGATCGACAAGATTTTCAGGGATACCATCGCCGCCATGAAAGAGCTGGAGGCGGAAGGCCTGCTGTCCAAGCGGCAATTGCCGATTTCGCTGTCTGCTTCGCCCAAAGAATCTGACGACTACGTGCGGTCCGAAGCGAAGCGCTGGGAAAAAATCATCAAGGACAATAATCTGCGCATCGACTGACCTCGCGCGCGCAACGGGAGAAAAAGGCATTGCAACGATTTTCATCGCAGCAGCTTGCGGCATTTACGGCGCGCGCGTTCGAACAGGTGGGTATCAGCGCTCACGACGCAAAGCGCATCGCCGAGCTGATGACGCGCGCCGATGTGAACGGCTCCGAAGGCCACGGCATTTTTCGCCTGCCGCAGTACATACGCCGCATCAAGGGCGGCGCGGTCAACGTCAAGCCCAATATTCGTATCGAGCGCGAAGCTGCGGGCATGGCGCTGGTGAATGGCGACAACGGCATGGGCCATCTGGTGATGCGTTTTGCAACAGAGAAAGCGATCGAGAAAGCGAAAACCGCCGGCGTGGCGTGGGTGGGTGCGAAATGGAGTAATCATGCGGGCCCGGCGTCGCTCTATGCCAGCATGCCGGTCGAGCACAACATGATCGGGCTGTATCTGGCGGTGGGCAACGCCAATCATTTACCGGCGTGGGGCGGGCTCGACATGCTGCTGTCCACCAATCCGATTGCGATTGCCATGCCCGGCGAAAATGAAGCACCGGTGATCCTCGACATGGCAACCACCGTCGCGGCGTACGGCAAAGTCAAAACCAAGGCGCAGCGCGGCGAGATGATGCCCGAAGGCTGGATGATGGACCGGACGGGAAAGGCGCTCACCGATCCCAGGCGGTCCAACGAGGGTTTTCTGCTGCCCATCGGTGGCTACAAGGGCTATGGCCTCGCGCTGATGTTTGGGCTGCTCGCCGGCACGCTGAACGGTGCGGCGATGGGCCGCGATGTCGTCGATTTCAATGCCGACGATACGACGCCCACCAACACCGGCCACTGCATTGTGGCGATCAATATCGAAGCATTCCAGCCTGTCGCGGAATTCAAAAAGAGCGTCGATGCGCTGGTGCGTGATCTGCGCAATTCCGAGCGTCTGCCCGGCGTGGAGCATATCCACATCCCGGGCGAAGGCGCACATGCCGCGCGCGCGGATCGCCTGAAAAACGGCGTGCCGATGCCGCCGTCGCTGATGGAAGCACTCGACAAACTGGCGTCGGAACTTGCCATAATGCCGCTGGCAAAATAAGGTAATCAGCGATCAGGTAACCCATGGATCACACGCAATTTCGAAGACGTGTCGCATTGCTGACGGCGATCGTGGTGGCGCCGTTGCTGTATCTGCTGTTGCTGCACGCGCCCATACCGCAGGCCAAGGGCTATCACTTTTTTGCCGATGTGCGCACCTGCCTTGGCATACAAAACTTCGGCAATGTCGCGTCGAACCTGGCGTTTCTGCTGATCGGATTGATCGGCTGCGCGTGGTGTTACCGGCATCTGAAGACCGGCGCGCGGCTGTCGTGGATGGTGTTTTTCGCAGGTGTGGCGCTGGTGTTTGTCGGCTCGGGCTACTATCACGAGACGCCCAACGACGACACGCTGGTGTGGGACCGTCTGCCGATGACGCTGGCGTTCATGGGTCTGTTTGCCGCGCTGATGAGCGAGCATCTCGGCGCGCAATTCGAGCGGCCGGTGCTGATTCCCGCGCTGATTCTGGGTGTGGCCAGCGTATTCTGGTGGCGCCACACCGATGATCTGCGCGTGTATATCTGGGTGCAGCTCGCGCCGTTATTGGCGATACCGTTTTTGCTGGCGATGTTTCGCGGAAGCTACTCGCACCGCATCTATTTGCTGTACGGACTGGGTTTTTACGCACTGGCCAAGGTCGCCGAGTTGTACGACCGCGAGACGTTTGATTTGACCGTGAACTTCATCAGCGGTCATTCGCTGAAGCACCTGCTGGCGGCGATGGCGCCGCTGTTGTTGTATCTGATGTTGCGCCGTCGCCGCGAGGTGCCTTGACCACGGCTCAGGCCGCTGCGTCCCCGCGCTCGAACACATAGCCGTCGAGCGCGAGTGCCCGATCCGCCTCTCCACGCAGTTCACGCGTGATGCGGGCGTTTGCTCCGGCGGCGCCCAGGGCTACAAACAGCGGCAGAAAATGTTCCGTGGTCGGATGGTTGCGTGCCGCGTGCGGCGCTTGCTTCACGTAGTCG
>JAKFYK010000024.1 GCA_021730905.1 Betaproteobacteria bacterium | reverse complement strand
ACCGGGATTGACCTTCAATGAAGCGCTTCATCAGGGATACCTCGCAAGGCTGAGATCACAAGACGTTTGATGTGCGCTATCGTGAAATGTTCCATACCATTGCAGGCTGTGTTTTCACACAGCCTCGACCCTTATCTGTTTGAGCTTCAGCTTGAAGCATTTAAGAAATTTGTCGAGGACAAATCGAAAATCGCCTTTGTGTCATTCGCCGCGAATCCATATACATACAAGGAAGAAGGTTACAAGGATGACATCCATCGTAAGGGACGAGACGCCTTGGCGTTTCAGGATTGGAAACAGCCCGACGACATTGGAACCGGCAAGATTGCTCAAGCAGTCATCAAGGCCATTGAAATACCGAAAGACAAGGTAAATAAAATACCAGAAAACAACCTTGTACCTTGGCGACCGAAGCACGGCGAGACTGCGCTCCCTCACCGGCCGCTCCTCGAAGCCCTTACCGAACCGCAGCAACTAACGCGAGTCGAAAGCTGTCTGTTCAAACTTTACCGGGAAGAGCGCGATGAACAATCTCTAGCGGACTTGATTGGAATTTTCGGTAAAACTTATCCACTTCTTGCTTATCTCTTCTTTTTGAAAGACCGCTCCAAGTATCTTCCAATCGCACCCAAAACTTTTGATCGGGCGTTCGAGCATTTAGGCGCTGCATTCAAGACCAATCAAAAATGCTCTTGGAAAAACTACGCGACGTATATCGCACTTATCGGCGAAATCAAGGACATGCTTACGGAAAGCCTTGCGATCGAAGTTAGGTTGCTCGACGCGCACTCGTTCGCCTGGATGCTGGCTCGGCAGATGGAACGCGAGGGTAAGCTCGCCGATGATCAGGAATACCGCAGCCTTACAGAAACAGAACGCGATGCCCTAGTCAGGGCCCGAATTGGCCAAGGCAGATTTCGTGATAGTCTGATTGATTACTGGATGGGCTGCGCTGTTACCTGATGCAGCGAGAACTCATTGCTCATAGCCTCTCACATCAAGCCGTGGAAAGGGGCTGCGCTAAAGGAGCGCTTAGGTATTTACAACGGCTTGTTGTTGTCCCCAGCCTTGGATAAGTGTTTTGACAAAGGCTACATCAGCTTTGATGACAAAGGCAAAATACTCATTTCAGAGCGACTCACAGTAGTTGATGCAAGTGCTTTAGGAATTCGTTCTGATATGCACCTGCGGCGGACGCTAGAACCGGGCCACACGGAGTACTTGGCATTCCACCGCGAGCATATTTTCAAGTAGAAGCCGCGCGCAAGGTGAAGGCCAACCGCGCTTTGCTCGCTGCCTGTCAGTGGCCGTAGCAGGCGACGGTGACGCGCAGACTACATGGGCCACCCCAGCCACTCGCATATCCCGCGCCCCATCACCCATTCCTTGTCTTCAGACTTGAGCCACGGCGCATCGTTGAGCCACATGTCGATCTGGCTGCGGTACGACACCGGCGAGCGCGACAGATCGCCGCCCCAGAAGGTGCGCTTGGGCCCGAACGCTTCGTACGCCTTGCGCGCATAGGTCTGCACGCGGGTGAACGGATACGGCTCGGCCGAGTAACACGGCAGCGCGCTCACCTTGACCGCGACGTTGGGGCGTTTCGCAATGGGCAGCAGCTTGTCGAAATCCCTGAACGTTTCATCGAACGGTTTGCCGCTGGTGAGCGCCATGTGATCCATCACGATCTTGAGATCGGGATAGCGCGCGGCCACGTCATCGATGGCCTGCACCATGTGTTGCGGCACCAGAATCATCAGGCGTATGCCCTGCTTTTCGGCTTCGCTCCACACCCAGTCGTACTTTCCGTCGATGAGCGGCTGCTGCAACACGGGAATGTGAAACGAAAAACGCATGCCGAGCATGCCCGGCTGCTTGCGCCAGCCGTCGATCGCCTGCGGCGCCACCGGCGCTTCGGGATTGAATCGCCCCATGATCGCGAAACGATCCGGATGCGCTTTTACCGCGGCCAGCGCCAGATCGTTGCGGTCGCCCTCCCACGATGGCGGCACGATCACCACGCGATCCACGCCCGCGGCATTCATCTCCTGCAGCAGTTCTTCGTGGCCCAATGGAATTTCACGCTGCGCATGCGCGCGTCCCGGCCACGGCCGCCGCGGTGTATTGGCGCCCCACACGTGGACCTGCGAATCGGCGATCAGCATTGCTGGTGACTCCCTGTATCCTTAGTCGAACGATTTGAATGCGCGATTCAATGATGAATGGCGCCCTGCGTCAAGTTGCTCCAGACTATGTGGAACCCTGCCCCACAATGTGCCGCCATCAGGTACAGTCTGCGCATGCAAGCCGCCACGCAAAGTGCCAGAGAAATTCCGCTGCCGTTCCTGGTGAGCGCGCTGCTGACGGGCCATATCATGGCTTCGATGGCACTGCTGGTGCTGCCCGCCCTGGCGCCCGAAGTCGCGCGCGAGTACATGATCGACGCCTCGCTGATCGGTTACTACATCAGCCTGGTCTGTGCGGGTCAGTTGGTAACGTTGACGTGGCTCGGCAACATTACTCGCCGCTACGGCGGTTGCCGCATCAATCAGCTGGGACACTGCTGCGTCGCTGCAGGCATGGCGCTGATGATGGTACCGGCGCCGGTGTTTCTTGCGGTGGGCGCGGTGGTGGTGGGATTCGGCTACGGCTTTATCGGGCCGTCGTTTTCGCATTTGCTGATGCGCTTCGCGCCGCCCAAGCGCCGCAATTTCATTTTCTCGCTGCAGCAGACCGGCGTGCCCATGGGCGGCATCGCCGCGGCGCTGCTGTGTCCTGCAATTGCACTGGCCTTCGGCTGGCGCTGGGCCATGCTGCTGAGCGTGATCCTGCTCGGCTTCGTAATACTGCTGATGCAGCGCGGCCGCGCGCGCTGGGACGACGACCGCGATGCCGCCGTGCGTGCTCTGTCACCCAATCCACTCGCCCATGTGATGCTGGTGTGGCGCACGCCGCCGCTGCGCCGCATCGCAATAGCGGGCGGCGCCTTTTGCTGGGCACAATTCTGCGTCGGCGCCTATACCGTAGTGGCGTGCGTCAAGGTGTTCGATATGAGCCTGATCGCGGCGGGCGGCATGCTTACCGTGGTGCAGATTTCGAGCGCGTTCGGCCGTGTGCTCGTCGGCTGGGCCGCCGACGCCATGCGCAATACGTCGCGCGTACTTGCCTGGAACGCTGTGCTGATGATGGTCATCTGCGTGGTATCGATCTGGATGGCGCCGGACTGGCCGCTGGCCGCGATTTACGTGCTGTTCGCGCTGCACGGCATAACCTCGGGCGCGTGGGCGGGCGCGGCGCTGGCCGAGGCAGGACGCACCGCACCACCTGGCGCGGCAACTGCAGCGCTCAGTGGCGCGCTGGTTTATTTCAACACCGGCAAGATGTTCGGGCCTATCGTGTTTGCCAACGTCTACCTGTTCACACAGAGCTACGGCTGGGCGTTTGCCTCGCTCGCCATCCCCGCGCTGATTGCGTGGGCTGCCATGCGGCCCATAAAAACTAAATAAAAACAAATACTTATATAACAACCGTCCGCTGCGCGCTTAGTGGCATGCTCAGTGACGTGATCCAGCCCCTAACTGATCCCAGTTTTTCGGCAACTGAATTTTCTTGCACGTCGGAAAACCCAGCACGCCGTTGTGCGCGAAGATGTACACACTGTTGCGCGTGAGATCACCAGTGACGCAAACCAGGTAATCCTCCGGTCTCCACACCAGCGGCACCAAGCGGTTGGGATCGTCGGATTCGTGGTACACCTTCGGAATGAGCCCTGCCTGGTGCTGCTCAGCGAGATTCCACATCGGCTTTTGCGTCCAGTCGCGCAGAATGCGTTCGAGCTGTTGCGCCGGTATGCGCGCATGCTCAAACAAATGCCGTTGAAAGTCGCGTTTCGACCAGCCCGACGCGGCAATAGTCTCGGCAATGATGGGCGACATCAGTATCTGCGGGCGCAAGGAGTCAAGACCCTGTCCCACCGAGAACATGATTTGCCATGAGTACTGCCTGACCATCGCGTCGCACACGTACGGCATCAGCTCCTGCGCCGTGGCACCCGACACCGACGAGATGTGGTTGCCGCCGGTATGGCGTGAAATCATCACCGTACTGTCGTCGGGATAAAAACCGAAATCAGCACTGCTGGAAGTCCAGCCGATTTGCTTCACCACGTCTTCATTTTCAGCCACCACCACGCGCCAGGTGTTGCCGAAGGTGGCCTTGTCGTTCTTGTGCGGCAGGAAGCCTGCGATGTTGCGCAGATACAAGCGCCAGAAGCGGCCGACCGAGGTGTTGGCGATGAAGCCGTCGCGCATCACGCCCTGTGTGTAATTAAAGCCGAGCTGCTTGATGATAGGCCCGTTGAGGATGATCAGCGTTTCGCCGCCCGGCGTGTTGCCGCTGTGCTCGACACCGTAACCGTGATCCGCCATCGCCTCCACCAGCGCCACCAGCACCGGCATGTATTCGGGGCGGCAACCCGCCATCACGCCGTTGACCGCGATGCTCCAGATCGTCGCCGCGCGGCTGTCGGGCAGCAGGCTGCCCAGCGATTCTTCGGGATCGCGGTCGGTGTAGCGTAAAAATTGTTCGGCCTTCGCAATGGTCGGCGGCACGATCGGCAGGCCGTCGGACAACTCGTTGCGATAGAAATAGTCGTTGATCTCATCGAAACTGCCTTTCACGACGATATCGCGCGCGTCCGGTTCGTTGTCCGTGGTGGCGGACTTGGGTGGCTTCAGCAGATTGTCGATCACGTGCTGCAGCGTGACCTCCAGCACATTGCGGCGCAACTGCTCTTTGCTCTGCACGCCGGGATGGCCGATCACGCGCGCCACCGGCAGATTGGGCATGCCCAACCCTTTCGACGCGGCCGTGGCGAGCGTCATGAAGCCCTCGCCCACCAGCGTCGAGGACGGCACACCCGCCCGCTCACCCGCTGCACTGGCCCGCAACACGGCGGGCGTGCAACTGCCTCAACACCCCATGCCGGAGATGACGGCGTCTACCTCCTTGGCTTTGAACTTCTCCGGCAGCGCAGCCACCACCGCGCGCTCGTCGCTGCCGTGCGTGTTGCCGAATGCCTTCCAGCTCACAAATTTCACATCCGGATAACGCGCCTTGATGCCCTCTTCGAGAAACTCGAACACTTCGTCGCCGCGAAACACCTGGTCCCACACCTGCGCGATGGTCTTGCCGTTCAGCGTGTCGAGTCGTTTGGCGAGCGCTTTTACTTTCGATTGCCGCGGACTGCGCGGCCACAGGGCTTCGTAATAACCGTCGTTGGTATCAGGCATGATTGACTGCTCCAGAAAATGGCATGGAAGAGGCGTTGATTATCAGCGGTTCATCAGCATGCGTCTAGCGAGGCTGTTCACATCGTGTTAGGCTTTGCACGCTTTTTCCGGGAGGAGTAAATCATGCGGTTACGCCACGTTGCCGTTGTTTGTCTCGCGTTTGTTGCTTGTGCCGCGACCGCGCAGCAATACCCCACGCGGCCGATCCGCATGCTGATTCCGTTCCCCGCCGGCAGCGCCGCCGACATCATCGCGCGCGCGATGGAGCCGGCGATGCGCGAACGACTGGGTCAGGCGCTGGTGATCGACAATCGCGGCGGCGCCGGCGGCAACATCGCAGCGGAACTCGCGGCGAAAAGTCCCGCCGATGGTTACACGCTGCTGATGGCTACGATAGGCACGCAGGCGATCAATATCAGTCTCTACTCCAAACTGAACTATCATCCGCAGCGCGATTTCACCACCATCACGCTGGTGGGCGACAGCCCGAATGCGATGGTGGTCAATCCCGTGGTGCCGGTGAAATCGGTCAAGGAATTCATTGCGCTGGCCAAATCCAAACCGGGTGTGCTCAACTACGGCTCATCCGGCGCGGGCACCACGGTGCATCTGTCCGCGGAATTATTCAGCGTCATGACCGGAGTAAAAATGGTGCACGTGCCGTTCAAAGGCGCGTCGGAATCCTTGACCGCGTTGATCTCCGGCGAAACCGATCTGCAGTTTGCAAGCCTGTCCTCGGCAATACCGCTGATCAAATCGGGACGCCTGCGCGCGCTGGGTGTCACTTCGCCGCAGCGTTCGCCGTCGCTGCCCAATCTGGCGACAATCGCCGAGTTGGGATTGCCCGGTTACGAAGCCGTGGCGTGGTTCGGCGTCGTCGGCCCCGCCAAATTGCCCGCAAACATTGTTGCCGCCATCAACAAGGTGACGCTCGCTTCGTTGGGACAAGAGGATGTAAAAACACGGCTGTTCAACTCCGGCGTCGAAGTGCGTACCATGGGGCCGGAAGAATTCGCGAAGTACACCGAAACCGAAATCCAGAAATGGGCGAAAGTCGTCAAAGCTTCCGGCGCGCGCGCCGGCTAGATTGTCATGCAGGAAAGTCCCGTCGCGGTCCGTTGACCCGTCTGCCTATTGATGCAAAGGAACCAAATCACCGTGGATACCCCCCAGAAAACTACCGCCAAGCACGACGGCGCCGGCGTCATTGTCGATTACCTGATCCGCGAGAAGACGCCGTATGTGTTCGGCCTGTGCGGACACGGCAACATCGGCTTTCTTGATGCATTGCACGCGCGGCAGGACGAGATCAAGACCATCTCCGTGCATCACGAGTCCGTCGCCGGCTTCATGGCCGACGTGTATTACCGCGTGTCCGGCACGCCCACCGCAACGATTACCTCGTGCGGGCCGGGCTCGGCCAACATGCCGATTGCGCTCGCCAATGCGTTTTTTGATTCGGTGCCGTTCTATGCGATCACCGGTAACGTGCCCACCAGCCAGTTCAACCGTGGCGCGTTTCAGGAAACCTATCGCCACTATCAGGCGGATTTCCCCTCCACCGTGCGCGCCTATTGCAAACGCGTGTTCCAGCCGACCACCGCAGCGCAACTGCCGGTGTTCGTGCGTCAGGCGTGGAAGACCATGGTCACCGGGCGGCCGGGACCGGTGGTGCTCGATGTGCCGTTCGACATCTTCAACGAGCCGATACCGGAACCGACGCCACGCCCCGAAGACTGGAATTCCAACATTTCGTGCCGCTGCGGCGCCGACCCCGAAGGCGTGAAGAAGGCCGCCGATATGCTGATGTCGGCTACGCGCCCGGTAATTTTGGTGGGACAGGGCGTGCGCTACGGCGGCGCGACCAAAGAACTGCTCGCGCTGGCGGAGAAGCTGCGTATCCCGGTGGCGATGTCAGCCAGCGGCATCGGCGCCATCGACAGCACGCATCCGCTGGCGCTGGGACTCGTTGCGCGCAACGGCCCCTATCAGGCGAATCACACCGCGCGGCAGGCCGATGTGCTGCTGGCGCTGGGCGTGCGCTTCGATGACCGTACCTCGAGTTCGTGGATACCGGGGTTCTCGTTCACGATTCCGCCGACGAAACTGATACACGTCGATATCGATCCCGACGAAATCGCCCGCAACTACCCCGTGGCGCTGGGGCTGATGGCCGATGTGCGCACTTTCCTGCGGCAACTGCTGGCCGAAATCGATACACGCATGGCTCGCGGCCAGATGCCCGCCGAGCGCAGTCCATGGCTGGATGCCATCGCCGGCTACCGCAAGGAGTGGGATGACTTCATCGCGCCCGGATTCAAGGCTGATACCTCGCCCATCGCGCCGCAGCGCGCAGCGCACGAAATCGACCGCGCGTTGACCGAAGACACGATCCTCGTCAGCGATATCGGCGTGCATCACAACTGGCTGATCCAATTCTGCAAGCCCAAACGTCCGGATTCGCTGATCGGCTCGATGGGTTTCGGGCCGATGGGGTTTGGCGTCGCGGGCGCACTCGGCGCCAAGCTTGCTGCGCCAGATCGCCCGTGCGTTGCGGTGGTCGGCGACGGCGCATTTTTGATGCACGCCAACGTGCTCGCCACTGCATACGAATACCAAATTCCCGTGGTGTACGTGATCTGGAACAACTACGCCTACGGCTCAATACGCGGCCTGCAGCGCGGTTACCTCGGCGGGCGTGAACTCATTACTGATTTCAAACATCCAGGCACCGACAAACCCTACAACCCCGATTTCGCCGCGATGGCGCGCTCGGCAGGCATAGCCGGCGTGAGCGTGGATCGTGCCGCCGACCTGAATGAAGCGATACGCAAAGGCATTGCCAGCGGCAAGCCCTGCGTGATCGACGCCAACATCAACGGCGATCTGAACCCCGCGGGCGCAGGCATCTGGGAACTGCCGGGGATGGGACGCAGCAAGCCGGGGATTGGCAAGCAGTACGTTCCGGAATAAGCCACACCAAAACCGGCAACTTGGAGGAGTCTGACTTGAAAAAATCCATTGCAGCGCTAACGTTGCTCGGCACAGCATTTGCGGTGCAAGCACAGCCCCCTTCGACAAGCTCAGGGCAGGCTTTTCCCAGCAAACCCATCCGCATGATCGTCGGCTTCACCGCGGGCAGCGAAGTCGATGTCATCGGCCGCATGATCGCGCACGAAATGGCCGAGAAATGGGGGCAGCGCGTGGTGATCGACAACCGCCCCGGCGCGGGTAGTACGGTGGCGGGTACCATTGTCACCGCGGCGAACCCTGATGGTTACACGCTGTTCTTCAACTCGGTGTCGCACGCTGCAACACCCGCGCTCTATCCCAAGGCCACCTTCGACACGCTGCGCGACTTTGCCGGCATATCGCAGGCCACCAGCCTGCCGAATGTGCTGATCATTGCGCCTTCCACTGGCATCAAGACGGTGAAGGAACTGATCGCACTGGTGAAGCAAAAGCCCGGCATGAACTACGGCCACGCCGGCGTGGGCAGCGGCACGCACATCACCGGCGAACTGTTCCGGCAGATGGCAGGCATCGAACTGGTGCATGTGCCCTACAAGGGCGTGCCCGAAGTCATTACCGACGCCATGACGGCGCGGCTGAACTATGCCTTCGCGCCCATCGGCAACACGCTGCCTTTCATCAAGGACAAGCGCCTTGCCGCGCTCGCCGTCAGCACCGCGGCGCGCTCAGCCGCGCTGCCCGATGTGCCCACCATCGCCGAAGCCGGATTGCAGGGCTATGTGTTCGATCATTGGTATGGCATGTTCGCGCCCGCGAAAACGCCACGCGCGGTGGTCAATCAAATCTCGCAGGAAGTCGGGCGTATCCTCAACCTGCCTGACGTGAAAGACAAGATCACCGTGCGCGGCGCAGCGGTCAGACCCTCGACGCCCGAGGAGTTCGACAAGTTCGTGCGCGCCGAAGTCGAGAAGATTACCAAGGTGATGAAGGCGGGCGGCGTAAAAATCAATTGATTCCGCCATGCTTGCGGGCGCACACAATCAAATTGCAAGCAGGAGACAAATATGAATGATCATTCGCCATCCGGCAAACGCAATTACGTTTACGATTTTCACAGCATGGAAAAAACTGCCACGCTCGGCGCGTTATCCACCTCGCAAGGCGCGTCATTCACCGGCGAACGCATTTACAGCGGCCTGGTGACCAAGAAGGTCGGTACCGGTTCCAAGCCGCACTATCATCCCGATGAAACCTTCAACTACGTGCTGAAAGGCGCGATGAAGGTCAACATGGACGGACAGGAATTCGTGGTGCCGGCCGGCAGCCTGTTGCATATCCCGCCCAACATGATTCATACATCGGTCGCGACCGATGATGGCGACGTCACCTATCTGGTATGGCGTGATACCGTCAGCGAAAAAGCCGGCAAGCCTTCTACTGTTGAAGCCTGACTGCCGATTCAACACGACGTGGCATTTCTCTTAGAGCGCATAACAAAATGACCGCACACCCTTCGACAAGCTCAGGGCGAACGGTCATTTTGAGAGTCGTTCGTGGTGAGCCTGTCGAACCATGGACGGCGGGAAAAACTATTTTGTTAGGCGCTCTTAAAACCTTTCATCGCTACGCAGATAGCGCCACTGCCCTTCCGGCAGTTTTCCCAGCATCACACTGCCGATGCGCACGCGCTTCAAGCCGGTTACCTTCAGGCCGACCAATTCGCACATGCGTCTGATCTGACGCTTCTTGCCTTCACGCAGGGCAAAGCGCAACTGATTCTCGTTCTGCCAGCTCACTTTGGCTGGCTTCAGCGGCTTATCGTCGAGGCTTAAACCGAAGTTAAGTTTGGCGAGGTTCTCCGCTGACAATGTGCCTTCGACGCGCACGAGGTATTCCTTCTCAATTCTCGAATCCTGTCCGATCAACTGCTTGGCAATGCGGCCATCCTGTGTGAATACAATCAATCCCACCGAATCGATATCGAGCCGCCCCGCCGGCGCCAACCCGCGCAAATGCGCAGCACTGAAACGCAGCGGCAGTTTGTCGTCCTTGAAGCGATTTTCCGGCCTGATCAATTCCATCGCGGGACGATAGCCAAGCTCGGGCAGGTTTGAAACGTAACCTATCGGCTTGTTGAGCAGGATGGTCACACTCGCTTCCTGCTTCGATTGCGCCTGGCGGGCGAGGGTAATTTTTTGATTCGGAAAAGCACGTGTGCCAAGTTCGGTGACTGGCACACCATCGACCAGCACCCAGCCGCGCTCGATGTAGCTGTCGGCTTCACGGCGCGAGCAGATACCCTGTTCGGACATCAGTTTGGAGATGCGGACTTTTTCTATTTCCTTGCCATCGCTCATGCGTTTCTCACCATGCCGGTGTTCATCATACTGAGGGCCACCGCCTCCGCCACCTTGATGCCATCCACCGCCGCCGATAATATCCCGCCGGCGTAACCGGCGCCTTCGCCCGCTGGATACAGGCCGCGCGTATTCGTGCTCTCATAGGCCGCGTTGCGCTTGATGCGCAGCGGCGACGAGGTTCGCGTTTCCACTCCTGTGAGCACGGCATCGTCCATCGCGAATCCTTTGATCTGTTTGTCGAATGCGGGCAGTGCCTCGCGGATCGCCGCGACCGCGTAGTCCGGCAGGCAGGCGCTCAAGTCCGTCATCCGTACACCCGGCGTATACGAAGGCATCACCTCCCCCAGCGCGGTTGAGGCCCGGCGCGCCAGAAAATCGCCAACGCGCTGCGCCGGCGCGCAATAGTTGCCGCCGCCGGCTTCAAACGCACGCGATTCCCAATGGCGCTGAAACGCAATACCCGCGAGCACGTCACCCGAAAAATCTTCGGGCGTCTGCGAAAGGTTTTTTGGAGTTATAGAAAAATCTTTCGGCGTGATCCCCACCACGACACCCGCATTGGCGTTGCGCTCGTTGCGTGAATACTGGCTCATGCCGTTGGTGACCACGCGCCCCGTTTCCGAGGTCGCGGCGACCACCGTGCCGCCCGGGCACATGCAGAAGCTGTACACCGACCTTCCATTTGTGCAGTGATGCACCAGCTTGTAGTCGGCGGCGCCCAACAGCTTGTGTCCGGCGTAATTGCCATAGCGCGCGCGGTCGATCAGTGATTGCGGATGTTCGATGCGAAACCCGATTGAAAACGGCTTGACTTCCAAGTACACGCCGCGCTCATGCAACATCCGGAACGTGTCGCGCGCGCTGTGACCGACTGCGCACACCACATGATCCGTTGCCATCGTTTCACCGCCGGCAAGCGTCACTCCCCGCACTTGTCCATTTTCAATCGCGATATCGGCGACCTTGCTTTGAAAGCGAAACTCCCCGCCGAGCGACTGTATGGTTTCACGCATCGCTTCCACCACGCCCACCAGCCGGAAAGTGCCGATATGCGGTTTGCTGACATAGAGAATTTCTTCCGGTGCACCGGCTTTGACGAACTCGGTCAAAACTTTTCGACCGAGAAATCGCGGGTCCTTGATCTGGCTGTACAGCTTGCCGTCGGAAAACGTGCCCGCACCACCTTCGCCGAACTGCACGTTCGATTCGGGATTGAGCACCGATTTGCGCCACAGTCCCCACGTGTCCTGCGTGCGTTCGCGCACGATCTTGCCGCGCTCCAGGATGATCGGACGAAACCCCATCTGGGCAAGCAACAGGCCTGCGAACAATCCGCATGGACCGCTGCCGATCACGATGGGACGTTGCCGGCCGCTACACGCAACACCCTCCGGCGCGTGCGCAACAAAGCGATAGCCGGTATCCGGGGATATGGATAAGTATTTGTTTTTATTATTATTTTTTAATACCACTGATTCATTCGCCAATTCGATGTCGAGCGTATAAATCAACGCTATCGCCGAGCGCTTGCGCGCATCGACGGCGCGGCGAATGAGGGTGTAACGCAGCAGCGCACCGTCGTCGACACCGAGCCGGTCGATGATCGCAGCGCGCAATTGGTCTTCGGAATGATCGAGCGAAAGCTTGATGTCGGTGAGGCGCAGCATCGTGGCCTATACTTTACTGCATAGCCGCTGGAGTAGAATAAATACTTCCCCCTCACCTTCCTTTCCGTTTCCCCTTCCTTTCCATCACCGAGAGAACATCATGGATCAATCCGCCGCCACCAAGCTTGCCCACAACGTCACCCGCCTCGGCCATCTCGATCTGCCGGGCGCGGGACAAGTCTACGTGCAGGGCAATTACGCCTACATCGGCCACATCACCAACAAGGAACAACTCGCGACCAGCATTGTGGACGTGGCGGATCCGAAAAATCCGCGCGTGGTGTCGCAGATTCCGGTGGGCGATACCACCTCGCACTGTCACAAGGCGCGCGTCATCGGTGACATCATGATTACCAACATGGAACAGAACATGACGGCGCTCGGCCGCAAGGCTGACGAACTGCCCAAGCTGCGCGCGTCGCTCAAAGCGGAATTGAAGCGCGATCCCACGGACGACGAACTCGCGGCAAAGCTCGGCGTGAGCGCCGCGGATATTCCCGCCGTCGCGGCCCTTGAAAAAACGCCTTACAACGAAGGCG
This sequence comes from Betaproteobacteria bacterium, assembly GCA_021730905.1. Taxonomy (GTDB): domain Bacteria; phylum Pseudomonadota; class Gammaproteobacteria; order Burkholderiales; family SG8-41; genus UBA5216. Next base: position 38,335 of record JAKFYK010000024.1, on the reverse strand, counting down.
GTTTCAAGGTATGGGATGTGTCGGACCGCGCGAAGCCCAAACTCATCACGCATCACAAAACACATGGGCGCGGCGTGCATCGTTTCGACATGGACGCGAACTACGCCTACATCTCGACCGAAATGCCGGGGTACATCGGCAACATCCTCGTCACTTATGACATGAAAAATCCCGCCAAGCCCGAAGAGGTGTCGCGCTGGTGGATCCCGGGACAGCATATCGGCGGCGGCGAAAAACCCACCTGGCCGGGACGCCAGCATCGTCTGCATCACACGGTGCGCGTGGGCAACCGGCTGTTTGCCGGCTGCTGGCACGGCGGCGTGCGCGTGGTAGACGTCACCGACATACGCAAGCCCACCACCATCGGCGCCTATAACTACCATCCGCCATTTCCGGAGCCGTCGCACACCTTCATGGGACTCACCAGAAAAATCGACGGCCGCGACATCGCCGTTGCCATCGATGAAGAAGACCACGCGCACAGCGCCGAGGAAATGGCCAAGCGCCGCGGCCGTCCGCACGCCGCGCTGTGGACGTTCGACATCACCGATGTCGCCAATATCAAACCGCTGGCGATATTTGAAGTGAGCGAACTGGAATCGCCGTGGAGCCGCACTGCGCCCGGGCGCTTCGGCGCGCACCAATTTCAGGAGAACTGGAAAGGCGGCGACACGCTCGTCTACTGCGCGTGGTTCGCGGGCGGCCTGCGCATCGTTGATGTCGCGGATCCGTCCGCGCCGGAGGAAGTGGGCTGGTACATACCGCAGCCGTGCGGCGGCAAGACCTGTCCGCAGACCAACGACATCGATGTCGATGAGCGCGGACTGATTTACGTCGCCGACCGTTATTGCGGTTTGGATGTCGTGGAGTTCAAGCGCTAGTGTGACTCGCCGCGCTGGATGAGACATTCCCTGCCCTTCAAGAGCAAGGGCACACTTGAAGCGGAGCAGAAGGGTGGGGATGGAGGAAAGACTGTCGCGCGGATATATAAGCCTCCGCAGTTCGCAGCGTATCTTCTAGAACATCGTCTGCCCGCCGTTCACATGCACTGTCTGCCCGGTGATGTAGCTGGCGCCCGGTCCGCACAGAAAACGCACCGTGGCGGCGATCTCTTCGGATTCGCCATAGCGTTCCAGCGGAACGATGCCTTTTGCATCGCGCCGCGGCGAGCGGTGCGACGGGCGCGAGGTATTGATAATGCCCGGCGACACACAGTTCGCGCGTATGCCATGCTGTCCGACTTCGCGTGCCAGCGCGCGTATCATGCCCGTCAGCCCGCTCTTGGCGGCGGAACTGTGCACCTTGCCGACCGCGCCCGTGAGCACATTGCTGCCCGTCAGCGCGATGATGTTGCCGCCGCCGGCCGCGATCATCGAGGGCAGGCATGCCTTGATGCAGTGAAACGATCCGTCGAGCGAAATCGACAGCGGCACCCGCCACTCCTCAAAACTCATGTCGGTAAAGCGCGCCTCTTTGCGCACCGAGGCGTTGAGCACCAGTATGTCGATGCGGCCGAAGCGCGCGATCACGCCATCGACCATCTGCTGCACTTGCGCGGCATCGGCGACATCCGCCATATATAGTTCGGCCTGCCCGCCGGCGGCGCGGATTTCCTGCACTACGGATTCTGCCGCTTCACGTGAGGCGCGCGTGTTGACCGCGACCGCGGTGCCCGCTTGTGCGAGTGCTAGCGCGGTTGCACGCCCGATGTTGATTCCCGCGCCGGTGACCAGCGCGACTTTGCCCGCGAGTTCCTTGTCGGGAGTGGATAGGGTGGGCATCAAAGTCCTCATCTGCAAAACAGTGGTCGAAATTCACGTTCAAGTGCAAAGCGCTGAATGGCAGACATTTTCATAAACACCGCCCGAACAATCAGTTATTCTTTTTGAGATTTCCCAATCAGCATCCTGCCGCACAAACTCTAGTCTGGTATCTGGGATCATGGATTCATGCCCTTTCCTTTCGCAGCCTTCTTTCGAAGGTCGTCATGCTTTTGCAAGCGCTCAAGATAAGGCGCGAACTGCAGTTTATCCATGCTTTGATACAGGTGCGGGACGAAATGTTGCAGATAATCCGGGTATACGATGACCGCGCGATCCAGAATGTCTATGGCCTCTCGCGTATCGCCGTGCAAGGCCAGCAGCGCAGAGTAGTTATACACCACCGGCCCAGTAGGAGCGAAGCGTGCCACCTTCCTCACAAATTCCAGCTTGGCCTTCAGGTTGTTAGAATTGAGCCCAATGGTCATCGCGCTGGCAATATCAACATAAGGCACGAACAACGAGTCCCGTAGCCCAAGTAATGCGCGGTTATTAGCACGAAATTGTTCCAATGTTGCATTCAAGGGCGTATATAGGGATGTCTCAAATATGTGGTAGCGTTTGATCATCGTAACTGCATTGAATGCACCCGTTGCCACAACTATTAGTACCCCCGCGCGGAGGTAGTTTGTATTCCGCAACGAAATGAAACGGGTCTCGCCCGCGCCCAGCAACACGGCGGCGATGCCCAGGAAGTATGCAGACCATAGCGGATACTCAAGCAAGCTATGAATTGCTAGAATTCCCATCACAGCAAGGAGCCACCACTGCGCGGTGTCGAACATTGTCATACGCTGTCCCCAAATCCACAGCGCGACTGCCACTATCAGAATGCCGGTGCCAGCGATGCCGGTCTCCGCTAACAATTGCATGATCAAGTTATGCGTATGATGGATAAATCCGGTAATCGGGTCTCCCAACTGACTACCAGCCATCAGGAACTGCTGCCACGCGAACTGCCCATAACCCACACCAAGCAATGGCGAATCGAGGAACATCAGCCACGCGTCGTACCACAGCTTGAACCTGATCCAGATCGAAGTCGGTTGATAAAAAAGCCTTTCGGTCGCAGATACAAATCTCGGCGTGGGCTCAAGTCCCGGCAGGCGGATCAGCAACTGCGCTAATCCAAAACCCACTGCGACGACTACACACAGTAGTAATAGCCGCTGATGTTCCGGCGAACGCTGACGCAAATACACACCGTAGGCCAGAGACACTAACAAGGTCAGATATAGCCACACGCTAATCGACGCACTGAGCGCCAGCGAGTAAATCAGGATCGCGAACAAAATGTATGCCAAGACGCGAGGCATCATTCCGCGGACGGCCAGAAACGCCAGCGATCCAATCGCCAGCGTCACGTAGTTAGCATAGTGATTGGCCTGCGCGATATTGCCGTAGGCGCGGTCGCCAACCTTGTACAAAATGACTGGCGCAAGCAGTCCACGTATATCGTAGGTTTGTAGTATCCCCGCGAAGGCATTCAACACGCCGCCCGCCAACACACACCACGCGAGCGTTTTCACTAGCACATCCACTCCGACTCGTCGACGCAGAAGGCTTCCCAAAACCATCAACATGGCTGCCCAAATCAGATACAGCGATGCCGTAATCGCCTGTTCGATGTATGCAACCTTACCCAGCATGACGTGAACAACCAACACCAAAAGCAAGGCTGCAGGCAGCAGCACTATCCATGGAATGCGCAAGTCCCCCTTTACCCGCCGAGAAAGCGTGAATGTCATCGCCGCGAGGCCCAAGGAAAATGCAAGCCACTCGCTATAAAATAGAGGAAGCGGTTGAGAATGGCGCGCCTGGATGAATGGTAGGCACATCATCAGCCCGGTCGTCGCTAGTGCAGCGCAGGTAAAATGGTCTTTAGGTGCGGCTACAACTGGCTTCACCGGGGAAACTACTCGCGCGCGCCTGGGATTCAACTGCTATTCTCTGGTCATCAACAGGTTCTGGAATTGCACAGCCACCCATCAGAAACAAAAAGGCCGCGTATAAAAGCGCGGCCTTGGTGGAACGAGCTTGAACCCGTCATCAAAATCGAATGTTAAGGTTTGCTGTCAGACTGTAATTCTTCTGGCTGTCGCGACCTTCTTCCCGTCTATAGGCGAAGCCACCAACCATTCCGCCTGGCAGGGAGAATACATTAGCTCCTACCGACCACACCCATGCATTTCGACCGATTGGGTTACTCACAGCGAACTGAGTGGTCTTGCGCTCAACATCAGATACATAGCCGAGAGATACGTATGGCATGAACCCGCTCATCCAGTAGCCTGCTTGGCCACTTAGCCGCAATTGCCCGAGTGTGTTCTTTGCATCTGTACCTAAAAAGGGAGTCCCCGCTCCCGTCGTCATGTTGCCATAGTCCTCAACGCCGCGAAGGTAGCTGGCCTGACCGTTGAACTGCAAGTTACCCATCCAGCGCTCGTAGGCCATGTTGACCGCAGCGAACCAACGATTGGCCTCGCCTCTTGTATTGTTGCTCGAACTCATCCTGCCTTTACCGAGACCTAGGCTCGCGTCCAAAACCAACTCCTTACTCAACTGCATACCTATATAAGGCGCGAGGGCATAGCCTTTGGTATCTATGACATTATTTAAGCCCGTCCCGTCGCCAAAATCGATAGCGCCCGATACGCCGACTACCAGCGTCCGAGACAAGGCATAGTCCGCGCCGAATACCGTATTCCGGATTTCCCATTCATTCCTTGTGACAGAGTTACTTGTTGCCAAATAGCTGTGTCTTGTGTCATTGAGTCCCACATTGCCCCATGTGTTCCAATCCTTGGGTATTCCACCTGCCGCCATTCCTCTGGTGCTCGTTCCCAGACGGGCACGCGGCCCGGGTTCGTCCGAAGCCCAGCGCTTGGAAAGGCCATTGGAAATCGCAGCAATATGCTGGAATGAGGTTCCGCTAATCGACGCCTGCATGGTAGTCGCACCGCCGCCGAAACATTCAGGATCCGTAGACAGCACTCCGGTAGCCGATGGCGCCGTGGCTCCAGAAAGTGGAAGAAAAACCACCGCACCACCGGAGAGCGTAGGAAAGAGCGGGATAGGTCCGGAAAATACAGGGTATATCGCGTTACTGTAACTTGCCAATGCAAGGTTACATGGCGACGCCAACGCCCTGCCGCCTAATGCGATTGCAGCCAATCCTATGCATACGGCAACTGCCAACCGTCTAATTTTCTGCATCGCCCCCCCTTACAATCGAAGAACCTTCTTTCTCTTTCTTATATATGCCGAATAGATACTACCTTCGCAAAATAACGATTGTCAAATTTTCAACTTTGAATGGGCATTGCCTGCGAATTGGGGGACGTTGAGGGATGGCCGAAACGGACCGCCACTTCACCCGCACAAAAAAGTATGCAATAATCCTTGCCCTCAAAGCATATCGGGTCGTGGCAGACGCCCGGTATATCCCAAGACATTTCGTCCAAGCTCTGTCCTGTGCCCGTGTATGCGAGCAAGGATGCGACTTGGAGAATGGTTTCTCACCTTCCGGTATTTTGTTGTGGCGTGCGGCTACGTCCTGCGATGGACGCAACCGGGTCAATCACAACCATACTTTTCGATACTGCGGAAATGGCCCGAGGCGCTGTTTCCTGCAGTGTGCGGCGTCACCACGCCGATGCCGGAGTATTCCCATTCGCTGTGCAGTCTTGCTTGCTGATCGCGGTCGCACTCTGTCAGGAGCGTAACTGTGAAATATTCAAATTCACAATTTACTGTTTTAAAACAAATAGTTATATACTATCCACACCGCAGAGCGAATGTCCTGCTTCGCGCGAGTTGCGGATGGCTGGCCCATCGGATAACCGTTACGTGTGTAAGTCTCGCGCTGGTGTTAGGGCTGTGGAGCTTTGATACCCGCAGCGACGACAAGCCGCTGGTAGCGCTGAAGGAAATAACGTACCCGACGGGCATCGACTACTGGCCGGCGCGAAAAATGGTGCTGTTCGCTGATTATGGCGGGACTATATACAGCATGCAGGAAGACGGCACGCGCGTCGCCAGGCTGAGGGTTGTTCGGGAACGTGATTGCGGCACACGCGTGACACGCCTGCGCGTCGATGAGGCACGCAAACGGTTGTGGGTGATGAGTGCTGCCGGTATTTGCGTTTATAACCTTCAGTCGCTGCAACTGACCAGGCACTTAACGGCCGGCGATATGAGCCGCTATCGTCTCACCAATGGCTTGACGGACCTCGCATTGGACGCCCAGGGCAATGCGTATGCCATAGACACCGGCATAGATCCGATCGTCTACCGCATCGAATCCGCAACCTTTGCCGTGGCGATATGGAACAAGGCCGCGCCACCGCGCGATGCCGGCGTCTATTCACCGCAGCACTTTCCGCTCAATGCGCTTGCGGTGACGCCGCAGGGCGGACACCTGCTGTACGTAAACGCGTATGCCGGGACACTGCATGTAATGGATCTCAACAGCAAGCAGCACTCGACGGTATCCATGCCTCATAAACTGTACGCGGTGAATGCGTTGATCGCAGCACCGGCTGCCACGGGCGCGGGCGGGATAGACCTGTACGCCGTGAGTGCAAAAAATAATTCCGTTACGCTTGTCGGCCTGGAAGGCAACCTGAAGGCTGCCCGCTCCCGCGCTTTCGCAACGAAATATCTCGATCAGCCCTTGGCGGGCACAATGGTGCAGGGAACAGTGTTCGTTACGAACAGCCAACTGTTGCGGCATCCGAAAATGGTCAACGAGGATCGTGAGGCGCCGCGTCCGTTCTCGATAGCGCGGTTGAGCCGCCAGTATTTTGCGGAACAGGCGGCCCATCCCATTCTGGATTCCGTGTTGGGACCTTAGAGTGCCTAATATAATGAAAGGACCTAAACCATGACCAACGATGCGCGCCGCCGGGTGGCGCTGCTGTATCCCGGAGATCGTAAAGCAAGACAAAATGCCGCGCCTGAGAACAGCCGCTTTCTGAAAGTGTTTCAGGCATTGGCGGAATTGGGGATGCACGCAGAGCCCGCCGTCTATCATGACGATTTTTGCGACGAGGTGCGCCGTCAGCTGATGCAGGTTGACGGCGTGCTGGTGTGGGTGAATCCCATCGAAGGCGAACACGACCGCTCGGTGCTGGATGCCCTGCTGCGCGACGTTGCGGCAGCGGGTGTTTTTGTCAGCACGCACCCCGATATCATCCTCAAGCTGGGAACCAAGGAAGTTTTGTATCAGACACGCGATATCGGCTGGGGCTGCGATACGCATGTGTACCGCAGCATGGATCAGATGCGCCGCGAGCTGCCCTCGCGACTGGATGCCGGGAAAGCTCGCGTGCTCAAGCAATACCGCGGCAATGGCGGAAACGGCGTATGGAAAGTCGAGCTTGCGGTCGATGCGAGAGCGACGGCCTTGCTGGACGAAACGCTGGTCCGTGCCCGGCACGCGAAGCGTGGATGTGTCGAGGATACAATTCCCTTGCGTGAATTCTTCAGGCGCTGCGAGCCGTATTTTGCGGGCGATGGCAGGATGATCGATCAAGCCTACCAGCCACGCCTGCCTGAAGGCATGATTCGCTGTTATCTGGTGCATGACAAGGTTGCTGGCTTCGGCCATCAGGCGATCAACGCGCTCTGTCCCGCGCCTCCCGGCGCGCCACCAGAAGCGGCACCCCAACCCAGCCCGCGCCTGTACCACCCGCTCTCCCTGCCGGCGTTTCAGTCGCTCAAGCATCAACTGGAACAGGAATGGGTACCGGCAATGCAGCGGCTGCTCGACATAGCCACCGAACAACTGCCGGTGCTTTGGGATTGCGATTTTCTGCTGGGACCGAAGAACGAATCCGCTGCAGACACTTATGTGCTATGCGAGATCAACGTCAGCAGCGTGTCGCCATTCCCTGACTCGGCGGTAGTGCCGATTGCGCAGGCTACGCTTGCGCGGACACAAGCGACGAGACGAGGATAACAGCGATTAAACGGTTACCCGCCGCTCCACCCATCAAGGCGCCAGAAACCTGAATTCGAATGTGTCGCGAAATTTCGCGATGTGGCCCGCGGTCGTCGCCGGAAAATGCGTCGGAATCACCAGCGTGTCGGTATTCGCGTGCTCGCGAAAAAACTTCCAGCGCGTCGCTGCGGATTCCTTTACGTCGTAGCAAAAGCACGAACTCCAGTCGGGCGCGATGACTTGCGCGCAGTGATGCATCATGTCGCCGGTGAACAGTGCCCGCTCGCCGCGCGATTTGAGATCAACGCATACATGTCCCGGCGAGTGGCCGGGGGTAGGCACCAGCGACAACTCATCAGATAGCACGTACGCATCGTCGACCAGCAACGCCTGCCCTGCATTGACGATGGGTTCGACGCAGTCTTCGTGTATCGCCGCAAAACCCGGATCGGTCTCCTGCTTCCAGTGCTCATACTCGCGCCGGCTGAACACATACTTCGCGTTGGGGAATGTCGGCACCAGACGGCCATCGCGCAGGCGCGTATTCCAGCCGACATGATCAACGTGCAGATGAGTGCAGAACACGTAGTCGATATCCTCGAACTTGAGCCCGTGCTGCGCGAACCCGTCGAGCCAGGGTTTCTTGTCGAACAGCAGCGCGGGCGGGCGCCGCTGGTGCTCGCCCACACAGGTGTCGATCAGCGCCGTGCAGCGCGGCGTGCGCACAACGAAGGTCTGATAGGTGATGCACAGCAGATCCTTGATGCGGTCGTAGGCGAAGTCCGGCACCAGCGACATCACCTCGGCCAGTTGTGCTGGCGTCGCACTCGGAAACATGATGTTCGGCGCCCGCCACGGGCCTTCGCGCTCGATAATGCTGGAGACGCTTACATCGCCGATCTTGACGGGTTTCATGTGCGGGTTCCCTTTAACGTGGTTGTGAATCTAAGTCTTTTTAAGCATCTGCAAGTAGTGCCGGTCAAACGCCGCGAGCTGGCTCTCGAGTTCGCTGTAGGGGCCGGGTTCCCATGCGGGCGAGCGCACACCGCGAAAGGCGTTCGCGCACAGCGCCCAGTCCTGTCGATTGGTCAGGTCCCAAAATGCTATCGCAGACTGCGGATCGAAACCAGGGGCTGCAACAGCATCGGGATGAAAGTACCAATCGCAAACGATGCGCGTGCGATCGACGGCGAGCGGCTGCGCGCGGTGAACGAGCACGTAGTCGGGATGCAACGACAGGAACCCCGACGGAAACAGCGTGTAGTAATAAACCCGGCTACGTTCCCCGGCGGTAAGCCCGGCAAACGGCGGCGCACAGCACCCGCCATGCATCGTCATGCTCCCCTGCGGATTCGACATCGCCATCGGTCCGCCGAGCACCGGGCCTTCATCGAGATCGTTTTCCGTGTTGCGATACGGCGTAAGTTTGTTCAGGTGCGGGTGGGCTGTCGGGCAGTGGTAGCACTCGCTGTAGTTGTGAAAGATCAGCTTCCAGTTGGCCTCGACGTCGTAAACGGTCTGATGCACCGACGTCAATTTGGACAGCGGCCAGTGTTCGAACTTTCCGGCGAGGGCGTGCAGCGTCTCGTCGAACGGCCGCGGGTCGGCTGCAAGATTCAAGAATATAAAGCCGCGCCACTCGGAGAGTACCACCGGCTTCAAGCCCCACGACGCCTTGTCAAACCCCGCGACCTCCTGCATGTTCGGCGCGCCCCTGAGCGTGCCGTCGAGCCCGTAGGTCCACGCGTGGTAGGAGCAGCGAATCGTGTTATCGAGCCGTCCGCGGCTCTCGGCGCACAGCCGCGTCCCGCGATGGCGGCAGAAGTTGTGGAACGCGCGCACTTTGCCGGCGCCATCACGTAGCACGACCACGCTGTCGTTGCCGATCTCGTGGAGAAAGTAGCTGCCGTGCTCCGTCAGTTCGGAGACATGGCCGGCCAGCAGCCAACTGCGGCGGAAGATCCGCTCCTGTTCGAGCCGCCAGATCTCGGCGCTCTCAAAATACTCGCCGGGGAGCGTGCGCTGGCCGTGGGACGTACGCAACTTCATGTCATATTCCTGATGGCTAAGGCAGTGCGTCGCAATTCATGCGACATTCCCTCCACTTCAAGGGGAGGGCTAGGGTGGGGATGGGGTGACATTTGAGCACGGATATCTCATCCCCCTCCCAACCTCCCCCTTGAAAGGGGAGGAGTTTCGCTGCTGCCGTGTCGCTGCACAAGTACCGCAAAGAGAGAACTAGCGCGCAAGTCTTTCGCGCAGTCTCACAATAGTTTCCAGATGCCGTTCGTGGTCGCCGGCGAAGCGCAGCACGAGATATCGCGCGCCCTGCGCTATATAGCCGTTGAGCCATTCGACCGCCGCGCTGGCCGAGCCGGAGAAACAGGCTTGACGCTTTTTCAGCACGTCGGGACGCTGACCGTAATAGGCCGACAGGAATTCGTCGATGCGCTGATCTGCCCTGGCCGAATTTTCATCGATGGCAAGGGTCAGGTAGATGGCTGCTTCGAGATCATCCGGCTTGCGTCCGGCCTCGCGCGCGATGGCCTGCACCTGACGCCACTGCTCGCCCCAGCCCTTCGCCTCGGGGCCGGTGGGAAACCAGCCGTCGAAATGCTTCCCTGCCCGCTCCAGCGCGGCGGGCGCCGAACCACCACCCCAGATCGGCGGGCCGCCCGGCTGATGCGGCACCGGACCGAGCACGCCCTGCTCGACGTGCCAGCGCCCGTCCCAGTCCACCGGTTTGCCGCTCCACAGCGCCTTGCACAGCCGCATGCCTTCCATCAGCGTGCCAACGCGCTTCTCGAACGGCACGCCCGCCGAGCGAAACTCTGCACGCACATTGGGAACGTCGCTGGCGATGCCAATGCCTAGGATGACGCGGCCCGCGCTGACCTGATCGAGGGTGGCAACCTGATGCGCCAGCAGCACGGGGTTGCGCAGCGTCGGCAGCAACACGGCAGTACCCAACTTCACGCGTTGGGTTCGTCCCGCGACGCCGGCCAGCAGCGTGATCGGCTCGTGGCGCGGCCGGGCCAGCAGCGAATCGCCGACCCACACCGAATCGTAGCCGAGGGTTTCCGCGCGTTCGGCAAGCCCCAGCAGCGGCTCGGCCTCGGGCCGGCCTTCCATGATGGATTCGCGGGTGGGCAGCAGGTAACCGATGCGCAGGGTCATGGTGCTTTCCTTGATTTGTGTTTTCCGATCATCGCTTCAATTCACCACTCACGCCGCGTGAATAACCGCGTTCGGATAATCCGCAATATATTCTGCCACCAGATCGTCGATGCTTGCGGGCCCGGACAAACCCAGCACACGCGCACGGGCCGTATCAAATCGCCACGGCCAGCCGCCGACGATGCGGGAAATCGTTTCATCCTGTTCCACCCGCACCCGTGCCGCAACACGCGCGCCCGCGCGACGCTCCAGCGCCGCCAGCATGTCCGCGATGCGCACCGAAAGCCCGGGCAGATTCAGCGCCGTCCTGCCGCCCCACTGCTGAAGCGGCGTCTCGAACGCTGCAATCAACCCCGCCACCGCGAATCGCGGTGAGGTAATCCACACACCCGTTTGCGGATCGACAGGGCAAATCGCGTCTACACCCGCCAGCGGCTCGCGAATGATGCCGCTCATGAACCCGGACGCTGCCTTGTTGGGTTTGCCCGGCCGCACTGTCACCGTGGGCAGGCGCACGCTGCGCCCGTCGAGGTGTCCCCGGCGCGTATAGTCGGCAATCAATTGTTCACAGACAAATTTTTGCGTGCCATACGAATTCTGCGGCATCGGCAACGTGTTGTCGGCAATCACCTCAGGCATGTCACCGCCGTACACCGCCAGCGAACTTGAAAACACCACGCGTGGCGGTTGTTTGAGCGTGCGACAGGCATCGAGCAGCGCGCGTGTGCTATCGAGATTGGCATGAAGGCCAACATCCAGGTCGGCTTCGCACTCGCCGCTGACTGCCGCCGCGAGATGAAATACGCCGTCCACGCCATTTATCACGCCGTCCGCAAGCAGCCGTTGCAGATCGCCCGTCACGCTGCGCACGCGCGCATCTGCCAGCAGCGTCGCATCGCGCAACGGTGCGATGTCCGCCAATACCAGTTCTGTAACTATTTGTTTTAATTCATTTTCTTGCAACGCATGCGCAAGGCATTGACCAAGAAACCCAGCGCCGCCGGTAATCAGTATTTTCATGAATCAGCAACGCATCAATCGATGCCGGTGGCCGCGAAAATTTTCTTCGCCGTGTCTGATGTCAATTCGCGCGCCAGGGCAGCAGCCGCATCGGGCGTCGCACTTGCCGCAGCTACCGCAGCGTAGTACGTCGAAACATTCTGAATCGCATCCGGCATCGGCGCCACCAGTTTGACGTCCAGTCCCTTGTCGATCATCACCATGATCTCGGAAATCTGTCCCATGCCGACGGCGCCCGGTCCGAGTTCCGCAACTTTGGTGATAATGGCAGCGCCACTGCTGACCACCACTATTTTGTCGCCGAGCTGTGCTTTGAGTCCCAGCTTTTCGAGCAGTGCCGCGATGTACACGCCGCTGGAAGCGTCGTTGTGTACCACCGCAGCCGCAGCAAGCAAAGCACGTTTGAACGCTTCGGTATCCGACACATCAGGCGCGGGCGCTTGCTTGTGCACCACCACGCCCACGCGCGAGCGGCCGAGCAATGCGCGCGTAGCGGGAACGATTTTTCCGGAGGCGGCAAACTCATCCATCGCGCCGGCCGTAGCTACCAGCACATCGGCACTTTCGCCCGTCGCGATGCGCTTGCGCATTTTTGGCACCTGCGTGAATTCGACCTCCACCTTGGTTCCAGTATCACGCTCGAACGCCGCGCACAGCTGCGCCACGCCGCGTTTCACGGCGCCCGCCGACAACACCTTGAGTGACATGAGAGATTCCTGTTTCAGTCGATGCCGGTCGATGCCAGCAGCTTGCGGCCTGCGTCCGACGCCAATGCGCGCACGAAATCAGCGGCAGCATCCTGTGCGCCGCTGGCCGTTGCCACCGCCGCCTCATAGGAAGTCTCACTCTGAATCGCATCGGGCAGCGCGGCAGCCAGCACAATCGCTACGCCCTTATCCGCCAGCTCGCTGATCTCCGCAAGCTGACCGACTCCGAACGCATTGCGCGCAGACGCTGCCACATGATCCATCACTTTTACCGTGTCGCCGAGCTTCAACACCTTGTCCTGACCCACGCCCAGCTTGCCCAGCAATTCCGCCACGTAGTTGCCGCTGTTGGCGACGTTGCACACGATCTCATCAGCGGCAAGCATCGACTGCTTGAATGCATCGACCGTGGACATGTCCGGCAGCGCAGCGCCCTTGCGCACCACCATGCCGATGCGCGAACGGCCGAGCAAACCGCGTGCGCTGGCGAGGGTTTTGCCGTTTTTCTCAAAATCATTCATGGTGCCGCGCGGCACTACGGCGATATCCACCACTTCGCCGGCGAGGATACGATCCTTCACCCCCGGCGCGCCGGCGAACTCGACGACAATTTTATGCCCGGTGCGCTTTTCAAAATCTGCGGCCACCAGCGTTACCCCGCGTTTAACCGGTCCCGCACCCAATACCTTCAGCGTCGTCATTTGGTTTCGTCCTGGATTCAAAAATTATCGGTTGCCCGACTCTATGGTATTCTCGATTGTAACCGGCGGTGCGGCAAGGTTTAAGCGCGCCACGAGTTGATTCAACATCAAATTTCTGCTTCGAGGAGCCCATTATGAAAGAACCGAAATTACCCGGGCGCATCAAAGGCGTGCTCGCGCCGGTATGCACACCGTTCAAGGCCGACTACAGCCCCGACCACAATCGCTTTGTCGCACAATGCAAATGGATGCTGGGACAAGGCTCCGGTCTCGCGGTGTTCGGCACCAACAGCGAAGCCAATTCCCTTTCGACCAATGAACGCATGGCGCTGCTCGATTCGCTGCTGCAGGCAGGCGTGGACCCGGCGCGCATGATGCCCGGCACCGGCTGCTGCGCGTTTACCGACACCGTGCGCCTGACCGAACACGCGGTCAAAGCCGGCTGCGCGGGCGTACTGATGCTGCCGCCGTTTTATTACAAGGATGTCACCGAAGAAGGCCTGTTCCGCACTTTCTCCGAAGTCATCGAGCGTGTGGGCGACGCGCGGCTGCAGATTTACCTGTATCACATTCCGCCGGTCGCTGTAGTTGCCATCACCCCGAAGCTGGTCGAACGATTACTCAAGCGCTACCCCAAAGCCATCGCCGGCATGAAAGACAGCTCCGGCGACTGGAACAACACCAAAGTTTTCCTCGACGCCTTCGCGAAACAGGGCTTCGATGTATTCGTCGGCAGCGAATCGTTCCTGCTCGCCAACATGCGCAATCACGGCGCGGGCTGCATTTCCGCCACCGCCAACGTCAACCCGGCGGCGATCGACAAACTTTATTGCGAATGGAAAAACGCCGACGCGGATGCGCAACAGGCGCAACTCGATGTCATTCGCAAGACCACCGGCCAGTACATCATGATCCCCGCACTCAAAGCGGTGATCGCGCACTATGCGCGCGATCCGGAATGGGCAACGGTGCGCCCGCCGCTGGTGGAGTTGACCGCGCCGCAGGCGAAAACCGTGGTGGATGGTCTGCTGAAACTCGGGTTCGATATGCCGGGCCTGGCGAAAGCGGAAACGGTAAGTGCCTGACGCGGCCGCCAGGAAACAGGACGAATAATGAAACGCATCGTCATTTTTGCTGCGACGCTTGTCATGGCTTCCGGCGCAGCCCACGCGCTTAACAAGATCGAAAGCGTGAGAGTCGAACCGGCCGGTATCAAAGCCGGATCGTCCGTTACCATCACCGTCACCGGCGACGAAACCCAAGGCAATAACTGCGGCCTGCGCATCAACTACGGCGATGGCGACGGTCTCGATGTAAAAGTCGTGGACAAAGACCAGTTCCCGCGCACCTTCACCAAGACCTATGCCCGGCCCGGCACCTACACCGTAAGCGCGGAAGGCAAAAAAGTTACCAGCCACTTCGGCTGCATCGGCCGCGCAAGAGTCACGCTGGTGGTGGACGCGTTGTCTACGTCTGCGCCCGCGCCAACGCCAGCACCGGTACCCGTAGCACCACCCGTGTCTGCGCCAGCGGCCAGTAGTCCTCCCGCTGCCAGGACGGTCGGCGCCGGCTGCCCTCAAGGGTATCAGGCGAGCTACGTAGCGCCGGGCGGCACTTACTCATGCAGGCCGATGCCCAACGCGCCCGCCAGAACCCCGGTCTGCCTTGACGGCCATCAAGCCAGCTACGCCGCCAAAGACGGCAGCTTCCAGTGCAGGCCGATGCCTAAACCTGCACCCAAGACGCAGTGCCCGCCAGACCTGGTTTATTTTGAGAATCCGAACGGCACATTTGGCTGCCGCAAGCCGAGGTAGCCAGGACTGAAGCAGTTGCACGGACAAAAAAAGCGCGCCGAGACGCGCTTTTTTTTGAGCTGCTATTTCAACAACCCAGCCTCGCGCATGTACTTAAGCACACCGGGGTGTATCAACTCACGGCTGGGTGCAGCCGCCAGCGTATTCGCCAATGTCGATTCAGCCGCCTGCTCCAGACGCTTGGCGAACGCGCCTTCACTCTGGTGCAACGCGCGCGCAAGCTTGTAAGCGGCCTCATCCGGCAGCGACGCGCGTGCCAGCACAAACGGCCACGACCCGACAGAATTCACAGCCTTCTGCTGGCCGGGATAGCTGCCCGCAGGCATGACGGTTTGCTTAAGAAACGTGTGCTTCATGGTGATCTGTTTGATCTCTTCCGCGTCGGGTGCGATGAAGCGCCCGCCCGCCGGGCCATTGGCGATGTTCATGAACGGCGGCCAGCCCACGCCGCCGCCCCACATCGCCGCGGCGCGTCCGTCGAGTACCATCGGCGGACCTTCGCCCGCGCTTTTCAGCAGTATCGGCTGAAAATCTTTCTGGTAGTCGAAGCCCATGCCGTCCATCACGTAGCGCGCCAGCACGATAAAACCCGAGGTGCCCGCACCCCACACGATGGGCTTGCCCTTGAGATCGGCAATACTTTGGTACGGACTATCGGCGCGCACCATGAACATGCCCGCCTGCGAGTACGTGGCATTGATAATACGAATATTTTTTACGGGCGCGCCGCTGATGCCTTTGATCGCTTCGTAGGTGACCTCACCGGTTACCAAGCCCAAATCGAGTTTGTCCTGTTCCAGCGAGACGATATTTTCGGTGCTGCCCTTGGTGTTGATCGGCTCGATGCCGAGCGTGGCATCTGTCGCGTTCAGCACTTCGGCATACGGCCAGCCATAGGCGGGAAATCCGCCGCCGGGTGTGGCGGTGCCGAGAACGAGTTTGTTTTTTTCCTGTGCCGTGGCCATGCGGTTCACTCCTGTTCCAAAATTACAATGAGCATCAAGGCTGATGCAGTCAATAAATGTCGTTTGCTGTTTAGGATGTTGCCTTCATACCGAGCGTCACGCCGGTTGCCTGTTCCCACAGCTTCGCTACCTCGGTTTGATCGAGTTGCCCGCCGAATTTTTGCACGGCCTCCGCCCACAAGGCATGCGTGCATTCGGCAAGCGGTGCATAGGCGCCGATTGAATGAGCAGTATCGACCGCAATCTTGATATCCTTGGCAATGAAACCCATCGCCATGCCGGTGCTGAATTGGCGCGTGAGGATTTGCGGAATGACTTTCTTTTCCAGTGGGTGCTGGCGGCCATTGATCATCGGCAGCAGCGCATCGGCCATGAATTTTGCATCGAGTCCGAATTTTTTGCCGATGGCCATGGCTTCAACCACGTTAATCATGGCGCAGGCATTGACATAGTTGGCGAGCGCCTTGAGCGCATGTGCATTGCCCGTCGCGCCGCAGTGGATCAGGCTGCGTCCCATGCATGTCAGCAACGATGTCGCCCGCTCAACCGCCGCTACCTCGCCCGCTGCCATGATGTCGAGTGTGGCGTCGCGCGCGAACACCACGCCGCCCATCACCGGCGCATCGACCACCGCGATGCCGCGCGGCTTGAGCGCAGCGGCCAGCTCCTGTGTCGCCACCGGATCGGACGTGCTCATGTCGATCACAATGCTGTCTCGCGCGAGCGTGCTGGCAACGCCCCGCTCTCCCAGTATCACGGCATTGACGATTTTGTCGTTGGGCAACATGGTGATCACGGCCTCGGCATGGCGTCCCAGCTCGGCGAGACTCGCCGCCGCTGTGCCGCCGTGCTGCGCGACAAATTTTTCCGACACTTCCGGGTTGATGTCATACACCGTGAGATCAAAGCCGGCTTTGACGATGCGCGCCGCCATCGGACTACCCATGTTGCCGATGCCGATGAATCCTACGCGACGGATTTTACTCAAAAAATATCCTTTAAAACAAATAGTTATAGAAGTGCGCCGCGCGCGGCAATCGGCCACAGCGCTTCCACGCGGCCGCCACGCACGCACACAAAGTGATCGTAAAGATTCACCGTCGGATCGCAATGTCCCGGCACCAGCTTTAACTTGTGGCCCAGCGGCAGCGTAGTGCCCGCAGATAATTTCAGCACGCCGTGTTCATCCGATGCCCTGACGTATTCCGCGCCTGGCGTATCAAACACGCGCGGCATGCCCGAATCGACACTCGATGCCTTGAGGCCTGCATCGACAATCGCGCGATCACTCGCCGGACAACTCATCACCGTGGTCCATACGAACAGACTGTGTTCAAAGCGCGGAATGCCGCTTTCCGTCCAGTCGTTCTTCGCGTAATCCACATCCATGAAAATGTACGAACCCGTTTGCAATTCGTGATACACGCTGCTCGCCGCCTCGAACAAATAGGTGCCGGTGCCCGCGCCCGTCACACGTTCGCACGGGATGCCAGCCTGCGCCAGCAACGCGGTCGTGCGTTTGACTTTTTCACAAGCTGCGTCAATCGCCACGCGGCGTTCTTCGGTTTTGCGCATATGCTGCGCGCCGCCCTGATACGCCTGCAAGCCGGCGAATCGCAGGTTTTTGCTTTGATGAATTTGCTTTGCAAGATTAAACGCAGGCTCGCCCGGCTCGACGCCGCAGCGATTGGCGCCGACGTTGACTTCCACCAGCACGTTGAGCGTGACCCCTGCTTCGCGCGCGGCCGCATCGAGCGCTGCGACATTATCGGGGTGATCCGCGCACACCGCGATTTTCGCGCGCTTTGAAAGCGCCGCGAGACGTTTCAGTTTCGCCGCGCCCACCACTTCGTTCGCGATCAACACATCGCTCACGCCGCCATCCACCATCGCCTCGGCTTCGCTCACTTTTTGGCAGCACACCCCGACCGCGCCGAGTGCCATCTGGCGCAGCGCGATTTCAGGGCATTTATGGCTCTTCGCGTGCGGGCGAACTTTTATATCGCGACCGGCGAGCGATTGATGCAGGCGCTGGAGATTGCCCTCGAAGGCGTCCAGATCAAGAATCAGCGCGGGTGTATCGACGTCGGCCAGCGGCATGCCGATGTGGGCGGGCGTGTAATAGGAGGACATGGGGATTCGCCTTCGGTTGAAGGTGGCAAGCTTAGTGACCGCGCGCCGGGGCGTCAACACAGGCTGTGCTTGTGCGCCGTGACAGCAGCCGGGTTCGGCGATACGATGCGGGAGCAGACACGAAAACAGTGTCGTCCGGAGGAAAGTATGCGCTGGATGCAATGGTTGCCGATTCTTGCAATGGCGTGCGCTGCCGGATTCGCGCACGCGCAAGGCGGCGCCTGGAAGCCATCAAGGAATGTCGAGGTGATCGTGCAATCTGCCGCCGGCGGCTCGTCGGATCGCAGCGCGCGCGTGACGCAACGAATACTCGCGTCGATCCCCGCGTTTCCCAATGTCAGCGTCAACAACAAGCCGGGTGCGGGCGGCATGCTGGCCCTGCATTACCTGAATCAGCATGCGGGTGACGCGCACTTTATCGTCACGCTGTCAACGACCGTGCTCACCAATCATCTGCTGGGCCTGAGTCCGCTCAATTTCCGCCATTTCTCGCCGCTCGCCATCCTGCTGCGCGAGTATCCGGTGTTTGTCACCCGCGCGGATTCGCCGATCACCAGCGCGCGTGATCTGGTGGAGCGCCTGCGCAAGGACCCGTCGTCGGTGAGTTTTGCCTATGCCACGGCGCGCGGCAATCACAACCACGTGATGATCGGACTGTTGATCAAGGCTGCGGGCGGTGATCCGCGCAGAGCCAAGGCGATTGTGTACAATGCCGGCGGCGAAGCCACCACGGCCATGCTCGGCGGACATATTGATGTGGGCGTCGTCGCACCCGCCAACGTGGTTCCGCTGATCGCCAGCGGTAAAGTGCGCGTGTTGGGCATCGCGGCGCCCCAGCGTCAGGGCGGCGCGTTTGCCGCCGCGCCAACGTTGCGCGAACAAGGCATCAACGCCGTCTATTTCAGTTGGCGCGGTTTCATGGGCCCGAAAGGATTGTCGCCCGCGCAGATGGCGTTTTGGGATCAGGCTTTCGCGCAACTGGTGAAAGCGCCGGAATGGAAACAGGATGTCGAACGCAATGCATGGGCGGAAGATTTCATGAACAGCGCGCAGACGCTGCGGCATCTGGAAAGCGAAACCGAAAGTATGCAAAAGTTATTGGCAGAATTAGGGGTGCTTGTCCGCTGAGTTAAAACGAACTATACGAGGATATAAATATGTTTAAAAACAAATACTTATGCAAATTCATCGCTCTGCTCATCACCGTGATAACCAGCGCGACACTTGCATCAGCCGCGCAGGCGCAGGCGTGGAAGCCCAGCAAAACCGTGGAGCTCGTGGTCGGCTCCGCGCCCGGCGGGTCTCCCGATGTGATGGCGCGCGTGGTGCAGAACATTTTTCAGAACACCGGGCTGGTGGCGAGTTCGGCAGTGGTCAACAAACCCGGCGCGGCCAACACCATCGGCTGGGCCTACCTCAATCAGCACACCGGCGACGCGCATTACATCGCGACGATTTCTCCGGCGCTGATCGGCAACAAACTGATGGGCACGTCGCCGCTCACCTACACGCATTTCACGCCGCTGAATATTCTGGCGCGCGAGTTCGTGGTGCTTTCCGTCAAAGCTGATTCGCCGATCAAGACGCTCGCCGATCTCACTGCGCGCATGAAGAAAGACCCGCAGTCGCTGTCCTGGGCGTTCGCCACCGCGCGCGGCAATCACAATCACATCGTGATGAGCATGTACCTTAAATCCATCGGCGTTGATCCGGCGAAAGTAAAAACCGTTATATATCCCGGCGGCGGCCCGGCGCTGACTGCAATGCTCGGCGGCCATGTCGACGTGTATGTGGCGTCGCCACGCAGCATGTTTCCGCTGCAAAAGGAAGGCCGCGCGCGCATCCTCGGCATCTCCGCGGCCGAGCGCCAGACCGGCGCGCTCGCGGAACTGCCCACGCTCAAGGAGCAAGGCAGCAACGCAGTGTTTTACACCTGGCGCGGCTTCATGGGCCCGAAAGGCATGAAGGCGCCCGAAATCGCCTACTGGGATGCCACGTTCGAGAAACTCGCGAAAAGTCCCGAGTGGCGCAAGGACACCGAGCAGCAGTTCTGGAACCCGAGTTACCTGCTGAGCGCCGCATTCACGAAACAACTCGAAGTGGAGTACGAGCAAACGCGCGTGATACTCGCCGATCTTGGACTTGCAAAGTGACTTAGCCGATGAGCGATCTGCATTACCTCACGCTGGCGCAAACCGCTGAACTGATACGCAGCAAGAAGCTGTCGCCGGTGGAACTCGCCGACGCTTTGCTCGCGCGCATTGCAACCTATCAGCCGCAACTGTCGGCGTTCATCACCGTCACCGGCGACATGGCGCGCTCACAGGCAAAAGCCGCTGAGCAGGAAATCGCCAACGGCAACTATCGCGGTCCGCTGCACGGCATGCCGTTCGCGCTGAAAGATATTTACAACACCGGGGGAATACTCACGTCGGGCGGGTCGAAAGTCGCGATCGACAATATACCTGCAAGCAACGCCACCACCACGCAGAAACTGCTCGATGCGGGCGCGATCCTGCTCGGCAAACTGCAAACGCATGAGTTCGCGCACGGCGGGCCTTCGTTCGACCTGCCGTGGCCGCCCGCGCGCAATCCGTGGAATCTCGCGCATTTTTCCGGCGGTTCTTCCAGTGGTTCGGGCGTGGCGCTCGCGGCAGGACTGACACCCGCTGCGCTGGGCTCCGACACCGGCGGCTCGATCCGCGGCCCGGCCTCGCACTGCGGCATTACCGGCCTGATGCCGACGTACGGACTGGTGAGCCGCGCCGGCGTGATTCCCAATTCGTTTACCTTCGATCATTGCGGCCCGATGGCGCGCACCGCCGAGGACTGTGCGATTCTGCTGCAAGCCATCGCAGGCTACGATGCCAAAGATGCCGGCAGCACTGAACAGAATATTCCCGATTACCGCGCGGCGCTCAAAGCTGGCATCAAAGGCCTCAAAATCGGCGTGCTGCGCCACTACTGGGAAGAAGATCTGCCCGCGCACGAAGATCTGCGCCACGCGATGGAAGAAGCGATCAAGACGTTCAAACAATTGGGCGCAACGCTTGAAGACTGTCGCGCACGGCCGATGATGGATGGGTTTGATGTGAAGATACTCATCGCCGAAAGCGAAATCTATTCGATACACCAGAAAGACCTGATCGCAAGGCCTGGCGATTTCGGCCGCGATTTTCTGGGGCGTGCACTGCCGGCGTGCCTGTTTCAGGCCAGCGATTACGTGCAGGCACTGCGCGAGCACCGGCGTTACATCGCCGACATGCAACCGTTGCTAAAAAAGTATGATGTGCTGCTCACAGCGGGCTTCGGCCCGGCGCCGCGCTTCGAGGATTATCGCGTTACCAATTTCTGGCGCAAATCCAACGCCTTCACGCCGTCGAACTCGGCGCGCACGCCGGCGCTGGTGCTGTGCGGTGGATTCTCGAACAACGAATTGCCGCTGGGGCTGCAACTCATCACCCGGCCTTTCAACGACGCTCAAGTATTGGCCGTGGGACACGCCTACCAGCAAGCGACCGACTGGCATAAACAAAGGCCGCCACTCGATCCTGGTGCGCAAGCACCCGCGGTTGATACGGCCGTGTTTGAACCGAGGCCGGATGTCGATGTAGCCACACGCGGCACGGTGGAAACGATGGCGCGGCGTGCCGGGCTAAAACTCAACGAGCGGCAAATGGCGATCCTGCTTGAGAATGCACCACCAGCGCTGGAAATGGCGAATCGCATACGCAAACCGCGCGACCGGATGGACGAGCCGTCGGCAACGTTCAGATTTGCGAGATAGCGTTACCCGCGCCCGGAAACAATCCCCGGCTCGTCGAACTCAGCATCACCACGAACGGCACTCAAAATGACCGTTCGCCCTGAGCTTGTCGAAGGGTGAGCAGTCATTTTGTTATGCGCTCTTAGTCGATTACTCGATTTTGATATTCGCGGATTTAATCACCCGCTTCCAGCGTTCGTGTTCGTCGCGCATGTAGCTCGCCAGCCCCGCCGGCGTGGTGGGGGACGGCTCCGCGCCCTGGCTCGAAAAACTTTTGGCAATTTGCGGATCAGCCAGTATGCGCGTGATTTCCTTATTCAATTTCGCAATGATATCCGCCGGAGTGCCGGCCGGCGCGTAAAACGCAAACCAGGTGACATAATCGAACCCCGGTACGCCGGATTCGGCCACCGTTGGGATTTCCGGCACCGCCGGCGAGCGTTTGCCGCTGCCCACCGCGATGCCTTTGAGCTTGCCCGCGCGCACCTGTGGCAGCACCGTGGCCATGCTGGTAAACATCAGCGACACCTGCCCTCCAAGCAATTCCGTCAGCGCTGGCGCGGTGCCCTTGTACGGCACATGCACAAAATTTGCGCCCGTCATCGCCTTGAACATTTCCATGCCCATGTGCGGCGAACTGCCGGCACCGACGGAGGCATAATTGATTTGACCTGGCTTCGCTTTAGCGAGTTGAACAAGCTCTTTCACCGAATTCGCCGTGAGCGACGGATGCAGCACCAGCAATTGCGGATTGATTACCACGAGTGAAATCGGCGCAAGATCGCGGAATGAATCGTATGGCAGCCTCGGATTCAGCGCGGGATTAATCACCAGCGCGCCGGAAGCGCCGAGCAGAATAGTGTAGCCATCGGGTGCCGCGCGCGCAGCCAGATCAATGCCGATGACACCGCCCGCGCCGCCGCGATTGTCGATCACCACAGGCTGCCCCCATGCTTCGGTCAACTTGGGACCGATGGCGCGCACAAAAATATCACTGGGACCGCCGGGCGCGAACGGCACAATGACACGCAACGGCTTTACGGGATAGACCGAAGCCGGCATTGCGCCCGGCACCTGCGCGACCGCGCGCGCGGCGCTGATTGCCAACACAACGGAACTGGCCCAGGCGCAAAAAAGCAGCGCTCGCCTCATCGTGCTCCTCTTATCGCAATGTGGAAAACTACCGGGAAACGGGTGCGCGGCAACATCGTCATATTTTTCTTGCAGAACCGCGCAGATTGGAATTCATCATACCGCCTGAGGATGGCGATTACAATGGACGCAGCGATTTCGCAATCCACTTTGCGACATGCGGATTTCCTGATAAAAACCATCATGAATTTCATCCAGCCGATCACATTGGGAATCGCGATCCTGACGCTGTTGCTGTCTGCCGCACAGTTACACGCGCAACCGCTCACGCACCCGCCTACCGGAATCACCCTGCCCGAAGAAATTGCCGGATTCACGCGAACGAACTACCAGGACTATGAAAGCAAGCAGCCGGGGTTGGGTGCGGGATACAACTTCAATAACGGCAAGGGTGCGGTGGCAACAGTATATATCTACACGGCAGGACAAACCGGCATTGCCTCCGGCGTGGATTCGCCTTTGCTGTCCCGCATGCGCGAACAGACGCTGCGCGAAATCGTCGAGTTCGCGAAGAGCCGCAACGAAATTACCGAACACCAGTCGCAGCGCAGACTGCTGGTTAAAACCGAAGCCGCGGAGATGCCGGTGCTGTTTGACGCGCTGGTGATTACCGGGCCCGCCGGCGCGCGCGACACCATGGCGTGGCTGTGGGGAGCGCGCGGACATTTTGTGAAAATCCGCATGACGCGGCTGCCCAAAGGTGAATTGCCGCAGCCGCAGATGGAGGCGTTCTACGAATTCGTGGTGCGCAACACGGCGGATTAACCCGCCGCATCGCTAAGAGCGCCTAACATAATGCAACGCACACGTGTTTCATAGTGTTAGGCGCTCTAAAGCATCTGCTTCAGGAACCGCAACGCCTCCGCGTCGGCCGGACCGATGCGCAGCACATCGCGAAACGTATCGAGCGCGCTGCCACGCTGCCCCGATTCCCAGTACGATTTAGCCAGCGTGAGATACGCCTGCAGATTGCGCTGGTCCTGCCTTACGTACTCGCGCAGCAGGTTGATCGCGCTGCTGTAGTCTTTCTGGTTAAACGCCTGCACGCCGCCGCCGAGTACGGTTTTGAGCACTTCATTACGATCCACACCGGCTGTGCCGAGCGCGCGTAACAACGCCTGCAGCGCATCCGCGAATTGTTTGTTGCCGAGGTAGGCTTTGCCGACACCTGCCCACGCGCCGGCGTTAGCGGTGTTGTGCTTAAGATACTCGGAGAAATATCTGATCGATTCCAGAAAATTTCCATTGGCGAGCGCCTGCGATGCACCGCCGAACAATGCCTCCAGAAAAACCTGCATGACCTCCGCGCCCTGCGGCCCGGTTTCGAACGCCTTGCGCGCGGCTGCGACGGCGTCGGCCCATCCGCCTTTGGCGATGAACGAGCGCGCCGTCCACAGCCATGCACTCCAATTCGCCGGGTCTTGGGTTGTTACGGTACGGAATTTGACGAGGGCCTCGTCGTAGCGCTTGGCCTGATAAAGCGCCTGACCTTCCTTCATCAGCGCGGCACTATCCTCCTGCGTGGACATCACGGCACAGCCGGCCATCAGCAGTGCGATCAGCGACCCTATCGCTGTCCGGCGGGCGCGCGACCGGATGTAAAACACATACGAATTCATCATGGCAATAACCCGAAAAGTTGGGAAACCTGAGCCATCATATCCCGACAAGTATCCGGATGGTTGATCATACACTGGGTATTTATTATAAATTAATATTTTAAAACAAATACTTATGAATATTATCGTCTACACGCTTGACTTCAGCGTCTCTCGTAACTATTATTTCTGTAATTTCAGAAATAACGGTTTACAAGGATTGAAAAAACCTTTATGCAACTGACACCGATCGCCGAAAAGTTCGTACTTCACTGGGGTGAGATGGGCTCGCGCTGGGGCGTGAACCGCACTGTCGGCCAGATTCACGCGCTGCTCTACCTCGCCGAAAAGCCGCTACACGCCGAAGAAATCTGCGAGACGCTGTCCATCGCGCGCTCCAATGTCAGCACGTCGTTGAAGGAGCTGATGGACTGGGGCCTGGTGCGCGTGGCGCATGTGATGGGCGACCGGCGCGATCACTTCGAAGCGCTGCATGATATCTGGGATATTTTTCGCGTCATCGCGCAGGGTCGCCGCCGCCGCGAGATCGATCCTACCCTGAGCATGGTGCGCAACACGCTGATGGACCCGGCCTTTTCCAGGGAAAGCGTGACCACCCGTGCGCGCATCCAGCAAGTGCATGATTTTCTCGACGTGAGCAGCACGTGGGTGGACGAAATGCAGCGGCTCGATCCGGCAACGCTGATGAAAATCATGAAGCTCGGCAGCCGCATCCAGCGTCTGGTCGGTGGCGGTGTGAATGAAAAACCTTCAACCACGAAGAACTGAGGCAAGAAAGCGAGCGACTCACATGCAACCCGACAACACGGCGCAAACACAGGTGTTCTACGACGGCGCATGCCCGGTATGCAATGCCGAAATGAAGATACTGCGGCACTGGGATCGCAAGGATTACCTTGACCTGATCGACATCGCCGCACCAGGTTTCGACGCACAGGCGTGGCCGGTGAGTATCGCGGACATGAATGCGTTGCTGCACGTACGGCTGCCGGATGGCGCGTGGCTTACCGGCATGGTAGCAACGCGCCACCTGTATCGCACCGTCGGCCGCGGCTGGATGCTCACGTTCACCGGGTGGCCGCTGCTGTCGCGGCTGTTCGACCGCGCCTATGCGTGGTTCGCGCGCCATCGCATGCCGATTTCCATGTGGCTCGGCATCCGGCGCTGCGCCGACAGCGCTTGCCGCATCCCGCGCTGACGCAACCCGCCATCGAATGCATCGTGGACCTGCTGCTCACCCTGCTCATCGTGCAAGCCGTGATGGGCGCATTCGACACGGTCTATCACCACGAACTGACGGTGGCGCTGCCGGCTCACGCCGCGGCGCGCGACGAGCTCACGGTGCACGCGCTGCGCTCGGTGCTCTATGGCGTGATTTTCGCCGGGCTCGCGTGGTTTGAGTTCGGCGGCTGGTGGGTCGCGGTGTTGTGGACGGTGGTCCTGGTGGAAGTCGTGCTCACGCTGATCGATTTTCTGATCGAAGACCGCACGCGCGTGCTGCCGCAAAGCGAACGCGTGCTGCACACGCTGCTGGCGATCGGCGGCGGCGCGACATTCACCCTGCTCGCGCTGCAAACACCGGCGTGGTGGCAATTGCCAAGCGAACTCGCACCCGCGGACTATGGCTGGAAATCGTGGTTCCTCACGCTGGCGGCGCTGGGCGTAACACTGTCCGGCATACGCGATGCGCTGGCGGCGCGCTCAATGGCGCGTGTCAGACCGGGCGCACCGCTCGATGTCGGTGCGGCGCATCTTCGATTCCTGATTGCGGGTGGCACCGGTTTCATCGGCACTGCGTTGACGCAGCGGCTCATCGCGGGCGGCCACCACGTGACGCTGGTAGCGCGCAATCCGCTGCGTGCGGCCATGCAGTTTGGCGGTGCGGCACGTTGCGTGCGCGCCGCTGCCACGCTGTCCCCGGGCGAACACTTCGATGTGGTGGTCAATCTTGCCGGCGCGCCGGTGGTGGGTGCGCCGTGGACGCGTGCGCGCAAACGGGTGCTGCTCGAAAGCCGGCTCGCACCCACCGAGGATTTGCTCCGCTACGCCGGGCGCGCGCAGACACGGCCGCGCGTGTGGATACAGGCATCGGCCATCGGCTATTACGGTCAGACCGCCACCAACATCGACGAACACACCGCGGCAACGGTGAGCGACTTTGCGAGCGAACTATGCCACCGCTGGGAAGCACGCGCGCAGGCATGCGCGGCCCTCGGCGTGCGCTATGTCGCGCTGCGCTTCGGGTTGGTGATGGGGCGCAGCGGCGGGTCGCTGCCGCCGCTGCTGCTAGGCCTCAAACTCGGCGCGGGATCGGTGATCGGCAGCGGCCGCCAGTTTGTGTCGTGGATACACATCGAGGACGCACTGGGCATCCTCGCGCATGCGGTGCGCGATGCAAAGATCGCCGGCCCCGTCAACGCGGTCGCTCCCGAATCGGTGTCGTACGAGGCATTCATGCGCGAGGCAGGCGCGATTACGCATCGCCCGGTGTGGCTTAGAATCCCGGAACGCCTGTTGCGCAAGCTGCTGGGCGAAATGGCGATCATGCTGGTGGAAGGCCCGTGCGTGCTGCCGGGAAAACTGCGCACGCTGCATCATGAATTCCGTTTCCGGACGCTGAGGTCAGCGCTTACCGACTTGGTGTAGATAGGCAATAGAATAGTGCTCGTTAAAAATAATTAATAAAAACATATAGTTATGGATTGCACGCTGAATGGCCTCGCCGCACTGCTGCGCACCGCCTTGGGCACGCGCTGGCAGCATCTGCACCCGGATATCCGCGCGCGCTTTACGCTCGCGCCGGGCGAGACGCGGCAATCGTTCAGCGGCACCATGAGCGAAATCAACCGCTCGACCGTCGGCTGGATAATTGCACGCCTGATTGCCTTCGTGCGCATCCTGCCCGCGGTGCGCGCACAAGACGTGCCGTTCGAATTCAATCTCACACCGGCGCCGGGCGCGGGATGGATCAAGGAACGGCTCTATCATTTTCACGACGGACGTTTTGAATTCCGTTCGGTAATGAACATTGCGCGCAACGGCGAACTCATTGAGCAGTTTCCGTACGGCCTGGGCATGAAAATCAGGCTCGGCGCCGAGGGCAACAACGGCGACACGCTGACCTTCCGCGACGATGGCTACTTTCTGCGCCTGGGCGCGCTGCGGTTGCCGCTGCCGCGCTGGCTCACCGTCGGGCGCTTCACGCTCGCGCACCAGAACATCGACCGCGAGCATTTCACCGTCACTATCAGCCTCGACCACCCGCTGTTCGGACGCTTGTTTTATCAGCACGGCAGCTTCAGGCAGTCGCGCGTCCTTCGTTCAGCGGCTGCAACATTCAGCGTCCCTGATAAGGCACATAGGGCTGTCCCCGGAACGGCGTATTGGTAATCGCCAGCATGCGCTTGCGGGCGGCATCGGCTTCCGCCTGCCGCCCCTGCATGTCATACAGCCCCACCAGATTGTTCAGCGCGACGCCAACATTGGGATGGCGCGGACCCTGTGCTTTCTCGATGATCGCCAGCATCATCTTGTAAACGCTTTCGGCCTCGCCATA
Organism: Betaproteobacteria bacterium; assembly: GCA_021730905.1. Lineage (GTDB taxonomy): Bacteria > Pseudomonadota > Gammaproteobacteria > Burkholderiales > SG8-41 > UBA5216. The sequence goes on along the minus strand of JAKFYK010000024.1, from coordinate 9,961 downwards.
GCGGCCCTGCAACTGCCTGACCATGCCCCAATCGTTGAGCAACAGCAGCACGCGCGGATGCGCCGGTGGAAATGATTTTTCGATGACGGGAATGCCGCGCCGGTAATAAGGTTCGGCCTCGGCATAGCGTTGCCGGCCCAGATACCACTCCGCCAGATCTATCAACGCCAGCCCCAGCCGTGTATCATTTTCCGGCACGGATTTCTCGAGTATGGCCAGCGCGCGCAGATACATCGCTTCAGCCTCTTCGCGGCGCAATTGCACGCGATACAGCGCGGCCAGATTGTTCGATAGCGCCTGCGCCACCGCCGGATGCTCCGAGCCGTGCGTTCTCTCGAGAATTGCAAGCTCGCGCTGGTAGTAATCCTCGGCCTCCGCGTAACGGCCCTGCACGCGATACAGATCGGCCAGCCCGGTCAGAACGCTTGCGTTGCGTTCGTGGACGGTCCCGTTCGCGGACTCCAGTATGGCGAGCGCGCGCAGATAATTTTTCTCGGCGGGTGCATAGTCGTGCAACGCGCGGTACGCCTGCGCCAGTCCGTAGAACGTCGCTGCCAATCGTAAATCCGGCACATCTTTTGCGTCGAACGCTTCCGTTTGCCGCGCGGCAGCGTTATACATTTGAACCGCCGCCGCGTGGTCGCCGCGTTTCGCGGCTTCAGCGGCCACGGCCATATGATTGCGCCAGATGGTATCGTTTACTTCGGCAGCACCGACACTGCTTGCGCACAGCAACGCCGCCACCGTAAAAATGCTTGCCAGCCATCGCCGGCCGCGCGTCATGCGCTACCGGCTCGCCGCCGCCGTTGTAACCTTAGGCGCAATCGAGCCTTCCTTTTCCAGCAGCGGGTAGATGCCGCCCGCATTGACTATCGCCAGCAGCGGCGCCGGCAGCGGTTTTGCGGCAAGTTCAGTACCTTTGGTCACGTTGCGCACGCGTGCTGCGATGACATCCACTTCGGCGATATCGCCCTCGTCGAACGCCTCGTCCACGCCCGGACACTCCAGCGCGGGAAACGCAAAATTCACCGCGTTGCGAAAAAACAGGCCGTTGATGTACGGCGCAACCACGCACGCCAGGCCGAGATTTTTCAGCGAACGCGCTGCCGGCCGGCTTGATCCCATGCCGAAATTCTTGCCGCCGATCAGAATATCGCCCTTTTGCACCTGCTCCGCCCAACCGGGCCGGTTCGCCTTGAATACATAACTGATCTGCTCTTCGAGCGTGAGATAAAACGCGGTGATGGGCAAAATCAAATCGGTGTTGATGTTGTCGCCAACCTTCCATACTCGGGCCTTGAATTTCATCCTGACTCCTATTGCAAAAACTCGCGCGGATCGGCAATCGTACCCATAATCGCCGATGCCGCCACCGTCGCCGGCGACGCCATGAACACGCGTGAACTCGGCTCGCCCATGCGTCCTTTGAAGTTGCGCGTGCTGGACGTGATGCAGGTTTCCTCCGCCGCGAGCACACCCATGTGACCGCCACCGCACGCGCCGCAGGTGGGCGGTGCTATCGTAGCCCCCGCTTCCATCAGCGTTGCGATGGCACCGCTTTTCATGGCGTCGCGATAAACGGTTTGCGACGCAGGCACCACGATCAGACGCACGCCGGACGCTACGCGCTTGCCGCGCACTACCGCAGCCGCCAGTTCAAGATCATCCTGCGTGCCATTGGCGCACGAGCCGATATAGGCCTGGTCGATGCGCGTGCCCTTCAACGCGCCTACCGGTTGCGAGTTGTTGACCACGCTGTCGGGCAACGCAACCAGCGGCTCCAGCGCGACAAGATTCACCTTGCGCACCGCTTTGTACTTTGCATCGGCATCGGGTTTCACCGGATTGAATGCACGCGGATTGCGCGAGCGTACCCACTGCACCAGCGTGTCGTCGCACTCGAACGTCGCGAACTCCGCCGACAATTCGGCCGACATGGTAGTCATGGTTTTGCGCGCATTGATGCTCAATCCCGCAACGCCCGAACCGCCGTATTCGACGTTCTGCGTGGCGTGATCGCCATGCACGCCGGCAATTTGCAAAAACGCGTCTTTCGCGGTAACCGCCTTGGGCAACGCGCCCTCAAGTTCGTAACGGATGGTTTCACCGCAGCGAAACCAGGTTTCGCCTTTCACCGCCGAGTAGATGATATCCGGTCCGCCCACGCCGCGCGCGAGGCAGTTGAACACGCCGCCGCTGCAGGTGTGCGAATCGCTGCACACCAGCACCGAGCCAGGCAGCGCGTAGCCGTAATCGGCGACGAGCTGATGGCTGATGCCCTGCTCGCGGCCGACATCGTGAAAACGCTTGATGCCGAAACGCCTGACGAACTCGCGGCCTGTGCGATGCGCGCCGGCGGCGATCTGGTTCGGCGCCGGCACGCGGTGATCGAACACCACCACGATGCGCTCCGGATCGCACACCCGCTGGATTTCGCGCCAGTTGTTGGGCATGAAGTTGTTGTCGAACAGGATAATGGTGTCGAGTTGCACCGTCACCACGTCGCCCGGCGCGACCGCCTTCCGTCCACTCTTGGCGGCAAGTATCTTTTCAGCGATGGTCATGCCCATGATGATCAGCCTCCGGCGAAGCGTTGCTCGATGTCGTCGAGTGTCTTCATCCCCATCAAGTCGTTGAGTTCCTCGAAGCCGACCTGCAGATCGGTGCGATTGACCACGCGGTTGTGTTTGACGATGTCTTCCTTGAATACTTCCATCACGTTCATCATGCCTTTCAACGCGGCGGTAGTAAGGAGGCGCGGATAGCTGACAACCTTGACACCGGCGTCCTCCAACTCTTTGGGTGACATCAGCGGCGTGGTGCTGCGCGAACGCAGGCCCAGACCCATGTTGACGATCAACGGCCGGGGCACGTTCTTCGCAACCTTGGCGATGTCCTCCTTCGACAGCAAGGCATCGGCGTACATGCAGTCCGCGCCGGCTTCGGCATACAGGTTCAGGCGGCGTATCGCTTCATCCACGCCCAGGGGTCCGGCGGCGTCAGTGCGCGAGACGATCACGAAATCATCGTCGCGCCGCGCGTCCACCGCGGCCTTCACTTTTTGCACCATTTCTTCGGCGGGTATGCACGCCTTGCCGCGCATGTGGCCGCAGCGCTTGGGCCATACCTGGTCTTCGAACATCAGCGCCGCCATGCCCGCATTCTCGAACGCGCGCACCACGAAATGCACGTTCATCGAATTGCCGTAACCGGTATCCGCGTCGGCGCGCAGCAGCAGGTTGTCGCAGCAGTCGGCAAGACGCCGCGCGTTGTCGAGATTGACTTCAAAGGTCATCACGCCGCGATCGGCCCAGCCCAATCGGCTCTCTGAAACGCCGGCACCTGAGATGGCGCCCATCTTGAAACCGGCTTGCTCGACCAGCCGCACGCTGTAACCGTCGAATACGCCGGGCGTAATCAGAATTCCGGGTTCCTTCAATAACGCTCTGAACTGCGCGCCTTTGCTGGCCATGATGTGCTCCTGAGTTGAATTTGCCGTCATTCTACCGCCTGGCAGAAACGCTGCTGCGACAAAACCCAACATCGCACCGAACATGTGGACTGGATTTTTAGCGATATGCAAGAATGGCTGCTTCCGTCATCAGGAGATTGCCGTGCGCCGCCGCAAAAGCTCCATTCTCAGAGAACTGCTGAAGCAAAACAAAACCCTGGTCAAGCCCGGCACCTTCAACGCGATGTCGGCAATGATGGTGGAAAAAGCCGGCTTTACCTGCTGCGGCGTCACCGGTTATGGCGTGTCGGCCACTTTGCTTGGCAAGCCCGACGCCGGATTGTTGACGCTGAATGAACTGGTGATGATGTCGCGCTATATCGTCAATGCGGTGAACATTCCGGTGATCGCCGACGCAGACACCAGCTTCGGCAACGCGATCAACGTCATGCGCACGGTGGAAGATTTCATCGACGCCGGTATGGCAGCGATACACATCGAGGATCAGGTCGCGCCCAAGCGCTGCGGCCATGTCGCCGGCAAACAGATCGTGGCAATGGAGGAAATGGCCGGCAAGCTGCGCGCGGCGGACAAGGTGCGGCGCGAACTCGATCCGGATTTTGTGCTGATCGCGCGCTGCGATGCGCGCGGCGTAGTCGGCGGCACGGTGGACGAACTGATCCGTCGCGCCAATGCGTATCTGGATGCGGGCGCCGACATGATCTTTCCGGAAGCGCTCACCAGCGTGGCCGAAGTCGAACGCTGCGCGCGCGAGATCAAGGGACCGCTCACCTACAACCGCACCGGCGTGTCGCCGCCCCTGTCGCTGGCGCAACTCAGCGAGCTTGGCATCGCCATGGTCGCCAATGCTTCCGGCGCCTTGCGCGTTTCCTCTGCCGCGATGGTGGATTATTTCGAGGAGTTCGCGCGTGATGACATTGCGGCGCTGGATCGCTTCGATGCGCGCACCAGGAATCACCCGGTGGGCAATCTGCATGCCTTTGTCGGGTTTCCGGAATTCAAAAAACTCGAAGAAGAATTCCTCCCCAACGCGGAGCTGATCGCAAAATACGACGGTTCCGTCGGATTTCGTCCATAAGTATATGTCCATGAAAAAATTCTTATTTGTATTCTACATAGCAGCGTCGGGAATGTGCTCGACTGTCGCCGCCCAGCAGTACCCATCGCGCCCGATCCGGCTGCTGGTGCCCAGCACGCCCGGCGGCAGCGTGGACACCCTGGCGCGCGCCATCGGCACCCGGCTATCCGAGCGCTTCAGCCAGCAGGTCGTCGTCGACAATCGCTCCGGCGCAGGCGGCGTGATCGCGGGCGAGTTGACGGCAAAAGCGCCGCCCGACGGCTACACCCTGTTGATGGGCACGGTTGCATCGCTCGCCTCCAACGTGAGTCTGCACAAGAAATTGCCGTACGATCCGCTGCGCGACTTCGCGCCGGTAACGCTCGCCGCCACGCAAAACCTGATGCTGGTAGTAAATCCTTCATTGCCCGCCAAGAACGTGAAAGAACTGATCGTGCTTGCCAAAGCCAAGCCGGGACAGATCACTTTTGCATCGGCCGGCAGCGGCGCGGGCGGTCATCTGTCGGGCGAATTGTTCAAGCTGCTGGCCGGCATCGATCTGCTGCACATCCCGTACAAAGGTGTGGCACCCGCACTGGTCGATGTGATCAGCGGGCAGGTGTCGCTCACCTTCCCGAGCCTTATCAGCGCGCTGCCGCAGGTAAAATCGGGCAAGGTGCGCGCTCTGGCCGTCACCGGCGCCAAACGTTCACACGCCGCGCCCGACCTGCCCACCATGCAGGAAGCCGGCGTGCCCGGTTACGAATCCGCCACCTGGTATGGCGTTGTCGCACCTGCGGCAACGCCGCGCGACATCGTCGCCAGACTCAACAGCGAGATGGTCGCGATACTGAAACAGCCCGAACTGCGCGACCGCCTCGCTGCCGATGGCGCGGACCCATGGGGCAGCACATCCGAGGAATTCAGCCAGCATCTCAAATCCGAAATCGCGAAATGGGCCAAGGTGATGAAGGCTGCGGGCATACGGGCAGAGTAGCGCGAATTTGCGACACGCACACGCGATGATCAGCACCTATCAGCTCAAATCACGTTTTCAGTCACTGCTGCGTCCATTGGCGGCATACCTGTTTCGGGCAGGTATCACCGCGAATCAGATCACCGTGGGCGCTTGCCTGGTCTCCGTGGTGCTGGGTGCAGCCGCCATGGCGTACTCAGAACATAACTATTTATTTTTAATGATTTCTTTTTGGTGTTTGCTGCGCATGGCGGCGAACGCGCTGGACGGCATGCTGGCGCGCGAATTCGGTCAGGCATCGCGCGCGGGCGCGGTGCTCAACGAACTCGGCGATGTGATTTCGGATATCTCGCTTTATCTGCCGTTTGCGTTTGTTGCCGGCTCACAGCCGTGGCTGGTGGTTACCGTGGTGTTGCTTGCGGTGTGCAGCGAATTTACCGGCTGGCTGGGCGCCGTGATGGGCACCGAACGCGGCAATCACGGGCCGATGGGGAAAAGCGATCGCGCGCTGGTGTTCGGGATCATTGCGTTGGTGATCGGATGCGGCATTCCGGTTGCGCCTTTCATTGACACGCTGTGGCTGGCTATTGCCGTCCTCTTGTTGTTGACCATCATCAATCGCAGCCGTTTTGCTTTTGCTGCCAGAAACGCCGGGAACGCACGCTGATGCGTGCAGCCGATGAACAATGCTTTACCACCCACGACGGCGTGGAGCTGTTCTATCGCCATTGGCCGGCAAAGAATACGCCGGAGAAAAAAGCCATCGTAATGTTTCACCGCGGGCACGAGCATTCAGGCCGCTTGCAGCATGTGGTGGATGAACTTGCGCTGGACGATGTTGCGATGTTCGCGTGGGATGCGCGGGGGCACGGGCGCTCGCCCGGCGCGCGCGGCGATAGTCCGGGCTTCGCGCACTCAGTGAAGGATGTCGATACTTTCGTGCGCCACATTTCGGTCACGCACGGCATAGCGATGGAGAACATTTCCGTCATCGGCCTGAGCGTCGGCGCGGTGCTGGCCTCGGCATGGGCGCATGACTACGCGCCACAGGTGCGCTGCCTGGTACTTACCGCGCCCGCGTTCAAGGTGAAGCTCTACGTGCCGTTCGCGCGCGCCGGCCTCAATCTGCTGTACAAGCTGCGCGGCAATTTTTTCATCACGTCCTATGTCAAGGCGAAATTCCTGACGCACGATGCGGAGCGCGTTCGCTCCTACGATACCGATCCGCTGATCACGCGCCAGATTTCAGTGCGCGTTCTGCTCGGACTCTACGATGCCGCGGACCGTGTGGTGCCCGACGCGCAAGCCATCACATTGCCGACGCAGGTATTGATCTCGGGCAACGACTGGGTGGTGCATCAGGGCCCGCAGCGGGCGTTTTACCGCCATCTCGGTTCCAGCGTAAAAGAGCTTGTCGAATTGCCCGAATTCCTGCACGACACGCTGGGTGAAAAAAATCGTCACCTGGCATTGGACAGGATTCGTGAATTCATCACGCGATGCCACGCCGCGCCACCCTCGCTGCTGGATGCCGACCGGCACGGTTATACCAAGGACGAGGAAACCAGAAACAGCCAACCGCTGCCTGCGCTATCGCCTAAAAACATTCCATTCGCCTTGACGCGGCTCTCGATGCGTACCCTGGGCCGCCTGTCCGAGGGTATCCGGCTTGGCATAGGCGCCGGCTTCGATTCCGGCGCGACGCTCGATTACGTCTATCGCAACGAAGCGCGCGGCATCACGCCGCTGGGACGCTTCATCGACCGCAACTATCTCGACGCCATTGGCTGGCGCGGCATACGCGTGCGCAAAGCGCATCTCGAACAGGCCATTGCGATGGCAGCGGCGCGGTTGCGCGAGGCAGACCGGCCGGTGCGGCTGGCCGATCTGGCCGCCGGACACGGTCGCTATGTGCTGGAAGCCGCGGCGCGACTGTTGGTAAAGCCGGAATTCATTGTTTTACGCGATGTTGATGAAGCCAACGTGCGCGATGCGGCAACGCTGGCACAGTCGTCCGGTTTGGCAGACATTACCCGCACGGAAAAAGGCGATGCCTTCGATGAATCCGCGGTCGCCTCGCTTACACCCAAGCCTACCGCCGCGGTGGTATCGGGCCTCTATGAACTGTTTTCGGACAACCATCTCGTATCAACCTCCTTGCGCGGCTTCGCAAAGGCACTCGAATCCGGCGGCTATCTCATTTACACCGGACAACCGTGGCATCCGCAACTGGAATTCATCGCGCGCACGCTCACCACGCACCGTGGCCATAAGCCGTGGGTCATGCGCCGCCGCACGCAGGCAGAGCTCGATCAGTTGGTGCACGCCGCAGGATTTCGCAAACTGGAACAATGGATCGACGAATGGGGCATTTTCACGGTATCTCTGGCAATGAGGGAGTGACCCCACGGTGAGTGCGGCACAGGCCGGCAACGCACAGGCACGGCCGTGGAAGCGCGCGGCGCTGTGGCTGATCTTTCTGGGGCTGTTCTTCTTCGTTACCTATGGCCTCGCCAACTGGCTCGCCGGCCAGCGTAGCGAGGTGAGCGTTGTCGTGTTCGGATGGGAACGAGCTATTCCCTATCTGCCGTGGACCCTCATTCCTTACTGGTCGATCGACCTGTTCTACATAATTTCGCTGTTCGTATGCGCAACACACAAAGCACTCGACACCCACGCCAGGCGCCTGCTCGCCGCACAAATCATCGCCGTCACGTGCTTCGTACTGTTTCCGCTGCGGCAGACCTTCATACGCCCCGAGACCGACGGATTCTATGGCTGGATGCTCGATGCACTATTGGCCTTCGACAAACCGTTTAATCAGGCGCCCGCGCTGCACATTGCGCTGTTGGTCGTGCTGTGGGTACTTTATGCCAAATACCTCCATGGCTTCTGGCGCTGGCTGCTGCACGGCTGGTTTGCACTTATCGGCATCTCGGTGCTCACCACTTTTCAGCACCACTTCTTCGATGTGCCGACAGGATTCTTGTTGGGGTGGTTTTGCGTTTGGCTGTTTCCCGACGACCAGCCATCGTTGATTGCGCGCGCGGCGTTGACGGAAAACCCGCGCCGGCGCGCACTCGCTGCACGCTATGCCGCCGGTGCACTCGGCATAGCGGCAATCGCTGTTTGGTCAGGAGGCTGGGGGTTATGGCTGTTGTGGATCAGCGTGTCACTCGCGCTCGTCGCCGCGATTTATCTTGGTCTGGACGCCGCAGCTTTTGGTAAGCGGGAAAACGGCAGCATGCAAACCGCCAGCCTGTGGTTGCTGGCGCCTTACCTGATCGGCGCAGCGATCAATACACGCTGGTGGACACGCCACGCGCCCGCCGCTGGTCGTGTAACGCCGTACGTATGGATCAGCCGCATACCATTGCAATCGCATGACATCCCCGAAGGTGTGCAAACCATCGTGGATCTATGCGCCGAACTGCCTTGTGTAACAAAAGGCGTTGGGTATGCAGGCGTACCTGCGCTCGACCTCATCCCCCTTGAAACACCGGAACTCGCAGTCGCAGCGGCTGCAATCGACCACGCCACAAGAAATGGCCCGGTGCTGGTGTGTTGTGCGCTCGGCTATTCCCGCAGTGTGTCAGCCGTTGCCGCCTGGCTCATCACCAGCCGGCATGCGGAAACTGTCGCTAACGCCATCACGGCAGTTCGTCATGCACGCCCTGGTGCAGTACTGCGCGATGAACACCTGTCAGCGCTCAAACAACTTGCAGATGAGTATCACGCCGCTTTGCCAACCGCCAGCGAGCCGACCCGCGACGCGACGCACCCGCCTCAGTAGTGGCCGGCTCTCCCGGTGCAGCGGTTGTGCGGCGATCAGGGCCGTAAAGCACAGTTGCACTTCATGATTACCAATCCGCTTATAATTCCGCCCTCTTCAAAGGCTCGATCAATGCTCATCAAATTCACCCTCAACGGCGATCCGGCGGAAGCCACACTCAAAGCCGGCGACCGTTTGCTTGCCGATGTATTGCGCGAGGACTTCCAACTCACGGGCGCCAAAATCGGCTGCGGTATCGGCGCCTGCGGCATCTGTACCGTCATCGTTAATGGCGAACCCACGCCGGCGTGCCTGCAACTCGCTGCGCTATGCGACGGTGCAGACATCCGTACCATCGAAGGCCTGGCGACGCCTGACGGGTTGCATCCGGTGCAGCAGGCGTTCGTCAAGCAATCGGCACTGCAATGCGGCATCTGCATACCGGGACATGTGATGCAGGCGTGCTCGCTACTCGAAAAGAATCCGAATCCGTCCGAAGTAGAGATCAAAGCCAGCGTGGACAGCGTGTATTGCCGCTGCACCGGCTACCACCGGATTTTCGAAGCGTACAAGGAAGCGATCGCGGCGGCGAGTAAGGCTGGCAAGTAGCTTATTCATGGCATGTATTCAACACTCTCGGCTTCCAATCGTTTCGTTCCCTCCCCTTCAAGGGGAGGGCTAGGG
>JAKFYK010000026.1 GCA_021730905.1 Betaproteobacteria bacterium | reverse complement strand
TCCGAGAGCGCTTTGACATGCGCCATCGCGCGCCGGGTATCGGCAGACAACATGGTGGTGATATAGGCGACCAGCAGCATCGGAGCGAATTGCGCGACAAATTCGGCGCCCATCGACGGGAACGGTGAATTATGTTTGGCCGGATAGCCCAGCCACAGATAACAACTGCCGATGATCATCATGGCGATAATGGTGGCGCCACGGCCCAGCGTCAGCGAACTGGTGATGACCACCAGCAGATAGAGATTGACCAGCGGACTCGACAGCCTGCCGGTATAGACCAGCACCCAGGTGATGAACACGATCATCATGCCTGTCTCTATCGCGAGCTTCCAGTAGGTTTCCTGCCGGTAGAAATTGACGTAACGGAACAGCAGCACGAACGCGGTATAGAAGAACATCGCCATCGCAAGCGCGGCGGAGGATATCTGATCCGGCGACAGCACCAGCTGAAAAATCAGCACCAGGATCAGCAGCAGCCATTCGATTTCGGCGATCGTGCGCGTAAATCCGCGCAACTCGTCGGTCGAAAGGTTGGGATCGAAGATAAACTTGCTATTCATTATTGTTGAGCACGGACAAGCGGTCCGATTGTAAATTATCCCCGGGTGTTTTCGTGACGATATTGTAGATATTTCATTATGGCGGGTTCCGGTGTATGGAGGAGGCGGCAATTGCATTCACAATATAAAGTAAAATAAAGATTAATAAAAACAATATGTTACTCACTATTTGGTTTTGATACATTAACGGTACGGCGATGCGTGTGCCTGCTCCGGTAAAACAGCTTTGCGTTAGAAATGCACCAGGCGGCGGCTACTTTTTCACGGCTGGGAGGCGCCATCGCAGCAGGAAATAAAACACCCCCGAGCGGGCTGGCAAGCATCGGTCAGCGCCAATAAGGCAGCAAATTCGGTGCGCTATGATGTCCGCCATGGATGACACGCCATGAACCAAACCGTGATTCTGCCGATGTGGCTGGCGCTGTTGTTGTGCGTGCTGGCGCTGGCGGCCGTGGTGCAATTTTTCCTGCTGCCCGGCGTGCGCTGGTATTTCCGGCGCAAAATGAACCGCGTCATCGATGAAATCAACACGCGCTTCAATATCGAGATACCGGAGTTCAAGATCACGCGCCGCCGGGTGTTGATTGACCGCCTGGTTCACGACGAAAAAGTACTGGCGGCGGTCACGCAGTATTGCGAGACGCAGCGTTTGCCACGCAGCGAAGTGATGGCGCGTGTCAACGCCTACGCGCGCGAGATCGTGCCGTCGTTCAATGCCTATGCCTATTTCCGCTGGGGCTACCGCGTCGCCAAGTACTATGCACGCTGGCTTTACCGCGTGCGGCTGGGCTACACCGACAGCGAGGCGCTGGCGGCGATCAACCCGCGTTCGTCGGTGGTATTCGTGATGAATCATCGCAGCAACATGGATTACGTGCTGGTGGCGTTTCTGGCTGCCGAACGTACTTCGCTGTCGTATGCGGTCGGAGAATGGGCGCGCATCTGGCCGCTGCAAAGCCTGATCCGCTCGATGGGGGCGTACTTCGTGCGGCGCAATTCGGGCGACGCGCTGTACCGTACGGTACTGCAACGTTATGTGCAGATGGCCACCGAAGGCGGCGTGCCGCAGGCGGTGTTTCCGGAAGGCGGCTTGTCTACCGATGGCAAGTTGCGCGCGCCCAAACTGGGATTGCTCGATTACATGCTCAAATCGTTCAACCCGGCCGCCGAACGCGATCTGGTGTTCATTCCGGCAGGCATCAACTACGACCGCGTGCTCGAAGATCGAACGCTGTTGCGCAAACTGGATTCGACATTGCCGCAGCGCGGATTTTTCAGCGCGATTGCCACCACACTCACGTTCTTTGCAGGCAATGTATGGCTGATGGCAACCGGGCGCTGGTATCGCTATGGTTATGCCTGTGTGAATTTCGGCAGCCCGTTGTCGATGCGAGAGTATGTCGCGCGCACGGGCTTGGATTTCAGGGCACTGGATGATGACGCGCGGCGCGGCGCAGTGGCGCAGGTCGGGCGCACACTGATGGGCGCAATTCGCGATGTGGTTCCGGTATTGCCGGTATCGCTGGTGGCCGCGGTGCTTATCCGTGAGCAGGATAAATCGTTTGCGGAAATTGATTTAAAAACAAAAGCGTATGATCTCGCACGCAAACTGGAAGCCAGTGGCGCGCATGTCTATGTGCCGCGCAGCGATCTGGATTATGCCATCGGTGTTGGGCTGCGCATGCTGACCCTGCGGCATATCGTGCGCGAGCAAGACGGTCTGTTCGCTATCGTCGAGAGCGAACGGACGTTGCTGGAGTACTATGCAAATGCCATCATGCCGCTGGTAGACGCGTTGCGGTAAAATCGTTTGAAAGGGAGAACACGTACCATGCCGACGGCGATCATCGACGGACTCAAAGTCAACTACCACATGCAAGGCAGCGGCCCGCATTTGCTGATGCTCGCGCCCGGCGGCTTCAATTCCACCATCGACAGCTGGACGCGCAGCGGCGTATGGAAGGAAATGGATGCGATCAACACATTGTCAAAATCGTTTACCGTTATTGCCTATGACCGGCGCGAAGCGGGCTTGTCGGGCGCGCGCGTGGAAAAACTGACATGGGAAGTGTTCGCGCAGCAGGGCCGCGCGATACTCGATCATTTCGGCGTGAAACAGGCATGGATCATCGGCGGCTGCATGGGTGTTTCGGTGGCGGCGGCGATGGGGGTGCTGTGTCCGGAACGCTGCACCGGGCTGTTGCTGCATTGGCCGGTGGGCGGCTATTTGTGGATGCTGAAGGGCCGCGGATTCTACAACCGGCACATCGAATTTGTGCGTGCTAATGGTACCAAGGGACTGGCGGCTGCTGCTGCGCGCGGGCCTGCGGGAAAGAATTTCTGGCTCGATCCGGAAGCCGGGCCGTGGGCGTCGCAAAACGCGGCTGATCCGGCGTTTGCCGCTGAATACGTGAAGCACGATGTCGCAAAATATCTTGATCTCTGCGCGCAAAGCCGCGACGCGCTGTACGGCGACACCATGCCATCGGGCGCGACCGGCGAGCAACTTTTGACCATAAAGACACCGGCGCTGATACTGCCGGGCGCCGATGCGTCGCACTCAACGTCGTCGGCATGGGCGATGAAAGAACTGATGCCCAACGCGGAATTCTGGAACGTGCTGCCGCCGTATCAAAACGGCGCCAACGTGCTGGCTGCAATACTGGATTTCGTGAACCAGCATCATTAAATGAAATTATCAATAAAAACAAATACTTATGAAATATTCGACCTATGGAAGCGCTATTGAACTCCGCCACCGCGTCCCCATCTAAATCCGTGCGATGATTCTGTTCGCGCGAACAACCAAAATACGAGGAGTGCTTATTTTATGATGCGAATATTCCTGTTTGTCGTCACCAACCTGGCGATTGTCGCTGTGCTCAGCATCACGCTGCGCTTGCTGGGCGTGGATCGTGTGGTTTCGGCGTCCGGCGGGTTGAATATCAACGCGCTGCTGATCATGTCGCTGGTGATGGGTTTTGCCGGATCGCTGATTTCGCTGTTCATATCGAAATGGATGGCGAAACGCTCGGTCGGCGCACATGTGATCGAAGCGCCGTCCAATGCCACCGAGCAATGGCTGGTCAACACGGTGAAGCGCCAGGCCGATCAGGCCGGCATCGGCATGCCGGAAGTGGCGATCTACGATTCACCGGACATCAACGCCTTTGCCACCGGCTGGAATAAAAACAATGCACTGGTCGCGGTGAGCACCGGCCTCATGAACAACATGACGCAGGAAGAAGCCGAGGCGGTGCTGGCGCATGAAGTGAGCCACGTCGCCAATGGTGATATGGTGACGCTGACGCTGGTGCAGGGCGTGGTCAACACGTTCGTGATTTTCCTGTCGCGTGTGATTGGCTACGTCGTTGACCGGGTGATTTTCAAGAACGAGCGCGGCGAGGGCATCGGCTTCTTCATTACGGTGATGGTCGCGCAGCTGGTGCTGGGCATCTTCGCCAGCATGATTGTGATGTGGTTCAGCCGCCATCGTGAATTCCACGCCGACGCGGGCGGCGCAAGCCTTGCCGGACGCCACAAGATGATCGCGGCACTGGAGCGGCTCAAGCTGAATCACGAGGAATCCGCGCTGCCAAAATCGGTCGCTGCCTTCGGCATTTCGGGCGGCAATGCGTTCAGCAGGTTGTTCATGACGCACCCGCCGCTGGAAGAGCGCATCGAAGCGCTGCGCCGCGCCGCCTGATTAGCGGCAACGCTTCAAAGTAACATGGCGCGCCTGATTCGGGTGCGCCATTTTTTCGTGGGTAAGTCCGGGGTGCGCAGTTCTCTACACTGGCTAAGGACGCAGCACCGGATCCCGCAGCGTGCCGCTGGGGCTCAAGCTGCCGCGTGCCACCACGACACCCTTGCTGCCGATTTCGACATTGACACGCCCCGACAACGCGCCGTCGTTGACATCGACGTTGCCCGAGGCGTTCATCGGCCCCGAGGCCAGTTGCAACTGGCGGTAGCTGTAGTGGTTGCCGTTGACCTGCACGGTGCCGGTCAGATTGTCGAACCGCGTCCTGCCGCCGCGCAGCCCGCCGGCCTTGCCCGCTTGCATGGCGCGCGCCACATCGACATTGTTGAGTTCGCCGCCGGCAATGGTAAACGTGCCTTCCAGCCGCGTGCCATCGAACAATGTTTGCACATTGGCACCCGTCATCGAGTAGGTGGCGGTGAGGCTCAGCGTGCCGCTGGAAGTGAAGTTGCGCGTGAAGAAAGGCATTAACTGGTTCAGGCGCCCGTTCTCCATCTTGATATCGCCGCTGCCCTGAACGCTCTCCCCCCAACTGACCTTGAATTGCCCGCTGATGGCACCGCCGCCGACGCGTCCTTTGTATTGGCTGACGGTTGCCTGACTGCCATCTATGATCGCCGTAGCTTCGATATCGTCGAATTCAACCGCGGGGCCGATGAAGGGCTTCCAGCCGGTCGCACTGAGCGCCACTTCCCATGTCTTGTCCTTGGGCGTGATATCGAGGCGCGCCTTGTCCGCGTTCAGCGTGGCTTTGCGCAGTTCTCCGCGTGTGCCGAACGATGCATCGACATCGAATTGCGGAAACTCCACGCTGCGGCTCGCCACCTTGACTGCCTTCAGCCGGACGCGCGGCACCTGCACCGCAGGTTCGCCCTGTTGCGTGCGTGTCCACGCTGGCACGATGCCCAGCGCTTCCTGATCGATGCTGACGCGATTGGCCTCAACAGAGTCAAAGCTGCGCGCGCCGCTGACCAATCCGACAGGGCCCACTGGCACCACGATGGTGTCGATCTTGACTTCCTGAAGCTTGCCGATGTTGATGCCCCGCAGCGTCAACTGCGATGAGGGGAACATCTCATAGTGCATGCCGGCGATGGTCACCGGCTGGCCCAGGCGCTTGGACATCAGTTCCTGTACGCCGGGAATATATCCTGACAGCGGAATGAGGTGCAGCAATCCCAGTCCCGCGGCGATCAAAACCACCGCACTGACCGCACCGATCAGCAGCCAATTTTTCTTCTTGCGCGCGGGCCGTGCCTCTCCTTCAGTGGCTGCGGACTCGGCGTCGCGCACCTTGCGTTCCGCCGCTGATTTCTTGGCGCGCTCTTCGGCCTCGGCTCTCGCCTTGGCGTCGGCGGCTCGTTCCGCCTCGTCGCGTGCCTTGAGTTCCTGCGCGACGCGCGCCTGAACGTCGGTCTCGGCGCGTTCGTGTGACTGCTGCTCCTGCATCAGGCGTTGCACGGATTCCGTTTTGGCGCGTTCTTCAGCCGCGGCGCGTGCTTCCTGCTCGGCTTTGACGCGGGTTTCCGCTATGACTTTTGCCCTGGCGGCTTCTTCTGCCACGGCAGTGGCGTGTGCCATCGCTTCGTCTGCGGCCCGTGCAGACGCTTCGGCCTGCTCGCGCATCTTGCGCAGTTCTTCCGGATTGCCGGTGGCTGCCTCCAGCGCGCGCTTCTCGGCTTCCTCGCGCGCCTGCCGCGCGGCTTGTGCCTGCTGTTCCGCCTGTTCTCGTGCCTTGCGTTCGGCGGCGATTTTCAAGGCGAGTTCCTGCATCGCTTTGCGCTCTGCCTGTTCGTGCGCGATCTTTTCGGCGGCGGCTTTGGCTTCGGCCTCCGCTCGCGCCTTTCTTTCCGCTGCCATCAGGGTTTCGACCTCGGCGCGGGCTTTTTGCTCGGCCTCGGCGCGCGCCTGCTGCATGGCCTCTTCGTGTTGTTTGCGCTCTTCGTCGGCCTTGGTTTGCGCGGCACGTGCTGATGCCTCGGCTTGTTCGCGCGCCTTGCGTTCGGTGATGGCTTTGGCCTCGGACTCGGCTTGCACGCGTGCCGCCTGCGCCTGCATCTCCTTGATTTGCGCCTGCAGACGCGCTTCGCTCTCTTCGCGCGCCAGCCGCTCGGACGCAGCGCTGGCTTCGGCGCCTGCTTTGGCCTGCCGCGCCTGCTCCATTAACTCCCGAACTTCTTCCCGCGCTTTAACCTCGGCTTCTTCGCGCGCCTTGTCTTCGGCGGCTTCACGAGTGGCGCGCTCTTCTACCTGCCGCAAGCGCAGTTCTTGTTCCATCTGCACGCGTGCCTCGGCTTTGACCTTGGCTTCAGCCTCCGCGACGGCGCGCGCCTTGGCTTCTTCCAGTGCTTTCATCGCCTGCTGCACGCGCGCCTGGCCCTCGGCGTCGCTGCCTTGCGTCTGGCTGCGCGCGCGCGACTCGGCTTCGGCCTTGGCGCGCGCGGCTTCTTCAGCCATGACGCGCGCCTGCGCAATAGCCTGTTCAGCGGCTTTGCCGCGGGCCTCGACCTCCTCGCGCGCCTTGCGCTCGGCTTCGGCACGTACTTTTATTTCCTCTTCCATTTGCACGCGCTTGGCGGCTTCCTGTGCCGCAATTTTTTTCGCCTGCTCCAGCGCATCAGCCATCGCTTTCATTTGCGCTTCAAGCGCGAGGCGTGCCTTGCCTTCCGCGTCGGCATGCGCGCGTGCCTCGGTTTCCGCCCGCCGCTCGGCGTCGGCTTTGGCTTTGGCTTCGGCCTCGGCCTTCGCATTGACGATGGCTTCCGCGCGCGCTTTGGCTTCGGCCGCCGCGCGTGTCTTGGCTTCGGTTTCCGCTTTCACCTTGGCTTCCATCGCGGCACGCACGCGTGCCTCGGCTTCGGCCCGTACTTTGGCGTCTGCTGTGGCTTTGGCCTCAGCTGCTGCCTTTACCGCGGCTTCGGTGCGCATTTTGGCTTCGGCCTCTGCGCGGGCGCGGGCTTCCGCCTCGGTCTTGACACGGGCCTCCGCTGCCACGCGGGCGCGGTTTTCGGCGTCCTGTCTGGCTTTAGCTTCTGCGGCGGCCTTAGCAGCGACTTCGGCGCGCGCGCGCGCTGCGTTCTCCGCTTGGGCACGCTCGGTGGCCTCCGCGTTGACCTTGGCAACCACTTCGGCGGAGGTGAAGTCGAGTTCGTCGCCCTCGTCGATAGCCTCGATTACGGCTTGCCGCGCAGCGGGCGCGGGCGCTTTGGCGGCAGGCGCGGCGGCGAGCATTTTGCCGGTAGAGGCGAGGGAGTCGGGCGTTGCTGTCGCAGCAACTGCGGCAGGCATGTCAGGCGCCGAGAAAATACGGATATAGCCCTCGGTCACCAGCTGATCGAGTGCGAGGTGGCAGTGACCTTCGGCGATACCTGATTTGTTGACGAGATCGGCGACGTTGGATTTGCCATCGACCGCCGCGAAAACCCGGCTCAACTCGCGCGGCAGTTTGGTGCTACGCGCTTCGCGGATGCCCTTGGTGGTGCGGGTGAAGATGGTCTGAGGATGGTAGATCATCGGCGAGTCTCGGGTTCTTGAAGCGATTTACGATGGTCCAAACACAATGGGCTATCTGAGCCAGCAGCCCAACGTCGCATACAAGTCAATTCCGCGAATTTCTGTCTGCTGAAACCTGTCTGGCGTTGCGGTATTTCAGTCATTATAGTTAAACTCCAAAAATCTACCAATTTTCTCGCGACAGCGGGCAAACATGGCCAAACACCGTCGTAACGAGTTTGACGTTACCGACAGAATCAATACCACAGACCCCGTTCAAGTGGCGGGGGAAGTTTGCCGCATCTACAATGAACTCTACCAGCGAGATCCCGACGCGTCGGTGATCCGGGCGTTTACTGATGTGGTCAGCCTTTATCGGGGTGAGAACCCCGATTATCACGCGTGCGACACGGACTATCATGATGTTCAGCATGTACTTGACGTAACGCTGGCGATGGCGCGGTTGATGGACGGCTGCAAACGCGCTACCAACGATGCACGGCTGGATGAACACATGTTCCGGCTCGGCGTGGTAGCCGCGCTCTATCATGATGTTGGCTACATCCGCCACAGGCGCGATACCCGCCACAAGAATGGCGCGGAATACACGGCCACTCATGTGGGCCGGGGCGTGACGTTTCTGGAATCGTACCTGCCTCAAATCGGCATGGACGACGATGCACGTTCAGCGTCGCGCATGCTGCATTTCACCGGCTATGAAATGCCCACCAGCAGCATCCGCATCCCTGCGTCTTACCACCTGGTGGGTAGTCTACTTGGCAGCGCCGATATCCTTGCGCAAATGGCCGACCGCTGCTATCTGGAAAAATGTCATGACCGGCTGTTTCCGGAATTCGTGCTGGGTGGCATCGCGCGCAAGGTCGGCAACGATGGCAAGGAAGTCGTGATTTTCGACTCGGCGTCCGATCTGATTTACAAGACCGCCGGATTCTACAAAGGCGCTACCAAGCGGCTGCAGCAGGATCTCGGCGGTTACTATGTTTATCTCGACAAACACTTCAATGGGCACAATCTGTACCTGAGCGAACTCGAGAAGAACATCAGCCACGCGCAGCAGATTACCGACAGGCGTGATGTATCAATGCTTCGCCGTACGCCGCCGGACACGCTGGTCAATGAACAGGGCAATTCGCTATCCTCGAAAAACGGGACAGCGGCTTAGAGGCTGCCTTAGAAGCGCGTGCCGTGCGTCGGCACACCTTATAGCGTCAGCAGTATTTTCCCGGTGTGGCCTGCAGATTCCATCAGCGCGTGTGCTTGCGCTCCCTCGGCCAGCACGAAGGTGCGCCCGGTTACCACGCGAATTTTCCCCGCTTCGATCAATGGCCAGACTTGCGCTTCCAGCTCCTGCGCCACGCGCGTTTTGAACGCGACGGGCCGCGTGCGCAGCGTGGAGCCGGTGTAAATCAGGCGCTTCAGCATGATGGGCATCAGGTTGATTTCAACCTTGGAACCGGCGGCAAAGGCGAGTTGGATGATTCGCGCATCAGGCGAAGCCGCCTTGATGTTTTTTTCGATATTCGGACCGCCCACGATGTCCAGTATCACATTCGCGCCGCCTTCGGTGCGCACCACTTCGACGAAGTCTTCCTGTTGGTAGTCAATCACCCGATCGGCGCCCAGATCGCGGCAGATTTTGCAGCGCGCGTCCGGACTGTCGGTGGCGATGACCTTTGCACCGAACGCCTTGCCGAGCTGGATGCAGGTAGTGCCGATGCCGCCGGCGCCGCCATGAACCAGAAACGTTTCTCCGGCTTTAAGGCCTGCGCCGATGAATACATTGCTCCATACCGTGAAATAGGTTTCAGGCAGGCCTGCAGCATCGACGAGCGCAACGCCTTTGGGGACAGGCAGGCAATGGTTTGCATCGATGACGCAATACTCGGCGTAGCCGCCGCCGTTGGTAAGCCCGCACAGTTTATCGCCGGTTTTCCAGCGCGCGACGCCTGCGCCGACAGCGGCTACCTCACCGGAAATTTCAAGTCCCAGCAGATCGGAGGCGCCCGCCGGTGCGGGGTAGAGGCCTTTGCGCTGCATCATGTCTGGGCCGTTAACGCCCGTGGCGGCGACTTTTACCAGCACTTCGCCCGTCTTGGGCGTGGGTACGGGACGCTGCGCCAGCGCGAGCACTTCGGGCCCGCCCGGCTTGCTGATTTCGATGACTTTCATGGTGTCCATGGTTTTCTCGCTTAAACGTTGTCTCGGTAAATCCGTATGCGTTCCTTGATACCGGGCGTGCTCACCGAACGTGCGAGCGCATTCATGTCGTCGGCACGCGTGTCGGGCGTGGTTTGGCGGTGCAGGGCGGCGGCCGCGGCCGTTGTCAGTTGCTCGCTATGGGTTTGCGCATGCCGCACGATTTCGCCCCACTGCGACGGTTCTGCTATGCCGGTGATGAAGTTGATGCCCAGTGCTTCATCCGTGCCGAAGGTGCGTGACTCGCCAAGAATGGCGCGCGCATGATCGGCGCCGACGCGGTGCGCGAGGCGTCGCGTGCCCAACACCACGCCGAAGCGCAGGCCCGGCATGCGAAACGTCGTTGCGGGCGCGGCGATGCGTACGCCGCATACCGCCACCAGATCGGCGCCGGCACCAAAAATCCTGCCGTGCGCCAGTGCCAGTGTTTCAAACGGCGCATGATGCAGGGTCTGCAAAAGCGTTTCAATCCGTATGAAGCGCAATGCGAGATCGCCTTCGCTCAGCTCTTGATAACCGGTGAAATCAAAGCCCGCGCAGAAATGATTGCCTGCGCCTTCCAACACCAGCAATCGCGTGCCATCCGTGCAGGCGTAATCCACCGCGTCAATCAGGGCTTCGATCAGCGGCGCCGATAGCGCATTAGCCTTGGCTGGCCGATTCAGCGTCAAGCGGGTCAGATGGCCGTCGTGCTGACGGATGAGATCGTCATTCATGCCAGGCGCGAACGACAGTGACGAGAGTTATGCGAGATCATGTTTTTAAAAATAATTCTTCAAGGACTTCGGTGGTGTGCTCACCCAGTGCGGGTGGGTTGCGGTAGACGCCGAGACGCACGCCCGACACGCGTTGTGGCGAGATGACCGTTTTGCTGGCAACGTTGCCCGGTAGCGTGACGGGTTCCACCCATTGCATATGTTCGACCTGGGGATCCGCCAGCACTTGCGAATAGGTGTTGATCGGCGCGCATGGTACGCCGCGTTCACGAAAAATTTTCAGCAGTTGAGCAGCATCGAATTGCGCAAATGTTTGTTCGAGCAGATCATGCAGTTCATGCTGGTTTTTCGCGCGCAACGAGGGCGTGGCGAATCGCGGGTCAGCAGTCAAATCGTTGCGGCCGATACCCTCACATGCCGCTGCCCACAGCTTGTTGGTGCCGGCGGCGAGCGCTATGTCGCCGTCGCGGCAGCGAAAGCCCGCATAGGGCGCGTTCATCGGGTGTGCCGAACCCAGTCGCACCGGATCGCGGCCCGTGCCGAACAACTCGCTGGTCTGCAGATTGGCAATGCCCAGCATGCTGCCGAGCATCGATATGTCGATGTAGTCGCCATTGTCGCCAGCCGTGGCGCGTGCAATCTTGTTCAGCGACGCCGCCACGGAAAATGCCGCATACAAGCCGGTGGTGAAATCGGCAATGGGGATGCCGCATTTCGCAGGACGTCCATCGGCGTCGCCGGTGACGCTCATCGCGCCGCTCATTGCCTGCAAGGTCATGTCGAAGCCGCCTTCCCCGGCGCGCGGCCCGCTCTGGCCGTAAGCGGAGATTGAACAATAGACGAGTGACGGTTTTTCTTTCGCGAGCGTGGCGTGATCAAGCCCGAATTTTGCCATCACGCCGGGACGGAAGTTTTCAAGTACCACGTCGGCGGACAGCGCGAGCTTGCGCGCATTCGCCAATCCCTGCGGTGTTTTCAGATCGAGCACCACCGAGCGCTTGTTGCGGTTTACCGATGCGAAATACTGACTGTAACCCTCAACGATGGGCGGCCATGCGCGCATCAGATCGCCCTCGGGCGGCTCGACTTTGATGACATCCGCGCCCATGTCGGCAAGCAGGCAGCCGCAGAACGGGCCCGCCAGCACCTGACAGAATTCAACGACTTTAATGGCGGAAAGAGGGCGCATCGATAACTTTGTTGAAGTCACTGCGAAAAAGAAGCGTGTAATGTCTTATGTTAGCATGTGCCACACTTCAATTTGCGCGCTGACCTTTGCGTCGTGCGTCTGATCGGAATGAACAAATCGTTGCGATTTTTTTCCATGGCCGCTGGATTGCTGGTGGCAATGGGCGTCTGCGCGCAGGACTATCCGGTGCGCAGCATCCGCTACATTGTGCCGCAGGCGCCGGGTGGTTCATCGGATACGCTGGCGCGGGTGATCGCGCCGCGGCTCGCCGATGCGCTGGGTCAGCAGGTGATCATTGACAATCGCCCTGGTGCGACGGGCATTATCGGTTCCGATGCAGTGGCGAAAGCAGTGGGCGACGGCTATACGCTGTTGCAAGTCGCCACCTCGCATGCCACCAATCCGGCGATGGGCGTGAAATTACCGTATGACACCTTGCGCGATTTCACGTCAATAACGTTATTGTCGCAGCAGCCGAATCTGTGGATAGTGCATCCCTCGTTGCCGGTGACCAGCATCAAAGCGTTGGTGGCGCTCGCCAAAGCGCGGCCGGAGCAAGTGGATTTTGCATCATCAGGCACCGGAAGCTCGCAACATCTGGCGGGCGAATTGCTCAACGTGATGGCCGGCATCAAACTCGTGCATATTCCCTACAAGGGCAGCCCGCCAGCGCTGATCGATGTGCTTGGCGGACGCGTTGCGGCGATGGTGTCGACCATGGCACCCGCGATGCCGCAGGTGAAAGCCGGACGTTTGCGCGCGCTGGCGATCACCAGCATTGAACGCTCGAAGGCGACGCCGGAGATTCCCACGGTTGCGGAATCCGGTGTTCCAGGTTACGAAGCGATTTCGTGGCAGGGGGTGCTCGCGCCTGCGGGCATACCGCGTGGTATTGTGCAGCGGCTCAATGCCGAACTGCGCAAGGTTCTGGCGCAAGCGGAACCCCGCAGGCAACTCGCGGAGCAGGGTTATGAACCGCTCAGCGGCACGCCGGAAGCGTTTGATGCCACCATCAAATCCGAGATTGTCAAATGGACCCGCGTCGTCAAGGCGGCGGGGCTGCAGGCAAACCCAAACCGATGACGATTTTTTTTGAGGGTTTCGCCATGTATCGACGAACTATTCGTTGCATCCCCATGCTCGTATTGTTGGGCAGCACTGTCGTGCCGGCGCTTGCGCAAAACTATCCCACCAAAACCATACGCCTGATCGTGCCTTTCACGCCGGGTGGCGGCAATGACATCTCCGCGCGCTTCATTGCTCAGCGTTTGACCAAATCATTCAAGCAAAGCGTCATCGTTGAAAACCGCCCTGGCGCGGGCAGCAATGTCGGCACCGACATGGTGGCGAAAGCGACCGCGGACGGCGGAGCAGGTTCCGCGCGCTTCGCGCGTGGATGCGATCCGGTAGCGGGATGCACGCGCCGAATGTAGAACCACGGTCGTATGCGCGCCTACGCGGTCGCATCCCCATGAATGGAGCCCCTGCTCCGCGCTTCGGCGCCCCCCCGATGGCTACACGCTGATGGTTATTCACAATGCCACCGCGATTAACCAGACGCTTTATCCGAAACTGCCGTACGACGCGGCGCGTGATTTCGCGCAGGTGGCGCTGGTAGGCGTGACCCCCCATACGCTGGTGGTGCATCCGACGCTGCCGGTCAAGAACGTAAAAGATCTGATCGCAATGGCGAAAGGCAAGCCGGGCGCGCTGAATTAACGGTGGCGTGATTGAGCCGGTAATGATGACTTCGCCCTCTGCAATGAGAGGATCTATCATTGCCAGTGCTAAGGCGCGTCAATGCGTGCGGCCGCCTTCAATCGATTCATAACCTGCCGCTTCCAGCGAACCCGCGCCGCTCCAGCCCCACGCCAGCACCACGTCTTCGTTCGATGTGTTTTTGAAGCCATGCCAGTGACCGCGCGGCGTGAATACCACATCGCCTTCGCTTGATGGTATTTCTTCGCCGTCGTTGCCGTACATTACGCCGCGGCCCTTGATGACGATCCAGAATTCGTCGCAATTGAAATGTCGATGACGGTCATGTTGCGCGCCCGGCGGCAGCACTGTCCAGCCCACCAGCAGCTTGTCGGAGTTGCAGGTCTTCTGATTAATCAAAAACTGCACCTGCATGTTGACCCAACCGTCTTTCTCCTTGAGACCGCCGACTTTGGGTGCATCCTTGAGGCTCGTTTTGTAGGGTTTAAGTGTGGTGTATTGATCGGGTTTCATAGGGAATCCTTTTGTCCGCCGAGACGGCGGTAAGCTTCGTGTGCAATGACAAAATCGTGATGATCGATGCCAAGTCCGCGGCAGGCGTTCATCATCTCGTTAGCTGCCGCCGCGAGCGGCGTGGGTGAACCGAGTTTGCGGCCTTGTTCCAACACCAACAACATGTCTTTCTGTTGCAATGTGACGTCGGCCAGCGGCACCTTGGGCATTTTACCTTGAAGGATAAAGGGTCCGCGATACCCGAGTACGGGCGAGGCAGCGACGCTCTTGAGTATCGCATCCACGGCGATCTCGCGTGACACACCGCCTTTTTCGGCCAGTGCCACGGCCTCGCCGAAAGCGATGACTTCGATCATCAGCAGCGCATTGACCGAAAGCTTCATTTGCACCGCGAGGCCGCTGCCGCCAATATAAGTTGATTTCGGACCGATGGCGAGCAGCACCGGCAGCACGCGCTCATAAGCGGCTTTGTCGCCGCCCACCATCGTCGAGGCATTACCCTGCACCAGTGTCACCGGGCTGCCGGAAATCGGCGCATCGAGCATGGTCAATCCCGCTTTGGCGAACGCGGCGGCAATCGTGCGGCTGGGTTCGGGCGCGATCGTGCTCATGTCGAGATAGATGCCGCCTTTTTTGAGTCCGGAAATAATTCCGTCCGCTCCCAGCGCCACGGTTTGGACCGCATCGGCATCAGTGACGATGGAGAAAACGATTTCCGACGCGGCGGCCACTTCGCGCGGCGAGTCGGCCCAGCGCATGCCTGATCGGATGAGCGTCTCTGCCTTGTCGCGCGAGCGGTTCCAGCCAGTGACAGCGTGTCCCGCCGCCATCAAACGCTGCACGATGATGGCGCCCATCGCGCCCAAGCCGATGAATCCAATTTGCATTGCGACATCTCCTTCCGGCAAAAATTTCCTGTTTTTATCACACGTAATCAGTAGCCGAAAGTGACGGTCACCGGCAAATGATCCGAGCCCAGGTCCGGCCCTATGGTGCGCTTCACCAGCGGCAACGACGGATGCGCGAAGCTGTGATCGATGGCAAGTCCGATGTTGGCGTTGTCGAACGTCACCGGCCAGGTATGATCGAAGCGGCGCGGCGTGCGCGCATCGCGCAGGCCGCTGGCCGCAATGAAGCGCTGAAAGTACGGTGACCACGGCGTAAGGTTGAAGTCACCCACGACCACTGGCGTGGCCTGCGGTTGTGCCGCAGTTTTGCGCGCAATGTGCTCGAATTTGCGGTTGCGATGTCCGGCCATTTCACCTGAAATCGGCGGCGGGGCATGAACGGCATACAGCGCCAGTGGCGTGTCGCGTCCCGGCAGCTTGAGTGTCGCTTCGATATGCGGAAACATATTGGATGGCTCACGCGAGATCGCGCCGAAATCGAAAGCATGTTTGCTTGCCATCGCGATGCCGAAAGGGGAATCTTCCAGATACTTTATCTGATGCGGAAATAATTCTTTGAGTTCGTCTAACACCACATCGAATTCGCTGGTGGCTTCGAGAAATATCACCACGTCGATGTTTTTCGCATTGCGTTGCAGATACGACACGATGCGCCGGGGCTGCTCGTGATGCAGGCTGACGTTGAAATGAAACACCGTGAACTGGCGTGATGTTTTTATCGCAGGCGCTTCCGCTTGCATCAGCGCACGCGCGACCGGATAGCCGTTCCACAGTGCCAGTGCGAGAGCCAGTGTCGCCCAGCGCCACGCGCGCAGCAATGTGAACCCAATCAGACCGAGCAGGGCAAACACACAATAATGCGGTGTGAAATGACTGAAAAGTTCCAGAAACCAGTGCTGAGTCGCCAGCGCGGCGAACACTGTGGCCATGAGCAGCAGCACTATCAATGCTACAAAGCGTTTCGCAACGCCTTGCCGGAAGCTCGCTTGTGCCATGGCTTATGTCTGCGATGCGATGTTGGTGACGATGCGGGAGAAAATTGTCCAGTTCATGTGCGATTCCGTGAAAGTGGCTGGACGTTACCATAACGTCAGGGACAATCAGCGGGCTCCGGGGCTTGCGTTCGCGACTGGATGTTTATTTAAGTATTTGTTTTTAAATAATTATTTTTGATCGTTGCTCAAGATGCCGCCCGGCCGGTATTTTTCGATTAATCATGCTTTGTTCCCGTGTGTGTCGATGCGCCGCTGCGATTGAACAGCATGCCGCATAGCTGCCAGCATTTGCGTATCAGCCACGGCAGCAGGACAAACCACTGCGCATAGCCCAGCACTACGCTGAGCACCCACAGAGAAAGGCATTCCGCCAGAATGTCCGGCTCAAAGCCAAACTTCAGGTACAACACCAGCTTGATCTTGGCGATGGCCACCACAGCAATATGCGTGGATGGAAAGCCGAGGAAGTAGGTAAGCACCATGATCGCCAGCGCACCGCGCTCGTTTACGTACAGGTCGCGTTGCAGCAGCGCTATCACCATTACCGCCAGGCATGCTGATAGCCAGAGTATCGCGGTGGCACGTGACACGGGATGTTTGGGCAGAAATGACATGTTCACATGCTTTTTCCAAAACGACAGCCAGTACCACTGCTTTGCTCCGCCTCGCCATCGCGAGTAAATGCTATTCTATGGCCACGAAAACCAGCAGGCGTCATATCTGAAAATTACAAGGAGGAAGCATTATGCAACCCTGGTTGAAAATCGCCGTCGCGGCAAGTGCGCTGTTCACTGCCGTTGCGGCAACGCATGCCGTGGCACAGAACTATCCGGTGCGGCCGATCCGGCTGATAGTCCCGTACCCGCCGGGAGGCTCGACCGATCCCACCGGGCGCGCGTTGGCGCAGTGGCTGTCTGAAAAGTTCGGGCAGACCGTGGTCGTCGACAACCGCGGCGGCGCGGGTTCGACTATCGGACATGCGCTGGGCGCACAGGCCAATCCCGACGGTTATACGCTGCTGCTGGGCACCTCGGGCGGATTGGTGGTCGGGCCTGCGTATGGCACCAAGGTGCCGTACAACCCGGTGAAGGATTTTGCGCCGATAGGGCTTGCCGTTGACGTGCCGTTCGTACTGGCAATTCATCCGGCGGTGCCCGTCAAATCGGTCAAGGACTTTATCGCGTTGGGCAAGGCGCAGCCCGGCAAGATCAACTTCGGATCGCCTGGCGCGGGCACGCCGAACCACCTCGGCATGGAATTGCTCAACGCGCTCGCCGGCACAAAATATGTTCATGTGCCGTACAAAGGCGGCGGTTTGGCACTGCTGGACCTGATGAGCGGACGCATTGAGGCGCTGTTTGGCGGCATACCTTATGTCGCTCCCGCGCTGCAAAGTGGCAAGGCGCGAGTGATCGCGACGGGACATGCCACGCGTGTGCGCTCGCTGCCGGATATTCCGGCGATCGCCGAGATGCTGCCCGGCTTTACCAATACCACGTGGTATGGGTTGTTGGGACCAGCAGGCATGCCGCAACCCATTGTCAACAAGATCAATGCCGAAATGAACGTCGCGCTGGCCAATGCCGAATTCCGCAAGAATCTTGAAGCACTGGGGCTGGAGCCGATCAGCAGCACGCCGGTAGAACTCGGAAACCGGATTAAGACCGAGCTCGCGCGCTGGACCAAGGTGATCAAGGATGCAGGAGTGGGAGAGAAGTAGCCTCTCGCGTCCCGCGCGGAAGGCGGCGGCTATACAGCCATCAGCAGCGGCAGTAGCCACATCGCACTCAGCAGGAGGACGCCAACGCCGGCAAGCCCGTAGACCAGCGCATTCGAGCTTGCTGGCGGGAAAAGGCAGCTCGTCTTCGGAGCTGCAGGATCGTAACGCACATCGACCTCGTCGGGGATGGTAGCGAGAAACTGTTCGACCTTGTCTTTGGAGTTGGTCCATGACCAAGGCAGGAAGGTTTTGTCGCCTTCGTAGTCTGTTCCATCCACGCGATAGGTGAAGCGCACGTCCGGCGCCCAACGGAATGCGGGCGACGACGTGCGGCCGCGGTCCGTCGGTTGGATCGCGGCGCGTGCCGTGATGCGGCCGCGCACGACAGGCCAGCCGAGCACACGCTTACGCAGCCGCAGCCAGTAGAAGGAAGCCCAAAAGCAGGCGAGACTGAGCAACAATGAGAGCAAGCCGGCGAGTATGGCCATGGACGGATTTCCTTAGCAACGATTGCAACGTGCGCAGCAGGTTATTTCGAGGCATCCCGACGGCGCAAAAGTATGCTGATTGCACGTTGTCCCAGAAAGAACAGTTGAAAAGTGCAGAACAATGCCGCGATAAGGCACGCCATCAACCCGAGACCGTAGATTACGAGCAGCAGCCAGAACTCGCGCGTCGCGAACTCGCGTTCCCATACCGGCTCGTAAACGATCGCCTCTTGCTCGCCGAAATGGCAACGCGCCATACTGATTAGCCGTCCCCGGCGTGACGTTTCCCGAGGCGCGTAGCGGGTGAGCGGTGTGGTCGTTGCAGCAAGGCGCTGGCAGGGTTCAGAAAACACGCCAGGCGTGATGAATTTCTCCAGCGCCGTACCCCAGCCGAAATTCAGGAACGCCCAGATGACGACAAACACGCCGGTCATGAGCGGCAGCACAATCAGGATCTTCAGTAACGTTAACCAGCCCGGAGGTTCGTTTTCTGCGACTTCACGCGATATAGGGCGTTTGGCCATGTTTTTCTGAGGCGCTGAACCAGAGGAACGCGCCGGACTATGCGATTGTAACGATGCGTGCAATTTTCATGGTTGATTCCCTGTCAATTCATTTGATGTGTGAGGATCAAGCCATTCCCGCACCGACGGTCTGCCGCACCGGAATGCCGGCCGGATCGAAGTCGTGCAGGCAGAACACGTTGATGCCCAGATGATCGGGCGTGACGCGCTTGCGGTGAAACGGATAGATGCCGCAAACTTTGCAGAAAAAATGCCGTGCGGTTTTGGTATGAAACTGGTATTCGGTGATCGAGTCTGCTCCGGCAAGCAGTGTGAATTTCGA
Organism: Betaproteobacteria bacterium; assembly: GCA_021730905.1. GTDB lineage: Bacteria > Pseudomonadota > Gammaproteobacteria > Burkholderiales > SG8-41 > UBA5216. The sequence goes on along the minus strand of JAKFYK010000026.1, from coordinate 33,245 downwards.
TTCATGAACCTTGACCATGAGGGCGTTCTTGCGGCGGCAAATCGAGCAATCGCAGGTGGTGAGTTCCGGAAAATCGGTTTCGATCTCGAAGCGAACTGTGCCGCAGTGACAACTGCCTTGGTATCGTTGAAGTGGGCGGTATGCCATATTTCATTTCTCGCAAGTTCTATTTTATAAAACTGAGGCCTGCGGGCCAGGCCGATGTGCTGCGGCTTCATCTTAGCATTCGCCGATTTACAGTGCGATAATGCCCGGGACGCCAGAAAAACGGGAAATGCGATGAGCAAAATCGAAGCCAAACTGAAAAAAATGGGGCTGGAAATTCCGCCTAGCCATCCCTATCCCAGCCCCAACCGCACGTCGGCGGTGCAGGTGGGCAATCTGCTGTTTTTATCGGGGCATGGCACGGGCCGGCAGGCGATGCCGCTCAACATCAAGCAATATGGCAAAGTCGGCGGCGACGTCACCGAGCAGGAAGCATACGTATGCGCGAAAGCCGCTGCGTTGTGCATGCTGGCCTCGATCAAGAAAGCAGCGGGTGATCTGGATCGTGTCAAACGTGTGATTCGACTTTACGGCATGGTGAATTGCGCGCCGCATTTTGACCGGCACATGGTGGTGATCGACGGCGCATCGGATTTGTTTTATGAATTGTGGGGGCCGGTCTACGGCCAGCACGCGCGCGCGGCGGTAGGCATCGGGGGTTTGCCACGCGGCGCGGTGCTGGAAATCATGGGAGAGTTTGAATTGCATCCGCCGAAAACACGCGTGCAGGCGACACTGAAAAAACGCACAAAGAAGTCTGCGAAGAAAGCTGTGAAGAAACCTACAGCGGGCAAACGCCGGTAGCACGATGATAAAAATATCAATAAAAACAAATAGTTACATATTTCTCGCAACAGCCTGCGTTGCCGCGTTTCCAGCGCTTGCACAAACCTATCCTAATAGACCATTGCGCATGATCGTCGGTTTCCCGCCAGGCGGTCCGACGGACTTGGTGGCCCGGCTGACCGCGCAGCACTTGTCGGAAAAACTGGGCCAGCAGGTAGTGACCGACAACCGGCCCGGGGCGGGCGGTTCGGTGGCTGGCATCCTGATGGTGAGGGCGGCACCCGACGGTCACACGCTGTTCACGGCATCGAACGGCGAGATTGCGATTTCGCCAAATCTCTATAAAAAAATGGCTTACGATCCCGCGAAAGATCTCGCGCCGGTAAGCCGTATCGGCGCGAGCCAGTTGGTGCTGTTGGTGCATCCCACCGTGCCGGCGCAGTCGGTGAAAGAGCTGGTGGCGCTGGCGAAAGCGAAACCAGGCGCGATCAACTTTGCGTCGTCCGGCGTTGGTTCGACCGCGCAGTTGTCGGCTGAATTGTTCAAGACGCTGGCCGGCATCGACATCGTGCACGTGCCGTACAAGGGTGCCGGCCCGGCGCTGGCCGATCTGATGGGCGGACAGGTGCAGATGCTGATCACCGGATTTTCGGCGGCACTGGTGCATATCAAGTCTGGCAAGCTGCGCGCGCTGGGCGTGACCGGCTCCAATCGTGTGAAAGCCATGCCCGATCTGCCGACCATAGGCGAAACCGTGCCCGGCTATCAGATGAACAGTTGGTACGGCCTGTTCGCCCCGGCAGGCACGCCCGCGCTCATCATCAACCGGCTGCAGGGCGAAATGGCCGCGATGGTGAAGCGTCAGGACATGGGCGACAGATTCGTGAGCCTGGGGCTGGAAGCCGATGCTTCGACGCCGCAGGAATTTGCAGTGCAAATAAAAGAGGAGTTAGCGAAGTGGGCCAAAGTCATCAAACTCGCGCGCGTGCCGCAGCAATAGCGTTGTTCGCCGCTGCGGCATGTGGCACGGGTACCACGCAAGCACAACCCGCCTCAACAGGCTCAGGACAGGCATATCCCACCAAGCCGATCCGCATGATCGTTTCCGTGCCGCCCGGAGGCCCCGCAGACACACTCGCGCGCATGGTTGCCCCGAAACTCAGCGAAGCGCTGGGGCAAACCGTGGTGATCGATAATCGTCCGGGCGCTAACGGCAACATCGCTTATGAAATGGCCGCGCGCGCCGCCCCTGACGGTTACACCCTGGTGCAAGTGGCGGCAGGCGTGTCGATTAATCCCAGCCTGTATCGCGAAGTGCGCTTCGATCCGGTGAAGGATTTCGCCGCGATCACACAAGGCATATCAGTGCCGAATATTCTGATCGTGCATCCTTCGGTGCAGGCGACTTCGGTGAAGGAATTGATTGCACTCGGAAAATCGAAGCCGTTGAATTTTGCCTCGGCGGGCAACGGCACGTCGGGGCATCTGGCGGTTGAACAATTCAGAATGAGTTCCGGCATGCCGTTGGCGCACATACCCTACAAAGGCGGCGGTCCGGCCCTCGCCGAATTGCTCGGAGGGCAGGTGCAGGCATTGTTCAGCGCCGCACTGGTGGCAATACCGCAAATCAAGGCGGGCAAGGCGCGCGCACTGGCCATTACCAGTGCAAAACGTTCGCGTGTGGCGCCGGAAATTCCCACCGTTGCGGAATTGGGTTTCCCCGGCTTTGACGTGATCGGCTGGTTTGGCTACCTTGCGCCGGCGCGCACGCCGAACGAAATCATCATGCGATTGAACGCCGACATCGTGAGAGCGTTGCGCGGTACGGAAACGCAGGATCGATTGATTGCGCTCGGTTGTGAGCCGGTGGGCAACACACCGCGAGAATTTGCGGCCTTTGTGAGTGCTGAGCGCGACAAGTGGGCAAAAGTCATCAAGCAAGCGAATATCCATCTGGATTAGTATCGATATTTCCCCTCGCGGGAAAGGTGTTCTCAGGGTTCTGTGACGGAACAAGCTGGAGAGGAGGCTCAATTGAAACGACGTTTTCTGATGCTGATGGTCGCAATGATTGGCAGTTTAGCGAGTGCTGCGTACGCGCAATATCCCACCAAGCCGGTGCGTGTCATTGTGCCCTTTGCCGCGGGGTCGAGCACCGATGTCGTTGCGCGCATCCTCGCGCAGCCGTTGCAGCAGTCGCTCGGTCAAACCTTCGTCATCGACAACCGGCCCGGCGCGGATGGCGCGCTGGCAGGGGACATGGTGGCGAAAGCACAGCCGGATGGGTATACCTTGCTGCTGGCGACCAACAGTCCACTGTCTGCCGTGCCGCATTTGCGCAAGAAAATGCCGTACGACGCGCTCAAGGATTTCGCGGCGATTACCATGATCGGGCGCTATACGTTTCTGGTGGCGGTCAATCCCGCGGTTCCTGCCAAGTCGCTGCGTGAATTGTTCGACCACGCGCGCGCCAATCCTGGCAAGCTCAACTACGCTAGCGGCAACACCAGCAGCATCGTAATGTCCGCGATGCTGACTTCGCTGGCTGGCGTGAAGATGCTGCATGTGCCGTACAAAAGCGAGCCGCCGGCAGTGGTGGATCTGATTTCGGGACAGGTGCAGGTGATGGTGAGCTCTTATGCCACGGTGGCCTCGCATCTGCGCGAAGGACGCATACGCGCGCTGGCGCTGGCGCTCAATCAGCGCAGCCCATTGCTGCCCAACCTGCCGACGATAGTGGAATCCGGCATGCCGAAATTTTCTATCACGCCGTGGGCTGGAATGTTCGCTCCCGCGCGCACGCCCAAGCCAGTGGTGGACAAACTCAACCGCGAATTCAATGTCGTGCTGAAACGTGCCGATATCCGCAATCTGCTCGATCAACAGGCCTTCGCCGGGGAAGGCTCAACCCCCGAAGCGCTCGATGCCTGGGTGAAAGATCAGTATCAGGTGTGGGGCGCGGCGATGCGCGAAGCGGGGATACAGCCTGAATAAGTGTCGTGGTGTCTACTGCAACTGCTTTCTCATCTCCGCCGCCTGTGTTTGCAGCGATTTCATCAGGCGTACTTCGGGTGCAGGCGCGCAGTTGGCGTAGGCGCAGCCCATCGCCTTGAGTTGTCCGGCGTCGCGCGGCAGCGCGGGATGATTGATCGGCAACGCCAGTTTCGCGCCGGCGCCTTTGGCGAGCGCGGCTTGCAGTCGTTCTATTACGGCCAGCAGCTTCGGATGATTCGGCGTGCTGGTAACACCCAGCGTGCGCGACATATCCGACGGTCCCACCACAATCAAATCGACGCCTTCGACCATGGCGATGTCTTCGAGTTGATCCAGCGCCTGCTGGTCTTCGATCATCAGCGCGAGCGTGATTTCGCGGTTGGATTGTGCGATATGCTCCATCATCGGCACCTTGCCGTAATCGGTGGCGCGCGAAGCACCAGCCATGCCGCGATCGCCGAGCGGCGGGTAACGCACCGCCTGCACCGCCGCGCGCGCGGCTTCCACGTTGCTGATATGCGGTATCTGCAAACCCTGCACGCCCATGTCGAGCAACCGCAACAAAAACGCGGGATCAAACCCCGGCGGACGCACGATAGGCGAAATGCCCACGCGCTCGGCCGCCATCACCATCAGTTGCACGTCGCGCAGATCGAAACTGGTGTGCTCCATATCGATGAATGCGGCATCGAAACCGGCGTGGCCGATGATCTCGACGATTTGCGGATCGGCGATGCCGCCGACGTAGGTGCCGAGCGCGAGGCCGCCTTCACGGATGATTTTTTTGACGCGATTGCTTTGCATGATGGTCTGTGCCCTTGAGGTTGAAAATCTAACGATTGCCGATCATGATCTAGGCCGGCTGTACGTTTCGCCGTATCATAACGGGGTTAAGCCGGTGTTGTCGCGGCAAGCGTTATTACCGGCGCCCCGCTGGTTTTTACCAAAGGAGAACCCTAAGTGCCCAAACTACTAGTGATACACGGCGCAGGCATGAACATGCGCGGCAAGATGCAGCTGGATATTTTCGGCCCGATGCTGTTGCCGGAGTACGATGAACACATCCGCAAATACGCCGTCGAACTCGGCTTCGACGTGGATATTTTTCATTCGAATATCGAAGGCGAAGTGATCAACAAACTTTATGCTGCGCATGAGTCCGGCGTGGATGCGTGCATCATCAACCCGGCGGGTTACAGCTCGGGGTATCGTGCATTGAACGCAGCGCTCTCGCAGGTCAAATTCCCGTCGATTGAACTGCACATCTCGAATCCGGCGCGGCGTGGCGGTCAATCCGAGGTGGCAAAGGTGGTGCGCGGCGTCATCACCGGCTTCGGCATTTTCGGATACTGGATGGCGATGCGCGGATTGCAGGACATACTCGCGAAGAAGTAAGCCTTTAAGTGCGCGGTTTTTTGCAGCCGGCATGGCCGTGCAGGCGCCGAAGACGCATGAATTTTTTAAAAACGGCAACCGCGTAACGCCGGGCGGCATGCCGAAAGACTTCGGGAAATTTCTGGAAAAGGGCCTGGAGATGATAGCGGCGCTATCCCGCGTAGCGAACATCAATGCGGAACAGTTGCTTCCGGGGAGGCGCCCGCGCGTGCGTTGCCGCTATCGTTTGGGACGCCCGGTAAATAGACGGCCAGTATCGATAAACCCGTCGGAGATGCCAACCATCGCATCATACAGGGCCTGAATATTCACTATCACCGGGAAGGGAAAGCCCTGACGGCCGCCGCGATCATCGGTAAGCAGCGATTCAAAATGTACTCGCAGTGCTTCCTTGTTATTGCGCAGTGAAAAGATATGGTTCGCGATGCGGGGATACCCTTCAATCAGCGCCTTGGGATAATCCGCCTCCGGCAGCTTGCGGAAAAAAGCCTCGGCGGCGTCGTCTACCTGGTTTTTCGCATCGGCCATGATGTCTTCCTCGCAACTGTTTGTTTAACGAGCTTGAATGGAATCATTCTAGATTAAGTATCATGCCAATTCAACCGAATATCGGTAATTGCGGTCGATCTTGTTTTTGCATGTACTCAGTATAATCCACCAGACCCATTTACATCGAGGCAAGCGCATGTCGTTTCCACCGGGCAAAGTGTACAGCGAAGGATTTGAGGCCATCGGATATATCGGGCTGGAAGACCGTCCGGGTTTCAAGATGGCCATCCACAAGTCGGGCGAGCGCTGGTATCTGTACACCGCGCATTTCTGGTGCAGCGGCTGGTCGGTGGTCGAGATTACTGATCCGCGCAATCCGCGTTTCGTGCGCTATATCGAAGGTCCGCCGAATACGTGGACACTGCAAGTGCAGATTGCTGACGGCAAGATGATTACATCGATGGAGCGTATTCCGCCGGGCTGGGGCGGTGATGTCAACGGGCCGTACGGCGAAGGGTTCTCCATTTGGGATCTGGCGGATGCGGAAAATCCCAAGCAACTCGGCCAATACAAAACTGGCGGCAAAGGCACGCATCGAAATTATTACGCTGGCGGCAACACTGTGCATACCACGGCGCTGCCCGACGGTTACGATGGCCATATTTATCAGATCGTCGATATTTCCGATCCGGCCAACCCGAAGGAGATTTCGCGCTGGTGGCGCAAAGGGCAATGGACCGCGGGCGGTGAAAGCGGTGCGCCCGAAAATACGCTGCTGCACGGCGGCGCGTACGTCGTGGGCGATCGCGCGTATTTGCCATATGGCGGTGGTGGTTTTGTGATACTGGATATCAAGGATTACAAGGCACCGAAGCTGATTGGCGATCTGCCGTTTTCGCCGCCGTTTGCTTCACGCATCGCGGTGCATACGGCGATACCGTTGCAGAAACGGCCGCTGGTGGTCGTCAATTCCGAGGCGATAGTCGAGCGCTGCGACGAGCCGCTCGGTTTCGCAGGTATCGTCGACGTGAGCGTGGAAACCCGGCCGCGGCTGATTTCGCTGTTTCCGTTGCCGACACCGCCGCAAGGCTCGCCATTCAAAAATTTCTGTGCACGGCCGGGAAGATTCGGCCCGCACAATCAGCATCAACCGCAATTTCAGGATGTGCTGTACCAGAATGAAAACATCGTGTTCCTGACTTACTTTAATGCGGGATTGCGCGCCTACGATATTTCGGACGAACGGCTGCCCAAGGAGGTCGGCTACTTTCTGCCGCCGGATCCGCAAAAGCGATTGGGGCCGTTGCCGAAAACCGGTTTGGTGACACAATCCGAGGATGTGATTGCCGATGCGCGCGGCAATATTTTTGTGTCCGACAAGAATCATGGTATCTATGTGTTGCGATTCAATAAAATGTAATAAAAACAAATAGTTACATAAATATCCATGAGGATGATTGGTTTGTTCCATGCAGTTTTGCTGGCAGCACTGGTGATGCCGGCCACTGCCGGTTTTGCCGCGGACATTAAATATCCCGTGCGGCCCATTCGCGTTTTGATTCCGTTTCCGGCTGGCGGCGTGGCTGACACCATCGGGCGCACGCTGGGTGAGCGGCTTACGGCGCAGATGGGCCAGCCGGTGGTCATCGACAATCGCCCAGGCGCGGGCGGGCGCATCGCGGCGGATTTGCTGGCCAAGTCCGAGGCCGACGGCTACACGCTATTCGTATCGACGGCAGGGCCACTGGCGATCAGCCCAGCGTTGATAAAGAATCTGCCGTACGACGCGGAAAAGGATTTTCACGCGGTGAGCCGCGTGGCGGAAGCGATCAACGTGATGGTGGTCAATCCGTCGAGCGGCGTTCGCAACGTCAAGGAGTTTGTCGAGTGGGCGAAAAAGCGCGCAGGCAACGTGCGCTATGGCAGTTCCGGCACCGGGCAGCCCGACCATTTGTCGGGTGAGTTTTTTCAGCGGTTGTCGGGATTGCAAATGATCCACGTGCCGTACAAGGGCGGCGGCCCCGCGCTGGTCGATCTGGTATCCGGCGACATTCAGGTGATGTTTTCAACCTATGCGGTGGCGGTGCCGCATGTCAAAGGCGGGCGCCTGCGCGCGCTGGCGGTGACCACGCCGCAGCGCCAGCCGCTGCTCGCAGATTTGCCGACGGTGGGTGAAAGCCTGCCCGGTTTCGCGGTGAGCAACTGGAACGGCGTGTTTGTCCCGGCCAAAACACCGGCAGCCGTGGCGGAGAAACTGTTCGTTGAATTGAACAAGGCGCTCAAAGCGCCAACGCTGCGCGAGCGTCAGCACGCCGTGGGCATAGAGCCGGCGGGCAGCGTATCACGCATTGAGTTTGCGGCATTCGTGCGCGCGGACGCCGAGCGCTGGCAGAAAATTATTCGCGATGCGAATGTGAAGGTTGAGTAGCGAAAACAGGTGTTGATGCTTGAATTTACATACTATTTGGTGCGCATCAGGCGCTGCTGTTCGCGTTTCCAGTCCTTCTCTTTTTCATCCTGGCGTTTGTCGTGTTGTTTCTTGCCTTTGGCCAGGCCGATTTCAAGTTTCACCCGCCCACGCGCGTAGTGCAGGTTAATCGGTATCAGCGTGTAGCCCGCGCGCTCGACGCTGCCGATGAGTCTTTTAATTTCTTCGGCGTGCAGTAGTAGTTTGCGCGTGCGCGTAGGGTCTGGATGCACGTGCGTCGATGCTGTGGGCAGCGGGCTGATATGCGCGCCGATCAGATGCAATGCATCGCCCTGCACGATAACGTAAGCTTCTTTCAACTGCGCGCGGCCCGCGCGTATGGCTTTCACCTCCCAGCCTTCGAGCACGATCCCGGCCTCGAAGCGCTGCTCGACAAAATAGTCATGGAAGGCTTTTTTGTTTTCGACGATACTCATATGCTGCGCCCATTGTACCAGCGTGTGCGGACTGTCCATGCCTGAAGTGAAGAAGACCGTGATCGTGCCCTATACGCCGGCGCAGATGTTCGCGCTGGTGGATGGTGTCGAGCGCTATCCTGAATTTTTACCATGGTGCACTGCCAGCGAGGTGTTGCTGCGCGACGAATCCCTGACGCGGGCTGCGTTGCACATCGGCTATCGCGGCGTGCGGCAGGGTTTTTCTACCGAGAACCGCAAGCGCGCGCCGCACGAGATGACCATGAAGCTGGTAGATGGGCCGTTTCGGGCGCTGGATGGGCAATGGTATTTTGGTGATCTTGCGGGCAAGGGGTGCAAGATCGAATTCAGCCTGGCCTATGAGTTTTCCAGCCGCGTGCTGGCCGCAGTGGTGGGGCCGGTATTCAATCATATCGCGGATACCATGGTCGAGGCTTTCGTGAAACGCGCAGACAAGGTTTATGGCCCCGATGCCTCCCGGCATTGACGTGGAAGTGGTGTACGCGCTGGCGACAGAGCAAACACTGCTGATGGTGCGTGTCGGTGTCGATGCCACGGTGCAACAGGCAATCCGTGACTCCGGAATACTGCAGCGCTATCCCGCTATCGATCTTACACAGTTGAAAGTAGGCGTGTTTGGGAAGATCGTTGCTTTGGATGCGCGCTTGCGCGCCGGCGATCGCATCGAGATTTACCGCCCGCTTACAGTAGATCCGAAGGAGGCAAGGCGGCAGCGCGGCAAGAGACGATAGAGGACTGGCGGCGACAGGTAATCAGGCCTTGCAGTTTTCCGACACCTGGCGTTCCACGACGGGAAGTTCGCGTACGTAGTCCATTTCTTCATAGACAACGCGCTCGCCGGTCTTGGGATCCATGCGATACATGCGCTGACGGTCTTTGAGCGCCTGCAAATTGCCCTTCGCGGAATCGCATGCGCGTTGTCGTTCCGTCGATTCGCTGGCCTTTTGATCGGATTTGGCCGCGGCATCCTTTTGGTCGGCTTGCCGCTTGCGGAATTCCGCATCGCGATCCGCCAGCGATTGCGGCGCGGTGCTTTTGGTTTCGCCACCTTTGGCGGCAGGGGGCGTTGCAACCGGCTTGTTGCTGACGCCGGTGTCCTGCTGCTTGGTACCGGCCGGGCAGGACGTCGCAAATTCAATCTTTCCATCTCTGCCGACGCACTTCAATATTTGCGCTTGTGCGGCCACGCTGCAAACCACCATCAGTATTGCGATGGTTCCGATTGCGGTTCTCATATCCACCTCCCTGTTCGCGACGACCGGTGAGCCGGCCACTGGACTGGAAAATATCCAATTTATTCAATGGAGTCAATCGATTAACGCACAAATGCGTTTACGGTTTACCGGCGCTTCCGTATAATGCTGACTTTGCGAAGGATCAAAAGACATGCGTGTGATCCAGAAAGCCCTAACCTTCGACGACGTTCTGCTGGTTCCCGCCCACTCTGCTGTCCTGCCCCGCGAAGTCAGTCTCAAGACGCGCCTGACGCGCAACATTTCACTGAATATTCCGATTGTATCTGCCGCGATGGATACCGTCACCGAATCGCGGCTGGCCATTGCCATCGCGCAAGAGGGGGGCATCGGCATTATCCATAAAAACATGTCACCGACTGCGCAGGCCGCGGAAGTGACCAAGGTAAAGCGTTTTGAAAGCGGCATTGTCAAAGATCCAATCACCATTACCCCGGTGATGACGGTGCGTGACGTGTTGCAGCTTACGCGCCAGCATAAAATTTCGGGGCTGCCGGTGGTCAGTGCCAATGGCCGGGTGGTAGGCATAGTCACCAACCGCGATTTGCGCTTCGAGACCAATCTCGATCAGCCGGTGAAAAACATCATGACACCGCGCGAAAAGCTGGTGATCGTGCGCGAAGGCGCCAGCCGTGAAGAGGCGAAGGCGCTGATGCACAAGCATCGCCTCGAGCGCGTGCTGGTGGTTGGCAAGAATTTTGAACTGCGCGGGCTGGTAACGGTGAAAGACATACTGAAATCATCGGAACATCCCGACGCGTGCAAGGACAAGCTTGGCCGTTTGCGCGTGGGCGCAGCGGTGGGCGTGGGCGAGGGCACGGAGGAGCGTGTCGAATCGCTGATTGACGCGGGCGTGGATGTGATCGTGGTGGATACGGCGCACGGGCATTCGTCGGGCGTGCTGAAGCGAGTGAAATGGGTCAAGCGCACCTACCCGCGTACGCAGGTGATCGGCGGCAACATTGCCACCGTGGCAGCGGCGAAAGCACTGGCTGACAACGGCGCTGATGGCGTCAAAGTGGGCATCGGACCGGGGTCCATCTGCACTACGCGCATTGTTGCCGGCGTGGGTGTGCCGCAGATTTCTGCAATCGACAACGTGGCCAAAGCACTGGCAAAGACGGATATTCCGTTGATTGCCGATGGCGGCATACGCTATTCGGGCGACATCGCCAAAGCCATTGCTGCGGGCGGTTACACAGTGATGATCGGCGGATTGTTCGGCGGCACCGAAGAATCACCCGGCGAGATAGAACTGTTTCAGGGCCGTTCTTACAAGGCCTATCGCGGCATGGGTTCGCTGGGTGCGATGCAGCAGGGATCGGCGGATCGTTATTTTCAGGACATCGACGAACTCGATACTGAAAAACTGGTACCCGAAGGCGTCGAAGGTCGAGTCCCATACAAGGGTGGCGTGGTGCCGTTGATCCATCAATTGATGGGCGGGTTGCGTGCGAGTATGGGCTACGTGGGTTGTGCAACCATTGAAGAAATGCGGCGCAAAGCGGAATTCGTTGAAATCACCTCGGCGGGCATACGTGAATCGCATGTGCATGACGTGCAGATCACCAAGGAAGCGCCTAACTATAGAGTTGAGTGAAGACGTGAAGACGTGAAGGAGTGAACGGGGTACGCCGCTTTAGGGTTTGACGTACCGCCTTCACTCCTTCACTCATTCTCAGGGTTTAAAACCATGCATCAAAAAATCCTCATCCTCGATTTCGGAGCTCAATATTCGCAACTAATCGCACGTCGCGTGCGCGATGCGAAGGTCTATTGTGAATTGCATCCTTTTGATATTTCTGAGCAATTCGTTCGTGAATTTAACCCCAGCGGGGTGATACTTTCGGGCGGACCGAATTCGGTGTGGGAGGGCGACACACCGCGTGCGCCGGATATAGTGTGGAAACTGGGTGTGCCGGTGCTGGGCATCTGCTACGGCATGCACACGATGGCGGAGCAACTCGGCGGCAAAGTTACCCCGGGCAAGGTGCGTGAATTCGGCTACGCCGAAGTCCGCGCGCGCAGGCATTCGGCCTTGTTCAAGGACATACAGGATCGCAGCAACGCAGAAGGTCACGGCCTGCTCGACGTATGGATGAGCCACGGTGACAAAGTGGACGTGATGCCCGATGGCTTCAAGGTGATCGCCAGCAATGCCGCATGTCCTGTCGCGGCGATGGCGGATGAGGCGCGTAAATTTTACGCCGTGCAGTTTCATCCGGAAGTCACGCATACCTCGCAGGGCAAGGCGATACTCGAACGATTCGTGCTGGGCATTTGTGGGCTGTCGGGCGACTGGAACATGCCCGATTACATCAATGAAGCGGTTGCCAAAATACGCACCGATGTGGGTCGAGAAGAAGTGATTCTTGGCCTGTCGGGCGGCGTCGATTCTTCGGTGGCAGCGGCGCTAATCCACAAGGCCATTGGCAATCAACTGACCTGCGTTTTCGTCGATAACGGCCTGTTGCGACTCAACGAAGCCGCGCAAGTGATGGAGACATTTGGAAAAAACCTCGGCGTCAAAGTGATTCACGTCGATGCGCGCGTACAGTTTCTGGGGCATCTCAAGGGTGTCACCGATCCAGAAGAAAAGCGCAAGATCATTGGCCGCGAGTTTGTCGAAGTGTTCCAGCGCGAATCGGCGAAGCTGCCGAAGGCTAAATGGCTGGCGCAGGGTACGATCTACCCTGACGTGATCGAATCCGCCGGCGCCAAAACCAAAAAAGCGCACACCATCAAATCGCACCACAATGTCGGCGGCCTGCCTGATACGCTGCACCTGAAACTGCTGGAGCCGCTGCGCGAACTGTTCAAGGACGAAGTGCGCGATTTGGGCCTGGCGCTGGGCCTGCCGCGCGACATGGTGTTTCGTCACCCGTTTCCGGGCCCGGGGCTGGGTGTGCGCATTCTTGGAGAAGTCAAAGCCGAGTTCGCCGACCTGTTGCGCCGCGCCGATGCGATCTTTATCGATGAGTTGCGCGCCGCCGGATGGTACGACAAGACTGCGCAAGCGTTCGCGGTGTTCATCCCCGTAAAATCGGTTGGTGTCATGGGCGACGGTCGTACTTACGAACACGTGGTGTCGCTGCGCGCCGTGCAGACCACCGATTTCATGACCGCTCACGTTGCCGATCTGCCGCACAGCCTGCTTGCGAAAGTGTCTAACCGCATCATCAACGAAGTGCGCGGTATCAACCGCGTAGTGTATGACATCTCCAGTAAACCGCCCGCTACTATTGAGTGGGAGTGAGTGGGAATGAATTGGATTCATTCCTCACCATTCAATAACATTGCTGCAGTTGGTTGGCCGACCCGCTAGAAGAATCCCATGTGTGGCCGCTATGTATCCCCCGATCAAGCCGCAATCGAGCGTACTTGGTACATCGGCGGGAGCAACAATACCCCATTTCGAGAGCGCTACAACGTAACGCCGCAGCAAGGGAACCCCGCAGCGTATGTCCCCGTTATCCGCAATGATGCCGATGGAAATCTGGAACTATCGATGTTGCAATGGTGGTTGTTGCCGTATTGGTCGAAAGAACCACGCATCAAATTCACCACGTTCAATGCGCGCACGGACACAGTGGCGAGCGCAGCGAGCTACCGCGTGCCGTTTCGCAAGCGTCGTTGCATCATTCCCGCACTTGGGTGGTTTGAATGGCAGATGATACCAAGCGGAAAAATGAAATGGTTCCTGTATCGCCCAGACCGGGAAGTGGTGCGCTTTGCCGGGCTTTGGGATCGCTGGCATCGCGGCGATGATGTAGTCGAGTCTTGCACAATCGTAGTGGGTAAGGTCAACAAGACCATGAGCCACGTCCATGACCGAATGCCGGTCATTATCAAGCCGGAGGACGAGGCTTTCTGGCTCGATAGGAAAATCGAAGCTGTGCCAGCACTGGAATCGCTGCTAACGTCGCCGCCCGAGGATTTGATATCGGCTCAACTAGTGCGTAACGAAAAGCGCCCGAGTGATGATGATCCGACTCTGATCGATCCGTTACCCCAAGAATTACGAGATAACTGAATATGCTGTATTTTAGGGTGGCCCGACAGTTGCACATTCCATGGAACCTATTGAGTGGGTTGTCCGGGATTTTGTGCTGGTTCGTAGTCTGGTGGGGCGAACGCAATATAAAATCCTTGGACGCTGGACATTACAGGCGCATACCAAAGACTTGTTTGGAGAGTGACGAGAAGTGGCTTGGCAAATTCTTCTTAGCGATCGTTGCTTGTCACTCCTGGTTCGTCCACGGTTTTGCCTGGGTGTTGTTCACAGCGCCGACAAGTGTCTGATGCAATATTGCGATTTGGTGCTGAGAGACTAACGCGGCGGAAACAATGTAAATGAGTGATTTACTGTTCATGCAAGAGGCATTGACCCTGGCGCGACAGGCCGCTGCGGTTGGCGAAGTGCCAGTGGGAGCTGTGGTAGTGAAGGACGGTGCTGTCATTGGCCGCGGCTACAACCAGCCGGTCTCCCGCCGCGACCCGACTGCCCATGCCGAGATTATCGCGATGCGCGACGCGGCGCAGCATCTGGGTAACTATCGCCTGACGAACTGTGATTTGTATGTGACCCTGGAACCTTGCTGCATGTGTGCGGGGGCGATGCTGCATGCGCGCATCGGCCGGGTCATTTTTGCTGCGCTGGATCCTAAAACGGGTGCCTGCGGCAGTGTAATAGACCTTTTTGGGGAAGCACGACTTAATCATCACACCACGGTCAAAAGCGGTGTCTCGGCGGATGAAGCGGGAGTGCTGTTAAGGGAATTTTTTGCTCAGCGGCGGCAAAGTAATGATTAGAATAGACATTAATATATTATCTCAAGACCTTATTATTACTGATAATAATGGATTAAATATCTCGCGGTACAGCATCTCGTCCGCGAAGAATGGAGCGGGCGAAAAGTCGGGCAGCAATTGCACGCCACGCGGCAAACATATCGTTCGGGCAAAAATCGGTGCCGGACAACCGTTAAACACGGTTTTCGTTGGCCGTCGCCCGACCGGAGAGATCTATAATCATGAATTGTCAGAGAAATTTCCAAACCGCGACTGGATTCTGACACGCATCTTATGGCTTTCTGGCTGCGAGGTCGGCTTTAACCGGCTTGGCGATGTCGATACCATGCGCCGGCTGGTGTATATCCATGGTTGCCCCGATACCACCGAAATGGGCAAACCTGGATCCCATGGCTGCATTCGTATGCGCAATCAGGACATTGTTGAGCTATTTGACCGTGTGCCTGTAGGATCATTTGTAAATATTGTTTAAAAACAAATAGTTAATTTAATTACGTGCTGGTGTTGCACGAAACTTTCCCCTAGTGCGCTTGTTGTAATATTTTTGTTGCGCAGCATTATTTTTCATTGTGCGTTGCGGAAATATCGGCTAAATTGTGCGCCGCATCTAAACCCATAACAAACAAAGGGATGGAACATGCGGCTTAAGAACAAAGTAGCCATTATTACGGGCGCGGGGCGTGGCATTGGGCAGGCAACGGCAGTCAAATTTGCGCACGAAGGCGCGAATATCGTGGTTTGCGACCTGAGTAAAGAGGCCATTGCGGATACCGTCACGCTGTGCAAACTGGCGGGTGCACCAACGCTGGGTTGTGTGGCCAATGTGACCGACATGAAATCGCTGCAAGCGATGGTGAAAGCCACGCTTGCCGAATGGGGGCGTATTGATATCCTGATCAACAACGCTGGTATCGTGTCCGATGCGCAGATGAAGAACATGAGCGAAGACCAGTTTGACAAGGTGATCGCGGTCAACCTGAAGGGTGTGTTTAACGCCACCAAGGCAGTGGTCGATACCATGATCGCGCAACAATCGGGGGTGATTTTGAATTCGTCGTCGATTGTGGGCCTGTATGGCAACTTCGGCCAGACCAATTATGCCGCGAGCAAGTTCGGCGTGATCGGTATGGTGAAAACCTGGGCGCGTGAATTGGGCCGCAAGGGCATACGCGCCAACGCGGTGTGTCCGGGGTTCATTACCACCAGCATTCTCGGTACTATCCCCCCCAAAGTCATCAAGGCGCTCGAAGAAAAAGTGCCGATGGGCCGTTTGGGCAAGCCCGAAGATGTGGCAAATACCTTCGCCTTCCTCGCTTCGGACGAGGCCAGCTATATCAACGGTGCGGTGATCGAAGTCAGCGGTGGACTGATTATTTAGCCCGCAAGGTGCGCACGGATTTTTGTACGATCGGGCGCGAAGACTACGCCGCGTTCGGTGATCAGCGCCGTTACCAGTTCTGCCGGCGTTACATCAAATACCGGATTTCTCACAGCCACGCCGCTCGGTGCCCATTGCGTGCGGCCGTAGCCAGTGACCTCGCTGGCGGCGCGCTCCTCGATGGGAATACAGGCGCCGGACGGCATGACGGGATCAATCGTCGAAATCGGGACCGCAACATAAAACGGTATGCCGTGCCGCCGTGCCAACACAGCCACGCTGTAGGTACCGATCTTGTTTGCCACGTCGCCGTTGGCGGCTAAGCGGTCTGCGCCAACAATCACGGCATCGATTTCTCCGAGGCGCATCAGCAGTCCAGCCGCATTATCGGCGATCAGTGTCACCGGAATGCCATCCTGCTGGAGTTCCCACGCCGTGAGCCGGGCACCTTGCAGAAACGGGCGCGTTTCATTGGCAAAAACATGTACGCGCTTGCCGGCTTCGACTGCCGAGCGAACAATGCCCAGCGCCGTGCCGTGACCGGCGGTGGCAAGGGCGCCGGCATTGCAGTGCGTCAGTACGCGTGAAGAGTCGTTGAGTAACGCTGCACCGTGCATCCCCATCTGGCGATTCAGGCGCACATCTTCCCCGGTAATGGCATGGGCTTCGGCGAGCAGCGCGTCCGCCGCTGCGGGAACAGTCGCGTCGCGCAGATTATCGAGCTTGGCGCGCATGCGATTCAGCGCCCAGTATAGGTTCACTGCCGTGGGCCGGCTTGCGGCGAGCGCAGTCATTCCTTGTTCCATACCGTAAAGAAAAGCGTCACGCGGTTTATGTATCAGACGCTGCGCTTCCAGCGCCACGCCATATGCTGCTGCGCATCCGATGGCCGGTGCGCCGCGCACCACCATGGATCTGATGCCGTCAGCCACGGCGGCAGCGGAATCATACTTCAGGTATTCTACGCGCGCAGGCAGGGCGCGTTGATCGATCATCTCGAGTACGCCGTCGCGCCATCGCAAGGTGTCGAATTTAAACATTTATGCTGCCTGCTGCCTGCTGCCGCGCTGCGAACCCGCCGTACTCGAATTCCGCCTGCGCGATAGCCTCTGGCGGCGCGGAGCGATAGCGTCCATGCGCGCTGGCACGCGTGATAGTGGTGATGTCGTGCCGGTACATTTCTGCAGCGATCTGCGCGTTGCGCGCATTGGTGCCGAACGCGCAAAGGCCGAAGTCAGGGTCAAGCATGATACGGGGCGCTGCATCCATTAAAGCGCTTGCCTCCTTGCCCAGATGCGTGTCGAGATAGTCGCGATAGCGCTCGGCGTAAGCACGAACATCGCGCCCGATCATGGGCACACGCCGGCTGTATACCGCGTGCTGCGGAGTCGCCGGACCTTGCTGGGAGATTTCAGCGAGATCGGCGCGTTGCAGGAAAGCCATGCAATGCGCGTCGTTTACGATGTGCATTGCGAGCGGTACGCCGGCAATGGCATTGATCTCCGCATGCACTGTGTTCAGTGCCCGCATGTCTGGCGTGGCCGATGCGCGCGCGGCTGGTGTCATGTGCCACGCGCCGCGCGCTTGCAGGTAGTGCTCGGCGCGGGTCACCAGTTCGATCATGTGCTCGTACGATGCGCGCGCATCGTCGCCAAAGGCCACCACGCCGTGAAAAGCGAGGACGAGGCCGATGGTGTTTGCGGAGCGGCGCGCGTTAAACACTTCCATGCATGCGCGCGCCAGCGCGTGACCGGAATGGTGGTAAGGCACCAGCAGCGCGCGGTCTGCATAAATTTCCGCATGCACGCTTTCGATATTTTCCACGTTCATTGCTGCCAGCACGGCATCGGCATGCGTGTGCTCGACACAGCGATATGGCAGTCCTGCATGTAGCAGCGTTTCAATGGAAGGCTGCGGCGCAGGGCGGCGCGCCAGGCAGGTATCGAGTTCGCGTATCATGTCGGCGTTGCCCAGTGTCGCTGGTTGGAGCACACGCATGACACGATCCAGCCTCAGTGGCGTAAATGCACCTTCATCCACGCGCGCGAGATCGCTGCCGGTGCCTTTGACATAGAGTATGCGCACACCGTTTTCGTCGAGCTTGACCGAGGTATTGCCGCCGCCGTGGAGTACCAACACAGGATCGCCACCCAGCAGGCGCGAACTGTAGGCACGCAAGGCAAGCTCGCTGCCGCAGCGTGCGGCATCTGCATCGTTCCACAGGCTGTTCATGAGCTGATTATAATCGGCGCTATGAGCAATACGAGTGCGTTTGTGGTACGTCGTGCGCAATGGGAGTCGGATGGAGCCGGGCTGGCGGCGATCCGCCGCGAAGTGTTCGTCGTCGAGCAGCGGGTGCCGGAGGAGGAAGAATGGGACGGCATGGACGCTTCGAGCAAGCATGTGATCGCGCTGGCCCCCGACGGCACGGCCATCGGGGTGGGGCGGCTGCTGCCCGGCAGAACTCATGTACGTATTGGACGCATGGCGGTGCTGAAACCATGGCGCGGGCGCGGTGTCGGACGAGCGTTATTGTCGGAACTGATCGCAATGGCGCGCGAGGGCGGGTTCACCGAGGCACGCTTGCATGCACAAACACACGCGCTGGCTTTTTACTGCAAACATGGATTTGTGCCGCTGGGTGACGAGTTTGCCGAGGCCGGCATCCCCCACTACGAAATGCGACTATGGCTCAAACCGTGATTCGGAAGTGGCGCGTGACTTCGCCGAGAAACTTGCCATGTGCGCCAAAGCTGCGCTCGGCATAAGTGACGTTTCCCTCGCGATCAACGACGACCACGGTGCTCGCGCGCGTGCCGTAGCGATCATCCACCGCGATAAATTTTGGCGCAAGTTGCTTTTCGCGCAGCGCGCCCATGCCGGTATCCGGAAGCGCATCGGGCGCCGCCGCGGTGCGATCCGCCAGCATGGCGTAGAGCCGCTCGGTGAGCGTGGATGCATCGCCGTTCAAATGCGATTCGAGTTCCTGCCTGCCTTGCGTGACTTTCGGCCACGGTGTATCGAGCAGATGGTTGCTCAGTCCGTGTATGCCCGGCGTTATGTGGGTGACTACGGAGCCACGATTGGACGAAAACCACAGCGCACTCATGTTCCCGGCGATGAAACTGTATCCCGCGTAGTCGTCGCCATCCGCGGCCACTGACGACGTGTAAGAGTGTCCGGTCGCGGTGCTGCTCAGGAAATTGCCGACCAGTTCGCCGCGCGAATGCGGCGCGATGCCCTTGGGGTAGCCGTCGCGGAAATTGGTGACTGCGGCAAAGCGGCCTGCAGTGGTAATCCCCATCCACGCGCCGCCCATTTCGAGATCGCGTCCGCCATAGACGTGAGGGTGATCCCGCCAGAACGCTGCCGGCGACGCGGGGCGTGCGTAGGCTTCGTCACGATTCGCCGCGACCACCAGCGGATAGTCGCGATGTGCCTGAAACGCAAACAGGATCAGACACATGATGTTATTTGACGATGTAGGGCAGGGCTACGATTTCCAGCGCGGGACCGTCGGGAGACTTCCAGTGCATATCCGAATTCTCGATGGTGCTGGTCTGGACCACGGCAAGCACATCATGACGGCCGTCACCCACGCGAACGGCATTGACGATCATGCCGCTGGACTGATTGCCAAACGCCTGTGAATACAGTTTGTCACCGGCTTGTGGAGACTCGTCCGAGCCTATCTGTGCACGTATCATGCGTTGTTTGGGTTTGCCGAGATAGTGCGTACGCGCAACGATTTCCTGGCCAGGATAGCAGCCCTTGTCGAAGCTTACAGCGCCGATGAAATCGGAATTCACCGTTTGTGGCACGAATTGTTCCTGCGTCGCCGCGTAAACCGAAGGAATTCCTGCTTCGATATCAAGCCGGGTCCACAGTGTTTCGGGCGACGCAACTGCTGCACTTGCCAGTGCCGCCTCGATCTCACCAGCGGCCGAAGCACATGCGACGATCAGATAGCGCTCTACCGGCAGCTTCAGAACGGATAGCGTCTGCTGGTGCATGGCTTCATGATCGGCACGCGGTGCGGTGCCGCCGAATTTCACGACGACTGCACCAACAGTGGTTTCGGCATTTTTGCCGGTCACGCCAAACAATATGTGCTCGGCGCTTGCGTCCATTGCCTTTACCTTGGTGCGCAGGATGTACATCGATAGCCGCTGGCGTACCGGTTCGCTCAACTCGCGCGGCAGCATCATGTAATAAGCGCCATCGCGTTGCCACAGCAGCATGCAGGCAAGCAGCCGCCCTTTGGCGGTGCAGTATCCGGAATACTGGCTTTTCTGTGCCGTCAGCGCCAGCACATTGCTGGTGAGCTGGCCTTGTAAAAACGCCTGTGCGTCCAGCCCTTCGAATCGAAGCAGGCCCGACGATTCGATCCTGCACCAGTTGATATCAAGAGCCACGTTCAATTTCCGCGCGTGTAGCCACAAACAGCGCGCATTCTATACGAGGGAGATGGGCTGCAATGATTGACAATAATTATTGTTTTAAAACAAATAGTTATGACAAATCTCGGCGCGTAGCTATTGCTGGGGCGGCAACCGTGCGTCACTGCTTTCATGCTCGATGATTCGGTAATCGCCTTCGACGACGTTTGCGTCGTCAGTAGTAGCAGGCTGCGCACGCTTCAGTGTGCGTAGTGTCCACCACAGGCGCGCACCGACCACGGTAGCGACCATCGCGCCCGCGATCAGCGCTACCGTCAGAAAGAAGAATCCCAGAATCACTAGTGCCACGGTAATCAGTGTCACGAGTATGCGGGTGATCCAGCCGCTGTTTTGTGTGGTGTTCATACCAGCGTTCGACAATCGGACAGTGCGCAGGTTCAGTAATCCGGGTTGAAACTTTTGATGATGACACCGCCAGATTTCTCGTCGGGTTCCAGCGTCACCAACTTGCGTGCCTCGGCCTCGTCGAGCAATTTCCCGAATGAGCGAAAACCGTAAAATGCCTCGTTGAAACCGGGTTTGCGGCGCTTTAGCGCTTGCTTGACCATGGAGCCCCAGATTTTTTCTTCCGCGCTGCGTTCGGCAAACAGCGCTTCGATGGTCTCCATGACCACATCGAGGGCCTCTGCGGTACGGTCGCCGTCGGGCGCGGGTTTGCTGGCGGCGCCGGAGGCCGCAGGCTTTTTCTTGCGCGACTGCTTTCTGGATTTTTCGCGCACCAGATCGTCGTAGAAAATAAATTCATCGCAATTGGCGATCAGTAAATCCGAGGAGGACTTCTTGACGCCTACGCCGATCACGACTTTGTTGTTTTCGCGCAGCTTGGACACCAGCGGCGAAAAATCGGAGTCGCCGCTGATGATCACGAAGGTATCCACGTGTGACTTGGTGTAGCACAGGTCCAGCGCGTCGACCACCATGCGTATGTCGGCGGAATTCTTGCCGGATTGCCGCACATGCGGGATTTCGATCATCTCAAACGCGGCTTCGTGCATGTTTTTCTTGAACTCCCGATAGCGTTCCCAGTCGCAGTAGGCTTTCTTGACCACGATGTTGCCTTTGAGCAGCAGGCGTTCGAGGACCTTGGCGATGTCAAAGGCATCGGCGTGAAGCTCGCGCACGCCGAGCGCGACGTTTTCAAAGTCGCAGAACAGCGCCATACTGCGCGTGTCGGTGGTCATGGGTACTCCCGGGATATCAGTGTCGTGATTGTGATGAAGCTGCGCTCAAAAGTCGATGAGTTTAATCAATAGATTGTTGCGTGAGGCTGTGCAACCCGGCTACGATGGCAGCCATGGCAAGGGAAACGCAGACGCTTACGGTGTTGTTCGCGGACATTACTGAAAGCAGCCGTCTTTATCACCAGTTGGGTGACGCCGCCGCGCGCAGCGCCATCAATGATTGCCTGTCGCTGCTGTCCGCGCAGTTGCCGGGTTTTGGCGGGCGTCTGGTGAAGACGCTCGGCGATGCCGTGATGTGCGTGTTCCCGCACGCCGATGCGGCGGTAGGCGCGGCGATGGAGATGCAGGCCGCGGTGAATGCGGGCCGCGCCGGCGAACGTCCGATGCGCATCCACATCGGGCTGCATGCAGGCCCGGTGCTGGTGGAGGAGGATGACGTCTTTGGCGATACCGTGAACGCCGCAGCGTTTCTCACCAACGTGGCGATGGCTGACCAGATTCTGATTTCAGACGTTACCGAGCGTGAGTTGTCGGTTTCGCTCAAAGCCATGGTACGGCCATTGTTCAGCGCGGTGTTGAAAGGCGGATCGGGTGAATCCGCGATCTGCCAGGTGCTGTGGCGCGTGGATAACATGGAACTTACCGACGTCAATCTGCTGGCGCCGCGGGTGATACCGCCGGACAGCGGCACGCTACTGATAACCCTGGACGACGAGCGCATCCGTGTTGATCGCTGGCGTCCGCTGATCACTATGGGGCGCGCCGCGGGATGCGACATTGTGGTCAACGACCAGTTTGCATCGCGCCAGCACTGTTCGATACGTTTTGTGCGCACCAGTTTTTATCTGGTCGATCACAGCGTAAACGGCACCTACATCACGCTCGCCAGCGGCGACGAAATTCACCTGCTGCGCGGTGAAACCGTGGTCGAAGGATCGGGTGAAATCCGTTTGGGCCGCAATCGCGCCGAACAGGTCGATGAGGTAATCACCTTCCAACGTGACCGGCGTTCGCAGTATCGCGTGTAGTGTTCCGTCGTCGTTAAATGGTATCGGCCAGCCCCTGTATCACCTCGGTCCCGCTGCGTTTTTTGGCGCGCGCTTCTTCAGGCGATTCCTTGCCCTGAGGCGTGGTGGCGATCTGTGCATAGAGATCGGCAGCGCCTTGCAGTATGCGCGGGGTCATGCCGACGCCCTCGAAAGTCTTCGCGATTTCATTCATCTCCGGCACCCAGCGATACGCCTTGAATGCCATACCCGCCGAGCGCGTGAGGACGGATTCATGCAGTTCAGCCTGGCTTCCCTTGAATTCAGCCTCCAGCGTTTGATCGACGCCGAGCTTGCGCGCAGCGATGAGTAACTCCGTGCCGAGCGCGATGCTGCCTTTGGTCAGCGCCGCATAACACATTTTGACGGCGGAAGCATCGCCGATCTTTTCGCCCGCTACGCGCACGTTGATCTGCGGACAGTTGATGCGATTCATCAAGTTTGCGTTCGGGCCCGAAACATAAAAGCGCTGCTTGGCGCTATTGCGCGGCGGCGGGCCGATAATGCCGGCGTCAACGACCGTGCAGCCGACTGCGGTCATGATGTCGTTGATCTCGTTCATCGTCTGCGGCGCGACCGCGTTGCAATCGACAAACACAATCTTGCGACCGGTAGCCTTGCATGCGGCGGCAACGGCGCGCGCATTGGTGACGGCAGCGCCGGGGTCGAGAACCGACAGCACCATGTCGCAGGTCTGCACGAGTTTTTCCAGGGAGTGGCAATCCGTGAGACCGGCCTTTTCGCCGAGTCCGCGTGTGCGCGGACTGCGTCCGTCGGATGCCATGCACACATCAAAGCCGAGTGCCTTGATGCACATTGCAACGCCTTGCCCCATATCGCCGGGGCTGGTAATGCCGATGCTGTTGTTGAGTTCCATGAGTTCTCCCTAACTTGTGAGCTGAAACGCGAATTGCGCAGCGAGAGTTTACGCTAAAATGAATGATTCCTGCATCCGCTGTTGTTGTTGTTCCTGCGGATACTTTGATTGCCCACCAGATGCTGATCTGGCTTGTCGTCGTCCTGTGCATTCCGTTGAAACCGATGTTGGTGCTGGCGTTTTGCGGCGGTATTCTGGATGCGACAGCGGGGGTAAAATGGAAAAATCGAATGCAGGTAACGCCAGGGGTTCATCATGAAGTGGCAACAAATGATTGCGATGCTGATATTGGCCGCGGGATCGTCGGCGGGCGCTGTTGTGGCTGCGGCACAGGGCGTGGAAGCCCTGCTCGACAAGGTGTTGGTGGGCGAGCATCGTTCGGAGGCAAACCGATTGCGCGACAAGTATCGGCATCCGCGCGAGACGCTGCTGTTCTTTGGGTTGAAGCCCGAGACGGCGGTGCTCGAAATCTGGCCTGGCACCGGCTGGTATTCGGAAATCATCGCGCCGGTGCTGGCGGAGAAGGGCAAGTTTTATCTCGCGCATTACGCAGTTGAAAATCCAAAAGCTGCAGGCTGGCAGCGCGACGCCCGCAGCAAGCACGAAGCGGAATTCGCCAAGCGTCCGGCGCTCTACGGCAGGCCGGTGTTTACCTCGCTCGGGCCGCCTGACTACATGGCGATTGCGCCGGCGGGCAGCATGGACCTGGTGCTGACCTTTCGCAACGTGCATAACTGGAGCAATCAGAAAACCGATGCGCAGGTATTCAAGGCTTTTTTCGATGCGCTGAAGCCGGGCGGCACACTCGGCGTGGTCGAACATCGCGCGCATCCGGGTACGTCCTTCGAGCAGATGGTGAAATCCGGATATATGACCGAAGCGTACGTGATCGAGCTTGCAGAAAAAGCGGGTTTCAAATTTACCGCGAAATCCGAGGTGAATGCCAATCCAAAAGACACCAAAGATCATCCCAATGGTGTATGGACATTGCCGCCGACTTCGCGCGGGCGGCTCGACCCTGAAAAGTATCTGGCCATCGGCGAAAGCGACCGCATGACGCTCAAGTTCGAGAAACCGCGCGCGCAATCGTCAGGCTATTGATCACGATCAACGGTGGAGAGTTTCGCCGTGTGTAGAATTAAAAAAATTAATAATAAAAAATACTTACGAATTTCTCTCGCACTGGCAATGTTGGCAGCGAATGGTGCGTTCGCTGCTTCGCCTGAAACCGTCAAATTCGCAAGCCGCGACGGTAAAACCGAGCTCGTTGGATATCTGTTCAAACCCGGCAAGCCAGGGCCGCATGCGGCAATCGTGATGCTGCACGGGCGCGGCGGACCCTATTCCGTCAACCAACCTGGCGTGATGTCTGCGGACAATCTCACCATGCGTCACCGCATGTGGGGCGAGTTCTGGGCCGAGCGCGGTTATCTTGCGCTGCATGTCGATAGCTTCGGGCCGCGCGGCTACGCGCAAGGTTTTCCCAAGCATTCATACAGCTCACGCCCCGCGTCGGTGAGCGAGCAGACGGTGCGGCCGCTTGATGCCTACGGCGCACTTGATTATCTGCGTAGCCGAAACGATGTGATGGCTGACCGCATCGGCTTGCAGGGCTGGTCCAACGGCGGCATGACGCTGTTGTCGGCGATAGCTCAGGATCCACCGCGCATCGCGCCGGACAAAGCGGATCGTGTGCGGCTGGCAAGTCCTACACCGGCCAGCGACTTCCGCGCAGCGATTGCACAGTATCCGGGCTGTACCGTGCAGCGCGATCAGGCCGGCTACCAGCCGTATGCGCCGCTGATGCTGCTGGTGGCTTCCGAAGATGATGAAGTCTCGCCCAAAGTGTGCGCCACACTCGCCACGCAACTGCAACAGCGCGGCGCCGATATTGATTTCGTGGTGTATCAAGGCGCGCACCATTCCTATGACGATCCCGGCAAGACCAAGCAAAGCCACACGCCGAACAAAGCCGCGATGGAGGATACGCTGCGGCGGGCAGAGGCTTACTTCCGCAAATATTTGCAGCCATGATCAATATGTGCAGACTCGTTTGCTGTCTTCTGGTGTTGTGTGTCGCAATAGGCAGCGCAGCGGCCCAGCAACAGGCTGCGATTGCTTCCGCACATCCGCTGGCGACAGAGGCCGGAGATGAAATCCTCAACCGCGGCGGCAATGCGTTTGATGCGGCGGTCGCTGTTGCCGCTGCGCTGGCGGTAGTGGAGCCGTATTCATCAGGTCTCGGCGGCGGCGGTTTTTTTCTGTTGCATCGTGCGTCGGACAATAAACAGGTGATGATCGATGCGCGCGAGACGGCACCGGCAGGGGTGAAGCCGGAGCACTACATCGACGCGGGCGGCAATCCGGTGCGCGGTGCCACCATGCAGGGCGGTACGGCATCCGGGATACCCGGCACGCCGGCGGGACTGGTGCATCTGGCACAGCACTACGGCACGCTGCCGCTGGCGGAGTTGCTGGCGCCTGCGATACGCTTGGCGCGCGATGGTTTTGCGGTGGATGGTCGCTATGCGCGCATCGCGAAAATCCGCGAAGGTGTTCTGCGCAAACTGCCCGAAGCATCGAGAATTTTT
This sequence comes from Betaproteobacteria bacterium, assembly GCA_021730905.1. GTDB lineage: Bacteria > Pseudomonadota > Gammaproteobacteria > Burkholderiales > SG8-41 > UBA5216. The sequence continues at coordinate 7,013 of JAKFYK010000026.1, read as the reverse complement.
CTGGCCGACGGTCAAGCGCTGACGCCGGGTTATGTGTTGAAGCAACCTGAACTCGCGCAAACGCTTACGCGGCTGGCGGGCGAGGGTGCTGCCGGTTTCTATGGGGGACCGGTGGCGCTGGCGCTGGTGGGCAGTGTGAATGCCGCAGGTGGCGCGTGGCAGTTGTCGGACCTTGAACGTTATCGCGTGATCGAGCGTGAGCCGATGCGGATTACTTATCGCGGTGCGGCCATCACCACGGCCGCGTTGCCATCGGCGGGAGGTATCGCGTTGACGCAGGCGTTTGGCATGCTGGAGTATTTGAAACTCGCGGGTGTGTCGGATGCCGAATCCGCGCACTCCATTTCAGAAGTGCTGCGCCGCGTATTTCGTGATCGCATGCAATTAGGCGACCCGGATCAAGCCAAAGTGCCCGTGGCAAGGATTGTAGAAAAATATTATTTAAAACAAATAGTTACATCCATTTCACCCAGTAAGGCCACTCACAGCGATAGTCTCGGTCCACCCGTCGCTGTAAAAGCCGAGAGCTACAACACCACACATTTTTCGGTGATCGACAGCGCGGGTAATCGTGTGGGTGCGACACTGACGGTGAACTGGATTTTCGGTTCGGGCCTCGTCGCCAAAGGCACTGGCGTGTTGCTGAATAACGAAATGGATGACTTCACGCTGCGGCCCGATCTGCCGAACAGTTACCGGCTGCGCGGCAGCGAAGCGAATGCGATTGCGCCGGGCAAGCGTCCGCTGTCGAGCATGACACCGACGTTCGTGGAAGACGAGCGCGGCGTGCTGATACTCGGCGCACCGGGCGGGTCGCGCATTATCAGCATGGTATTGCTGGGCATACTCGAGCATTTGCGCGCGCCGGAAGTGGATCTGAAACGGCTGGTGGCGATGCCGCGCTACCATCATCAATTCTGGCCCGATCGCATCGAAGTCGAGCCCGAAGGGTTCAGCGCAGAATGGCGCGCGGTGCTGCAAGGAAAAGGGCACGCGATACAACAATCCGGCCGCAAGTGGGGCAATATGCAGGTGGTGTTTAAATCGAAAAAGACGGGTGAGGCACTGGCCGCCAATGATCCGCGCGGAAATGATGTGGCGTGGTATTAGCCTGGTGAGCAGAACGGGTCAATGGCGGTTGCTGTATCATCCCGCGCCATGAAACAGACCTTTCTCGACTTTGAGCAGCCTGTAGCGGAGCTTGAGGCCCGCATTGAAGAACTGCGTTTCGTGCAGGATGATTCGGCGCTGGATATATCCGCAGAAATCAGCAAGCTCACCAAAAAAAGCCAGGGACTGACCAAGGATATTTATGCCAAGCTGACGGCATGGCAAATCTCGCAGGTAGCGCGGCATCCGCAGCGGCCTTATACGCTGGATTACATCAACAGTATTTTTACCGGCTTTGAAGAATTGCACGGCGATCGCACGTATGGCGATGACCCGGCGATCGTTGGCGGCATGGCGCGGTTCAATGAGCAAAACGTGATGGTGATCGGCCATCAAAAAGGCCGCGATACCAGGGAACGCACGCAGCGCAATTTCGGCATGCCGAGGCCGGAGGGATACCGCAAGGCGTTGCGTCTGATGAAGCTTGCGGAAAAATTCAATCTGCCGGTGTTCACGTTTATCGATACGCCCGGCGCGTATCCCGGTGTCGGCGCCGAAGAGCGCGGGCAATCCGAGGCTATTGGCCGCAATCTGTATGCGATGTCGGAGTTGAAGACGCCCATCATCTGCACAGTGATTGGTGAAGGTGGATCGGGCGGTGCGCTTGCCATTGCGGTCGGTGATGTGACGCTGATGTTGCAGTATTCCACCTACTCGGTGATTTCCCCGGAAGGCTGTGCCGCGATTCTGTGGAAGAGCGCGGATAATGCGCCCGAGGCCGCGGAGACGCTGGGCATTACCGCGACGCGTCTGAAAGCCCTGAATCTCATCGACAAGGTGGTTGCCGAACCGCTCGGCGGCGCGCACCGGGACCCGGACGCGATGATGCAGCTCCTGAGGAAAGCATTGGCCGATACCTGGCGTCAGTTGCGCGACAAGTCCCTGGATGAGTTGCTCGCTGCCCGCTTCGAAAAGCTGGTGGGTTTTGGCAGGTTCAAGGAAATCGAAATCAAATAACGCCGGACGCGGTGGATATGGCCAAGGGATCCGCGAACAAGCCGTCAGTAGTTGTTGTGCCTGCGCCGGGTGATCTCGCACGCGTTGCAGAGCGCACGCTGGAAGCGTTGGTCAAGACGGGTGATCGTTTGTGTGTGGGGCTGAGCGGCGGCATCGATTCGATGGTGCTGCTTGATGTTATCGTAGCACTGGCGCCGCGCCGCCGATGGCGGGTATCAGCGATTCACGTCAATCACCAACTGAGCCCGAATGCACCGGTATGGGCAGCGTTTTGCCGCCGGGCGTGCCGGGCGCATGGCGTACCCCTGCGTGTGGTGAAAGTCGAGGTTACACGTGGCGAGCGCGGCAAAGGTAGCGAGGCTGCCGCGCGTGCGGCGCGATATGACGCTTATCGCGCGTGCCGCGCCGATCATATGCTGCTTGCGCACAATCAGGACGATCAGGTTGAGACATTGCTGCTGCGCTTGTTGCGTGGCGCAGGGGTTAAAGGACTTGCCGCGATGCCGCTGGCGCGCGCGGATGGCGATCTGCACGTGGTGCGTCCCCTGCTGGACGTGTCGCGGCGAGAGATCGAGCGCTACGCCAGGCGCCGCAAGCTGGAATGGGTGGACGACGAAAGCAACGCCGACACCTATTTCCTGCGCAATTTTTTGCGTGGCGAGATACTGCCTCGTATCGAGCCGCGCGTGCCGGGCTATCGCGCCACGTTGACGCGTGCCGCGGCGCATTTCGCGGAGGCGGCGGCGTTGCTGGATGAGATGGCGCTGCTGGATGCCCAAGGCGGTATGCAAGGTGATGCGTTGGGCGTCGATGGATTGCGGAGATTGCCCGCCGCACGCGCCAGAAACCTGTTGCGGCATTTTCTGGCAAACAAAGGCATCAGCATGCCCGACAAGCGCACTCTGGATGAAGCCTTGCGTCAGGCCATCAGTGCAAAACAAGATGCCCGCGTCAGGATTAATCTGGGCAGCCACACGCTGCATCGCTTTGATGGTGCTTTGCATTTGGTGCCCGCGCTGGATGCGCCAGATCCGGGTTTTTCGGCTACATGGGAGGGTGAACGGTCGCTACGTATCGTGGCGTTAGGGGCGACGCTGAAAATGGTGCTCAGCCGCGGTACAGGCATTGATCTTGAACGGTTGCGCGAACTGCCGGTGACACTGCGTCTGCGGCGGGGCGGCGAACGGTTGCGTCCTGATGCGGCGCGACCGCGCCGGCAAGTCAAGGACCTGTTTCAGGAGCAAGGCGTACCGCCATGGCTGCGCGAGCGTATTCCGTTTCTGTGGTCGGGCAGGCATCTGGTATGGGTACCGGGACTGGGTGTTGATCAGCGCTATCATCCACTCGAGGGGGCGCGTTCGGTAGTGCCGCGCTGGCAGTGGGACAGCGTGCTGGCGCCTGCGGGGAATAAAGCACGGAAAGCGCTTTGATACTTTGTGCGCGGTGAAGAAAGCGAAGGCAGGGTAGCTTCGGCGCAGCAGTGCTCAAGTGCCTCTATTTGTCTTTATTTCAAGACCTTATCATGCTATCCTTAATGGTTATTTAAACTTGGGGCAAGGGGCATAGCATCATGGGCGTGGAGCGTACTTTATCGATAATCAAACCGGATGCGGTGGCTAAAAACGTCATTGGTCAGATTTATTCGCGTTTTGAACAAGCCGGGCTGAAAATCATCGCTGCGCGCATGGCTTCGTTGTCGCGTGCTGATGCCGAGGGGTTTTATGCTGTGCATAAAAATCGTCCTTTTTTCAAGGACTTGGTTGACTTCATGACTTCTGGCCCGGTGATCATTCAAGTGCTCGAAGGTGACGGCGCTATTCAGAAGAATCGCGATTTGATGGGTACTACCGACCCGAAGAAAGCTGCAAAGGGCACGATCCGCGCCGATTTCGCGGACAGCATCGACGCCAATGCCGTGCATGGCTCCGATTCGGCCGAGAATGCGGCGACGGAAATCGCCTATTTCTTCGCCAGCCTGGATATTTGTCCGCGGTAGGTGGTCAATCCACGTGCCATGACGGTCAATTTGCTTGGATACAGCCGGCACGAACTCATCTCGTGCTGCGCGGCGTGGGGTGAAAAACCGTTTCGCGCGAAACAGTTGCTGCGCTGGATGCATCAGTCGGGCGCTTCCGATTTTGGCGTGATGACCGATATCTCGAAGGTGTTGCGTGAGCGGCTCGCCGCAGACGCCACGATTGCGGGGCCCACGGTGGTGCAAGATACCGTGGCCGGTGATGGCACTCGCAAGTGGCTGATGGATGTGGGTACCGGCAACGCCATCGAAACCGTATTCATCCCCGAAACCTCGCGTGGTACTTTGTGCATTTCCTCGCAGGCGGGCTGTGCGCTCGAATGCTCGTTCTGCGCCACTGGACGGCAGGGCTTCAATCGCAATCTCGGTGTTGCTGAAATCATCGGCCAGTTGTGGTGGGCGAATCAATGTTTGGGCGCGTACGACATCAGGAACAAGGATGACCCGCGCGCCATCTCCAACGTGGTGATGATGGGCATGGGAGAGCCGCTTGCGAACTTCGACAATGTTGTCACTGCGATGCAGTTGATGCTCGACGACGATGCCTATGGGCTGTCGCGCCGGCGAGTCACCTTATCCACTTCCGGGCTGGTGCCTGCGATGGACCGGTTGCGTGACGCCTGCCCGGTAGCGCTGGCGGTGTCATTGCATGCGCCCAGCGATGCGTTGCGCGACGAACTGGTGCCGATCAACAAGAAATATCCCATTCGGGAGTTGCTCGCGGCATGTGTGCGCTATATTGAAAAAGCGCCCCGTGATTTCGTGACGTTTGAATACGTGTTGCTCGAAGGCGTGAACGACAGTGTGGCGCAGGCGCACGAACTCGTTGAAACGGTCAAATCGGTGCCGTGCAAAATCAATCTGATTCCATTCAATCCGTTTCCCGGATCGGGCTATCTGCGCTCGAAAGCGGAGGCCGTGGCGCGCTTTCGCGAAGTGCTGAATCGCGCGGGACTGGTCGCCACCACGCGCAAGACGCGAGGCGATGATATCGCGGCTGCATGCGGGCAACTGGCGGGGCAAGTCAAAGACAAGACGCACCGTGCCGAGCGTCGTCTGCATGCGCAGGCCATACGTGGCAATATCCTTTCCGAGTCCGAGGTTGTGCAATGAACAGACAATGTTTAGCGACATGGGTGATATTTTCTATGTTGGCAGGTTGCGCCGGCGGGCCGATGATGGATAGGACGACGCCTCAACCCACCCAGTCCACGACGTCCGATACCGATGCGGATGCACGCGGGCGGGCGCGCATACACACGGAACTTGCGGCAGGCTATCTGGAGCTTAAAAATCTGAGCATTGCATTGGAAGAAGCCGGCATCGCACAGCGCTCGGACCCGACGTATGGTCCGGCCTACAACGTGGCTGGCCTGATCTACGCCGAATTGAGGAATGACGCGCTGGCCGAGCAGAATTTTCAGCAGGCATTGCGCATCAACCGCCAGGATCCGGATGCCAACAATAATTACGGCGCCTTTTTGTGTCAGCGCAAGCGCGAGGCGGAGGGTATCCGTCACTTCATGGCTGCGGTAAGTGATCCGCTGTACCAACAGCCGGACCGCTCCTATGTGAATGCGGGCCTGTGTGCGCGTCGCCGTGGCGATCTGGCGGAAGCCGAAGGGTACTTCCGGGGAGCGCTCAAGTTTCAGCCGAACCAGATTCAGGCGCTCTATCAGTTGGCGGATATCTCTTATGTGCGTGCGAATTATCCCGATGCGCGCTTACACCTGCAGCGGCTGGTGCCAGTATCTTCCGGCAGTCCGGAGATACTGTGGTTGATGTTGCGCACGGAACGTCGCTTGGGTGGTGGTAATTCAGTGGACAGCCTTGCGCACCAGTTGCGTAACAATTTCCCCAGTTCAAAGGAAGCGCAGGCGCTGGCTGCCGGACAGTTCGATTAGGCGTATGGATAGCAAGATTCGCACAACCTCCATAGGTAAGAGTCGTCCCGGATACTGCGCTGGCTAATGACGAATTTGTATCGTGACTGAAATACGCTGTTTGCCAATTTACGGTCCGGCGACGCGTCGCGCCAGCGAGCACGTGCGCGTTGGCCACGTCGATATCGGTGGCAATGCGCCCATTGTGGTGCAATCGATGACCAACACGGATACGGCAGACATTGCGGGCACGGTCACGCAAGTGGCGGCGCTGGCGCGTGCTGGTTCCGAAATTGTCCGTGTCACCGTCAACACCGCCGAAGCGGCCGCTGCCGTGCCGCATATCCGCGAGCTGCTCGATGCCATGGGTGTTAATGCGCCGCTGGTAGGGGATTTTCATTTCAATGGCCACCGGTTATTGACGCAGCATCCGGCTTGCGCCGAGGCGCTGGCCAAGCTGCGTATCAATCCGGGCAACGTTGGGCGCGGCTCCAAGCGCGATGAACAATTCGCGACGATGATCGAATTTGCCTGCCGCTACGATAAACCGGTGCGTATTGGCGTGAACTGGGGCAGTCTTGATCCCGAACTGATCGCGCGCATGATGGACGACAACGCGAAGCAATCGGAGCCCGATGATGCCGCCGTGGTGACGCGGCGCGCGCTTGTCACATCGGCGCTCGACAGCGCGGCGCTGGCTGAAAAACTGGGTCTTGCGCACAACCAGATCGTGTTGTCATGCAAAGTCAGCGGCGTGCAGGATTTGATCGCGGTGTACCGCGATCTTGCTGCGCGTTGCGACTACGCCCTGCACCTTGGCCTGACGGAAGCGGGAATGGGCTCCAAGGGCATTGTGGCTTCCACGGCGGCGATGGGTGTGCTGCTGCAGGAAGGCATCGGCGACACCATCCGCGTATCGCTCACGCCGGAGCCGGGCGGCGACAGAACACGGGAAGTTATCGTTTCTC
>JAKFYK010000003.1 GCA_021730905.1 Betaproteobacteria bacterium | reverse complement strand
AGCGGAGTATTCTTCCAGAACCTATCTTGAAGGGGTGTGACATGAACAAACCCGTCACTGAATTCGACACCATCGCGGCGTTCCGCAACGACTTTCCCGCGCTAAAGCGCTGGACGTATCTTGATCTTGCCGGGCGCGGCATTTTGTCCGGCACTACGCGAGCAGCGCTCGACGCGCACCTCGATGATCGCATGATGAATGGCGGCGACAAGGATCGTTTTTTTACATTGATCGAGCGCACGCGCAGCCGTTTTGCGCAACTGATCAACGCCGATGCGGGCGACATTGCCTATACCAAGAACGTCTCTGACGGACTCAACATGGTGGCAACGAGCATCGGCCTGAAGGCCGGCGACAACGTCATCACCTGTCCCGATCTTGAGCACCCGAACAATGTTTACCCGTGGCTCAACCTGCAGCGGCTGGGTGTGGAGGTGCGCATGGTCAAGCCGCGTGACTACCACATGCCGGTGGATGACATGATCGCGCGCATGGATGCGCGCACGCGCTGCGTCACCGCTTCCACCGTGAGTTTTGCGCCGGGCTTCCGCACGGATGTCGAAAAGCTGGGCCGCGCCTGCCGCGAGCGTGGCGCGTTGTTTCTGGTGGATGCCGTGCAGTCGGCAGGTGTGGTGCACATGGATGTGCGCACGTTGCCGGTCGATGCGATGGCGGTATCCACGCAAAAAGGGCTGCTGGCGCTGTATGGCATGGGTTTCCTGTATGTGCGCCGCGAATGGGCGGAGAAAATGCAGCCGGCGTACCTCGCGCGCTTCGGTGTCGATATGGGCGAGGCGCATGAGGCCGCGATGGGCGACACGAGCTTCAAGCTTGCCGCCGGTGCGCGGCGCTTTGATCTGGGCAACTACAACTACGCGGCGGCGGCGGCGGTGGACGCGTCGCTGGCGCAGTTGCTGGAAATCGGCACGCAGCGCATCGAGTCGCATGTGACAACGCTGTCGCACGCGGTGGCGCAGGGTTTCCTCGACATGGGCGTGCCGGTGTGCGGCGGCCCGCCGGGACCGCATCTGGCGGGCATCGTCACGGTCGGCAACTTCAGCGCCAATCACTACGGCACCGATGAAGCGCGTTACGATGGGCTATACAAACACCTGGGTGAAAATCAGGTGAAGCTGTCGATACGCCGGGGGATGCTGCGCTTCTCAGTGCACGCGTACAACAACTTGGAAGATGTGAATCACGTGCTGGAGTTGAGCCGAAAGTTTCTGGGAAAGCGATAGCGAGTGTCGAAAATATAAGTATCTGTTTTTATTGATGAATTACATTGACCCTGCGACGGGTGTTACTTATTCCACGAACACCGCCCGTTGGTGTTCCGACACTGGCGGCTATCTCAATCTTACGCACGGCACAGGACTGAAACGCGGCGATATCAAAGCGTCATGCTATTCAGTGTGGCGCTACGCCAAAGCCATTGGCGTTGACGACAAACATGCAGTAGCCATGGGTGAGGGCTGGACGCCGCTGATCGACGGCGAATGGCGCGGTGCGTCAGTACGCTTCAAGCTCGAATTCATGATGCCGACCGGCTCGTTCAAGGATCGCGGCATGACGGTGATGGTGAGCTACCTCAAGAGTCGCGGCATCGATCATGTGCTCGAAGATTCCTCCGGCAATGCCGGCGCATCGCTGTCGGCGTACGCAGCAGCGGCGGGCATGCGCTGCCGCATCCTGGTGCCGGAGACCGCGTCTTATCCCAAGATTGCGCAGATCGCAGCATGTGGTGCTGATGTGGTGACGATCCGCGGCACGCGTCAGGATGTGGCCGATGCCGCGTTGCGCATGAGCCGCGAAATTTTTTACGCCAGCCACAACTGGCAACCTTTTTTTGCCGAAGGCACCAAGACACTAGCCTACGAACTGTGGGAGCAATTGGGATTCAAGGCGCCCGACAATGTGGTGGTGCCGCTGGGTTATGGCAGTAACGTCGCCGGCTGCGAAATTGGGTTTAACGAACTGGTGCGCAATGGCGAAATAAAAAAAATGCCGCGTATCTTTGGTGTGCAGGCGGCGAACTGTGCGCCGTACTTCAATGCATGGCAGGCCGGCGTAGAACATTTAGTGCCGACCGAAATAACACCGACCATTGCGGAAGGTATCGCCTCATCTAAACCGACACGTGTGGCGGAAGCGTTGCGCGCCGTGAGGAATTCCGGTGGCAGCATGGTTGCTGTTTCCGAAGACGAGATTGTAGCTGCGCTTGGCGTGCTGGCGCGCAAGGGGTTCTATGTAGAACCGACTTCCGCTGCCGCTGCGGCAGGGCTGACGCAGTTGCTGGCGAGTGGTGCGATCAAGCCGAAGGAATCGACGGTGCTGGTGCTGACGGGAACGGGTTTGAAAGCGTCCGAAAAAATCGGGGAGTTGCTGAAGTTGAAGGCGCGTGATTTGAGCGCGTAGTTACCCCTACCCTAACCCTCTGCTTCGCTTCAAGTGTTCCCTCGCCCCGCGCGCGGGGCGAGGGGATTTCCTTGCGGGATTTCTAACGCAGTCTTGCAGGGTGAGTGAAATCTGTCAGCAAGTTTTCCGGCGATGCTTTAGGCCACGCCGTATTGCTTGAACCACGCCAGCATGCGCTTGAAGCCGTCTTCTGCCGCTTCCTTGCGATAGCTCGGGCGATAGTCGGCGTAAAACGCGTGTGGAGCGCCGTCGTAGAGCACGATGTTGCTGACGGTATTGCCTGCGGCTTTCAATGCTTCGCGCATCTGCTCGACGTTCGCTACCGAGATGCCGGCGTCCTCCTTGCCGTAAAGTCCGAGTACTGGCACTTTGAGGATGGCGGCGAATTCAACCGGATAGGCAGGTTGCAGCGGCGCCTTGCTGGGTGCTACGAGGCGGCCGTACCAGGCCACGCCTGCATTGACCTTCGGATTGTGTACACAATAGGTCCAGGTGATGCGTCCACCCCAGCAGAAACCGGTGACGGCGAGCTTGGAAGTGTCGCCCTTGCCGCTGGCGCCGGCGAACACCACGGCAGTATCGAGATCGGACATCACCTGGCTATCGGGCACGTGGTTTACGACCTTGGCGAAGATTTCCTGGTTGTCGGTGAATTTGGTGACATCGCCCCAGCGGTGATAGTGGTCAACCGCGATGGCGAAATAGCCCTGCTTGGCGAGGCGGCGGCACACGTCCTTGATGTGCTCGTGCACACCGAAGATTTCCTGAATCACCAGCACCACCGGGAACTTGCCGTTCTGGTCCGGATGCGCGCGATACGCCGGGACTTTGCCGGTCATGGTGTCGAGATGCACTTCGCCCGCGACCAGACCCTGCGTGTCGGTGGTTATCGTCGAGGCGGCAATCGGTTGAACCAGTTTTGCCCATCCCTGCGGCAATAACTGTTTGACGACCTCGCCCAGGGTGGGGGCTTGCGGTAATACAGGCGTGAATACGCTATCGTTCATAACAGGCGCTCCTGTGGTGATTTTGGCAACTCAGTTTGGTCACTCTGGCAGTTCAGATTCTGGATGGGGTCCCGGAGGAACGCGAAGTATAGCGGGCTTACTTGACACTGCGAAGTCACCCACATAGATTCAAAGTACTTTCGTTCCGTTTTCTTCAAGGCAACCCCCATGAAAATCACCGCGGTCAAGAGCTATACCGTCCATCCCGGCTGGCGCAAAAACCTGATCTTCGTCAAGGTCGAGACCGACGCCGGCATACACGGCTGGGGCGAGGCTTATTCGCAATACGACCGTGACACCGCGGTCACGGCGCAACTGCAAGCGCTGGGGCCGTACATGGTGGGACGCAGCCCGTTCGACATCAAGCACTTCACGCAATTTGCGTTTGACGATTATGCGGCCCGCCGCGGTTCGGTGGAATTGTTCTGTGCCATCAGCGGCATCGAACAGGCGATGTGGGACATCGTCGGTAAGGCATGCAAGCAGCCGGTCTACAACCTGCTTGGCGGCAAGGTGCGCGAGAAGATACGCGTGTATGCCAATGGCTGGAGCTACGGCATGAAAGAGCCCGACGACTACGCGCGTGCGGCGGAAAAAGTGGTGAAGATGGGTTTTACCGCGATGAAATTCGATCCGCTACCTGCGCCCTGGCGCACCTGGATTCCCAAGGAGCACGAGCGGCGCGCGGTGCGCGTGGTGAAAGCCATACGCGACGCGGTGGGACCGGATGTGGATATCCTGATCGAACAGCACCGGCGGCTCGCGCCCATGCATGCGATACGGCTCGACAAGCAACTCGCCGAGTTTGATCTGTACTGGATGGAGGAATCCTGTCAGGCCGAATATCCCGATGAGCTGGCGCAAATCCGCCGCGAGATCGGCGTGCCGATGGTGATCGGTGAGGCCACTTATACCAAGACCGGTTTCCGTCCGTTGCTGGAAAAACGCTCGGCGGATATTCTGAATGCCGACGTGGCGTGCTGCGGCGGCATACTCGAATTGAAGGAAATTGCCGCTATGGCAGAATCATTTCTGGTGGCGATGTCGCCGCACAACTACAATTCGACGCTGGTGGCGCTGGCGTCGACCGTGCATGCGTCGGCGACCATGCCGAATTTCATCATCACCGAATACTTTTTGCCGTTCGTGGATTTTGTCGACAAGATTTCGCCAAACCAGTTGAAGCCGAAAAATGGCTACATTGATTTGCCGACCGCGCCGGGCCTGGGCGTGGATGTTGATGAAGAAGCATTGAAACAGCACCCGGGCAAAGTCTATCCGGCGCGCAATCTGCGTTATCCCAAAGACGAACCGGGCGGTATCTGATGTCGCATTCCATCGACGAGCGGCTGGCGAAACTTGGCGTCGTATTGCCTGATGCGCCGACACCGGCCGCCAATTATCTGCCGTATGTTATTTCGGGCAATCAGCTGTTGATCGCGGGGCAGGCGGCAGTGGTGGATGGCAAGCACAAGTTCGTCGGACGTCTCGGGGCAGAACTCAGCGTAGCGGACGGCAAAGAGGCGGCGCGGCTCGCGGCGATCAATGTGCTCGCGCAAGCGAAAGCGGCATGCAGCGGCGACTGGAACAAACTTGCGCGCTGCGTGCGCATCTGCGGTTACCTCAACGCCACGTCTGAATTCGCGGATCATCCGCAGGTGCTGGATGGCGCGTCGGATTTTCTGGTGGCCGCGCTCGGCGACACCGGCAAGCATGTGCGTTCGGTATTGGGCGCCTCGTCGTTGCGCAGCCGTACCGTGCTGGTGATCGATGCGGTATTCGAGATAAAACATTAAGTATTTGTTTTATAAGGAATTTTTATCATGATTCTCGAAAATAAATTTCGGCTTTCCGTGTGCCTGATGACAGTATGGTTTGTCGCGGCGCTGCTTCCGCCTGCCCACGCACAATCATGGAAACCCGACAAGAACATAGAAATTCTTGTCGGCACGACGCCCGGCGGCCCGCAGGATCGTACCGGGCGCTTGGTGCAGCGTATCCTGCAGGAACACAAGCTGGTCGATCAGCCGGTCAATGTCACCAACAAGCCGGGCGGTGGCGGCGCGGTGGGGCTTGCGTATCTGATGCAGCACAAGGGCGATGCACATCTGATGCAGATTGTCGCGCAGCCGCTGATCAGCAACCATGTGGCGGGACGCAGCAAGACCACCTATACCGATTTCACACCGCTGGCGGTGCTCGCGGTGGAGTACGTGACACTGGTGGTGCGCGCGGATTCGCCGATCAAAGATGCACGTGAATTCCTCGAGCGCATGCGCAAGGATCCGGCAGCGTATTCGGTTGCCATCGGCACCACCATCGGCAATGCCACACATTCCTCATTCGCGCATGCCATGAAAGCCGCAGGCGTGGACATACGCAAGCTGCGGTCGGTTGCGTTCAACTCGGCAGCGGAAAGCCAGACTGCAGCGATGGGTGGTCATGTGGATGCCGCGGCAGGAGCAATTTCGACGGTGTTGCCGCAGGTGCGCGGCGGCAAGCTGCGCGTGCTGGTGGTTGGCGCGCCGCGCCGCTGGGGCGGCGAACTCGCCAGCGTGCCAACCTGGCAGGAAATCGGGGTGAACAGCGCGCAGGACTTGTGGCGCGGACTGGCCGGTCCGCCGGGCATGAGCGCGGCACAGATCGCCTATTGGGACGCCACGCTTGCGCGCGTGGTCAAGTCACCGGAATGGCTGAAAGATCTCGAAGCGGGGCTAATGGCCAACGTCTACAAGAACAGCGCCGAGACCTTCAAGCACTGGCAGGCGGAGTACGCCGATGTGAAGGCGTTGTTTACGGACATGGGGTTGGCGAAGTAGTTAGTACATCGACCGCCATGTTTCAACGGAATCGGCTACGCTGGGCCAAACTCGCACTGGCCATTCCCGTTTTGGCGGGGATTTTTTCCATTCTGCTCTCGCCCTGGCCACGGGCGCAAGGCCTGTCACCTGAGCAGTTTATCCTGTCGCTGGCCGCCGCCATCGATCAGACTTCCCTGACACCGCGCGAGCGGCTGGGCCTGCGCCTGTTTTTCGACAGCAACCTGTCGGAGCCGGCCGGTCTGGCATGTGCCTCGTGCCACGATCCCCGACGCGCCTTCACTGGCAACAACAACACCATTATCGGGGTAGCGTTGGGTAGCCGGTCCGACCAGTTCGGTACGCGCGATGCGCCGACTGTGATGTATCTGGCCACCGCGCCGCGATTTGGCGGTCTCGAAAAGGACGGGAAGCGCGTGCCGGCGGGCGGTTTTTTTTGGGATGGCCGTGCCGACACGCTGGAAGAACAGGCGAAGCAGCCGTTTTTCAACCCGGTGGAAATGAACAACGCCGATGCGCCGGCGCTGATTGCCAAGGTCGCAAAGAGCACCTACGCTGGCGAGTTTCGCAAAGTGTGGGGCGAAAAGATTTTCGATAATCCCGAGGCGGCGCTCGACGCAGTGGCGGAATCGATTGCCGCCTTTGAACGCACGCGCGTATTCCAGCCGTTTACCTCGAAATTCGATTATGTGATGCGCGGAGAGGCAAAGTTCACCGAACAGGAGCAGCGCGGTCTGGGTCTTTTTACCATACGGCAAAAAGGTAATTGCGCGCAGTGCCATATTGTTGATGAAGCTTCACGTGATCCGCAGAAATCGTTGTTCACGGACTTTAGTTATCGCGCACTGGGGTTGCCGCGCAGCACGCGCATTCCTAAAAATGCCGATCCGGCGTTTATTGACCTTGGGTTGTGCGAGCGTGTCCCTGTGGCAGGCACCAAGCCGGGAGCGGAAGCCCCCAAGCCGCGGGTGACAGACCCCGCATCCTGTGGCCTTTTCAAAACGCCGACGCTGCGCAACATCACGGTGACTGCGCCGTATATGCACAACGGCTTTTTCGATAATCTGCGCGACGCAGTAGCGTTTTATGCCACGCGCGATACCGATCCGGCGGGGTGGTATCCCGAGGGCAAAAAATTTAACGATCTGCCGGCGCAGTATCAGGCCAATGTCGACGTCGACACACCACCTTATCAGCGCCGCCCGAAACAGCGTCCGCAACTCAATGACGAGGAAATCGAAGATATTGTGGCGTTCCTGTTTACGCTCACGGATGGCTACAACCCGGAGTGGGGCAGGAGCGGATACAAGCCGCGAGCCGAAATCACACCACCGCGATCTCCAATTCCATCCCCTTCGCCACCAGCTTCGTCCCCAGCTTCGCGCAGCGAGTATTGATCTCGTCAAGCTCCTTGCCCTCCTGCGCCGGGTCGCAGAAGTAGCTTTCGTTGGCGTCGTTGTGGCGCACGAGCTTGATCGAGGTTTTTGTGATTGCTTTGTTGTCGATGGTGGCGGTGACCATCATGCCCATCCAGTCACCGTGTTTCCGGCCGCCATGGCCAGTATGGAAGCTGAAGCTGCCAAGGCCATAGAAAATGGGCTTGCCTTTGTAGATTTCCGTGGGCAGCGAGTAGTGCGGGCCGTGACCCATCACGAGGTCCGCGCCGCTGTCGATGGCGGCATGCGCGATTTGCGGCATGTAATCCAGCACATCCTTGTGCAATCCCCAATGGCAGGAAGCCACCAGTATGTCGACCTGCTTGCGCAGCGCAGCGACGTCGTCCTTGAACAGTTGCAAATGCTTGGCGTCGGGCCAGGTGAGTATTTCCGGCGGAATGCCGGGACGATTCGCCGGCGGAATCTCCGGTCGGGTCTTGTGCAGCGGCAGTTGATACGCGGTGTGGCCCTTGATGGTGGCCACACCTGCGGTGTGCGCGGTGGCTTCGTGATTGGTCGGCCAGTACACGGAGGTGCGCTGCAAAAAGCCGTAGCGCACGCCGCTTTTTTCAATGATGACCGGCGCGTACGCTGCCGCGCGGTTCGCGCCGGCACCCGTATGCTTGATGCCGATTTCATCGAGCCGCTTGACCGATGACATGATGGCGGCTTCGCCGTAGTTAACGTTGTTGGCGATGCCCACGGCATCGATGCCCGCATATTTTAGGCACTCGCCCGCTGGGCCGGGGTCGGCCATGAAGCCCTCGTTGTCCCACACCTGGCCGCTAGGCGGCGCGTAGAGGCAACATTCCATGTTGGAAAAGCGCACGTCGGCGGCCTTGAAGTCGGCGATGGCCTTGCGAAACGGCACGGTGGGGTCGGTGACCCCCATGAAATTGAGGTCGCCGGTGAGTATGAGTTGCTGCGGCATGGGGATCCTTACAAAGCGGTTTATGTAGACAATCGGTAGCGGATTGTAGTCACCCCGGCAACGGCAGCACAACCCGTGCATTTCGCAGGGGCGCTGCAAGTCTTTCCAAAAGGGTTTAGACTAATTCATGTGGATTTCGCGCTGGAGAATATCAGCGTAGCGCAGCGCAAAGTCCGTATCGTGCATCAACCTAACCGGGAGGGCAGTATGAAAAAGTCGCTTATCGGCGTAGTGCTGCTGGCCATATTTGGCATGGCGCAGGCGCAAACGCAGCAGGATCTGAATCGCGATGGCAACGGCGGCAGCACCGACAACGTGCTGACGTACGGCATGGGTTATCACCAGCAGCGTTTCAGCAAGCTGGATCAAGTCAACAAGAACACGGTGAAGCGTCTGGTGCCGGTGTGGAGCGCGTCGCTCAATGCCGATACCGGCGAGCAAGGGCAACCGCTGGTGCATAACGGCGTGCTGTACGCTGCCAACGTGCGGCGCGTGGTTGCGATTGACGTCGGTACGGGACGGCAGATATGGAACTACGACATTCAGTGGGAACCCGCGGTCGCGCGCGTGGTGTGCTGTGGTCTTAACAACCGCGGCGTGGCGGTGTTTGACGGCAAGGTGTATGTGTCCTCGCTGGATGCGCATGTCCATGCGATTGACGCCAAGACCGGCAAGCAGTTGTGGAAGAGCAAGATCGCCGAATGGAAGGAGGGTTATTCCATTACCTCGGCGCCCAGCGTGGTGAACGGCGTCGTGATGAGTGGAATGACCGGCGGCGAGTTTGGTGTGCGCGGCTTCGTGGTCGGTCTCGACGCGCAGACCGGCACGGAAATCTGGCGCCGTCACACTACGCCCGACCCGAACGAAAAAGCGTTTGCGACCTGGCCCAATGATGATTCGTACAAGCGCGGTGGCGCTTCGACCTGGATCACCGGTTCGTATGATCCGGAGCTTGATCTCTCCTACTGGGGCACCAGCAACGGCGGTCCCTGGACCTGGAAAGCACGCCCCGGTGACAATCTGTGGGTAGCGTCGGTGATCGCGATTCGTCCGAAGACCGGGGAGATCGCCTGGCACTATCAATGGACGCCAGCCGAGACTTACGACTACGACGGCAACAATGAAAACGTGCTGGGCGAAATCGTGGTCAATGGCCAGAAACGCAAGGTGTTGATGCATGCCGACCGCAACGGCTTGATGTACGTGCTGGACCGCGCGACCGGTCAGGTGCTGGCGGGCAATCCGTATGTGAAGACCAACTGGGCCACCGGCGTGGATCTGAAGACTGGCCGCCCGGTGGAAACCGATGTCGCCAAGCGCCTGCGCGCGGGCGAAAAGGTTGAGCTCGAACCGCGCTGGACCGGCGGCAAGAACTGGATGCCGATGGCGTTCAACCCGAACACGGGCAGGCTTTATCTGTCGATGCTGGAAGAAACCGCGATCTATCAGTTGAACGCTGATCTGCCGGTATACAAAGCGGGAGAGCGTTATGTGGGCGTGACCAATACCACCAAGGACCGCGACAAGAGCGCGCCGTGGGGCTATATCGGTGCGGTGGATCCGATGACCGGAAAGTCGGCATGGCGGATGCCGCTGGTGGAATTGCCGAGTTGGTCGGGCAAGCTGGTGACTGCGGGCGGACTGATATTCTCCGGATTGCCAACGGGGGAATTCTTGGCGCTGGATGAATCCAGCGGTAAAGTCCTGTGGCAATTCAAGACGCCCTCGGGCATCAACTCGCAGCCGATTACTTACACCTACAAAGGCAAGCAATACGTGTCCGTGCAGTCCGGTTTGGGTGGGGGCACGTCCTCCCGCCGCGAAACGGCCGGCAAAGTATTGCCGGGCGGAACCGTGTGGACATTTGCGCTGATGGATTGAAGAGCAACCGTTACAGCAATTTGAAGCCCACCGGTGCAAGCCGGTGGGCTGATTTTTTGAGAGCAGAGCGAAACAAATGAAGCGATTGATTGTGATGGTATTGGGAGGCTTGTTGGCCGCGTCGAACTTTGCGGCAGCACAGAACTTCACGCCCGAACAGATCAAATCGGGTTCCGACAACTACGCGCGCCATTGCGCGGCGTGCCATGGCGTGCGCATGAAAAATCCGGAGGGTGCGTTCGATTTGCTGACCTTTCCCAAAGACCAGCCGGACCGTTTTCAGACGTCCGTGAAAAAAGGCAAAAACGCCATGCCGCCGTGGGACGGGCTGCTCAAGCCGGAAGAAATCGACGCGTTGTGGGCTTATGTCGTCGCGGGAGACAAGCAGTAAAGAAGCATCGCATGTCGATGGCGGCTCACGCGCCCCGGTATTTTTTTTCCATCTCCACGTAACGCGGGTAATCCACGAACTTCTGCCGCTCGTCGAACGGAATCACCGCGGCTTCCGTTCCTTCAAGCGAGCCGCGTTGCTTCAGGTGTTTCATCACATTGCTCATCGCCAGCATCGACGCCTGCAACGCGGCATTGGCGTAGCAAATTACGCCGTAACCCATTTCACCGAGCACTTTCTGCGACGGAATGGGCGTCTTGCCGCCGTAGACCATGTTGCACAGGTGGCGGCCGGGGACTTCTTTCGGAATGCGCGCCAGTTCTTCGAGTGAGGTGGGTGCTTCGACGAACAACAGGTCGGCGCCGGCTTCCTGATAGGCGCGCGCGCGGTCGAGCGCGGCCTCCATGCCCTCCATCGCGCGTGCATCGGTGCGCGCGAGGATCAGCATGTCGGTCTGGCGCGCATCGACCGCGGCCTTCAATTTTTGCACCATCTCGGATTTGGAGATCACGCCCTTGTCCTCGAAGTGCCCGCAGCGTTTCGGATACACCTGATCCTCGATCAATAGCGCATTGGCGCCGGCGCGCTCCATCATGCGCACGGTGCGGCGCGCGTTCAGTGCGTTGCCGAAACCGGTGTCACCGTCGGCGAGTATGGGGATGTCAATCGCGTCGCGTATTGCCGCCACCTGATCGACGACCTCCTTCAAAGAGGTGAGGCCCATGTCGGGCACGCCAAGGTAGGTGTTGGCGAAACCCGCGCCGGTGAACAAAATGGTTTCAAAGCCCGCGGCTTCGATGATGCGCGCCGACAGCGCGTTGTGTGCGCCGGCCATCATGGTTGCCCGACCGGGGGTGAAGAGTTCGAGCATGCGCTTGTTGCGTGACTGTTCCATGATGAGGTTCTCGCGGGTTTACAGTAAATGGACTGGGAATGCTGATGTGCAGACAGTCGCGGTAGTATACGAAAAATCAACCACCGCACGAAATCCCGATGAGGCCGCAAGGGATTTCGCTTCCGCATCAGGAATTCGCATATGGAAATCACCAAAATCGATAGCTTCAGTGCGCAGCAAACCCTGGCGGTCGGCGCGACGGAGTACCGCATCTTCAGTCTTTCGGCAGCTGAGAAAAAGCTCGGCGCAAACATGTGCCGCCTACCGGTAACCTTGCGTGTGCTGCTTGAAAACCTGTTGCGTTTTGAGGATGGCGATACGGTGACTGCGGACGACATTCGTGCGCTGGTGGCGTGGGTCGATAACCCGCATTCGGAACGCGGTATCTCGCTCAGTCCGACGCGCGTGGTGCTGCCCGATTCATCGGGCGTGCCCATGCTGGCGGATGTGGCAGCGATGCGCGATGCGATGAAAAAAGCGGGCGCCAATCCGCGCAAGGTGAATCCGCTGCGCAAGGTGGATCTGGTCATCGATCACGCGGTGACGGCAGAGTATGCCGGCACTGCCGACGCGTACGCCAAGAACCTTGATTTGGAATTCAGGGAAAACCGCGAGCGCTATGAACTGGTGAAGTGGGCGCAGCGCGAATTCAATAACTTCCGCGTGATACCGCCGGGCGCGGGCATTGTGCATCAGGTGAATCTTGAATTCCTGTCACGGCCCGTTTGGAGTGAAATGATCAATGGACAGCGCCATGCGTTTCCAGATTCGCTGGTGGCCTGCGACAGCCACACGCCGATGATCAATTCGCTGGGCGTGATGGGTTGGGGTGTGGGAGGAATCGAGGCGGCATCGGCGATGCTGGGTCAGCCGATTTCGCTGGTGATCCCGGACGTGGTGGGCTGCAAACTTGTCGGACAACTGAAGCCCGGCGTCACTACCACGGATCTCGCGCTGACCGTAACGCAGCGTCTGCGCGCCAAAGGCGTGATCGGCAAGTGGGTGGAGTTCCACGGGCCGGGCGTAAAAACCATGCGGTTGCAGGAACGCGCGACGTTGTCCAACATGTCCTGCGAGTACGGTGCAACCATGTCGTTTTTCCCGATCGACGAAGAGACGCTGCGCTATCTTGAACTCACCGGCCGCAAGGCCGAAGACATCGCACTGACTGAAGCCTATGCCAAGGCGCAGGGGCTGTGGAATGAGGCACCGGCGGATGCGGTGTTCAGCGACTCGCTTGAAATAGATCTGGGTGCCATAGAACCCTCAGTGTCGGGACCCAGGCTGCCGCAGGATCGTCATGATCTGTCCAGGGCAGCGGAAAGTTTTATAAAGGGATTTCCCAACGTCAAGCCATCCCGATCCGATGCGCCCCGAGCGCCGGGGGAAGTGCGCGAAGGTGACGTGGTGATCGGTGCGATTACCAGTTGCACCAATACATCCAATCCGTCCGTGCTGGTGGCGGCGGGCCTGCTCGCGCGCAATGCGCAGCGCAAGGGCCTGAAAAGCAAACCGTGGGTGAAGACCTCGCTCTCGCCCGGCTCCGCGGTGGTGAGCGATTATCTGAATGAATCCGGTCTGCAGCAATCGCTCGACGCGCTGGGGTTTCAGGTGGTCGGCTATGGCTGCATGACCTGTGCCGGAGGCTCGGGTTCGCTGCCACCGCCGATCAGCGAGCAGATCGAGAAGAATGACCTCACGCTGTGCTCGGTGCTGTCGGGCAACCGCAATTTCGAGGGGCGTATCCACCCGGAAGTGCGCGGCGCTTATCTGATGTCACCGCCGCTGGTGGTGGCGTACTCGATCGCGGGTACCTTGCTCACCGACATTACCAAAGACGCGCTGGGCACGGGCAACGATGGCCAACCGGTGTACCTCAAGGACATCTGGCCGACAGACGCAGAAATCGCCGAAATCGTGGAGCGTAATCTGCGGCGCGAGCAATTTCTCCATCGTTACGGCAGTTGCGAGGAAGGCGAGGCCCACTGGAAAGCGATCAAAGCGCCCGAGGGTGCGACTTTCAAGTGGGACCCCGTGAGCACCATGCTGAAGCAGCCGCCGTTTTTCAGCGAGGCGTGGCTCGCGAAGAATCCGCGCGGCGATTTTCAGGGTGCGCGCATCCTTGCGTTGCTGGGCGACAGCGTCACCACCGATCACATTGCGCCGATGAGCGGATTCTCCAAGGGCGTGCCTGCCGCGCTGTACCTCGAATCACTGGGCATACCGATGAAGGAGTGGGGGACGTATCTCTTGCGACGCTCCAACCATGAAGTGCTGATCCGCGGCGCGCTCGCCAACATTCGCATTCGCAACCACATGTGCGCGCCGAAGGAAGGCGGCTACACGCGCTATTTCCCCGGCGGTGACATCATGCCGTTCTACGATGCGGCCGAACGCTATGCCGCGCAGAGGATTCCGATGGTGATGTTTGCGGGCAAGGAATACGGCTGCGGCTCGTCGCGCGACTGGGCGGCCAAAGGCCCGGCGGCGCTGGGCGTGCGCGCCATCATCGCGGAAAATTTCGAGCGCATTCACCGCTCCAATCTCGTCGGCATGGGCGTGGCGCCGCTGGAACTGCCCGCGGGGGTGACGTGGAAGTCGCTGCATCTCGACGGCACTGAAACCGTCGATGTTGCCGGCATCACACCGCACATGAAACCGCGTGCGACGGTGAACTGCGCCATACATCGCGTGAATGGAACTACGGAAACGCTTGCGCTGCGCAGCCGGCTCGATACGCGGCGCGAGATCGCCTGGTATCAGAGCGGGGGAATATTGAACTACGTGTTTGATCAGTTGCGGAGATCGTATTAAAAGTACAATAAAAACAAATAGTTACAATTTATCCCATAGGACGTTTACTCTGCGGTTGATCAAGCTACCTTCGCGAATTCTTCCATCACGCGCTTCTCATGTGCGGCCAGTTTCTGCGTGCTCGCGCGCTGCTGCATGCGCTCAAAATGCGCCATGCAATTTCTGAACTGCGACAGATCGAGCTTGAATGAAATGGCGCGACGAAAGCACCAGAAAAAATAGGCGTCGGGTGCGGTGAAATGATCGAAGAACCAAACGCGTCCCTCAAGCAAATTCTCCACTACGGCGAAGTCCTCGAACAGCAGCTTGTTGCCGACGCGTTTTACGCTTTCCGCCGAGCCAGGGAGGTCGCAGTAGTTTTCCGGGCGCGCATTGGGCGTGAGATGCGGGTGGATGCCGGAGCCGAAAAACGACATCAGCGAAATGGCTTTCACTTCAGCCAGCGGGTCCGCAGGCAGCAGTTTTGCCGCCGGAAAATTGCGCGCGATCCAGATCTGTATCGCGAGATTTTCGGTCAGCGGATCGCCGTCGATGATCAGTACCGGTACCTTGTGCTTGGGGTTGAGCCGCAGAAACTCCGGCGATTTCAATTGTCCCGAGCGGGAGTTGAGGTTGTGCACGTCGAAATCCGCGCCCGCTTCGGTGAGCGTGATAAAGGGTACGGTGGCGCAGGTTTGCGGTGCGTAGCAGAGCGTGAGTTTCATCGTTGAATTTCCTTGCGATTCATTTCGCGGTGGGTGAATATGACCATGTTATGCGATCAACTGCGCGGAATCCACTATGTTAGGCACTCTTACCCGTTGCCGGCATGTGCCGACGGTGCGAAACTCGCGACGAACGGGCTTGATGCCCATCCGGGGATCGTTATGAGAGTTCTGCACTGCCTGATGCTGGGTACCGCGTTATTGGCCACGACGGCGCTGCACGCAGCCGAAAACTTCCCTGCGCGCCCGATACGTCTGATTATTCCCAGCGGTGCCGGCGGTATCACCGATATTCTTGCGCGCTATATCGCGCCCAAGCTGGGCGATGCACTGGGCCAGCAAGTCGTCATCGACAATCGGCCCGGCGCGAGCGGTATCGTCGGTTCGCTGATCGTCGCCAAGTCGGCGCCGGATGGCCACACGCTGCTGATGGTGTTCCCATCGCACGCCGTGAACCAGAGTCTGTTCCCCGACATGCCGTATGACACGGCAACGGCTTTTGCGCCGATCACCCTGGTGAGCGCGGTGTCGCCGGTATTGATTGTCGGCAGCCAGTCGCCCGCCCGCACGTTGGCGGAATTCATTGCGCTCGCCAAGACCAAACCGGGACAGCTGAATCACAGCTCCACCGGCGCCGGCAGCATGGGATCGCTGGGGGCAGATTTGTTTGGCGCGATGGCGGGCATTAAATTCACGCAGGTGGTGTACAAAGGCGCGCCGCAGGCGCTGACTGCACTGCTGTCTGGCGAGGTCGATTTCTACCTGGTCGGGTCGGTGAGCACGGCGGTGTCGCAAGTGAAGGCGGGCCGCGTCCGTGCGCTGGGTGTGGGTGCAAAGCAGCGCAATGCATCGTTGCCGGATGTGCCGCCGATCGCCGACACGCTGCCGGGTTACGAAGCGCGCGGCTGGAACGGTATTTTGGCGCCGGCCGGCACACCCAAGCCGATCATCGAGCGGTTGAACCGGGAACTGGTGAAAATCATACGTTCGCCCGATTTGAGTCCGGCATTGGCAGGCGAGGGCGCGACTGCCGTCGGCAACACGCCCGCCGAATTTGACGCGATTATTCGCGCCGATATCGTGAAGTGGGCGAGGATCATTAAAGAAGCGAAAAGTCGCGGCAAATAAAACCCATGCCGTACTTGGATATTTCAGGCTGCAAGCTCTACTACGAGATCGACGACTACACCGATCCATGGACCACGCCGGAATCCGTGCTGCTGATCCATGGCTTCACCGAAAGCACGCCGGCATGGCGCGCGTGGGTGCCGCACCTGGCGCGGCACTACCGCGTGATTCGTTTCGACCAGCAGGGGTTCGGCCAATCGAGCGCGGTAGCGAATGAAAATGCGTTCAGCACGCAAAATTTTGTTGCGCACGCAGCGCGGCTGATTACGGAATTCGGCGATGGCATCGCACATGTGATCGGCGCGAAAAGCGGCGGCCTGGTGACGATAGAACTCGCGCGCCTCAGTCCCGATCTGGTGAAAACCATCACGCTCGCCTCGGTGCCGCTGGCGCCGCCGCAGCCGCAGCAGTGGATGCAGCACATGGAAGCCCACGGCGTGCGCAGTTGGGCACGCGAGACCATGCCGCCGCGACTCGGTAGCCGCATGTCTCCGGAAGGTATCGAGTGGTGGGTCAATCTGATGGGATCTACGCGAATCGAAACTGCGCGCGCCTACATGCGCTGGGTCAGCAATATCGATGTCGGCGCAACCTTGCATGAGGTCAAATGCCCTGCGCTGGTGCTGACGACTGAATCACCGCGCCGGGCGTACAGCCGCTCCGACATCGATGTCTATCGCGAGAAACTGCCGCAGGCGGAAATCGTGGGATTGCCGGTGGATGGCTATCACGTCGGTGCGAGCGTTCCGGACGAATGCGCGCGCATCACATTGGATTTTCTGCGGCGGCACCACGCGCTTACATAGCGCCCCGACTTTTTGTCTTAGTCGCTGCGTATGTTGGCGATTTTTGCCGCCTTCGCCCACTGTTCGCGCTCCGACTTCAGAAAAGCGGTGAATTGCTCCGGCGAGCTGCCGATGCCGTCGGTGCCGTCGAGCGCGAGTCGCGACGCTACTTCCGGTTTTTGCACGGCTTTGAGGACTTCGCGATACAGGCGATCCACGATCGGACGTGGCACGCCGCGCGGCGCCATCAAGCCGTGCCATTGTGTAACCACGTACCCCGGCACGCCGGCCTCGATCATCGTCGGCAGATCAGGTGCCGCTTTGGTGCGCACCGTGCTGGCGATGGCCAGCGCGCGCAGTTTCTGCGAGCGCACCTGACTGTAAACCGAGCCGCCGCTGAAAAAACTCATTTGTATCTGCCCGGACAGTAACTCGGTCAGCGCCGCGCCGACGCCTTTGTAGGGCACGTGCGTGAAGCGCGCGCCCGTGGCGCTGCCGAGCAGTTCGGTTGCCAGATGTGCGAGTGATGCGTTGCCGGTCGAGGCGTAACTGAGTTTGGTGGGATTGGCTTTTGCGTAGGCAACCAAATCTTTCACCGATTTCACCGGCAGCGACGGATGCACCGTAAGTATGTAAGGGCTCGCGCCTACTTGTGATATCGCATCGAAATCCCGGTAAAGATCGTAGCGCGTCTTGTTGACGATGCCGTACACCACCAGGCTCGCGGACAGCATCATCAGGGTATAGCCATCGGGCGGCGCCAACGCGGTGATCTCGGCGGCGATGCTGCCGCTGGCACCGGCACGATTATCGACGACCACGCTTTGCCCGAGCGCTTCGGACATTGGCACGGCTGCCAGACGAGACACAAAATCCAGCCCGCCGCCGGCGCCGGAGGAAACGGTCATGCGTATTGGTTTTACGGGATAAGCAGCCGTTTGTGCGGCGGCGCGCGGCGCCGCCGCGGCAAACGCTATCATCAGCGCTATCGCCCACGCTATTTTCACGCGTGTGAGTGTCGTTGTTTTCAATTCAGGATCTCCAGCATTGTTAACATTCGCAATGCTACGGGATGGTCGTGCGCAAAACCAGATGCGATTAGCTAACTATATGTTTTTATTGATATTTTTATACGCATCTCCCATGGAGCTTTTGCGCGCTTTGACTCCGGTAACATTGGATTTCAAATCACAAAAGAAAATCGGTTGATGACAGAAAACCGTATGTCCGCGGTCCCGGTGTTTGCGCCGGGCAACTACCGCTACATCAAAGCGGTGTTCCAGTATTCGGGCGGTGTGGCGGCCGAGCCCGGCTATGAAATCGAGCGCGCGCGATTTTTTACGCCGTTGCCGCTGGCCGATGCATACGCTGCGGTTGAGGCGCATCTCAAGCACATCGGCCGGCCCAGCACCGCATTCGCGGCATGTGAGTTGCGCTCGCCTTCGCAATTTACCGATCAGGGGTTTTATGATTTCAACAAAGCCTACGTCATCACGCTTGAGCGCTGGGGCATCTATCAGGGCGGTGAGCAACCGGTGAATCCGGTGGCGCGCACCAATGTGTGTCCGGTTTATGGCGCGCCCGCGGAGACGGTGATGGCAGCGTTTTCGTACACCGTGCCGATGCAACAAGGCGGCGGGTTGCGCCCAACGTTTATCCTTGCAGGCGGTGGCGAAGCACGTGCTCAAGGCGGGCGTTACCGCGAGCGCATCGTGCGGCTTGGCGATACGTCGCCCGAAGGACTGCGCGAAAAAGTGTTGTTTGTGGTGGCTGAAATGGAGCGGCGCCTTGCGCTGCTGGGCTTGACCTGGGCGGACGCCATCAGCACGCAGGCGTATACCGTGCAGAACATCGGCCATCTGGTCGGCGAAGTGCTTGCAATGCGTGGCGCTTGCGCCGCCGGACTCACGTGGCACTACGCAAGGCCACCGGTAATCGATCTGGAATTCGAAATGGATGTGCGCGGCGCAGCGCGCGAGATTGTTTTGTGATTCAGCAACCAGCGAGGCATTCATGCATCAACTGACCAGCAACGTCTTCGTCGAAACGCAGATTCGCGGCTGCAATCACGGTTTCGTGACCACCTCCGACGGCATCGTGCTGATCGATACGCCGCACAAACCCAGCGATGCGGTGAAGTTGAAGGCCGAGATCGCCAGGCGCGGCAAACTGCGTTATATCATCAACACCGAGCCGCATGGCGATCATTGGACCGGCAACGCGTTTTTCGATGTGCCGGTGATCGCCCACGAAGGCGTGCGCACGCGCATACTTAACACCGACGTGCAGGCGCACGTAGCACGCGTGTCCACGTTCGGTCCTGAAGAGCCCGGACTGCTCGCAGGCTACCGCCCCAACGCGCCGATCATCACCTTCAGGAACGGCATGACGCTGCACGTGGGCAATCACACTTTCGAAATGATCCACATGCCGGGGCACACGGCGTATCAGGCGGCGATCTGCGTCAAGGAAGAGGGCGTAGTGTTCACCAGCGACAATATTTTCCACAAGGTGCATACCTGGCTGCAGGAGGCCAATCCCGACCTGTGGCTGATGTCGCTGGAATCATTGCGCAAGCTGAAGGAGGAAATTTTTGTGCCGGGCCACGGCGCAATTTGCGGCAAGGATTACCTTAACGAACAAGGCGCGTTCATTCAGGAGTGGAAAGCCTACGTGAAGGACGCGATTGACCGCGGCATGACGCGCGACGAAGCCATCGTGCGTCTGACCGCGATGACCGACCGCTATCCGATGGATATCGGGCAGGACGGCATGGCGCCCGGCGTGATGAAAATGAATGTGGCGAACCTCTACAACTACCTGACGGGCGCCTGAGGGCGGAAGATGGGCGCGCATGCCTGACGCCGTAAAAGAAAACCGGGTAATCTGGGGTGTCGGCACCTCGCGCACCCTGCGTGCGCACTGGATGTTGTGTGAACTCGATCTGCCTTATGAACGGCGGCCGATCACGTCGCGTTCCGGCGAAACGCTCACGGCCGAATACACACAACTCAACCCCAGCCAGAAAATTCCCGTGCTGCAGGACGGCGATCTGGTGCTGTCCGAGAGTGCCGCCATCGTCAATTATCTGGGCACGGCATACGGCGCGGCGCGCGGGTTATGCCCGCCATCTTCGCCGCGCGAACGCGCGCGTTACGACCAGTGGTGCTTTTTCGTAATGATGGAACTCGACGCCAACACGCTGTACGTGATTCGCAAGCACGAAGACCTGCACAAAATTTATGGCGAAGCCCCCAATGCGCTGCAGGCCGCGCGTGACGGATTTGCGCGGCAGGCGCATGCGACGGTGCAGCGCCTGTCTGCGAGCGCGCCGTACGGACCCTACGTATTGGGCGAATGTTTCTGCGGCGCGGATATTCTGCTGACGACCTGTTTGATCGGCGCGATACGCCGCAAGATCGAATTGCCGGATGCGCTGCATGATTACCTGAAGCGCATCACGGCACGCGACGCGTATCAGCGCGCGTTACAGATCAACCAGCCCGGGTGATCGTCTATACGCGTCTATTTGTTGCGTAACGCGTGAAACGATAAAACCTGTCGTTACGATTGCTGCTATTTTTTGTCGGGATGATCCGCACTCATGATGCCGCGGAACGTGAGTACCGGGATCGACGCGCGGTGCAACACGCGGCTGGCCTCGCTGCCCATGAGCAGCGCCACCAATCCCTTGCGATAGCGCGCGGTCATCACGATCAAATCGCAAGCACGTTCATTGGCGGTATCGACGATGGCGTCGTAGGGATGGTGTCCCTTCGCAATCAGCGTCTCGCACGCCACTCCGGCCGCGGCCGCGGTCTTTTGCACAAACGCAAGGAAGATCGCGGCCTGTTCGCGCGCCTGTTTGTCCATCTGTTCTTCCATGCCCGGCGGCACCATGCCTTCGGAGGCCATCATCATCTGATAGTCCTGCATGACGTGAATGCCGGTGACTTTCGCGCCGCACAGCTTTGCCAGCTCGATTCCACGCTCTATGGCTCTTTCGGAATGCGCCGACCCATCGGTAGGCATCAGGATATGTTTAAACATAGATCCTCCTCCAGATCTCGAATTAACACACTGTTTAACCCGCCTGCGGCAATACCTTACCAGCAATCCGCAGCATTGGCATCAAAACTAATTGTTTTCCGGTCTGCACCAATTTAGTCCGCTTTCGCCCCAGACGCCTTGACCACCCCGGCCCATTTACCGATCTCCGTACGTAAATAGGCCGTAAACGCGTCGGGAGAATTCGCGGGTGCGGGCTCCAGGCCGAATGAACCCAGCGTTTGCACGACGTCGGGCTGGGCCAGCGTGCGGGTGATGTCCGCATGTAATCGGTTGATGATCTCCCTGGGTGTGCCTGAGGGCGCAACAACGCCATACCAGCCGGTGACCTCGTATCCCTTGAGCCCTGCCTCTGCAAAGGTCGGCAGTTCGGGCATCAAGGCAGAGCGGCTGGCGCTGGTAATGGCCAGGGCGCGCAGCCGTTTGGCCTTGAGTTGCGGCACCACCGACGACAGGCTGAGAAACGCAAGATCGACGTGCCCACCCAGCAAATCCGTGACGGAAGCGCCGGCGCCTTTGTAGGGAATGTGCGTGATATTAACGCCCGCCATCGTTTTGAATAACTCGCCCGAGAGATGCGGCGTCGTTCCGTTGCCCGATGACGCGTAATTGAGTCGGCCGGGCTTTGCCTTGGCCAGCGCGATGAAATCCTTCAGCGTCGTCGCGGGCACCGACGGATGAACCACCAGCACATTGGCGCCGGTGGCAGCCAGCGTGATTGCCGAGAAATCCCGCATTGGATCGTAGGCAAGTTTTTTATAGAGGCTGACGTTGACCGTAAACGCCGGCTGCGCCATCAGCAGCGTATAACCATCGGCGGGCGCCTGTGCGGCGACCTCGAAACCCACGTTGCTGCCGCCGCCGGGCCGGTTATCGACCACCACTTGCTGTCCCCACGCCGCCGCGAGTCGCTGCGCGATGGTGCGCGTGAGTATGTCGGTGGCGCCGCCTGGCGCGACGGGCACCACGAATCTGACGGTCTTCGCCGGGTATACCTGTGCGTTCGGCGTGGTGCAACACATCGCCAGTAGCAGTCCGGCGGTGAATCCCGATATGCGATTCAGTGTGGATTGTTCGCGTGACGATGAATGCATGGAGTAGCCAAGGCGCTGAGAGTGCATTTCAGAATGAAACCCATGCGTCGCTGGCACGATTTTGCTTCAGGGCGCGAAGCGCGGCGCAGTGAATATCGAGAATATTCGCAAGCCGTGCGACAAAGCCCTGGGGCAAAACTCGCGCCAGCCCTGCGGGTTGTGTCCAAAATCGGCGGCATGCCGGAGCGCGGAGCAGGGACCCCGCTTGCGGGATGCGACCGCGCAGGCACGCGAGAGGCCCGCGCGTGGTGGCACGCCAGTGTCCCGCTCCGGGGTCGCATCCAAGTGCTGCGCACTTGGAACCTGCTCCGCCCTGCGCGGGACGCTTTGTCGGACTCGTCGCTCATATTCTTGATATGAGCTTCCGAGTCCTTCGCGCCACCACCGATTTTGGACACAACGACGCATGGGTTTCATTCTGAAATGCACTCTAAGGCATCACCACCGGCGAAATGGCTTGCTGCATCCAGCGCGCCATGGTGGTGATGCGCGCATCCTCGTGCTGCTGGCCCATCAACTGCACACCGACCGGCATGCCATTCACGCCCAGCAGCGGCAGGGTGACGCACGGCGCGTGCAGCATCGAACTGGGCGTGTTGAATACGGAGTCACCGGTAGGGCGCGGTGCCAGCGGCTGGCCAGGCACGTCACCCGGCCATAGCGGCGCTGGTCCCTGGCATGACAGCATGATGATCGCATCGGCGAGCGGCGCCAACGCCTGGTGACATTGTTGTGCCGCGGCGCGCTGGAGCAGGAGGCTCCGGTAGTCTTCGGGGGACATCGCTTCAGCCTTTTTCACCGTAGCTTTGAGCCGCGCGCTGACCCCCTGCGGTTTTAGTTCGACCAGAGCGCTTTGGTACCAGCGGTTTTCCCAAGCGGTGATGGTGTTGGCGATGTCGCTGGCGTTGCGTATGGATTGTTCCAGTGCTTCGATCCACGCGTGATCCTTGCGACGCAGCAGCGTGATGCCGGCGCGGGCAAGTTTCTCCAGCAGCGCTTCAAAAGCCGCGCGACTTGCCGCGTCCAACCCGGACCAGCCTGCGGATTCCACAACGATAAGTTGTTGCGGCTTGGTTGCCTCGGGCGGCACGGCCGGACCGAACAGTCCCAACTTGCCCGGGTCGCCGCCAGCGCGGCGTGCGATCTCGATCGCGACCTGCCACATATCTTCGATGCAGCCGGCGTGTACGCCGGTGGTGCTCATGCTGGTGGTTTGGCGTTCGCCGCGATTGATCGCGCCCTGCGTCGGTTTTAACGCGATGTTGCCGCAGAAAGCCGCTGGGCGAATGACGGAGCCGCCGACCTGCGTGCCGAGTGCCGCCGGGACCATGCGCGAGGCGACTGCGGCCGCAGAGCCGGAAGAAGATCCACCTGGCGTGCATGCCGCATCGAACGGGTTGGTGGTTGGGCCCGGATGCGTGCCGCCGAGTTCCGCTGTTACCGTTTTGCCGATGATTACCGCGCCGGCCTGACGCAGCGCCCACACCGCGGCGTTGTCGCGGTTGGTGACATTGCCGCGGTACGCCTCGCACCCCATCTCTGTGGGCATGTCTTTGGTTTCGAGGAGATCCTTGATGGCGATGGGCATGCCATCGATTGCGGATAACGGAGTGCCTGCTTTCCAGCGCGCGCTGCTGGCATCTGCTGCTGCGCGGGCATTGGCATCGTTGCGCACGACGAAAGCTTTTACTGCCGGCTCGCGTGCGTCGATGGTTGCGAGACAACGTTCGAGATAGGCGCGCGGCGTATCCGAGCCTTCGCGAAAACGCGGTATGACGTCGTGAAATGTCAGCGCTTTGAACGTGCGCGGGTCGTAGCTGCGCGGCGGGTTCGTGATCATGATCTGGCTTTCCTCAATGTACGTTCACGAAATATGGCGTAAAAACAAGATCATGTCGAGTCGCTTCCCATTGACGGTTGATTTCCCGCCGCCACCGGGCCACTATTCAAAAAGATCGTTCCATTGCAGACGGAAGTAACATGCCACAACAAGGCCTCAAACCCATTCGGCACGTGGTCACGGGTAACGACGAGCGCGGCAAATCCGGAATGGTGTGATGGGCCCGCCTTCTTCCTTCCTTTCTCGAAGGGTATGTTCTGACATGACCGGTCTTCGGCATTCAATCACAGCAAGCCTGAGCGCACGCATGGTGCTGGCGTGGCTGCTGTCGATGCTGTGCCTGTCGGCAGCGACTTGGCCGCGAACGAGTCACGCCCAGGAAGGCAAGTTCGAGGCCGACTGTGCGAAATGGATCGAGAAGCAGGGCTATACGCGCAATTACATCGCCACGCGTGTGGAGAATCTGCAGCAAGGTTCGCCGACGCAGTGGCGCGGCAACGTCGAGCCGAGTCAGGTGCAGGTTGGCGACATCGTTGTTGTGCGGCTCCGCGTCGCGCCCGAAGGCCTGAAGGCCGGCTATGTGGAGTCCGTTATCCGCAATGCCAATGGCGTCGCTGCCAGAACCGAAGTCTCGGCGTGGAACTGGGGAGGCGGATTCATCGACCGGCCCTGTTTTGTAACGAAAGAATTCGGCGTGCGCTCGGTGAACCCCGTGCAGGTGTCGGAAATCGTGCGGGTGTGGCGGCCGAGCCTTCCGTTGCCCTGATCTTTATATCGCTGGCGTGACGTAAAAAAGCGGCGCAAAAGGTACCAGTAGCAATTTCTTTTTCGCCATGGGTGATTAATAAGAACAAACACTTGCATAAAACACGGTATTGTCGATTGCGATAAGTCAGTCGGAGTAAACTTCACCGCTCCTTCAGGGAGGAGAAAAACAATGGCACAAGATGGCTTGAAACCGATACGGCGCGTGGTCACCGGCAACGACGAGCGCGGCAAATCCAGGGTGATGTGGGATGGGCCGGCGCCCGACATGAATCCTGGACCGATACCCGGAGGTGGCTGGATCGATTTCTGGGTGTGGAACGAAACCCCCGCGCCGCTATCGGGCAACACCGATGACGGCAGTCTCGATTACGATTTTCCCGGTCCGAAAGGCGGCGGGCACTGGCGCGTGGTGCAGGGCGTTGGAAAACCCGCCGATTACGATCCGGAAAAAGACACGCACATCGTCAAGCCGCATGCGCCGGTGGAGCATGAACTCACACGCCGCTGGGACCGCGGCGGCATGGCCTACTATCAGGGCGGCATGCACAAAACAGAAACGGTCGATTACGCCATCATCATCGATGGTTCGCGCAAGCTGGTGCTGGATGATTGCGAAGTGGATTGGAAGCCTGGCGACGTGGTGATCGACGTCGGCGCGTGGCATCAGTGGTCGAGCCGCATGCCGGAAGGCGGGCGCATTGCGTTTGACATGATCGCCGCAAAGTTTGTCGACGGTCCGGTCGGGCTGGCGC
This sequence comes from Betaproteobacteria bacterium, assembly GCA_021730905.1. Classification (GTDB taxonomy): domain Bacteria; phylum Pseudomonadota; class Gammaproteobacteria; order Burkholderiales; family SG8-41; genus UBA5216. The sequence goes on along the minus strand of JAKFYK010000003.1, from coordinate 30,808 downwards.
AGGGCAACGACAAGATTCTGGTTGGCGACCTGAATCGCAAGCTGCCGCCGGGCGTGAAGCCGGCGCGGCGCATCGTGTGCATGGATCGCGAGCCGAACAAATCCACGCTGGTGAGCGACGGGCCGACGCCGGACGTGCGCGTGGATCCGGCGCGTCCCGGCTATGCCTCGCAGCGCATGTGGGTTACCGATGGCTTTCCCGCGAAAATCGTGCTCGAAACCCTGCACCTGCCGCACAGCATGGAGCCGCCGCCGAACGGATCGGTGCTGAACGTGGTGACGTTTCCGCCGGACGCGGCGTGGAAAGGCAAGGTCGGCGAGGCCGAAGTGAGGGCGTTTTTCAAGGCGATGGGTTCGCCGGGCGCATCGACCTATTCAGCCACTGCGCGGCATCCTTACATGCAGAAAACGCGCACGCTCGAATTCGGCATTGTCACCGAAGGCGAAATCGTGCTGGTGCTTGATACGCAGGAAGTTCTGCTTAAGACTGGCGATTTCATCGTGCAACGTGGCACCAACCATGCGTGGAGCAATCGTTCCGGCAAACCGGCGACTGTAGCCATAGCCACGCATGACGGGAAGGCGTAGGCGGCGCGTCGAAACTGTTTGGCAGGGTGCGAGTCAGCGGGTGGCGGAGATTCGGCAACGTGGTGTCGGGGGAGGAGCAGGCCATGCGACGCATACCGAAGGTTGTTGTGTTCCCGATCATGCTCACGGGCGCGCTCACGGCGGTGATTCCCGGCGCACAGAGCGCCACGCCTGCAAAAGGGAAAGAGGCTAAAGATCAGTCATTTCCGGCGCGCCCCATCCGCGCGGTGGTGGCATCCCCGGCCAGCAGCAGTCCTGATCTTATCGCGCGTGCCGTCACGCGCGAGGCGGAAAATCTTCTGGGCCAGAATTTCATCATCGACAACCGCGCGGGCGCGAACGGCATCATCGCCGCGGGCATCGTCGGCAATGCCGCGCCCGACGGCTACACGCTGCTGCATACGGCGCCGGCATTCCTGCTCAATTCCCTGGTGCACAAGAATCTTCCGTACGATGTGCGCAGGGATTTTGTGCCGGTGACTTGCGTGGCTGCCGGCGTGGGCTATCTGATGCTGGTGAATCCTTCGCTGCCGGTGAAGACCGTCAAGGAATTCATCGCGCTGGCAAAACAGAAATCGCTCAGCTACAGCGCGCCGCCGGTGGGCGGCACTACCACGCTTGCGGCGGAGCTTTTCAAGCTGCGCGCGGGCCTGCAATTGCGCCATATCTCGTATCGCGGCGGCAGCGATGCGGTGAATGCGGTGATGGCCGGCGAAGTGGATGTCACGTTTTCACCGCCCACCGGCTCGGCGGTGCATGTGCAGTCCGGGCGCTTGCGCGCGCTCGGATTTACCGGCTCCAAGCGCTATGGCCGCATGCCCGATGTGCCCTTGATCTCCGAATCCGGCGTGCCGGACTACATCGTCGATTTCACCTGGAATGCGTGGTTTGCGCCGGCGAAAACGCCGCCCGCTATCGTCAACAGGCTTCAGGCTGCGGTAAGCGCAGCACTGAAGACGCCGAAGATGATCGACTTTCTGGATGCGGCGGCGTTTTACCCGGTCGGCAGCACGCCGGAGGAATTTCGTGTGTTTGTCGATGCGGAATTGAAACGCTACGCACAGAATCTGCGCGAGGCGAAGGTGCCGGTGCAGCAATAGTCGATGCCGTGACTACGGCAATGAGTCCACGCCCCAGCGTGGCAGCCGCACCGGGCCGACGATCGACCACCACCTGCTGTCCGAGTGCTCCGGTGATGATTTTCGCGATCTCGCGTCCGGTGAAATCAGTGCCCGCGGTGAGCGCGTATCCACAATGTGCAAACACCGCACCCTTGCACGCAATCATGAAACAGCGAATCGGTTTTGCCCATACAATCCGGCAATCAAACCCGAGGGGAATTTAGTGAAGATCAGCAAACTGGAAACATTTATTGTCGATGGCGGCTGGCGCGCGTGGACCTATGTCAAAGTCGAAACCGATGAAGGCATCACCGGCTGGGGCGAGTGTTCGGACACGCGCGTGCCGCATGCGGTTGAGGGCATGGTGCGAGATTTTGCAGTCGTGCTCATCGGGCAGGATCCGCGTGCGTACGAGGCGCGCTTCATCGACATGGCACGCATGACGCGCTCCAGCTCCGGCGGCATCGCGGCACGGGCCATGGCCGGCATCGAGTGCGCGCTGGTGGATATCGCGGCGCGCGCGCGCGGTATTTCGGTGACGGAACTCCTGGGCGGGCCGACGCGCGATACCGTGCGGCTCTATTGGTCGCATTGCGGCACCACGCGCGTGCGCCATCACGATCTGGTCGGCGCGCCGCCGATCAAGAGCTGGGCCGATGTCACCGCGCTCGGCAAGGAAGTCGTCGCGCGCGGTTTCACTGCGCTCAAGACCAATATCGTGATGCCGGGCAAGGACGGCACCTGGTTCAGCGGCTTCGGCGGTTTTGGCGTCACCATGGGACCGGCTGACGAATGGGCGCCGAACGGACTCATCAAGCACATCGAAAAACACATCGGCACGCTGCGCGACGCGGTAGGGCCGGACGTCGACATCAATCTCGACCTCAACTGGCATTTCAAGCCGGAAGCGTGCATGCGCATCGCCAAAGCGCTGGAGCCGTTCAATCTGCACTGGCTGGAAATCGATACCACCAATCCCGACGCGCTGGCGCAGATCAAGCAATCGACCAGCACACGCATCTGTACCGGCGAAACGCTGATACACATGAACGGCTATCTGCCGTTTTTCCAGCGTAACGCCGCTGACATGTATATGCTCGATGTGCCGTGGAACGGCATCGTGCAGGGTAAAAAGGTGGGTGATCTTGCGGCAGCGTTTCAATGCAACGTAGCACCCCACAATCACTACAGCCATCTTTCGACGCACATGAGCGCCGCCTTGTGCGCGACGCTGGGCAACGTGCGCATCATGGAGATCGACATCGATGATGTGCCGTGGAAAGACGAACTCGTCACTCACGCGCCGGAAATCATCAACGGCCACATGACCATACCCAAGGGGCCGGGCTGGGGCACGGCCCTGAACGAGGAGGTGGCGCGCGCGCACCCGTGGGATCAGCGCAAATCGCCGCACGCGAAAAATATGCTGCAGGCGAAAAGTTTTTGAGCAGGGAAGCTAGTCCGGCATGAACGCCAGTTTCTTGTCGGGTTCCGAAACGATGCTGCTCACCCATTCCACATCGGGAACGCAGCCGCCGGAGATGTCGAACACGATATAGCCGTCCACCGACATGTGAATATTATCGATGCTGACGGGACTTAACGCGCCGCCAAACAACTGATACTCGATAAAGCTTTTTGCCACCCGCAGCTTTGCCATCCGTATTCTCCCGTTAGCAGGCTACTTCTTGCCGTCGCGGTTAAACGACAGCAGTTCGAGACGTTCTTTCCTGGATATAACCCCCTTCCAGTTGGTTTCTTCGAATTCGAGGGCGACGTTGTTCTCGACCACGGGACTGTACCAGTAGCGGAAAGTGTTGATGCCTTCGCCGCTGGTGCCTTCCTTTTTCAGTTTTGACTTGTATTTTGTGGTTCCCTCCACGCGCAGGGTATCGAATACGCCGGCCGGTACGATGACTTGCTCCTGACGGACGACCTTGAACGTGAATGCGTGTTCCGATGTCAGGCGGTTGGTGTCGAGCACGGCCGTTCCCGACCAGGTCTTGCCGGTCTGCAAGGGAAACTCCAGGGTCACCCGTCTGGGTGACCAGGTTTGAACGATTTTGCCGTCGCGCACCCGGCGCAACACGTTCAACGACTTGTCCGTGATATAGCCGCCGAAGCGCAGTTCATCAGCAGTGACATCCGTGAGCCGGCGTGTGAATTTCTCCGTTACCGATCCGCTCAGCATATCGATCAACTGGTAATTCCATGCGTCACCCACTTTCAACTGCGGCATGGGAATATTGTCGATCTTGGCCGCAGGACTCCGGGGCGCACTTACCATAGCGACTTGTGCCGGCGGCTGCGGCACGAAAATAAAATCGCCCTCCAGCGATGTGCTCTCCCATGGTATCTGCTTGCCGCCCGAATCCTTGCGCACGCTGGCGCGGACATTCTTGAACACGTCCTCGATCTTGATGCCGGGCTTCTGCATCGATTGCAGCAGATGCTGGGTGTAGAGGCCGTTCTGGCCCTCGCCGTCGCTCGCCACCGAGCCGGGCGCGGTGGCAAAAGCGATCAGCGTGCCGACCGGCGCATCCATTTGTGCGAGACCGGCGCCGCCGGAGCGAAAACTGCGCGCGAATGGGTTATTGCGGCATGCATCGAGGATTACGATATTCAACCGGTTGTTCGCCGCTTCCATCTTGTCGAGCACCTGGCCTGCATCGACGCTGTTGTAAGCCACTTCGTCTTCACGCTGTATTTGCGCATCGACCGGAATCAGGAAATTCCGGCCTTTGACCTGCATGCCGTGGCCCGCGTAATAGAACAACCCGACACCGCCGCCTTTCAGAGCGTCGCCGAATTCGCGCATGGCGAGTTGCATTTCCTTCTGGCCTATATTTTCTTTTTTCGTGACCTTGAACCCCGACTCGGACAACGACTTGGCGATGGCGCGCGCGTCGTTGACCGGATTGGGCAGCGGCGAGTCTTTGTACTGGCTGTTGCCGATGACCAGCGCAACCCGTTGCTCGCCGGTTGCCACAGCAGCGGGTCTGGACGCGCCTTTCTGCGCGCGATCCTGTGCCATTGCAGGCAGCGCCAGCATGGCGCACAGTACCATGAGAATTTTGATTTGCCGCGTTGCCATCGGATAGCCCCTCTCGGTCAGCGTGTGCGACGTTTCGGGTCATGTGTCTCAATCGAAACATTCTACCCCTCGTCGGCGCAAGGTGTGCGGCCACTATGCGCAATCAGGCTTGACGGCTGAACGCCACTGACGGAAGCTTTCATGTTCGGCGTTTTGTCTTGTCCGTCATTTTCCCCATGGAAGGAGTCTTTGCAATGGAACGCAAAAAAGCCAGTGATTTTCCGCCCGAAGTACTGAGGCTGTTTGACGGCTACGTGCATGGCACCAAAAGCCGCCGTGAATTTCTCGATGAGGCCGCGAAGTTTGCTGTGGGCGGCGTGACGGCTGCCGCCATGCTGCAAAGCCTGCAGCCCAATTTTGCGTGGGCGCAGCAGGTCAAAAAAGACGACCCGCGCATCAGGACGGAGTATCTCGAATACGATTCGCCGCAGGGCCACGGCAAGATGCGCGGCTATTTCGTGAAGCCCGCGAATGCCAGCGGCAAACTGCCCGGTGTGTATGTGGTTCACGAAAATCGCGGCCTGAATCCATACATCGAGGATGTCGCGCGCCGTCTCGCGCTGCTGAATTTTGTCGCTTTTGCGCCCGATGCGTTGTTTCCCGTCGGCGGTTATCCCGGCGACGAAGACAAGGGCCGCGAATTGTTTGCCAAGCAGGACACCAAGAAGCGCATCGAAGATCTGGTTGCCGGCGCGGGCGTGCTCAAAGCGCGGCCCGAATGCACCGGCAAGATCGGCACGGTCGGATTCTGCTTCGGCGGCGGCATTGTCAATCTGCTCGCCACGCGCTTGCCCGATCTTGCGGCCGGAGTCGCCTACTACGGCGTACAACCGGCGGCATCCGACGTGCCCAAGATCAAAGCGGCGATCATGATTCAGAACGCGTCGGACGATCCGCGCATCAACGATGGCTGGCCGCCGTATGAAGCCGCGTTAAAAGCCAACAAAGTCCGCTACGAACATTTCAGCTATCCGAATACGCAGCACGGCTTTCACAACGACACCACGCCGCGCTACGACGAAGCTGCTGCAAAGCTGTCGTGGCAGCGCACGGTGGATTTTTTCAACAAGTATTTGCGGTAAATCAGTGGAATTACATAAGTATTTGTTTTTATTGATAAAATTGTAATGAAACAAGGAAAGTAGAAATGGACACCACGGAACGCACCCCTGTTGGCACTGTTACCGGCGCACGCGCGCTGGTGGATGCGCTGCTGCGCGAAGGCATCGATCACGTCTTCGGCATTCCCGGCACGCAGAATCTCGCGTTTCTCGACGCGCTGCGCGACACGCCGCAAATTCGCTTTCTCCTCACGCGCCACGAGCAGGGCGCTGCGTTCATGGCGTACGGCTTCGCGCGCGCGCGCAACGCGCCTGCTGTCGTTACCGCGACCGAAGGGCCGGGACTCACCAATCTGGTTACCGCGATAGCTGCCGCCAACAAGGGCAACGTGCCGCTGATCAGCATCTGCGGCGTGCAGGAAAGTGAAATGCGCGAGCGCGACGCCACGCAGGATCTCGATCAGATTCCGTTCATGCGTCCGATTACCAAGTGGGCCTACAGCATTCCGTATCCTGAGCGCGTGCAGGAAATGGTGCGCAAGGCGTTTCGCGTCGCGCTCACCGAGCCGCAGGGTCCCACGCATCTCGAAGCGCCGAACGAAGTGATGCTGCAAAAGGTGAAGGTCGAAGCGATAGCGCCGGTCGCCTATCGCGCCACTGTGCCCTCGGTGTGCGACCCCGATCAGCTCGACGCAGCGTGGACGCTGATCAGCAAAGCCGAGCGCCCGCTGTTCGTGGTGGGCCGCGGCGTGATGAAAGAAAAAGTCATAGGCGCGATGGAAAAGCTCGCCACCGCGACGGGCATTCCGGTGGCGGTGCTGCAGTATGCGCCGGACGGTTTTCCGTCCACCCATCCACTGGCCCTCGGCCCGCTGGGACGCAACGGTTTTTCCAGCGCCAACAAGAACGCGCCCAAGGCCGACGTCATCATTGCGGTCGGTTCGCACTTCGACGTGTTCTCGACCATGTACAAATACGGCGTATTCAGCGAGAACGCGAAGATCATTCACCACACCTCCGCGCCCGGACAGATTGGCATCGTGTTCCCGGTGGAAATGGGTATTGCAGGCTCATCGGCCAGTTTTATCAAGGGCATTGCCGAGCGCGCTTCCAAAGCGGGTGCGCGTAAATCGTGGGTCGATGTGGCCAAGGCGCGCGCTGATTTCGATGCCGAATTGAATGCCGTGCTCAAGCCTGATGCAACGCCGATACAGTCGCAGTGGGTGGCGCATTGCATACGCAAGGTGCTGCCGAAGAATGGCATTTGCGTGGTCGATGCCGGCAATGGCGGCAAGCATGTGCGCAGCTATTTCAAGAGCTACGAGCCATTCAGCTTCATGTGCATCGATGACTGGGCTTCGGTGGGCGGTTCATTCCCGATTGCGCTCGGCGCCAAGCTCGCGTGCCCCGACCGGCCGGTGATTTCAGCATCCGGCGACATGGGCATCATGTGCAACGTCGGCGAACTCGAAACCGCGGTGCGCGAAAACATCCCGGTGGTGCATGTGGTATTTAACGACGAAGGCCTCGGCAACGAGCGCGCGTTCCAGAACGAACACTTTGGCGGGCGTTTTTTCGCGGTGGACTACAAAAATCCCGACTTCGGCGCGCTGGCGAAAGTGTTCGGCGCGTATGGCGAGCGCGTCACCAAGCCTGGCGACCTCGAGGGCGCGATCCAGCGCGCATTGGCCAGCGGCAAGCCCGCGCTGATCGACGTGATGATCGACCAGAACACGCTGGCGCCGGTGGTGTTCAAGCAGTAACCAGGTAAGCGTGCGCGGCACGGCACGAGGCCGTGACGTGTCAACCGGGTGTGTGGAAAATACCTTCGATAAAAACAGGAGCAGCATATGGTTCGACGTGTAGTCACCGGCCACGATGAAAACGGCAAGGCCATCGTGCTGTCGGACGGCCCGGCGCCGTTCGTGATCACCAATCCGGCGCGGCCTGGTTACGTTTCAACGGACATCTGGCGCACCAGCGCTACACCCACGCCTGTGGTGGCTAAACACGAAGAGCCCACGCTGGGCCCGCGCCGCCAGATGCCCGAGAAAAACGGCACCGTGTTCCGCATCAACCGCATTATGCCGGAGACCAGCGAGATCCGCGACATGAGCCCGGAGCAGTCGAAAAAACTGTTCGCCGCGCTCGGCAACGAGCAAGCCTCCACCTTCGGCAAGAACGGGCGGCATCCGCTGATGCATCGCACCGAGACTATCGATTACGTGCTGATCCTGTCGGGTGAAATCTACTGCGTGCTCGACGACAGCGAAGTGCTATTGAAGGCGGGCGACATGATGATCCAGTGCGGCACCAATCACGCGTGGAGCAATCGCTCCAATGCGCCGTGCGATATTGCGTTTGTGCTGATCGACGGCGTGTTTGCGCCGGAACTGGCAAAAAAGCTGGAAGGAAAGTGATCGGGCGCTGGATCATGGAAAGCGCCGTGCGCGAATTAGCGCAGTGCATGGCATGGATTATCGCGGCGGCGCTTGCCGCGAGCAGTGCCTGGGCGCAGCCCTGGCAGCCGGTGAAGCCCGTGGAAATATCGATCCCGACCACGCCGGGCGGCGGTATCGACCGCACCGGCCGCACGTTGCAAAGAATCTTTCAGGAAGCGGGTCTCGTGAAAGTGCCGGTGACCGTTGTGAACAGGCCCGGCGGCGGTGGCGTTGTTTCGGTGAATTACCTCAACCAGCATCCGGGCGATGCGCATTACATCGCCATCAATTCACCCAACCTGATGGCCAACGATCTGAACGGGCGCGGCCGCTATACCGACGTCACGCCGCTGGCTAACCTGTTCAGCGAGTACACCGTGATCGCGGTTCGCGCGGAATCGCCGATTCGCAGCGGACAGGACTTTGTCGAGCGGCTGCGCAAGGACGCCGGTTCACTGGCGGTCTCCACACCCACCACGCTGGGCAGCATCAATCATCTGTCGTTCGCGCTGGTTGCAAAATCCGCGGGCGTGGATATACGCAAGCTGAAGGCGGTAGTGCTGGGCTCCGGCGCCGACGGCGTGACCGCCGTGCTGGGTGGTCACGTCGATGCGCACGCGGGCACGCCGTCGTCCGTGGTGCGCATGATCGAAGCAGGCAAGATGAGAGTCGTTGGCGTGCTGGCGCCGCGGCGCATCGGCGGTCCATTTGCCAACACGCCCACGTGGACCGAACAGGGCTACCCCGCCGTGATGGACACCTGGCGCGGCGTGATCGGTCCCAGGGGTATGACCGCCGAGCAGATCGCGTTCTGGGATCAGGTGCTTGCGAAGGCCGTGGCCACGGATATTTGGAAGCGCGAAGTCGAGCGCAACGTGTGGGAGTCGAACTACCTGAACAGCGTGCAGACCAAAAAACTTTTTGAAACAGACTACGCGGAATTCAAAACCCTGTTGACGGAGCTCGGTCTCGTCAAATGATGCGGCGAATTTCCCTCATCGCGCTGGCCCTGTGCGCACCCACAGCGCAAGCCCAGGATGCCTTTCCCAACAAACCCGTGCGCATCATCCTCTCCGCGGGTGCGGGCGGCGCTTCGGATATTGTCGCTCGTCTCATTGCCGAGCGCCTTGCCGCACCGTGGAAGCAAACCGTGCTGGTGGAAAACCGGCCGGGCGGCGGCGCAGTGATTGCCACCGAGGCCGTCGCACGCGCCACGCCCGACGGCTACACGCTGGGACTCTTCGGCAGCACGCTCGCGTTGAATCCGGCGATACGCAACGACCTGCGCTACGACACCGCGCGCGACCTGCACGCCATTCTTTACTTCGGCGCCGCGCCCGCCGCCCTTACCGTGCGTGCCGACTTTCCCGTACGCACGCCCGCCGAGTTTTTTGCGCTGGTGAAAGCCAATCCCGGCAAGTATGCCTACGGCAGCCCCGGTGCCAGCACCAACGGCCATCGCGCGATGGAGGCGTTGAAGCGTGCCACGGGCATCGACGTCATACACGTGCCGTACAAGGGCGGCGCCACCGCCGTCACCGATCTCATCGGCGGACAGATCGCCATGCTGATGGCCACACCCACTGCATTCGTGCAGCACATCCGCTCGGGACGCTTGAAGGCCATCGCCGTCACCAGCGCCAAACGCTTTCAGACCATGCCCGACGTGCCGACACTGGCCGAGTCTGGCGCAGCGGGCTTTGATCACGTGGAGTGGTGGATGTTTGTCGGCCCTGCGCGCATCCCTGCGGCGATCGAGGCTAAACTGCATAAAGACCTTTCCGCTGTGGTGGCGCAGGCGGATTTCAAAAGCCGCGTGCTCGAACTCGACATCGAAACCTTTCCGAACTCGCGCGAGTCGAGTCGGGCGTTTTTGCAGCGGGAACTGGCGCGCTGGGCGCGTGATGCGAAGCCGCTAGGGATGGTGCCGTAGCTGGTCGTTTTGCGAGGGCGATTGCTTTTCCGATAGGATAGAAAACATTCCGGCGCAACCCGATGCGCGTTTCTCGAAAGGTGGCGGACATGGGTACTCTCAGAACTACGCTTGCATTTCTCATGCTGGCGTGCGGCACGGGCGCTGCCGGATTGAGCGCCGCGCAGAGCTATCCCGCCAAACCGGTACGCGTGATCGTGCCGTTCGGCGCTGGCACGCAAACCGATGTCCTGGCACGGCTCATCGGGCAGAAGCTCACCGAGGCGTGGGGCCAGCAGGTGATCGTCGAAAACCGGCCGGGCGCGGGCGCGATCCTGGGCACCGACCTTACGGCAAAGGCGATTCCGGATGGCTACACGCTGATGATGAACGGCACTGGCGCGCTGGCCATCAATCCCGGGCTGTATCCGAAACTTCCGTATGATCCGGTGCGCGATTTCGCGCCGATCACCAAGCTGGTGATCGTGACGCAAGTGCTGGTGGTGACCCCGTCGTTTGCCGCAAAATCGGTGAAAGACGTTGTTGCCCTCGCAAAATCCCGGCCCGGGCAAATTAACTATGGTTCATTCGGCAACGGCACAGTCAACCACCTGACGATGGAAATGTTTCAGAGCGCGGGCGGAATCAAGCTCGGCAACAATGTGGCGTTCCGCGGCAGCGCCGATGCGAATATCCAGGTGATGAGCGGAGAACTGCCGGCGATGTTCGACTCGATGACGTCGGTGTTGCCGCACGTCAAGTCCGGCAAGTTGCGCGCACTCGCGGTGTCGAGTGCTACGCGTTCGCCGTTCCTGCCCGAATTGCCGACGATAGCCGAATCCGGCTATCCGGGATTCGAAGTGGCCGGCTGGACCGGCGTGTTTGCGCCGGCGAAGACGCCCGACGCGGTGCTCGACAAAATTGACCGCGACTTGATGGTGGCAGTCAAGCGGCCGGAGGTCAGAGAGCTTTTCAATCAGCTCGCGTTTGCGCCGGCCAGCGAATCGAGAGATGAGTTCAGACGCCACATCGTCTCCGAGATTGCCAAGTGGGCAAAGGCCATCAAGGATTCAGGCACGAAAATCGATTGACCGCAGCGTAACTGCACCACCCGAAATTCAGCGCGGGTCCCTGCGCGCGGTATACGACCCCGCTGGGCGTGGTGCCGTAGCAAATCTCTCAACGCTGCATCAGGCATGCGCACAAAGACCGGGACAGCGAAAGTTTTACAATATTGCATGAGACAGTTCGTGACCCCAAAAGCCGGAGACCCATCTCGTGATACGTAAAGCAACTCACTTTCAACCCGGTATCCTTGCCGCTGTGCCGCGCGCGGCGCGCTACCTCACGTTTTCGATAGCGCAGCCCGCGCGCGTGAAGGGCGCGATGTCGGCGCTGGCCGCGGTGGCCGATGGTGACGAAGTCGTCGTCGGCATCGGCGCATCGCTCGCGGAGCAACTCGGTGCAACCGTCGAAGGCTTGAAGCCGTTTCCGCATTTCGCCGGCTCGAAGGTGGAGATTCCGGTGACACCAGCGGCGTCCGCGTCACTCTGGTGCTGGATACGCGGCGACGATCGCGGCACCATCCTGTATACCTCGCGCGCCATCGAGGCCGCCACCGGCGATGCGTTCAGGGTGGAAGTGGTGGTGGACGGCTTTCGACACCGCGAGGGGCGCGATATTAGCGGCTACGTGGACGGCACCGAAAATCCCAAGGGCGCCAAGGCGCAGCGCACCGCGTTTGTGGCGGGCAAGCGTGCTGGTATGGATGGCTCAAGTTTTGTCGCCGTGCAGCAGTGGCTGCACAACCTTTCCGCGTTTGATGCGATGAGCGCACGCGAGCAGGACAACGCTGTCGGCCGCCGCAAGCGCGACGATGTCGAACTTGGCAACGCGCCGGAATCCGCGCATGTGAAGCGCACCGCGCAGGAGAGTTTCGATCCGGAAGCCTTCGTCGTGCGGCGCTCGATGCCGTGGATCGACGGGCAGCGCGCGGGCCTGATGTTCACGGCTTTCGCGGCGTCGTTCGACGCCTACGAGGCGCAGATGCGGCGCATGGCCGGCATCGACGATGGCGTGATCGATGCCCTGTTTCGCTTTACGCAGCCGCTCACGGGGACGTATTACTGGTGTCCGCCGGTGAAGCGCGGCAAGCTGGATTTCAGCCGGTTGTTGAAATAACCGCGCCACCACGTTGCATACGGCACGCTGATTCGACTGGGGAATGCAATGAGCAAATCCCGCCCGCGTATCGCCATACTCGGCATCCATCTCGAAAGCAACGCGTTCGCGCCCGTCAGCACCGAAGAGGATTTCCGCAAATCGTGTTACTTCGAGGGCGAGGCGATGCTCATTGAAGCCGCGAAGCCCGCGCCCGCGATGCCGTCCGAGATTCCCGGCTTTGTCGAGGCTATGAACGCCGGCGGCCCGTGGGAGCCTGTGCCCATCATCATCACCGCAACGGAGCCGGGTGGCCCGGCCGATCAGCGTTTCATCGATGCGACGCTGGCGCGCATGCGCGCGATGCTCGCAGCGGCGCAGCCGTATGACGCGATCTACATCAGCAATCACGGCGCGATGACATCAACCGGCGCCGAGGATCCCGATGGCGCGCTCTACGCGCTGGCGCGGGAAGCGGCGGGGCCGCAGGTGCCGGTGCTCGCCACCGTTGATCTGCACGCCAATATTTCGCGCCGCATGGTTGAGTGCGCGGATTGCATCCTCTCATACCGCACCAACCCGCACGTCGACCGGCGCGAGCGCGGGGCCGAGGCGGCACCGCTCATCCGCCGTCTGATTGCCGGCGAGCGCTGGGAGAAGACCTTCATACGCATGCCGATCGTGCCGCCGTCGGTGACGCTGCTGACCGCGCGCGGCGCCTATGCCGATATGATCGCGGAGGGCCAGCGCCATATCGGTCCTGATCTGCCGGTGGTGTCGGTCGTCGGCAGCTTCGCCTTCAGCGACGCACGCGAGGGCGGCATCACGATACTGATCTACGGCCGCGGCGACAAATCAAGAGATCTTGCACGCCAGCTCGCGGAGTTTGCGTGGACCGAGCGCGAGCGTTTTCGCGTACGCCTCACACCGCTGAATGACGCCATCGCGCGCGCCGCGCGCGCGGGACGCGATGGCGCACGCTCCGCGGTCTGTCTTGCCGATGTCGCCGACAATCCAGGCGGCGGCGGGCGCGGCAACACTACCGACGTGCTCGAAGCGCTGCTCGCCGCGCGCGTCGAACGCGTGCTGCTCGGCAATTTCGTCGATCCTGCCGCGGCTGCGAAATGCCATGCTGCGGGCGCAGGTGCCACTGTGCGCCTCACACTCAACGAAGCGTGCGCCGACGATTATGGGCGCGCGCTACCGGTGGAAGCGCAGGTGCTTGCGCTGTCCGATGGCGTGGTGGTCGGGCGCCGCGGTGTCTACGCGGGCCGTACTGTGCACCTCGGGCCGGCGGCGGCGATTCGTATCGGCGGCCTGACCATGGTGGTGTGCTCGCGCCGCATCCAGTGCGCCGACCCGGTATTTTTTGAAACCTTCGGCCTCGACATTGGCGCGTTCTCATCGCTGGTGGTGAAATCGCGCGGCCATTTCCGCGCCGGCATCGACGAGTGGTACGGCGACGACAAAATTATCGAAGTCGATGCGGCGGGACTTACCTCACCGATACTGGAGCGCTTTACGTGGAAGCGGTTGCCGCGCCCGGTGTGGCCGCTGGATCTTGATACGCGGTGGCCGGGAGTAGAGCCTGCTGCACGGTAGCAAGTCAGGTTGTCACCTTACTGAAAATAACGTAAGTATTTGCTTTATAAGTATAATTTTATATAGGCTATTGATGTCGTGAGTGCAGGTTGACGGCCCCTCCTGCCCCATCCCCCTGAATATCAGCGCCCCTTGCTCAGGTGTGCGCGCAGCACGAGATAGTCGCTGCCGCCTTCGCAACCGGCTCGTAGCGGTCGTGATGACGCACCCATTCCATGGTGAATTTCAGATGGTCCTCATCGCGGCCCTTGGGCGTGAGGTCGAGCATGTTGTATGTTCCCATCATCACCTCGACGCCACGCCCGTACGTTGAGTAGGTGTGAAACACGGTTCCCGCATCATCCTTGTAGAACACACTGACGCCCGGCAATTCCTCGTGCGGGTGGGGCCACGTGCTGCTGTAGTTGTAGGTGACCTTGCCTTTGGCCACTTCCTCCGGTGTGAAGCTGACGCCGAAATCGTGGTTGAAATCGCCGTCATAAGAGGACACCCACTTGAACTGCCAGCCCATGCGACTGCGAAAGCGCTCGATCTCGGCCAGCGGCGCGCGTGAGATAGCCAGCATCGTGACGTCGCGATGTGCCAGATGCACGGTCATGCCGTCGATATGGTCGGCCATGAACGAACAACTCTTGCAGCCCTGCTCCCACCCCGGTCCGAGCATAAAGTGCTGCACCAGCAACTGGCGCCGGCCTTCGAACAGCTCGGCGAGCGTGCGCTGGCCTTCTGTCGTATCGAAAACATAGTTCTTCTCGACGCGCTCCCACGGCATCGCCATCCGGCGGCGTGTCAGCGAGTCACGCTGGTGCGTGAATTCCTTCTCAGCGGCCAGCAGCTCGAGGCGCGCCTTCAACCATTGTTCGCGCGTAACCACTTTCGGTGTTTCCATATCCATGTCTGTCTCCTTGATCATCTCTTATTTCACTGCTCTGATTGTTGGCCTTCCTGCCGCAGAACTTGCCCACCACCACGGCGGCAAGACCGCCGGTGGACGCTGCGCCTGCGGCGATCCAGGCCATGCTTGCGATACATGCTGGACACATGGCTATCTCCTTGCGCCCGATCCGACTCTTTTCGGACGTCGTACCGCGCGGACTTTTCCGCTCCCGCCTCCGCCTGCGTAAAAGAGGTCTTTCCCGTCGGACTCCAGCCCGCTGACAAAAACGTCCTTCGGCATCTGCAGCCGTTCGAGCACCTCGCCGCTTTGCGGGTCAATGCGACGGATATCGCTTTCGTCTCCTTCCCATGTGCCATGCCACATCTCGCCGTCCACCCAGGTCACGCCAGTGACAAAACGGTTGGACTCGATGGTGCGAATGATTTTTCCGGTCGCGGGATCAATTTGATTGATCTTGCGATCACGGTAATTTCCCACCCACAAGCTGCCTTCGGCCCAGGCCATGCCCGAATCGCCGCCGTTGCCGGGCGCGGGAATGGATGCCAGTACCTTGCCGGTAGCGGGGTCAATCTTGTCGATGCGCGCCTCGGCAATCTGGTAGAGGTGCTTGCCGTCGAAGGCAGTGCCGGCGTCGCAGGCGACGTCGAGCGTATCCGTGGGTTTACCGTCCTGAGGATCGAATGCAATCAGCCTGGCGCCGGTGGCGGCCCACACGCGTCGGCCGTCGTAGGTGACGCCTGCTATCTTGTCAGTGCCGGCGAAGGAATATTCACGCACGATCTCGGCCTTGTGCACGGCCGGCCCCGATTTGTTTTTGCTTTGCTCATTGCTCATCACTGTCTCCTAACAACGCGCCCTTGGATTAGCGCGACACGGGCACTTTACTAGAGCGGGAGCGCAGCGGGGAGTAACAAGATTGTCGTGAATCCGGTGAGCGGCGGTGCCAGCCAGCGGCGCGCGCGCGCCCGCCCGACCGAGCGCACCTGCCCGGCGGCTTCAAGTTCGACGAGCGCGCGCTGCACGGTGCGCTGGCTGTCGCCGAGCGCCAACGCCAGTGCCGAGGTCGACCACGCCGCGCCGTCGGCGAGCAGCGCCAACAGCGATGCCTGATCGCCGGCTATGGGCGGAGCCAAAACGATGACTTCGCGCGCACCGCGCGGCTTGAGTGCAAAGCCTCGCTCGGTAGCCTCGACGCGCGCCAGCGATGCTACGAGCGCGCGCAATCGACCCATCTCGACGCGCAGGCGCGCCCGATGCGACTCGTCGGGGCGGCGCGTGCGAAATACGCAGGCAATCAAGGCTTGCCGATCAACATCGTGAGGCCACGCCTCGGCGAGCGCGCGTGCCAATGCGAACAGTACCGGACGGCGCGCCAGCGGCAACCACACAGCGCCTGCGCGTAATCCGCGGCGGCAGGCATCAATAACCAGTGCGCCCGACTCCAACAATTCTGCGACCTCTGCGAGCCGCAACGTCTGCTCGCCGATAGCGGACATGCACCGCGCTGCGGGACGGTCAAGCGTGGCACGCAACTCTGCCACCTCGGCCATCAGCGCTGGCACGCGTGCGCGTTCAGCCGCCTCGCGTGCACGGGCAAGCGCATCTCGCGCCGCGCTGATCCGCAACGATCGCAACGCCAGCTCAGCAGCAGTCAATTCGGCCACCGCCGCCAGCGATGGTGGCATTCCGCGTGTATCAAGGTGTGCCAGCGCATCAGCAGCCTGGTCGAGACGGCCGAGCAGCAACAGCCGGCGCACCGCGATCAACCGCGCCTGCAGCGCGTTGGTGCGATCGGAGCGCGCTTCGAGCGTGGTGGCCGCCGCTGCTAGCGCGCGCGGCGAAGTATTCAGATCACGCATGGCCAGCGCCACTTCGGCTTCAGCGACGACGCATCGCGCACGCACCAGCGCCTCGTGCGCACCGAAGCCGCGGGCAGCTCGCCGCAGCAGTTCGCGGGCTCGCGAGTATTCACCGAGCTGCGCCATGGCGATGCCGCGCAGGGCCAGTGCCGGTGGATCGTTGCGCAGGGCGATATGCTTGAGCACGCCGAGCGCATCGCCGGCGGCGAGGGCGCGTGCGGCGGCGGTGATCAGGGAGTCCATGACGAGAGGCTACTCCGCCGCGCTACTGTTGATCAATTCGCGGCTGGCATCGGGACCGTTACTTGATTAGGGGTAGGTCTTGCCTATTGCCTCAAGCTTGAGGCAATAGGCAAGACCTGACACCTATTTCCCTAAGATTTTGACGTTTTATTTCTAATTCTTGCATTTTATTTTTGAGAGTCTCTGGCGAAAGACCCCCCCATTGATTGCTTTTCAAAAGTCGCTCAGGAAAAGACTGGTCAAGTGATTGAGAAACTTTTGCATAGGCAGCCACATTATGTGAGTATCGATCAAAGAGCCCATCCACTCGGATACCGGTAACCCTAAGCAAGTTGTCATCAGCCATAAAATTCTCCCGTCGAGTGCCAATTCGCACTTAGGTGTATTGCAAAGCTCTGTATGCAACAGTTAAAGGGATCAAGCTCGATTTTCCCCCTGTGCCACAGTACACGCTAACCTCTATCGCCTCACGCGCCCGGCATCCTCGCAAACGCACTATCAGGCGTCTTTCCCGCAATAGTCGTGCGATGCAGCTTGCGCTTGTACTGGGTCTTGTCGAAAGTCGTCGCCCGGTGCAGCGTGCAGCGGTTGTCCCACATCACCGCGTCGCCGTCGCGCCAGTGGTGGCTGTAGACGAACTGCGGCTGCGTGCAGAACGCGGTCAACTCGTCGAGCAGACTGGCCCCTTCCGCCGGCGGCATGCCGACGATCTCCTGCGCATGCGAGCCGACGTAGAGCGCCTTGCGGCCGTTGACAGGATTGGTGCGGATCACCGGGTGCGTGACGACGTGGCGCTGCTTGTCCTCTTCCTTGTAGCCTTTGTCGTTGTCCATGTCCCGGTAGGTCATGCGGTGCAGGGCGGTCAGACCTTCGAGCGCGGCCTTGCGCTCGGCGGGTAAGGCCTCGTAGGCCGCACGCGCGCTGGCGAAATCGGTGTTGCCGCCGACCGGCGGCACGATGCGCGACGCGAGCAGCGACGCGAGCGCCGCCACCGGCTTGAACGAGCTGTCACTGTGCCACGCTTCATTGCGTTCCCGGTGCAGCATCGCCGGATGGTCGGGAGGCAGGAAATTCCCGTCCTTGCCAAGATTGGTCATGACGGAGATGTGCCCCGGGTTCCAGTCGTTGCCGGGGTGCGCAATCATCGTTTCGAGCGTGCCGAAGTGGCGGCTGAACGCGATCTGCGATTCGTCGTCGAAATGCTGATCCCGGAAGACGAGGATCTGGTGCTCGTTGAACGCATCCCAGATCACGCGGAAATCCTCGCGCGGCACGGGCACTGTCAGATCGATGCCGGTCACCTCGGCGACGAACAGCGGATGCAGGCGTTTGATGGCAATTCGGGTCTCTAGCGTATCCATGTCTCCTCCGAAAGCTTGATGTGTGTCCCGTGATACTACAAAAATCCTATCTCTCTTCTTTTGCCTCTCAGGCTCTGCGATTCACCTTGACCAGTTCGTCCTTGACGCCCTTGTAGAGGATCTCCTTTTTCATGTCCGCGTTGCGCTTGGCATAGGCAAAGTCTTCCGCCAGCAACCGGCCCGCGGGCGCGGGCATGTGCTCGAAGTGTCCGTGGCGGTCCTCGCCGCTCACCAGCGAAACCAGCAGCCTGTCACCGGAGACCTGTTTCATCGACGGCGCCACGTA
Source organism: Betaproteobacteria bacterium (assembly GCA_021730905.1). Lineage (GTDB taxonomy): Bacteria > Pseudomonadota > Gammaproteobacteria > Burkholderiales > SG8-41 > UBA5216. The sequence continues at coordinate 12,183 of JAKFYK010000003.1, read as the reverse complement.
ACGGATGGCGACACCCACGCGGCGCGCGTGGGTGGTGTTGGGGCCGGAGGCATGGAAAATGTGCCCGTGGTGAAACGAGGCCTGCCCGGCGCGCAGCAACACATTCGTAGCACTCGCCTCGTCCACCTCGACCGCGATTTCCTGCCCGCGCGTGAGCAGATTGTCCGGCGCGAACTTGTCCACATGCGGCACATCGCGCTTCAAGTGGCTGCCGGGCACAAAGCGCATGCAGCCGGTTTCAACCGTCGCCGGTGTAAGCGCAACCCATGCCGTGACTTCATCTTCCCCGTCGAGGCCCCAGTAGTTGAGGTCCTGGTGCCAGCTCACGAAGCTTTTGGAGCCCGCTTCCTTGATGAAAAAGCCGCAGCTCCACACCAGCAGGTCGCGGCCGATGATCTGCGACGCGGCGTCGTGCAGGCGCGGGTGGCGGATCAGTCCGGCGAACGAAGGCAGCAGTTGCGACGGATAGCTGCGCAGGAGCGATAGCCGCGCGCGGTCACCGCTGACCTCGGCCTCTGCGGCCTCAAGGTCGGCAAGCAGCGCTGCCGCCTCGGCTTCGCTGAGTACGTCGTGCGGGAAGAAGTAACCGTCCTTCGCGTAGGCGGAGGTTATCGGTGATGCTGCGGGAAGCCTGTCGTTCATGAACCACCTCGCGCGGGCAGGACGAGAACGAAGCATAGCACTGCCCATCGGGAGGCGGCCAAAAGGAGATGTTCATGACTTTTGACAAGTGCGGCACTCACCTTTACGCTCACCGCCTTTCTGGCCCTCGCCCGGAATGTGGAGATCACGCCGGTCTGCTTGCACCCGGGCGCACGTCCAGGGTAACAACCCTGTCAAGGAGAAATTGCATGTCACGAGTCGCAGTCATCGGCAATACCGCGCGCGCGATCGGCGCCGTGTGTGCGGCGGATTTCACCCTGTCGGACCACGAGGTGAGCTTTACGGTTTTCCCGGAGCATAAGGCGTTGCTTCCGGAAGTGCGCAAAGCGGGCGGCTTTACCGTCGACGGTGAGGCGAAGCACCTCATTTCGAAGAAGACCGGCTTCGCCAAACTCGCAAGAATCTGCGACACCACTGCGGAGGCGTTGAAGAATGCCGAGGCCGTGGTGATCGAAGTCGACATCCGTCAGCTCGAAGAAAAGTTCAGCGCAATGATTCCCGAGTTCGCGCGCGGCGCCGTGGTGCACGTGCAGAGCCACGGTTACTGGCCGGCGGCGCGCCTCACACCGCTGTTGCGCAAGGCGGGTCGCGAAGACGTGCTGGTGACTGAAGCGCCCGCGCCGACGCATGCCGCGCGCATCAACGGCACGGTAGTGACGCCCAAAGGACTGCGCAAGGGCATACGCATTGCGACGGTGCCGGCTTCACGCGCGGGCGAAGCGCTCGCGGTGCTGAAACCGCTGTTTCCCGATTTCGCGGCGGCAACGTCGGTGATGCAGACCGGGCTTGAGAACCTGAATCTGATCGTGCATCCGGCAATGGTGCTGCCGAACGTCGGTGCGATGGAGCGCGCGAAACTCGACGGCAGGCAGTTCGGCTTCTATCAGGAGGGCGTGGTGCCGGCGGCGGGCGTGCTCGGCGATGCGCTCGACGCCGAGCGCAAGCTGGTGTGCGAAGCCTACGGCGTCGAGCACACGCCGATGGCGAAGGCGATCGACCAATACTACAGCTTCAAAAGCAACACCTTTTACGAGGCGATGCAGAATCCTGTTTACAAATCGTTCCCGCCCTTCCACCCCGACATCTGGCGCGCGTGGGCAGCGGACGATTTGCCTTACGCCATTGTGCCGTGCGTGCAGCTTGCTGAACAGGCGGGGATCGCGACGCCGCTGCACCGCGCGTTCGCGGAGATCATCGGCGTGCTGCTCGGCATTGACCCGTGGCAGTGCAGGCCGTCGCTTGCGGACATGGATCTCGTGGGCTCGCCGGAGGCGGTGAAAAAACGGGTACTCGGTTAAGGTGTCAAACTCACACCGAGCCGGACAACTAGAACTCATTTCTGAATTGAGTTCTACCAACAACATGCATTCCTGGAGGATCAACATGAAATTCGCTTGTGCAGCAATCGCCCTTACGCTCGCCGCATTCCCGGCCCTTGCCCAGAACGTGAAGATAACGCCGGTCGGTTCTCACCCCGGCGAGCTGTGCGCGAACGATCGCGCGATCATTTTCGAGGACCCGACCGGCGTGCGATTTCTATATGATCCCGCGCACAACGTGACGGGCGGCGACGATTCGCGGCTGGGGACGATACACATGGTGCTGCTCAGCCACATGCATGGCGACCACGTCGGCGACCAGAAGCTGACCGCACCGGGTGCTGGCACCTGTGCGAATTCGGAAAGGGTGCCCGCGCCGAATTCCACCACTGCCGAAGTCGTGGCGGCGAAGAACGCGGCGATGGTGATGACCCGCGCCATGGGAGGTTTCGTCGGCAACAAGGTTCAGGGCATGCGCGGCGGCAAGCCGATCGGCTTCTGCCCGCAACCCGGTGGCGTGACCACCGTGCCGGTTTCCACGATATGCGCGTCGCAAACCGATCTCGGCGGCATATTTGTCGCCAAGACGGCCGATGCGCCGCGGGGCGTTGAGATCACCATCGTCTACGCGTCGCACGTGAACAATGCCCCGCCCGCGCTACTCTCCGAGGCGCAGCGCGCTGCGCTGAAGGCGGACGGCGCCGTACTCGAGTACGGCCCTGCCACGGGCTTCGTCGTCAAGTTCACCAACGGATTGACTGTCTATCTGTCGGGCGATACCGGCATCCATTCCGAGATGAAGACGGTCATCAACGAATTCCACAAGGCCAACCTCGCCGTGCTCAATCTCGGGCTCAACCCGGGCATCTATGTGTCCGGCGCGCATGCGATGAATGAACTCGTCAAGCCCGCTTCGGTGATCATCACGCATCCGAACGAGCCGGTGACGGAAGGCGGAACCTTGCGGCCCGCTTCACGCACAGCGGCGCTGATCAAGCAGCTCAAGCCGGCGGCTCACCTCGCCATTAGCGGACGCACCATGGAGTTCGACGGCAAGGGCAAGTGCGTGGCCGGCTGCTGAGCGCCGGCGGATCAGCACGCATTGACCGAAATAGGCTCTAGCCTTTCTTCGGCGACCAGCGATAAGCCTTGGCGCAGGCACCGCCCATCAGCATCGCCCGTTCACTGTCGCTCAGGCGGTCCGTCAGCCGGAACGGCTCGACGGCCTGTTCGTAGTTGACGACGGCGAAGGCGCGCGTCCAGTCGGTGCCCCACAGGCAACGCTCGAAACCCCAGGCGTCGAAGATGCGGGCAAGCGGGTCCCAGATGTCCGGGAAGGGATATGGTTTTTGCGACAGCGTGCAGGCGCCGCTGATTTTGATCACCGCGTTCTTGCGCTTGGCGAGTTCCAGTACTTTCGGCAGGTCGGCCCAGGGTTGCGGCGGGGCGGGCGGCGTGCGCGGCTGCAGGATGCCGATATGATCGATGATGAAGCGCGTGTCGGGGTGGCGGTCGATCAGTTTTGTGCCTGCGTCCACGTTGTCCCAGAACAGGACGTTGACCGGCAAATCGTGCTTGACGGCCGCGCGTGCAATCCGGTCCAGGCCCGGATCGTCGAAGGCACGGTCGCGGCCGGGATCCTTCGTCAGCATGATGCGGATGCCGACTGTGCCCGGCGTCTTCTTCCATTCGGCGACGACATCGTCCACCGCCGGATTGTCCGGGTCCACCGGTTTGACGAGGGCGAAGCGGCCGGGATGCTTGCGTTGCACCTCCACCGCATAGCTGGCGTCATAGCGGTAGATGGAAAACGCGGAGATGAAAATCGCGCCGTCGATGCCGAGCTTGTCCATTGCCGCCACGGTCTCGTCGCCCGTGGCGCTGGGAGGCCAGTTCGGCACGCTGTGCCACGGCCGTTTCGGTGTGTTCGCCTCATAGGCATGGACCTGGGAATCAATAATCGTCATCGGTGAAGCTCCTCTGTGTAAAGTGGTTTGATGTTTCAGCCCGGTTTGGGCGCCAGGACGACGTGCTTCAACGCCGTCGCGCGCACCAGCGACAGCCATACGTAAGCCAGCATGATAACAGCACCTCCCGCGAGCGCGAGGCGCGGCCCCGCCCACTCACCGGCGAGATTTAACAGGAATCCGCTCAGGAACATCAGGCTCCACACCAGCGCGAACACACTCATCACGCGCCCGCGGTAATGGTCCTCGACCAGCGTTTGCAGCATCACTTGCGCGCAGGTCAGGAAATAGGCATGGCACAGGCCGGAGACAAGAATCATGCAAAACGAAAACCAGTACCAGTCGCTGAAGGCGAGGCCGATCAGCGCTGCGTTGTAGAGCGTGAGGGCGCTCACGATCAGGTTGCGCCACGAGATGCGCGATTGCAGCCAACTGTAGGACATGAAGCCGACCAGCGCGCCGATACCGGCGGCGGAGGCAAGAAAGCCTAGTCCCCGCGAATCGACCTGCAATAATTTGGCAAACACCGGCAGCACGTGGATGAAGCCCATAGCCAACGTGGCATGGAGCAGCGCCACGCCGATGATCCGGGCGAAAGCTTCGTTGGCGCGGATATAGCGCAGGCTGTCGGTGAAGCTGTCGAGCAGGCTGCCATGCGAATGCGCTGCAACGTGCGCGGGGCGAACCAGAAACAGCACCGCGACCATGGTGCTGACCGCTGCCGCGCTCAGCAGAAAAGTAATCGGCGCGCCCGCCGCGGCGATGAGAAATCCCGCGATCGACGGGGCAATCACGCGACTGCTGCCGAACGCCATGGAAATCAGCGGCACCGCGGAGCGCAGCAGCGGGCGAGGCAGCAGGCGCGGAAAGAACGCCGCGCGCGCGGGCTCGTCGATGGCGGCCGTGAAACCCCACAGAAACGCACCCAGCGCGAGGTGCCACAACTGCGTCACGCCGAGCAGCGCTGTCACACCAACCAGGATCATGGCGATCGCGGCGTTGATCTGCGCGATGCCGATGAGCTTGCGCGCATCGATGCGATCGGCCAGCACGCCGCCCAGCAGCGTTAGTGCGAACTGCGGCACGAAACCGCACAGATGAATAAAACCCAGTTGCGCCTGCGATCCGGTGATCTCGAAGGCGAGCCAGCCCAGCGTGAACGCGAACATGTGCTGGCCGATGACCTGCGTGACTAACGCCAGCCAGTACAGGCGAAAGTCGCGCACCGTCAGCGCGAGGAGGGGATTGGTTTTCTTTTCCTCGGATGACGCGATTTTGGTTGTCATGCCCCAAGCTTACCGCACCACTCGTTGAGTTCCTACCAGACCCAGCGCGAGCAAGTACAGCGCCTCACCGGCGCAATTACTCACCCCAGCAGGCGAGTATGTGGGCGCGGCTAATCGAGCTTCGCGCCGAACTCGCGGAACAGCTTGCCTATCTTCTCGTAATCTGCCCTCAGGCGCTGGGCGAGCTCTTCCGGCGCCCTGTGCACAGCGTCGTACGTCAGGCTGCTCAGCCTCGAGGCAATCCCGGGATCGCGCATCGCCTTGCCGAGTTCGGCGTTGAGCTGATCGATGATTGCCTTGGGGGTTCCCGCCGGTGCAAGGATGCTGACCCAGGTCTCGCATTCGAAACCCGGGACGGTGTCTGCGATCACCGGAATATTCGGGAGCTGCGTCACCCGTTCCGCCGAAGTTACCCCCAGCGGGCGCACACGATTCACCTTGATATGTTCGATAATATCGCCGATCCCTGCGGTCATGGCGTGGGTTTCCCCTGACACCAGGCCCACAACTGCGGGGCCGCCGCCTTTGAACGGAATATGGGTGATCTTGATGCCCGTCATGGATTCCAGGAGTACCGTGTTCAGGTGGATGAAGCTGCCGTAGCCGGCGTGGCCGAAGAGAACTTCTTTCGGGCGCTTCTGTGCCAGCGTGATGAACTCCTTCACAGATCGCACCGGCAGCGAGGGATGCACGGTTAGGACGGCGGCCAGCCTCGAAAGTGGGGTTATTCCGACGAAATCGCCCAGCGCGTCGTACGGCAGCTTCTTGTACAGGTGCGGGTTGGAGACGTGGGAGGCGGTGGTTTGTACCAGCAAGGTATAGCCGTCGGGCCGGCTTTGCGCCACGAGGGCCGAGCCCAATGTGCCCCCCGCGCCTGAACGGTTTTCGATGACGAACGACTGGCCCATCTGCTCCGAGAGTTTCGACAAAACGATACGCCCCACAATGTCGTTCGCTCCTCCCGGGGGAAATGGGACGATCACGCGCACAGGCTTGGCGGGATAAGCCTGCGACCAGGCGACGCCTGCGGCGCACAGCGTCGTGACGATGAATGCGGCGAACACTCGAATTGTTCTCATGCCATTCCTCCTCGTAGTGATGGCGCTACTGCGGATAGACACATTTTGAACTTTACGTCCATTATATAGCCGTTCGGGTCCCGGCAATGGCTGCAGCGCCGGCGACCAGCCTAACGTTGGGCCCGCCCTCGATGTGTGGAATCCACGGTCCGGCGGAGCCGGGGCGATATCGATGCGTCCGCCAGTTAGCGCGGTAACGGCGATAAGAGAAATAGAGAAATTAGGTCAGAGCCCGCGATTTCCGTGCGCCACGAGTCTTTCATTTCCAATGGTTGAACAGCGGCCCGCCCTCGCCGTAGACCGGATCGCGTTGCGGTAGTGCCGCGCGCCCTACAGCGGCTGCACTGCGTTTCAGGTTCGACAGCAACGGTGTGCACATGTCGGGATGCTGGCCCGCGGGATAGGCGCCGACGATCCCCAGCGCACCGCACGATGAGAGCTTCTTGTGTCCCGTGCCTGCGGGCAGCACGATCACGTCGCCGGGCCGCGCGGTAATCACAATCCCGTCGTCCCCTCCGAACTGTGCTGTCACCTCGCCGCTGTAGACACCGAGCACTTCGTGCGCATCACAGTGAAAGTGATGAAAAGGATAAATGCCGTCGCGCCACGCTGCCGGCCAGCCATTGTGGTTGAACAGTTCCTCGAAAGCCGCAGCGGGGTCTGCTTCGGCAATCGCAACCACGCCCGGGTACACGAGCAGCGGCCAGCGCGGATGATTGGGTATAGAGCCGTTCGCTGCGATGTGATGTGCGATGATGCGAGGGGAGTCCATCGGAATCGAGGCATGCGTTCTAATGTCCCAGCCAGGCGTTCACGGCATCGATACACCCGCCGGGGTTGTCCAGCGTGACGTGATGATCAGCGCCGGCGACTTCGACCAGATCGACCTGCGGGCAGCGGGATTTCGCGTCGGCTACGATGGCGGGTGTGATGCGGTCGCTGCGGCCCCCTTTGACCAGCAGCGCCGGTATGCCGATCCGGTTCCAGTGCGGCGGGATGTCGAGCAGGACACGCTTCGAATATACGTTCCGGTCAAACTTGTGGCGCCACAGACCATCTGATCCCTGCCGCCCGCTGCGCTCGGCCAGGTAGCGCAGGATTTCCGGCGCGGCGGTTGTGCCCGCAGGGCGCACGCGAAAATTGTCCACAAAATCCGAGCGCGTTGCATAGCTCTTTCCCTCGCGCCCGCCAACCTGGTGCAGTGCCGCGACACGATCGGGTGTCGCGACGAGCGTTGAATCGACGATGACGATCTTTTTCACCCGGCCAGGATAGGTCGCCGCGTAGACGAGCGACACCAGCCCGCCCATCGAATGGCCCACCATCACGAAATCCCGCAGATCGAGCTGCTCCACGACTTGCGCCACGTCTGCCGCGTAGCGCTCGTAGCTGTAGTCCGGCGGCTGCGCCCAGGCACTGTCGCCGTGGCCGCGTTGATCGAACGCGCGCACGTGGTAGTTGGCGGTGAAGCCGGCGGCGACGAAATCGAACCAGTGAGCGTTCACGGCGCCGCCGTGCAGGCAGAGCATCGGCGTGCGGCCGGCAGTGCCATAGTCGAGGTAGTGCAGCCGGACGCCGTTGGCTTCGATGTAGCGGTTTTCAAAGGGCGCGGGCCGGAATGCGGCTTGCGCAGGCTGGAAGTTGGGGCTTGAGGCAGAAGTCATGGAAAGGGCCGGATGAAAGCAAACAAAGGACGAAGGATGAAAGCAAACGGGCGGAACTGCAAACTTTACATGACGTGCCGCCTGTGGCCGGCACTATCGGGGCCGAAAGCCGAGCTACCGGACTGTGACGGAAATGGTACTCCGCCCCTTGTTGTCGCAATCTGTTGTTGACCGCAGCCGCCAATGGCAGAGATACTTTCTATCCCGACCGCGGGCTGCATGATGCGACGAGGATCAGGCGAAATGAAGACCCGGAGGCGCGGGAATGGTATGCACAATGAGATCGAAATTTCACGGAGGAGATCAACATGGCGAAATACCCCGGTGTACTTGCATGGGTGGTGAGCGGTGTGCTTGCCGCAGGCGTATGCGGAACGGCAAGTGGCCAAGCGTACCCAACGAAGCCAATTGAACTGGTTTCGCCGACTTCGGCTGGCAGCGGGACCGATATCTATGCCCGGGCGCTCGCCCATATTACCCAGCGCGAGAAGCTTCTGCCGCAGCCGTTCGTGGTTCAGAACCGGACGGGCGGCGGGAGCCTCATTGCATACAACTACTTCCAGACCAAGCGCGGTGATCCCTACGTGATGCTCGCAGCAACCGGTACCATCGCCATCATGGCGGCGCGGGCCGACGTCAACATCGGGCTCGAAAACTACACGCCGCTTGCGCTGTTCGCCGTCGATCCCCAGGCTGTCATGGTGGGTGCGGATACGCCCTACAAGACGCTGAGGGATCTGGCGGAAGCGGCGCGGAAGGCGCCCGACACCATCGTCTGCGCCATAACCAACCCGCTCGGCTCGGGGCGCATAGTCATCCACGAACTGGAGAAGCTTGCGCCGGGCGCGAAGTTCAAGTTCGTCACGTTCAAGGGCGGCGGCGAAGCGGTGCTGTCGGTCGCAGGCGGTCATACGCATTTCACCACCGAGAACCTGAGCGAAGGCCTGGCCCTGCTCGAAGCGAAGAAGCTGCGCGTGCTTGCCGTCACGTCGCTGAAGCGCATGCCGCAGCTCCCGGACCTGCCCACCGCGACCGAGGCGGGGTACAAGATCGATGAGGGAACCATCCGCGGCTTCGTCTTCCCGGCCGGGGTGCCGAAGGAGACGGCGGCGATGATGGAAAAAGTACTCGAGCGCGCGCATAAGTCGCCGATATGGCAGGAGCACGCGAAGAAGCATTTCTACGAGGACCGGTACCTCGCCGGTCCGGATTACCTGAAGTTCCTCCATCAGCGCGTGGAAAAGTATAGGGAGTTCTTCGCCGAAGTCGGAGCGTTTCCGAAGCCGGCGCCGTGATGCGCTCGCGGACAGCGGGCGGCGAATCAGGGAACGAGCCTCGCCCCCTAAAGCGCGCTTACAGTTAGCGATCCAACGGAAAGGACACAGAGATGCCTCCGAGCAAGTACATCCGGCCCACGCATTCGCGGCCGCCGCCGATCCCGCCGCTGCTGCAGCCACAGCCTCCGCTCGCGCCATTGCTGCCACCGGTGCATGTCGTCGATTTGATGACCGACGCAGGATCGGCGATGTTCGGCGCGGTGTGGCGGTCGAAGGAAGCAAAGCTCGTCGAGTGTCCCGCGCTCAGCGACTCGCGGCCGCAATACAAGACGACCTACGACGTCGAACCCCATGCCGAACTGGTCGGCTTCGACGACTCGGGTTGGGAAATGGTTCCGCCCACTGATCTGGGCGGCAAGCGGGGCGGCGGCATGGTGTCGTTCTTCTGGTTCCGCACGACGTTGACGATCCCGGCAAATGCTGCGGGCTTCGACACCGCCGGCGCGAAGACGGTATTGCACATCACTGTCGACGACTACGCCGAAATCTGGGTTAACGGCGAGATGCCGCGCGCCTCCGGTCGGCCGAGCCCGGCCGCGATCCAGGGCTTCAACATGCCCAACCGCCTGGTGCTCGGCAACAACCTCGTGTCTCCCGGCGACAAGTTCGAAATCGCTGTGTTTGCCATCAACGGGCCGATTTCGGTGGCGCCGGCAAATTTCCTCTGGTTCCGCGAGGCGAAGGTCGAATTTTTCCGGTGACCGGCCAAGCGGCAGGGTGTGTCGGCTCGATCTCCTGGCCTCTATTCGGCGCCCAGCCATGAGCCTTGGCGCAGGCGCCGCCCATCAGTAGTTTTTTGTAAACCGCTTCGGGAAAAACGTGCCGCTGGCACTGCGTGGGATCTAGCCCGGCAGTTTGATATAAGCGAACTTGTCGCTGCCGGGAACTATCGAAACGCCGTGCATGTGATCGTGGTCATGGCCATGATCGTGACCGCAGGCTTGATGATATTGTGCGGCGAGCATCTGCGATGTTGTCTGTACGGCCGCTTCCGGGCCGACAGCACGCACATGGTTGGCGCCGCAATGCAGGCATTTCATGTGTCCCAGTCCACTGAGCCCGCCAGCGACTTCGCGCGGCGCGGCCCACTTGATGCGTATTTTTTTACCGCAGTCGGGGCAGTTGGCGGCGGACGGGAACAGTGGTTCGGGCTTGCTCATGATGCTTCTTTCAGGTTAAGCAAATGGTACGTCTTTGGGAAGTACATGAAATATATCGCTATTTCATCAGGGGATCCAGCATTCGCTGGCCACTGCGGTTTTTTGCTACTCGCATCCGATGAAGCGCGGCCCTGCATTCTGAGCGAGCGCTCACGACTTGTCCTATCGCATGAGGTAAAATTTTTTGGACTTAAGTCACACTTGCCTGCAAATAGTCGCCGCGTGCGCTTGACGTTGCTTCGCGAAAGGAGTCAACTGGAAGCGCTTCGGTTATTCGATTCGGGATGGATTTTCGAACTAACGACTGATCCGGTTGCGGCTTCAAGTTTGCTGTTGTGCGCGCCCCGATAATGATTCGCGGGTGTACCTGATGCGAACGAGCGGTGACCACCCTCGACACTATGTTTGAGGATTGTTTCGAGTCGGGGACCGGGGCAGACGACAAAGGTCGTGGCGCGTGATGTGCCACTGTTATCCCTGCGGGGAGATACAGGCGTAATGTGCAGCCGGAAGCAGAGGTTAGATCTATCGATGAAATATCCTACAGTGCTACCTTATAGCCGGTAACCAAACACCGGCACGCGTCACGGTGACGTGACGAAACCCAAGCCACATCAGTGGCAACCCTGAAGCCCCACGATGCACTCGCGGGGCTTCGCGTTTGTGGACGGCGTTCTCGCATAGGGGCCGTGATAACGCGCCTATCGCACTCCCACTGCGCGCCGTGACTGTGCTGTTGTATTAACACGCATTACAGCATCGGCCCCGGCTGCCCGAGCGCGTCTCTGGTGAGCTGCTTGACGATGTAGTCGTAAGCGTCGTCCACCGAATCGGTGCGATGCACCAGCGACACGTCGGCGGCGTTGATCATGCCGTGGCGCACCAGCGCGTCGAAATCGATAATCTCGCGCCAGTATTCGGTGCCGAACAGCACGATCGGCAGCGGTTTTTTCATCTTGCGCGTTTGCACCAGCGTGAGCAGTTCAAACAACTCGTCGAGCGTACCGTAGCCGCCGGGAAACACGATCACCGCCTTGGCGAGATAGGCAAACCAGAACTTGCGCATGAAAAAGTAGTGAAAGTGAAATGCCAGTTCGCGTGTGACGTAAGGGTTGTCGAACTCTTCCACCGGAATCGAGATGGTGAGCCCGACATTCATGCCGCGTGCTTCCGAAGCGCCGCGGTTGGCGGCTTCCATGATGCCGGGGCCGCCGCCGGTACACACCACGAAGCGCTTCTCGGTGCCTTCGAGCGCTTTGGCCCATTGCACAACGCGGAACGCCAGCGTGCGCGCCGCTTCGTAATAAGCCGACATTTTCAGCGCCATTTGCGCGGCAGCGAGGTCCCCACCCATGGCTTCGGTTTTTTTCAGCGCGGCTTCGGCTTGCTCGCGCGACAGTGTGCGCGCCGATCCCATGAACACGATGGTGTCATCGACCTCGTTGCGTTCGAAGCGGCTTTTTGGCTCCAGATATTCGGCGAGTATGCGCAGCGAACGGCCGTCACGGCTGTTGAGAAACGCTTCGTTGCGGTAGGCCTTGGGCGTGGTGTCGGTCATGTGGAGTCCTGTGCTGGTTCAAATAATAGCTAAAGCATAGCAGAGGAGGGTTCAATATAAGTATTTGTTTTTATTCATATTATTTTTAGAGTGGGTACTTACATTTTGTGTGGAAAATGGTGCCAGGCGCAGACTACCCCACCCCCATCC